>CAMCYI010000063.1 GCA_945883845.1 Bacteriovorax stolpii | reverse complement strand
GAGGTCCGTGGCGGAGAAGTGTTCGATCTTCTTCAGGCCATGAACACGGGTCACGAAGGCTCGATGACTTCAGTTCACTCAAACTCACCTGGCGAGTGTCTTCTCCGTCTCGAAAATCTTTTCATGTTATCCGGGTATGAAATTCCGTTGAAGGCCCTTCGTTATCAGATCAGCACCGCTATTAATTTTATTGTGCAGATCAAACGCGACCGCAACGGTCAGCGTGTGATCCATCAGCTCACAGAAATCGCCGGCATGGAGGGAGATAAAATTCTTTCTCAAGACATCGGGATTCTGAAAAATGGAGAATTCAGATTCACAGGAATGGTCCCGGCCTGCTTTGCCAGACTTCAGAAAGCGGGTCTTCCTAAGGACTTCTTCGCTGCTACCTGATTGTCTATAATCTAGACAGTTGTTCTTAACGATTGCCCGAAAACCCCTCAAAACGACACACAATCTGGCACCCTGATTGCTCTGAAAGCCCCCATGAAGAGCTGCGCATTCTGTATCATTCTTTTTATCATGCTGGTTTCCTGCGGGAAGCAGGTCGGCTCTGAGCAGGGCGAATCGCTGGCGTCTGCCAGCGCGTTGATCGATGCCGGTAAGTACGAAGGGGCCATTGCCATCCTCGAGCCCGCATTAAAAAAACATCCCCATAATGATGAACTGAGTATCAAACTACTTCATGCCTACGCAGGTGCGGGAACATTTGAAGCCCTTAAAGTCGTAAAAATTGCCAAGCAAATTGAAAAACGTTTCGATAACAAGGATAAGCGGATCAACGTTTCCATCCGGATTCGTGGCAACCGTGACAAAATCACGCAGAATATCCAGGCAGAGGGTGATGAACTCGTTGCCAATCTCGCATGGATACTCAAACCCCTGCCTCGCCTCAATGCCCGTCAGGCAAGAAGACTGAATCAGGCCGTTGATCTTTTCCAGAAACTTGGCCTCAAAGTCACAACGGCCGGTAAGTACAGAAACTTCAAGTGGGGAACTCTTCACGTTTACCGGCTGGGTGTTACTCTCAAAGCTGTCATGCGGGATCTTAAACTCGCACGCAAGGCAAATAACAAGTGGGACATGGAGAAAGCTGAGACAGCTGTCATATCCAGATTATCGATCATGGGTCAGGACGTTTTCATGGCGTACAAGCTGTTTGGAAATTCCTACAGCCGAATTCAAAAGCTCACGAAGGTTATTGATAAGGCGATTGCCAAAGCCGTTGAGGATTCTAAATTCAAACTTAAAGTAGACGAGACAGTCCAGGACCAGGCAGAGTTTTTCCAGAACATGCTCTCAGATAACGTTGGTGCTGCCGCCATCCTCGTAAGAAAAATTTCAAAATTATACTCTGGTAATGCTTTTCAGGACCGCTGGCAGGGGATCTTCAACATTCTTCCATCTACTGCGGAGGTTTCTGAGTCAGAGAAAAAAATCGTTATCCTGATTGAAGTATTCTTAAAAAATTTTTTTGACAGGCATCCTGAGATTGAAGAGAAGCTTAAAAATCTTTTTAGTAACGAGATGAGAGAAAACTTTATCAAGGCAATGCAGGATTCGATTAGAACAAAAAACTCAGTTCCCTTGAAAGAGTTTTTTGATCCCCGCTACAGAGAGCTGAGAGTGATCGTTGCGTACTACCGCATCTTAAGAAAAGAACTGAAAGAATCTGACCTCGAAGAAGGTATCCGAAATGAGATCAAGCCGTTGAGACAAAAGATTGAATTAGAAGCACTGAAATCTGAATGGAGCAGGGTGAATACAGATATTCTTTCAGAGCAATCAAGACTTCATGAAGAAGCAACTGAGCAGTTCAATCAAAATCTTCAGGCCCTTCTTTCCCGTAAGTCCACTCTCGACTCGCTCATGAAGCCACTTCAGGATGCCCTTTCCGGTGCTGTGCCTGATGAATTTCCCGATAAACCATCTGCAGAACAAGCGGAAGAAACAGCAGATTTAACAAATGACTTGGTCGATTCCTGAGGTCATTCTACACTTGAGAAATGCGCTTTCTTTTTCCCGTTCTCCTCTTCACTCTATTTTGCACTTCTGCACTGGCGAAGAGGCTTAACTTCATTGAGTCCCATCAACTCCGGCTTTCCGGTCAGCAGGATCCCCTTCATTGGCTTGTTCCATTCCACAGTGTGAAACATCCGGATGCATGGGAATCGAATATTTTCTACTCTCAGCAAAAAGACGTTCTCAAAGTTTATAAGGAAGTACAGACCAAGGATCAGGATAAAATCCAGGAACGTCTCTCCACTAGTTTTGGTAAGCCTTATGATCTTTCAGCAAAAGTGAATGCTGGATACCGTAACGGAGATTTCGCGCAGTTCTTCTCCTCGAATGGCGGGGCAGTTCTCCTTGCTACAGATCCTGTTTTTCCTGAGCTGCAGGGATTTCTCTTTCATGATTACACTTCTTCCACGTCGTATGTTTTTCGTCCTGTTAAAGAAATGGTCCTTAAAACCCAGCTCAACATCGGTGTGAGAAAAGCTTTCAGTCAGAAGCTCACCACGGGTGACCTGGTAGAAAGTAAGGTGAACATCCGGTTTAACAAAGAACCCTATGTCGGTTTTATGGAACTGAGTTTGAGATCTCTCTATAGTTTTGGAACTTATGGACGGGCACTATTTGAAATCAATTCTCTTCCTCTCATCAACGAATATCAGTACTGGGATACGTTCCTGGGATATCAGACACCGGATATTTTTGACCAGAAGACGTCATGGTTCAAGGAGTTCAGTTTCTACGGTGGGTATTCGCCTTTCTATGGCGGACATTACGATGTCTCAAGAACCTTCAGGCTTGGGAACAGATTGGGCTTTGGAGATTTCTTCTCACTGGATGTATTCACATTGGATAAATTTTATCCTGGAGTGATCGTGAGTTCAAAACTTGGATTTCTTGAATTGTCATTATTTACGTTTGAACGAGCCTACGATGATTATGAAAAGCAGAAGTCGCGGGAATTTGGTTTTAATCTCAAAACATCCTGGTAACTTAAAGGCCCCGTTAGGGGCCTTTAAGTTAGAGATTTCTTTGAGAAGGGGCCGGTGTCGGTGTTGCCGTCGTTGTGCTAACAGACTTCGACTTGTTTTTATTGTGTCCGTCGCATGCAAATGCAGTGAAAGCAAAAGCTGAGACGAGAATCATGAGGGCAATTTTTTTCATATATGTCTCCTTGAACAAAAAGATACTTTACCATTTGAAGATGGAAAAAAGATTAACATTTTTGCGATTGTATCAGTTTAACTAAGTTCCGCACGTTTGCCTCAGGAGTTTGAATCAGTACTCCATGGCCGAGTCCTGCAATCCAGCGCTTAAAGTCTAAACCACGATCCTTG
>CAMCYI010000062.1 GCA_945883845.1 Bacteriovorax stolpii | reverse complement strand
GGTCAAACCACCAGATCCTGCCAATGAGCTCTTTGTGTTGGTCAAAGAATTGCGGTTTAAGAATATTATGGAAGCGGGGAAGAACTAATTACTCTACCACGATCACTCGTTCTTTTGGCGGCTGCTTTGCTGCGGTCAGAATGTAATTTTCACTATTGGATGTGAGTGACGTAACCGCCGCGGGCTCGGGAGGCGCTGATATATTGCATGTCATCGCGTAAAAGGAACCCACGGTCTTCCAGTTGATAAGCGAGGCCGCCATCCACTCGGCCAATGGCGTTCAGCCAGTCCCGGCGGAAGCGGTCGAGGAGATCAGCACGGTTCATTCCGCTAGGGATGCGGCTTTCGATTTTAGGAGAGTGGAACCCGAACTGAGCAGACCGAGAGGCGAGGCGATTCTGGCCGGCAGTATAAAGAATAGTGCAGGCCGACTCGCATGAACTAGTCACGCGGGTATCAATTTGAACACCCAAGCGTGAGGCAAGGGAATAGACCTCTCCGACGAAGCGGAGGGAAGCCTGGAGGTCGCCGCCGCCAGAGCTCAAATCAATAATGATCACGCGCTCATCGTTCTCTTGTAAGCGGTTGGCCGCACGACTAATGTCATTCTTGAGCCCCGAGAGTGAGCTAGAGGTGATGGTGCTAGAGAAGCGTACTGACGTTGCTGCTTGAGCTTGGAGTACGAAACCGAGAGAGAGGGTGAGCAAAGTTTTTTTCATGGCCCCTTCTAAACTTCGCAGGAGGATTTGCCACTGGAACTTAAGCGAGCGGGTAAATATTATTGTTGGCGCAATGTGTTAAAAATGCTTGATCTCCTGAGATGGAGAGACGATACAAAAAAAGGAGCCTTAGCTCCTTTTTTTATTAAGAATCTTATTTAAGATTATTGAGCTTTTACAATTTGACCCATTTTCGTAAAACTTCTTGTCTGCGTTGCCTGAATCTTTGATTTCGCCATGCCACGAACTAATCCCGGAACCGCAGCGCCGCGGACGTAAGCGATGCTATGTGAATAAGTCTGATTTCCTTGTTCGTGAAAACTCATATAAATGCTGCGAAAGAAAACTGGTGCATCTGCCTGGGCCAGGGGAGCATTTGTCACGTTTTGCGTGAAGAGGTAACTCTCATTTGACGTATTTCCAGCGATTGAAGTGTAGCAATACTGAGACGACCCCAGCATCGGTACTGAAGTTCTCTCACATGTAAGCGGTCCCTGAATAACTGAACTCTTAAGTTCACTGACCACACTTAACTGAAATGAAGGTTTTCTTGCTTCCGTCATGGCCTCTGCCGCCACAAGTCCATTAAGACATCCGACGGCTTCAATTTTTATAATGCCATTTTCAAATGCATCAACGGCATCTTGCTCTGCTGCTCCAAAACTAGTTTTTCCTATAGCTCCACCAGATTTGATAAAAGTCACAACAGATGAAGGCTGACATGGCCTTCCTTCAATGCGGGCAAGAAAGTTTCTCTTGTCCTGAATGATTCTTGATTTCATCTGGCGCGAGAATTGACTTAAGTATTCTGATGGAAGTTTCTGGCCATCATTCGAGAACTTATTCATTTCGCTGATCACGCGAGAATCGATAGCTATCTTGCCTTCAAACCGCGCATTATCAAATGCAGAAGCGGCGAGTGGGAGAAGGCAAAGAAAGACGGTGAGCTTTTTCATATTGATCCTTTAAAATACGCAGTTTTTTATAATTCTAAGTCCTAATAAAATCATTCTTGGTTTGGCGAGTTCTGGAGAGAGCATTCCCACAACTTTCAGGACGTCTTTGAACTTTTGACCGCAAAAGTTTGTCTTCTCGTAGCAACTTTCATGAGAAGCAATAGAAGCATTTTTAATTTCACTACATTCTAATTCAGGTGAAATTTCGTTCTCAACTTTTTCCTGAAGACAGGTCGCGACGTCCGTTAACCAAACTTTTCCTCTTTCGCTGACTCGGGTAGAAAGCTGAGTGAAGCTTTTCTGGCAATGCTGATACCCAAAGGCGAGATAATAACCTTTTACGCCACATGGCTTGAGATTTTCACGACAGAGGTAGTAGTCACATGATCCGATTAAAGGAGCGCATGATTCACCAAAGTTTTTTGAGGAAATCCAATTTGCGTATACCTCGTTGGCAAATTCTTTACCGTATTTTTTTGTGATTCTCCGAAGTCTCTTTGAGTCAAATGAGTCCATCGCATTTTCTGCAAGAAAAGCTTGAGCATCACTTACGATCTCCGGACTTTCCAGCGAAAGAGCAGCTTCGAGTTCAACAGCATCATTTGCCATCGCCTGAAAAAATGATGCCATTAATATTAAAGCAAGAAACAATTTCATGAGTCCACCTTGATAAAGGAACTCTAAATGATTCGATGGTAATTTGCTTTCTATTACCCATATCTACATAGTGGTGTTTAAAAAATCGACATGATCAAGTCACTCTGTTTTAGACCCTCAGTTAGACCCCAACTGTCTGCGGTCTTCAGAGGCCTTTGCAGGGTGGGCTTATTTGTGCTTAGTAACGATTCAAAAGCCCGTAACCACAACGATGACCTATAGACCCGGGCAGGACATCTTTCTCAGATTGAAGATATTAAGCAGCTAAGACATTGATCAAAATAGTGATTTGAGATTTTAAAAGAGTTTGGCCAGTACGAAATCACCTGTGGGACTCAAACCACCCCAACACGAGCTCGGGCGATGAGTCGAGCCAGCCGTGTCCAGTTTTCGGATCAACCACGATATCAGTTTCGATGCGATTTTCCCGGAGGGTTTCGTAGAAGGCGCGCGCGGTTGCGACCGGAACGGCAACATCCAAAGCGCCGTGGAGAAATCTTGTTGGCGGATGATCTGAAGAAACCTTTTTAGGCATCATGCAAACCGGTCCGAGGCAGTTGGCGTAGGAAGCTGATTGAATCACCAAAGCACGAAAAATTCCGGGGAAAGTGATGGCGAGTCGGCTGGTGTTGTAACCGCCGCTTGAGATACCGGTCGCAAAAATTTTCTGCATATCCAGTGGCCCGAATTTTCCTGAGAAAATCATCTCGATGGTCTTTGCCAAAACGCTGTAGTCACTTGTGAACTTGTAATTTGGATGCGGCATGTTCGTGATCCAGCCGACGTTGAGGGTTGCTCTCGGGGCGACGACTGCATATCCATTATCTAAGAGTTCGCGGATGACGCGGACTTCGTTGAATCCCCCGAACGGAAGATTTCGTGGGCGTGAGAATTCAATCGGAAACCATGAACCTTGGGAAAGAAGAACGACGGGCCAGCCATCTTTAGGTGCTTTTCCCGCCGGAAGTTGCCAGAGGATCTCGCGCTGGTATCTGGTTCCTGGAAAAATAGTGACTGCTTTCCTTGGGCAATGAATCCAGATGACGGTCCCATCCGTACCGTATTGTTCGTTGCAGATCGAGGCTTCGGTCACCAAAGGTAAGAGGAGAGTGAGGGCCAGAAGGATAACGGCTGAGAATGTTTTCATTTCTTTATCAGACCGTGGACTGGGTAAAACTGTCCAGATGAATTTTATGGCAGATTCTATCACCTGTACTGTCAAATTGTTGTAGCGGCGGGCTTTTTTTATTGGAGCTTTTGTAGGAGTAAATTAAAGAACGTCTCAGACCATATTTCCAG
>CAMCYI010000061.1 GCA_945883845.1 Bacteriovorax stolpii | reverse complement strand
GTGCGTTTTAAGTCTCGAAGGATTTTTCCTTCGACAGATCTCCGGACAACCGGAAAAAAATCTTCTTCTTCCTCTTCGAGATGAGCGAGATGTCCGGCTTTAAATTCAATAAATTTTTCATTCCAATATTTCGTCCCCATCGGAAGTTTGTCGAGTTCCTGCAAATGAGCGAGGGTCTTCGCATGTTCGGCCCAGGCGGCCTTCAAATCTTTCGTGCAAACTTTAAGGGCGAGAAGTGTGGTAAAGAGTACACTTTCTTCTTCCTCAACGTGCCAAAGAAGTTCATTGCGAAATTCTTCAAAGCTAGAGAGGTCCGTGTCGCAGGCAAGAAGGAGTTCACGCTGCACTTGGTGAGATTGTTCGAGATGATCGATCAGGTTCATTTATGTCCCATGCCTTGGAGGTATATTTCCCCGCGGGTAATGAGAATTCAGCCATTTCCCGAATCCCCAGTTTGGTATTGCAGGATTGGGACCATGATGGGCAATGTTATGTGATGGAAAAAACTTTCTGATGGGCCCTAATTTTTCTATCAATACCCGCGACTTTCTTTTTAACTTCTTCGAAAACATTCTCGAGTCGAATATCAGCGCCTGCTTTAATCAGAGCTTCAACCATGTCGAGTAGTCTCTCAGATGAAAACTCACCAAGTTGATATGAAAAAATTTTGCTTACCTCTGACTTGTTGATTCCGATTGATGCTGCGATATCATTTTGTCGAAGTTCCTTTTCTTTCTTGAACTTAATGATCTCTGAGCAGAGTTGATATTTAAGAATATCTGTAGAAGTTCTTAAGCGTGGAATATGAACAGGTTTGATTTCACCAGATTCTATGTCTTTATTAAGTTTTGATTCTTCATTTGAAAGATATTTCTTTTTCATAAACTCACCTTATGGTTTGAAGACGGTGACAATAATTCCTTCGCCAGTGGACTTATGTGGCAGGTCTAAAACTATTCGAACCTTGTTTCCGTTTTCATCTGTCGTTTCCCAAAAGTATCGGTAATGCATAACACCCAAAATGTTTGCGCTAACCTTGTTGATCCCAAGTAACCATTCCACCTCGTAGTATTTAAACTGCTCAAAGAACTCGATGATGTCTTGAGCTGTGTACGAGCTTCTATTTCGGTATGCGTAGTCATGTGATTCATCGTCCCAGCCTTGATTAATATGAATCAGATCGAACGTGATTCTCTGGATGAGTTGGTGATCAAAGAGAACGGCTTCCGCTAAAACGGCGGTTTGCTTATTTACGGCCTTCACGCCCAACACTCCTCGGTAATATGATACCACGAGTTGAGAAATTTCTCAACTGGTGTTTAGTCAGTTAATTGATAGGCCTGAAGACCTAAAATTACGAGATGAAATTACTTTAAGTGGCTGAATTTTCTAAATCGAATCCCAGTTAGTTATTGCAGGAACGGCTCCACAATTGGCATTCTACTGTCATGAAAAAAACACTCACATTCCTGCGAAAAATTAAGAAAAATAACAACACTCCCTGGATGCACGCACATAAGGAAGAGTACCTCGAAGCGCGGAAAGAATTTGAATTTCTGGTGCAGGAATTGATTGTGCGGATCTCGCAGTGGGATTCGCGGTTTGAGCATCTCGAGCCGAAGCATTGTATTTTCCGGTTCAATCGCGACATTCGTTTTAGCGATAACAAAAGTCCGTACAAGGAAAACTTCGCGGCGTATTTCGGGATCGGCGGGAAGAAAAGTTTTCTGCCGGGGTACTACGTGAGTGTTTCGCCGAAAGAAATTTTTGTCGGTGGTGGGATCTGGCATCCGGAGCCTGATAAGCTCATGAACGTGAGACGGTATATTGCGGAAAATGGAGAAGATCTGAAAAAACTCCTCAATGATAAGAAGTTCAAAAAAACCTTCGGCGCTTTAAGCGAAGAAGATACCCTTAAGCGTGTGCCGAAAGGGTTTGAGAGTGATCATGAGTTTGGGAATTACTTAAAATTAAAAAGTTTTGTGGCGTCGAAAGAAATGACGGTGAAGGAATCGATGGAAAAGGCCTTTGGCCTGAAGATTGATAAAATTTTAAAAGATCTGAAACCACTGAATGAGTTTTTGCATCAAGCTGTGATGCATTCTTAGCCTTCCTCAAGAATTCCTGAATTTCCAGAGATTAACAGCACATTCAAACTCCAACGTTGTAGAATTCCTCCAAACAAAGGAGTTTTATGAAAATGTTCGGACTGGTTGCTGTTTTGATGATGTCTTTCTCTGTTATGGCGCAGACTCACACGACAACAACAAAATCTAAGACGACTGAAGGTGCTGTGAACGAAGACGGAACAGTTTCTAATACCAAAGAGACTTCTACAACTCATGATCATGATCACGATCATCAGCATCCGCATACTGATGAGAAGAAGACTAAGACGACAACGACGACTAAAAAGCCTTAAGACCTTCAAGGGTCACCTTCGGGTGGCCCTTTTTTTTTGTACAAGAGAAAAAATAGCTCCCTTCGCGACTCTCAGGATTGCGTTCTGTTTCCAGCACCGATACACGCTGAGTAATGATCCATAAAATTCTCCTTAAGGCACTGGTCGAACTCGACGATTGGCTCCTTAAAAAAAATCTGCAGCTCCGGCTCGACGTCATCGGTGGGATAGCGCTGCACCTCCATGAGATCGACATCCAGCGCGCAACCATGGACATCGATCTCGCAAACGAAATCACAAATACGGACGTGCTCCATCAGATCCGCGAGATCGGCAGAAGCCATGGCCTTGATGAGACCTGGATCGAGTTTCCTAATGTACCAGTGCCCTTCGGAAGTACGTACGAATCACACCGAATGTTCGATGGGTTCTCACAGATCGAAGTGCGGCTCTTGGCCTTAGAGTTTCTGATCCTCACCAAGATCGCAGCGTACTATGACCGAAAACACATCCAGGCGACGGATGCCGCTGACATTGAGGCGATTGTGAACGCAGGTGGAATTTTCACTACTGAGGTGTTGGAGCAAGGGATCGGATTCATCCGGAGCACGAGACGAGTTGACGAACGCAGGATCTCCGAGGTCAGGGATGACCTAGCCCTGCTGTGCCAGTCGTGAGTGGACGCCGAACTTCTCGAACCGCGTGTAGAACTTGTGGAGGTTCGAATAGTGCGCATGGATCCGCTTGCTGATGGCGTTCAAACTCTGCGCCTGACCTTCTCGCTGAAGGTATGACTTGTAATCCGCGCTCACGATGTCACCAGTTTCAATTCGGTTCCGCAGCTCTGGACAGTGGTTTAGCGTGTACTCAAAGTTTAAAAGATTTTTCTTACTCTCATCGACGAACTGCTGAGTGGCGATGTTAAAGGCCATCCAATCCGGGTCGTAGTCCGAAGGTCTTGCTTTGACCTTGGCTGCACTTCGATATGTGAGGTGTGATTTCTTTTTACAGAACTTTTCGAGGAGTTTTAGGTTCAACTGTTTTTCATTGCGTCCGACGATCCGGAGAAAGACGCCGAATACGGCTGGATCGTACTGGTAGTTTTCTTTTTCAATGATCCTTTTAAGCTTGCTCGGACCAATCACGAAACCATACGTTCTCACCCAGTTCTCGATACATCTCGCTAACCGTTCGTCAGCGAAGACAAATCGAGTAGCATCGAGGAAAAATTCTTCGAGGTCGAGGTATTGGTCCGAAGGAGAACTATCGAATCCGAGGCGACCCCCGAGGGAGGTGAGCTTGGAGCCGAATTCTTGGATTTCCTTATTTGAGAAAGTCATGGAGTTATATTATAATAATATAGAATTTCTTGCAAGGTTATAGCCTTGGCCATAAGAGTGGCTTAAAGGATATGGGTGACTGGCCCGATACGGTTATAAATGAAAAAGAAGTCTCAACCCAAAGTCGATCTCTGGAAGATGTTCCATGAATTCATGGATGAGCACTCCGGACATTATGAGCTTACACATGATAACCCGGCCATTGCAAAGACAGGTGATAGTACCCTTCAGGTTCCGCTTTATAGGCAGCTGAAGTCCTATACGTGTGGGTTTGTCGCTGCTGCCATGGTCGTTCATAGTTTCGATCGCAAAAAGTCTTTCACGAAGATCTGGGAGCATGTCACTCCGGATTTCACGTGGGGAGTGCAGACCTGGCAACTTATCCGCGGTCTTCGCAAACTGGGAATCGGTGTCTCGGAGAAATATAATTTAACTTTTGAAGATATCGAAGAATCAATCGAAAACGGATTTCCTGTTATCGTGACCATCCAGCGAAGAGGCATCGGTCATTGGGTTGTGATCTACGGGGTGAATAAAAAGAAAAAAGAACTTCTGATCGCAGCTACCGGGATCGCTTTCATCAGCAGGCACAGGTATACCTGGGATGAGTTCAAGAAGATCCAGTTTAGGCACAAAGAGTTTCTGATTTGTTGGGG
>CAMCYI010000060.1 GCA_945883845.1 Bacteriovorax stolpii | reverse complement strand
GTAAATTCAGCATTGGATTGAAGAGGAACGTGACTTAAAATTTTCGTTTTTAGAAACTCTGCTCCGGCGGTTCCCCACAAAGATGGAGTACCGCCTCCAAGATACAGAGTTTCAAGCGGGCCCCATGAAAAATTTTGCTCAAGCATTAAAATCTCATGCCTGCGCCATTCACTTTCTAAAAGCTGATGAAATCCCTCAATCTGCTCAGTAGGATGGGTAAACTTACGCTTATAAAAATCGCAGTAATTGCAGAGGTGCTGGCAGAAGGGGACATGTAAATAAAGGCTGGACACCTGAGTCATTGACGAGAAAATCCTTCTAAAAAAAAGTACCAAGGAGGATAATAGACCCTAACTTACGATGACTCATTCAAGGACGCTATGAAAATCGATCAACAGGTTCTCGACAACAAACTAAATACTCTCTTCATCCACTCGCCGGGTTCAACTGCCGGAACTGTGCAGATGTGGTTCCGAGCTGGTTCTGCTCTTGAGAAAAAAGATAACGAAGGTATCGCACACTTTCTTGAACATATGTTCTTCAAAGGTACACCTACTCGTCCTGGACCGAAGCTCGCCCACGACATTGAATCCTACGGTGGTGAAGTCAACGCTTTCACATCATTCGATTACACATGCTACTACATCAATACTCCAAGCCCGTTCCTCGACAAGTCTGTCGATATCCTTCTCGACATGGTGGCCAATCCCCTTTTCGGTGAAGAAGAGATCCCGTCTGAACGCCAGGTTGTTTTTGAAGAGTACCGTCGCGCGATGGATAATCCGTCTCAGTACAATTTCATCCAGCTTCAGAAATCTTCTTTCAGCGGTGGATACAGTCATCCGATCCTTGGCCGCGAAGATACGATCAATAATTTTTCTCAGGAACAGATTAAATCGTTCCGTGAAAATTTCTATAATTCTGAAAATGCCATGCTCGTTGTTGCTGGTGATCTGAAGAATCGTCCAGAGCTCGAAGAAAAAATTCGCTCGTTCAATCTTCCTCATGGAAAGAAATCAAGCTTCGGCGATTTCAAAATGTCTGACAAAGAAACAATCAGCGTGCATGACAAAGATATCCGTCAGGCAACTCTGACGATTTGTATCCAGTCACCCGACTATTCAAGCACTGAAGCCTCTTCGGAAGACCTTGCGATCAATTGCCTCGCTCATGGTGAGACATCGCGCTTGTATCAGGAACTCGTAGCAAAGACTTCACTCTGCAACGGTGTTGCCGGTTCGACCATGTATTTTGCCCATGGAGGTGCCCACATGCTTCGCATGAGTTTCCCGGTAGAAAACCTGGCCAAAGTATCTGCGCTCTTCATGAAGACTCTCACTGATGCTGCAACTCATGGCTTCCGCCCTGAAGAAGTTTCCAAAATCAAAAACCAGTATATCTCTTCAAAAGTTTACGAAAAAGAAAGCATCGAATCCTACGCATTCAGCTTAGGTCACGGCTTCGCTCAATCCGGTAACATCAATTGCGAAGAGGAGTTCATCGAGAGAATCCGTCAGGTCACTGCTGAAGAGGTTTCAGCTGCTCTCCAGACTATTCTTAAAAACAATACGCACTTCACACTACAAGCTCCTAAAGGAACAAAACTTCCGCCACTCGAAGCCCAGCTAAAAAGATGGCAAGGAAGTCTCAAGAAGCTTGCTTCAACGAAAGTAAAAAGTGTGCTGAAGAAAATCGAGACTTCAGAATTCGATTCTGAAGTTAAAGTGACTGAAGTTAAGCCGGGGATCAAACTTGTTTACCGCCAGAACAAGATGACTCCTACTTTCGTCCTCCATGCATACATGAAAGGTGGCCAGGCCGCTGAGACAACCAAGTCAGCAGGTATCCATCACCTCATGAGTCGCCTTATGACTTACGGTTATAAAGGTATGGGCTACGAGAAACTCAAAAACGAACTTGAGTCGCTTTCCTCTTCTCTCAACGGCTTCTCTGGAAAAAATGCTTACGGATTAACTCTCCATGGACAGTCGAAAGACTTTGATCGACTCTCCACTCACTTCTTTGGCACCCTCTTCACCCCAGAAATCCCGAAGAAGTTTTTCGACCACGAAAAGAAAGTGATCCTTCGCGCTCTTGATAACCAGAAAGAAGATGCCACTAAACAGGCCTTTAAATCTTTTTATAAAATGGTCTTCAACGGTCACCCCTATTCTTTTGATCTCGCTGGTACGCCAGAAACTCTGAAGTCCTTTACTCCAGCAGGACTGACGAAACTTCACCAGAGTCATCTGAAAAATTCTCAACTGGTTTTTACTTACTGTGGAGATATGGAATATTCAGCCGTCATTGCTATGGTTAATGAAACACTTAAAGACCTCAAAGAAAGAAAGCCGGTTAAGAAAGCAGTCAAGAAACCGAAAGCGATTACTGGTAAGAAAGATGATCTTGAGTTCAAGCGCGAGCAGACTCAGATTGTGATCGGTACACCTGCTTATCCGATTGGCGGAAAGGAAGATCTTTATCTCAAAATGATTTCATCTCATCTCTCAGGTCAGAGTTCAGAGCTGTTCGTAGAAGTTCGCGACAAACAAGGTCTCTGCTATTCGGTAGCTCCGATCCACGTTTCTGCTCTTGAGGCCGGCTGCTGGGCGATCTACATCGGCTCAGGCCATGACAAAACAGATGCTGCTATCAATGCCATCATGAACATCATCAATAATCTTCGTGATCATGGAATCAAACGCGAAGAGTTCGACCGGATCAAAACGATGATCGATGGACAGACACTGCTCGGAATCCAGACAAACGAAGACTACGCACAGTTTTATTCGATCCCGGTTCTTCATGGACTTGGACTGGACTTTCCTCACAAGAACAACGTTGCTATCCGTACAGCGAACTACGACGACTTCCAGAAATTTCTGGCAAAGTTTTTCAATCGTAAATGGAATATTGTGAAGGCCGGAAGAAAGGGTTAAGAAACTTTTCGCGTCGTCGATTTCATCACACCACTTATCAATAATTCCTGGTCGGAGACAGTCTCTTCGGCCAGGATTTTTCTGAATAACAAGTTATTCTCCTGACCAGTACGATTCTTTTCGGCGAGAAGAGATATCAATGTCGTGAGCGATTCAAAACTAGTGGCGAGCATACTGTAAAAACAAGGGATATCCATAAACGCCGGAATCATCTGATTGAGATGTCCGTAGGCCGTCTTCCCGATCTGAGAATAGTAATTGGCATCGATTATTTTTCTGTTCACTGAAGGTGAAAAATAGCCGCATACGATAAGAGACATGTCCGCCACTTCTTTATAAACTCTCTTCTGCTCAACTCTTTCCAGCTGAGAGGCTTCCAGGAGTTTCGTTCCCAGGATTTTCTCCCTTACCCGACCTTCCTGAATTTCAAAGTAATCCTGAGACAAGGCAAATTTATCGAGAACGTCGCTGGAATAATAAAGAATGGACTCCGGGATAGGACAAAGTGATTTTCGGTTCAGCTGGAGGAGACCATCAAAGAAGTACCCCTGAAGGTTTGCAGCAAGAATGATCTTTTTATCTGACGGGCCTTGATTCATTGAGACAAGTCCTCCACTCCATTTTATCATACCGTAAAGCTCCTTAACGCCGCTCCCAGGGAATTTTTTGCCTATGAAACGTATGCGCGTCTTCTTCGCCGTACCCTTTCTCCTCTTGTTTCTCCCTCTGTGGAGGTTTCTCGATATGATTTCCTTCACCTGGCCCCATCCCGTGGCCTTTGGTGTGCTCTTTGGATTTCTCATCCTTCTTTGTCTGACATTCCCTCTTCGCCTGATCAGAAAGCAGATTCACCTCGCTATCATTCTTTTTGTTCCCGTCGCTATCGGTCTCATGGCCTCATTCGTTGATCCTCTCTCCCATATGGCCGCTGCAGAACCTGATTTTAATCACTGTGGGTATTTTACCTACACATCTACTTTCTATCCCATCCGTAATTTCCTGAGTGACGCTCATACTGATGACCTGGAAATCCGAAATCAACTATGCTGGACAAGAAAAATGGTCCTAAGGGTCTTGCCTAAATTCACATCCGAGTCCGAGTACACAACCTATATGAAAATAACCCGCGATAAGCTCATGAAGCCTCAGAGAAAATATCGCGTGAGCCTGCCCCTCATTACTCTCCTCTATGGAAAGATCATCCACCGCTGGGACGAGTACAACATGAAGTACATGAAAGAAATCATGACGGCTAAAATGCTGTTAGACGAAATGAAATTCTGGACCCAGGAGTATACCGAAACCACCGCAGGCCGCGAGTACAAATGGTGGGACGTGATCCATGGCCACTACATTAAATGGGAATACAGTCTCATAGAAGCAAACTGGCAAAAACTCGTCGACGGCATTGAAGTCGACGAATGATCTTATCCTGTGACTTCTTTCTCCAGATGCATACGTGATTGATAATATCTTCTCAGTTCACCATCTCCGTTAAGCATATACTGGGTCTTATTAGCGTGATCGTTAACGCAATAGATCTGGTACTGGACGAAGACAACTTCTACGTTCTTTTGTTTTTTCAACTCAACGATAATTTCGCCGATGGATTTTTCATCCCGACAGGCAACGTACAGTTCAAGCTCTTTAAGTTCAAATGCATAAAGAGAGACATCCTCGAATTCTACGATGACAGTTTCGTCAGTCATAAACTTTACGAAGCCGGTCATTTCCTTAAAAATTTCGTTTTCCGGAATAGGATATGAAACTTGAACCTGTGATCCTCGTATAATCATGAAATCCTCCTGATAAAATCGCCCGTCATGAGCTACCCATCTATCAGCAGGCCCGAGGCCAGATGGCCCATGTGTTTTCAGATTTTTGAGTCAGAACATCGGGGCCAGACCGGCCCCGACTGTCGAATTATTCTTCGATTTCAACCATGAGAAAGCCAGAGTCCAGCGCCTGACCTTCCTTCACATTGATCACCTTAATTACGCCATCAGCACCCGAGTTAATCTCATTTTCCA
>CAMCYI010000059.1 GCA_945883845.1 Bacteriovorax stolpii | reverse complement strand
CCGTTTTACTTTCCCGCTGGTAGTCAGCATCAAAGCACCAGTGCTTCCACGAAAGTTTGCGATGAATCGGTCCCTTCTCATCGTTGAGATTATTGATTTGAGAATATACAATAATCTCCATTTTGCGAAGCTTGACGTTCGGTACAATGCCTTGGTTTCTTTCATTCCATAAACGGCAGAGGTAACCTGCATAATACCGTGCGTTTTCAGTTTTTTCCGAAACATTCAGGTAAAACTTACGCCAGTGTTCATTGCGCACGGACCGGACAAATGCCTTGTCCTTGATCGAATAAACATCTCTCTCACCTGTAATGACATCAATCTCTGAGCCATCCATCAGGACTCCCGGACTTTCAATCCAGATGTTATCTCTCTTGGGAAAGGGAGAAAACATATTCCATTCCTGATAAAGATGAAAAACACGGGCCACAGATTTAAGCGACTCGACATGAATGTTGAGTGTTTTAATGGTCGATAAGTTCCAGAACAAAAGAACGGCAAAGAAAAAAGCTCCCGTAAGTTCCAGAGCAATCCTGAAAGTGAGAACAGGTTTTTTTCGTTCTGTGAAACTCACATACTGAGACCACTTCGACATAAGCTGGCGATTCGAAGCGACCATCCGGTAAAGAGTATTTCCAACCATCATGACAGGTCGACTGCCAAACACAAAAACCAGGAATCGTGCCCATGGTGAATGGCCAAGAATCGAAATGAAACCTTCATAGTGATGAGTTATTTCATTCTGGCTTCCCACAACGACCCAGGAATTATTCTCAGTCATGAGTTTTAACATTTGAGGATGATCCTGAGCTTTTTCAATCTTTGCATCTGGCAAAAGTAAAAACTCTTTCATAATCCGCACTGCTTTTTCACAGAAGCGGCATTCACCATCAAAATAAATAGCGACAGGCCCGGAACGTCCTTGCCTGAATCGGGCACCAAGCTTGTCCCAAAAAGCTCCCGGAAGAAAAATAAGCCACATGACCATACAGGTATAAGGGAAAACACCAATCCACATCGTAAGAGCAATCCCTACGTGGAAGGCAACCATAACAAATACAATCAACACGCGAAGCATCCACCAGAAACGTCCAAAGGCAAAACTAAAGAACATGAAAAGTGGTGCACCCCATTCGATAAGAATGGTAGCGAGTGTTGTGAGCTTTTGCAGATTTGTAAACTGTCTCAGCCAATGTCCGAAAGGAGTCGTGAAAATATCGAGTCTTGAAGAATAATAAACGGCCGTAAAGTCCACGCGCCAGATGGGATGGTTTTTCAGAACCCAGCCGATAAAATAAATGACGAAGACCTGCAGATAAAAAGTCAGACCCCATGTCGACAAAGTTTCGTCCGGCAGATCATCTTTTTCTCTTTGGAGAGCAGAATCAACGGAGAAAAATTTATTTAGGGGTAAGAAAATAGAAATGAATAAAATCGCACGAAGAATATCATCGCCGCCATTGTTGATAAGCCAGTTACGATTGTGGATGGAAACGTTCATGAGGTAGGCAAAGGCCATGGCCCATCTGGTTTTAAATCCGAACATCACCAACAGGCCTGTCAGCAGATTGATTGAGAACATGATCATTGCAAATTCACGTGATCCGTTCGCCAAGAGAAGTGAAAAAGACCATGGCATCGCCATTTCCCCGAGGAAAAGTGAGCGAGGAACCAGGCCTACATCGGTATAAAAGTTCGTGAGATCAAGCATCCGGTAGATGGTATCTGAGACGATGATCAGTCCAATTAGGAACCGGTAGAATGCCAGTGAACGGTAATCCAGAGAGAAAGATTTTTTAACCAACCGAAAGAAGGCCATGGAGTTTATCCTTGCGGGTTGAACATTGCTTTAATTGTAACGTAAATCATGACTTTTTCGAGACTTTCGTCTAATGTTTCCCTCTCTCATAGGGACATATATTGCGCAGAGCAAGGTTTGCATGCTTTATAAAATTCGTGATGAAATACATCAGGACTACGACATCGTTGTGATCGGTTCCGGCCTCGCCGGGATGACGGCCGCCAACATCCTCGGTAGAAACGGACACAAAGTTCTTCTGCTCGAGTCTCATAATAAGCTCGGTGGTTTTGCCACGTGGTTTTTTCGTCATGATCGCAGTCATGTATTCGATATCTCCCTTCATGGTTTTCCTGTGGGCATGATCAAGACCTGCCGTAAATACTGGAGTAAAGAAATCGCCGACTCCATCGTTCAGCTCCATGACGTGCGCTTCGTGAACCCGCAATTTTCATTGCAGACGACGTTCACCAAAGAAAACTACGCCAAGATCATGGTCGACCACTTCAAAGTACCAGTAGATATAGTAGACGCGTTTTTCACACATCTCACCAGCATGAATTTTTATGATAATTCTCAGGAAACCAACGGCCAGATGTTTGACCGGTTTTTTCCGGGACGAAACGATGTCGTTAGATTCCTGATGGAACCCATCACCTATGCCAACGGGTCAACGCTGGATGATCCTGCCATCTCTTACGGGATTGTGTTTTCAAACTTCATGAGCAAAGGAGTTTATACATTTCGCGGAGGCACGGACGTTCTCGTCGGCAAGATGAAGGACGAACTCCTTAAGAATAATGTTGATATAAAGATGCAGACCAGAGTCGAGCGGATCATTGTCGAGAATGGCCGTGCCCGGGGCGTGGAGATCGGTGGAAAAACTGTTCGTGCCAAGGTCGTCCTCTCCAACGCCAACATCCGCTCTACAGTTCTCAACATGGTAGGGGCAGAGCATTTTCCAGAATCATTTGTCACTGAAACCAAAGCTGTGCGCTTGAACTCTTCGAGCTGTCAGGTTTATATGGGACTGAAAGCAGGGGCCAAGATCCCTTACATCGGAGAGCTCATCTTTACGTCAAGCTACCCGACTTATAACCCTGAAAAACTTCTCGACATCAAAGTTTCCTCGCGCACGTTCTCTGTTTATTATCCCGAAATCTCAAGACCTCAGGATCCGGATGCAAGGGTCGCCATTGTCTCCAGTACAAACTGTCGCTACGAAGACTGGAAAAAACTTTCTGCGGATGATTACGAAAAAGAAAAAGCCTTCATGATCGAGGAAACTCTTAAAGGTCTCGAAGCGTTTGTTCCAGATATCCGATCAAAGCTTGAAGTAATTGAAGCGGCCACTCCACTCACTGTGGAACGCTACACACTTCACCCTGCCGGAGCAAGTTTCGGCACAAAGTTCGAAGGCCTCAATGTTTCCATGAACCTTCATAAAAACCTGCCAGGTCTTTATCACGCTGGCTCAGTGGGCATCATCATGTCCGGCTGGCTTGGTGCTGCCAATTATGGGGTTATCCAGGCAAATGCCATCGAGAGCTTCTTACTTAACGAGGAAAACCATGCAAGAGTTTAATGGACAAAATATTATCGTGACCGGGGGAACCAGAGGCATTGGTGCCGGCATCACTGAAGCGTTTCTTCAAGCGGGTGCCCGGGTTGTTGCCACATATTCAGGAAACGATGAGGCCGCTAAAAACTTCAAAGAAAAGAATGCGGCTTTCGGCGAGCAACTGGTCCTGAAAAAATTCAACGTCGCCAACACCACAGAAGTTGAAAATTTCTTCAAAGACTACGAGGCAACTTTCCCGAGTCTTGAGATCCTCGTTAACAACGCTGGCATCCGCAGAGACAGCATCATTCCATCGATGACGGAAAATGACTGGGACGCTGTCATCGATACCAACCTCAAGGGCACGTACAACATGACCCGCTTCGCGGTTCTGCTCATGATGAAGAATCGCTATGGCCGTATTGTGAACATGTCGAGTGTCGGTGGAAAACTCGGTCTACCCGGTCAGGCAAATTACGCTGCTTCAAAAGCGGGCCAGATCGCTCTCTCACTCTCGGTCTCCAAAGAAGTCGCTAAAAGAAATATTACTGTGAATAATGTCTGCCCGGGCTTCATTGAAACTGAACTCCTGAAGGATCTTCCCGAAGAACAGGTCAAGGAATACAAGTCTCAGGTGCCGATGAAGAGATTTGGAAAAGTTGAAGAAGTTGCTCACGCAGTTCTGTTCTTCGCTTCAAAGAATGCTTCGTACATTTCAGGAACAACCCTTGATGTATCCGGAGGCCTCAATGCTTGAAACTATCCTTCAACATATTCCTCAGCGCGATCCGTTCCTCTTCATTGAGGAGATTGTCGACCGTACTCAGGACGCCATCACGACTTCAAAAGTTCTCACCGGAAAAGAAGACTTCTTCCGTGGCCATTTTCCCGGCAACCCGGTTTTCCCGGGGGTCCTCATGTGCGAGGCCGTGTTTCAAACCGGAGCACTCCTTATGTCCCTGCGTGGAGAATCCGCTGGATCAGATAAAACCGCGTTGATCACGCGCATCCAGGGTGCCAAGTTCAAGAACATGGTTAAGCCCGGAGATAAGCTTTTGATCACGGTGGATTTTGTCGAGATGCTCGCGAATGCTGCCTTCATGAAAGGCAAGATCACATCCAATAATAAAACTGTGATGTCGATTGAGTTTGCGGCCACACTCGTTCCGAGTACGGAGATTTAAATGGATTTCCTCAATCTCACCGGCAAGACTTTTCTTATCGCAGGTGCTGCCAATAAGAAAAGTGTCGCCACATTCTCGGCCAAGACTCTCATTGAAAACGGAGCAAAATGCATCTTCTCCGTTCAGTCTGAAATCCAGGCCGAAGCGGTCCATAAACTATTTCCTGACTCTCCGGTCCTCTTTCTCGATGTGGAAAAGAAAGAAGACATCACTCGTCTTTCTACCGAGGTTAAAAAGCATACAAAGACAATCGATGGCCTCCTTCATTCACTGGCGTTTGCCAATTTTTCTGAAGGCCTCAAACCTTTTCATGAAACAAAACGCGAGGATTACCTCCAGGCCGCGCAGATCTCATCATTCTCTCTGGTTGAGGTATCGAATGCCCTGAAAGAGCTCTTCACTCCTTCTGCGAGCATTGTCACGATCTCCATCTCAAATACCCGCGCAACGTCTTACGGATACCTTGGACCAATCAAGGCCATGTTGGATGCCACAGTTCCTTTTCTCGCAAAATCATTTTCAGAATTTTCTCAGGTTCGAGTGAATGCTGTTGGTGCAGGACCACTTAAAACTTCGGCGTCTGCAGGAATCCCTGACTACATAGATAATTATATTTTTGCTGAAGCACTGACTCTCAGGAAGAAGGCACTGGAAACTCAGGAAGTGGCGAATACGGTGGCATTTTTATTGTCAGAAAGAAGTTCGGGGATCAATGCGAGTACAATGATGGTCGATGCAGGCATCAGTTGCAACTACTACGACCAGCAAGTGGTTAAAGAATTTTCTA
>CAMCYI010000058.1 GCA_945883845.1 Bacteriovorax stolpii | reverse complement strand
GGAGTCAAGAATTCGTCGGCTTCCAGAGCGAGTAGATTTCCATCAATGCTCACGATGTCTGAACCTCGCATCGTCTTAAAGACACCCGACGTTTTGACGAAAAATTCATGCTTGAGTTTCTCTGCATACGCAATCTCATCAAGTGCGATCTTCCATCCGAGTTTTCTCAGACGGACACTGACGATTAAGTAGAAAAAGTTTGTAAGAAACGAATAGCCTTCGCGGCTGGCCGAGTCCTGCCAGTCAGCAAACGGAGTCTGGTAAATAAATCCGTGAAGGATTTTAGCATCGTAGTAGTGATAAACTTTTTTGAGCTCGGCCTCATGCTCTTTCCACCACGCCTCTCCCAGAGGTCTTGCCTTCATCTGGAGAGCGGCAATGAGCACGAGGAGATTGGAATCAATGGCGCACGATCCGTGCTCATCAGTGTACTGAGGCTTCAGAGGCCCTTCAATTTTCATCGACGGCAGAAAAGGAAAAAGCTTGCGGGTGGCTTGCCACGCGACTCTCAGCTGCACCATCTTGTTATCAACCACACGCGGTACCAGGCCATCATCGCGCAGACTTTTTAAAAGAAGTCCGAGATGGTTCATGACCACTTCATCTTCGTTCAATGTAAGGAGTCCGCGGACGGCGTGACAAAAGTCCCGGGTCCATAGAGTGAGGAATTGGTGCTGACCTGCCGTCAGGTATTTTCCTGATGGCAGGGTCAGTATGTTTGCGCGTAATGAATCAGAGGCAATTTTAAAAGAGTCGATGCTCATTTAGATTCTGCAGGCCTTCACCATCAGTTGAATCACTGAAGTTGCGTCTTTTGAATCCTGAATGTTCAGGCGAAAGCTTCTTCCATCAACAGTTGCGTAGAATTCGTAATCAGGATCAACAGGACGTTCAGTCACAGCAACTTCAGCTGCTTTTACAGCGTCTTCAAGGCCATTCATTGAAATCATTTCAGTTGATGTGAATGAGAGACCGTTTTTGCCGAAAGTCTGAACGCGAGTCATTTGATTGTCTTTGATCAGGCAGTTAACTTTGTCCATTTTGCCTTTCAGGGTAACACTTGCAAGCGAAGAAAAACTGAAAGCAAAGAGAGCTGCGATGGTGAAAAATCTCATAAGAACTCCGGGTTAGTGGTAAGAGTGGGAAGCGTAGTCAGGAAGTGCAATACTGTAAAGGCAACCCTGCGCTAAAAAGAATAAATATGCTCTGTAAGTGGCCGCACTCAGCACCCAGGACCTGGAGCGACTTCCTCCTGAGCTTTGCATGCTTTAGCTTCAGGCGGACAATAGAGCCTGACGTGGAGATGGTCAGAGTGATTTTTAAAAGGACGTAAGCTTCTCAAAACTTCCACCTGATCAGTGAATTCACCGATACCTCTGGCGTGTTTGCAGAGTTCTCTCTTGATAACTGTGTCGAGGAATATTCTCTGAACCTTTCCGTGCTTGTGAAGCGTTTTGACGAGCTCCCAGTTCCGGACAATGTCAAAGTTTGACGACAGTTTGCCGTTTCGCACCATTGATTCCTGAAAGCCATTAATGCTTTCTGGTTTTTGTTCTTTGCCGTTTACACGGTAGTAAGTGATGTCAATATCCAGACCATTCTGATGAGATCCATGTCTTGAAATTTGACCACCTTTCTCTGCACCAATATCTCCGGCCTGTAATCGATCTTTATCAGGATAAAGCTGGTTTATATCAGCAGCAGTCTCAACAATCATGGAAACAATTTCTTCAGTCCCCCAGCCTCTGTTCCTTTTAGTGAAAAGGCGCATATAACCAGGACCTTCGGGAGGCAGATCAGAAGCATTTAAAAGTGAACCTTTGTTATATGAACCGATGGGTTCTGAGACCACTGGTGTCTGAGCAAAAGAATTGAAGGTCAAAAGCACTGTGGCAAGAGTGAGAATATGAAGCAAAATAAGCCCTTGATAACGTCGATGGATACCTTAGAGCCTACAAAAGTTTCACTTAAAGCAACAACAGAAAAAGCGCCAGAAAGGCCGTTTTCTTAACTTAATCCTGATAACTACCTAAAGCTTCGATGCCATAGAATAAATTAAACATCTTTTAGTGCGGAAATATTCGCCACCTTCACCCGTGGAGCTGAACTTCGCTAAGATTTTGGAAGGATCCTACGGATAAGGGTCCTATAGATACATGGGAGTACGGATGATCCTGAACATAATTCTGGCCCTTTTCTTGGCAAATGTGGCCCTGGCCGAAGAGATTAAAATTCTTTCGTGGAATGTGTACATGCTTCCCAAGCCACTCAAGTTCAGCCAGCAGTCACTTCGTATTGAAAAGATTCCCGAGGCCCTCAAAGATACAAGTTACGATTTTATGTTTTTCCAGGAAGCTTTTCTGCCAGGATTTCGCAGAGAGATGTATCAGAAATTCGGCAGCCGTTATCCGTACGATATTTATCTCAACCGCAAAGATTTTTTCTGGCGTCCGATGGGTTCGGGGGTCTTCATCATGTCGAAGCATCCCTTCAAGGTCATTGATCAGGTTTACTACAAGCAGTGTGCGAAAGCGGATTGCTATGCCTCCAAAGGAAGCATGCTCATTGAAAGTTCTCTGCCATCTGGAAAGAAAGTTCAGTTTGCCATCACCCACATGCAATCGGGCGAAGAACAAGGATCGATCCGTTTAAGTCAGATAGATCAGCTGAAAAAAATGCTGTTAAAAAATGCCAAAGCAGGTGTTCCGCAGTTTTTATCCGGCGACCTCAACATCGATGTGGCTGAGCCTGAGTTTCAGGATGGACAGGCGATGCTGGGAATGAATCATGCCCCACTTCTCGGGGATATTGATTACACAGGTGGATTTGACAACGATTGTTTCAAGATTCATGGCCGCTCGCCTGAGTGGATTGACCATCTTTGGTTCAAGCCTCAGGGACGCAAGATCGCTTCAGTATCAATTAAGGCCCGTCCGTTTGAATATAACTATAAGGGAATGAACTGCACGCTCTCAGACCATATGGCCATCGAAGGCAGTATTTCTCTGGATTAAAAAAGTCCCGACCGCTATGATGGGCCAGTCATCCCATAGTTTAAATGGATAAAACGGGGTCTTCCTAAGACTCTGCTCCTGGTTCGAGTCCGGGTGGGGTGGCCACTATCTCATCTAATCTTTTAATGGCCGATTCAATTTCATCCCGCACTCTTCGGTAAACTTTTAAGATTTCTTCTTCATCAGTCATGTTATTTGTTAAGGCCGGCGGATCCTGAAAACCAACATGAATGATTTTCCCGCCCGGAAAATACGGACAATTCTCTTTGGCCGAATCACAAACTGTTATCACAAAATCAAAAGTTAGTTGGGGAAGTTCATCAGTCGTTTTGGAAATGTGGGTAGAAATATCAATTCCAGCCTCTTCCATGACTTTAATCGCTCGTACGTTCATGCCATGCTTCTTCGTACCAGCAGAGTAAACATTGTATTTATCACCCCAGTACTTTCGACAGAAGCCTTCGGCCATCTGTGAGCGACATGAATTGCCAGTACAAAGAAACATGATGTTTTTCATATAAGTCCTGCCGCTAAAGCAATCGCTAACAGAAAGAGTGAGAAGGAAACGAACAACTGAACTGTTTTCATTGTCATTTTTTTCAAGAGTTTGTTTCCAAAATAAGCCCCAGAAAACGCACTGAGAGTCGTAATTCCCAATAAAGGAAGATTATTGATTATGCTTCCGGAAGATAAACTTTTTGAGTAAACACTTAACCTCGCTATATCAATCATTACCGATATAGCTGTGCCCGTTCCAACAAATTGCTCTTTCGTTAAACCTGATCTGGATAAAAAGGCAGAACGGAGAGCTCCTTGATGTCCAGATAACCCACCAAAGAATCCACTGATGAAACCACCGACTGAGAGATATCGTTTGTCGAATTCTACATCCCGGAGCTTCGGTATCAGCTCGAATAAGGTAAACATAGCAATGAGTACGCCCAGAATTAATTTGAGTGGAGAAACATAAAACTCATGATTGTATATCGAATAGGAAAAGAGCGGTTTTAGATCAGATAATAATGACAGGACCCAAGCTCCTGCAAGTGCAGCTAATATCGCGGGTAATCCGAATCTTAATAGAATCGTTTTATCTACGTATCGGCCTACTAGTGAAAGCTTAAAAAGTCCGTTAAAAAAATGAACTATTGCCGTTAGTCCTATGGCAAGCTCCACAGAAAAGAAAATCGCAAAGACCGGAGTTAATAGGGTTCCCAGACCGAAACCGGAAAAAAAAGTCAGGAGAGAAGCAAGTGCCGATACAAGAGGAATGAATAAGTAATCCATGCTTGATTAACAGCAACTTTTTGTTGAAGTTGCCTTAGGGGCACAGCATGCACTTGCTGAAGCTTGTTTCGGTTTTTCGCTGAATACATCAACATCATTCATCGTATGGTATGTTTCCCATGCAATGCCTGATGGATCCTTAACCCAGGCTTTCTCGGATTCAGCATAACAACAAGTAGTTTCACCTTCGCCGTAAACGCCAAGATCAGCTTTTTTCAGACGTTCGGTTAATTCTGATAACTCAGCACTGTCATCAACCTGGATTCCCATATGATCAACTCCTTGCTCAGTCACACGAGTTGAAATAGCAAAATTAACTTTTGGATCTTCAAGCATCCATTTTGCATAGTCTTCTTTGAGCTTCGTTGGCTGCTGGCCAAAAAGAGTCGAATAAAATTGAACTGAATGATTCAGGTCCTTGACCCCGACGTGAATGTGAAAGCGTTTCATAATTTCTCCTTGATTAACATTTGCAATTAAGGCCGTAGTCAAAGCATTCTTGAACCTTGTACTGCTTGATACTGTCCTGACTCGCATCACAGGCGCAGGCAAGCTTTTCGAGACTAGCTTTCATGCGCTGGAGATCAGCGATTTTGATTTCTATTTCCCGGATTTTCTCAGTGGTTTTAGTCTTAACGGTCCCGCAGGTTATTCGCGGTTTTGTGTTAAGTTCTAAGAGCTCTTTAACTTCGCTAAGAGTAAAGCCGAGATCCTGAGCTTTTTTGATAAAGACAATTCGTTGTGCGTCCTCATCTGTGTAAGTCCGAAAACCTGTCGTGATCTTTGGCTCACGAAGTAACTCTTTCCTTTGATAAAAGCGGATTGTCTCCACTCCTACGCCGGCCATTTCTGCTAATTTACCAATTGTGAGCTTTTCCATATACACACTATAACATCCGTACCATGGTACGGAGTCAATTATTTTCAAACGAAGACTTATAGCTAAAAATTAACGCCCTCCAAAACCATGAAAATCTCCGGATTAGCCGACTTAATTGTACATTAAGAATGCTTTTGGGCCTCGCTTTCCTTTGTGGTTTCTTTTGAAAAAACAAGTCGATTCTACTCTCTCAAATCTGAGAATCTTCATTCTTAGTAAAGGTGCTCGCGCTGACTTTTTCTAAAGATAGCTTAAGTAGACATAAAAACTTCAAAGCAAAATAGTAATTGGGAGACTACGGCTAAAACCATTGGAGGGTTTTTTATGCGTTCACGAAGATTACTTATTCTCGTTCTTCTCTTTGCTTTACCAGCACTAGCAGGTTCCAGAAAAATCACCACCCAGATACATGACGTAGATATGGGTTCTAAAGCAGGAGACGAAATTCTTGTTTTTTTGACAAGCGGTGATGTTGCACGGTTATCTCCGGCAGACAGTAAACTTCTTGCAGGCCTGTCATCAAATCAAAAGAGCGGTGGCGAACCTTGGGTGACTTTGACTCTCGATACAAACAGAAAAATTCAAAAAATTGTAAATGCTCCGACACCTGCACAACCTTCAATTAGTCTCACTGAAAAAATAAACCTGAGTCTGAATATGGATTCAGCAGTCTACACTCCAACGACAGTGGCAAGTATTGATATCGCTAAAAGCTATATTGCTGAAAGCCGCCATCCGACCAAGGAAGAAACTCAGTGTTTTAACCGAGCGATGGTGTGGTCATATGAGTGGTGGAGAAAGCATTCACTTCGGTCGAACAAAGTTTATGTTTTCTGGCCGAAAGAATACGTCCGTAGGTATGGATTCAAATGGTGGTTTCACGTTTCTCCTTATGTGCACGTCAAAGACCGTGACGGTAAAGTAAGAGAACGCGTGATGGATGTGAAGTGGCTTAATCGCCCTTATGAATTCCAGGAATGGGCGAACTATCACTCTGTGAAAGATGTGAAATGCATAGTTGTCTCGAAATTTTCAGAATACGCAGATCATCCGTTTGATTCAGACAGATGCTACTTCATCCGCGCCAACATGTTCACCTGGCAACCGGCAGATCTCGAAATGCGAGAGGC
>CAMCYI010000057.1 GCA_945883845.1 Bacteriovorax stolpii | reverse complement strand
GCACTTCACGCGATCATGTTTAAAAAAGAAAACTGGTTCGACACATTTAACTTCGTCAACGATATCGGCCACGCTGAAAACGGAATCTACGCTTTGAGAACAAATCTCGGGTACGGAGATCTGACGCTGGAATCCTTGAAAGGATTCCGCTCGATTCAATCGAATCTTACCGGCCACGGCGAATCTCATCTTTATCCGGAAGGTGTTCTTCTTTCTAACGGTCCTTTGGGATCAGCGTTCCCTCAGGCACAAGGTCTCGCAGTAGCGGACAAGCTCGCCGGCAATGACCGTGTGACAGTTGTTTCATTATCAGACGGTGCCGCCATGGAAGGGGAAGCGAAAGAAGCCTTCAGTGCTGTTCCAGGGCTTGCGAGCAAAGGAAAGCTTAATCCATTCGTGATGATTCTTTCAGATAACAATACAAAGCTTGGCGGGCGCATTGATAAAGATGCTTTCTCTATGCAGCCCACTTTCGATGCTCTTTCTTCTCAGGGTTGGGAAGTGGTGAAAGTTGAGAATGGTCACGATTTAGAAAAAGTTTATCACGCGATCGAAGACGGGATTGAGACAGCGAAAAAAAATCCTTCAAAACCAGTCGTACTATGGCTCAAAACGATAAAAGGTTTTGGCGTTAAATCGACAGCCGATTCTGCCTCCGGTGGACACGGTTTTCCTCTGAAAGCTTACGATGAAGGCATTCACGCTTTTGTTAAAGAGATCTGGGGTGACGACAATGTTCCCGGTGATTTTACAACATGGGCGAAAGATCTTTGTGTAAAACCTGAAAAAAAATCAACATCAGGTCCTGCTAAAGATAAAGTTCAGATAGGTATCTCTAAAGGTCTCGCGAAAGCGGCCAAAGAAGGATTGCCGGTTTATTCGGTGACTTCAGATCTTCAGGGTTCAACCGGAGTCAAAGCGTTCCACACGGAATTTCCTGATCGCTACCTCGATGTCGGTGTAGCTGAATCTAACATGATATCAACAGCGATAGGTCTTTCAAAAGTCGGATTCATTCCGATGGTTGATACATTTGCTGCTTTCGGTGTGACGAAGGGAAATCTCCCCCTCATCATGGCCTCTCTCTCTCAATCACCTATCATGGCCGCTTTCTCGCATACTGGATTCCAGGATGCTGCAGATGGTGCCAGCCATCAGTCACTCACTTATCTTTCTGCACTGTCGAGTATTCCTCACCTGAACGTTGTGAATCTTGCTTCTGCGAAAGAAGCTGAAGAATATGTTTATCAGGCAGCGAAGAAAACAGCGATGGATCGTGAAGCCGGAAGAGATGGCGAATCTTATATTTTCTTTTTGGGCCGTGAGAACTTTGCTCTTGAAGTGAAAGAAGGTCTTCGTTACGAACTTCACACACCTCAACTTCTTGAGCAGGGGTCAGATCTTGCGATCGTCGTTTCAGGTTCACTGGTTGATAAAGGTCTTAAGGCCGCTGCTGCTCTTAAGGAGCGCGGTATCAGTGCCAGTGTTATCAATCATACTTTTGTGAATAACTCAGACTTTGCTCAGATCGGAAAATGGGTTGAGGCCAGCGGCTCACGAGTCGTGACTGTTGAAGATCACCAGGTTGTTGGTGGGATGGGTGCTCAGCTCTCTCATCATCTGAAACTTTTGGGTTTTGATTTCAAACTAATTTCGTTAGGTGTTCAGGGTGAGTTCGGGCAGAGTGCATACGGCGCAGATGAATTGTATGCTAAGCACCATATGGATTCCGATGCTATTATCAGTGCTTCAGAGAAACTGATGAGAATGAAAGGGGCGCACATGAATTTCGATCCGGAACAATTGAAAGCTAAGTGGAAAGAACTTTCTTCAATGACACTCAAGAAGTGGGATGAGATTTCTGAGAAAGATCTGGAGAAAGTTAAAGGCAATGCGAATGCCCTGATCTCTGTTGTCGAAGAGAAACTTGGCATCTCGAGAGATGAAGCAACAAAAAAAGTGGAAGATATTCTTTCTAAGCTTCCTAAAGATGAGATCAAGGCCAAAGTTGAAAAAACGGCGGGTCTCGTTCTTGAAACGGCGAACACGATTCTGAATCAAGTCAAAGACAAGATGAAAAAATAAAGAAGCGGGGGAGTTATGAAAGCTGAATCCATTTTAGATCTCATCGGAAATACTCCTCACCTTCGTCTCAAAAACATTTTTCCGGACGCCGAAGTCTGGACCAAACTCGAAAAACAAAATCCCGGTGGTTCCATCAAGGACCGCATTGCTCTTTCCATGATCACGGAAGCTGAGAAGCGCGGAGATCTGAAGCCGGGCATGACGATTATTGAACCGACATCGGGGAATACGGGTATCGGTCTTGCTCTTGTGTCTGCTATCAAAGGTTACAAGCTCATTCTCGTCATGCCCGAGTCCATGACCATTGAGCGCAGAAAAATCATGTCGGCCTATGGAGCTACTTTTGATCTCACTCCAAAAGAGAAAGGAATGAAAGGGGCCATCGAGCGCGCGCGCGAACTACTCGCAAATGATAAAAACGCGTGGATGCCGATGCAGTTTGAAAATAAAGACAATCTCAAAGTCCACGCCGAAACCACTGCTTTGGAAATCCTGAAAGATTTTCCCCAGGGGTTTGATGCTCTCATCACAGGTGTGGGTACTGGCGGTCACATCACCGCAGTTGGGAAAATTCTCAAGGAGAAATTTCCCAAGCTGAAAGTTTACGCGGTTGAGCCTGCGGAGTCGCCGGTACTTTCCGGAGGAAATCCCGGCCCACATCCAATTCAGGGAATTGGTGCGGGATTTGTCCCGGCCATTGTTGATCGCGAAGTTCTTGATGGAGTTATCACAGTGACAAAAGATGAGGCGTTTGAAATGACCCGGGTTTCGGCTAAGAAAGAAGGACTTTTCGTAGGAGCTTCATCTGGTGCGAGTATTGCGGCCGTTGCAAAATTTCGGAAGGATCATCCGGAGCTCAAAAAGATTCTGACTTTTAGTTACGATACAGGGGAGAGATACTTCTCACTTCCTGGTCTCTTCGAATAACTAAGAACACCATCCCGCAATGATGACTCGTTTGCCTTCTTTCACCTGATGTATCCGGTGCTCAAATCCATAGATGCCAGTTAAAAAAAGAATGATGCCACCAAACGATGGCGTCGGAATTTCTGTCGCGTACTGTTCACCGATTCTTCGGAGTCCCAATCTTCCACCTTTCACATGATCTGCATCGAGTGTCAGGCTGAGTGAAAATGCAAAGACTCGTGATCCATCATCATGCCAGATTCCATCTTCTTCCCATTCGTTTTGAGAGTCACGGATACTTATAATGAATTCGATTGAGGAGAAATCGTGAAATGCCTGAAGATAGTTAAACAGTCTTCCATCTTTTGAAGATGCCTTCTGAAACCACTGATCAACCTGAGGCCAATCTTCATCCCGAACGAAATTGGCCACTTCATCAGGAAGAGGAAAATAAGATACGTGATAGCCGCGCTCAAACAATTCAGGTCTTTTCAGCATAGTGTGAGTTAAAACTTAACAGAGCGCCTAAGTAAAGGAAAATTTACCCACTCTTCATTTACTCAAATCCGAATAGTGAGTGAGAATATTCAAAGAAGAATGAGAGAAATAAAAACCAAGGCGCTCAATATGGTAGAACTTAACACAACGATCGGACCGATCATGAAAGCTGCCCGGAAGTTTAAGAAATTCAACCAGTCGGAAGTGGCCAAGGCGATTGGATGTTCCCAGAGTGCACTCTCGAAGATGGAACACAACTTACTCGTGCCGTCCGCTCCACAATGGTTCCTCTTTTCAAGATTTACTTCTATTCCCCCAGAAACTCTTGAGAGCGGGTATATTGACCGCCGCAATCCGGTGAAGTTTAACAGTGATGAAGTTTCTCTAGGTTTTAAGATTCCCCGGCGCTACCGCACTCAGCGGGCCGAAAAAGTCAGAGAGCTTTATCCTTTTTTGAAGTATCTGCAAAAGCATCATCTTGAGGAAGTTCAGAAATTTATTACGACTTCTGAAATTGATCCTGAGTTTTTTGTTGATTTTGATAACCTCATTAATTTTTCGTTGTATGCCAACATCATTGATTCTTTCATTCGTTTACGTAAGGACGATTATGAATCTGTCTGCGCGATGGCTTCAGAAGGACAGGATGATATCTTTTGGGATAGCTACGGTGATGACTGGAAAAATCTTAAAACAGTGGAAGAGCTGCTCGCTCATTTTACCCGGAAGCAAATTTATTTCCAGACAGATTTTCAGGTCACATTGGAAAATAAGAACGGCATGATCTTTATTTCATATCGTCCGGAGGTGCATCTTAAAAGCTTCGATGATAAGGATGGTCGCATTACGCAGTTCCTGAATTACTACCGCAAATGTTCTCTTGAGAATCTTGTGAAAAGATTCCTCGGCAAAGAAGTTGAGTTTACCGTATCACCGGACGCAAAAGCTTTGGGTGGCCGATTTGTTCTGAAAGATTAGCTCTCGTGCGGGAGAGTCTTCTTATGTGGTCTGAAATAACTTCGAGGAGAGTAATCCACGAAGTCTGAAATTTTCGCCATGTAGATACAGGCGTATTTTTCAATCTGACCAGCAAGCCTGCTTGGCTCAACTCCGGCCCGCATCGTTTCACCCCAGGTCTTGTTGAAGTTCTGAGTGTGACTGCGGATGAGTTTACCAATTTTTTTATCCACCTTCTCGATTTTTTGAAAAGCATCCTGGATTTTTTCTTTTTCCGGCTTCTTACCTTTTTCAATCTCGCGATCAAAGAGTCCATCAAGCTTTCTTTCCAGATCTATTTTTTCTGCCATCAGAACGTTGATTTCTTCTGTGATAGGAGATGTATCTGTCAGGGCCTTGCATTCGTGAAGAAGCTCATCGATAACAAGAGCGGTTCTCCAGTTGCAGGTTTTTTTAATCGAAAGAACGTCTCCGTAAATATGGTCTCCAAGATAAAGAATCTGTTCACCGGAGAGACCAGCATTCTTCTGCAGCGCCTGAGCACTTCCACCCTGATAGATCCCGTCTTCGATCGCTCCATGATGATTCTTCATGAGACCTGTCTTTGGATCTACCTGAAGGAGAGGCATCTTATCTGTAAAAAACTTCGGCTTGTTGGCAAGAGTCACTGCGAGATTAAAAAGCTCTGACCAGTCCTTGTGTTCCTTAAGGAATGGATTCACGGCGTAGTCGAGGAGGAGCTTGGTGTATTCGTAGTCTGAGTTCGTGATCACCCAAAGTTTCTTTCCGTGCTTTTTAAAGCGCTCAAGAGCGGCCACAGCGTCCGGATCCTGGACGATAAATTTTTTCACCGATTTTTTTACCTGATTTTTTAATGTTCCATCACGGTGAGAAATATCGAGACCATCAAGAACGTGGGTTTCAAGAGTTTTGTAATCGGGGAGATTGAGTTCGGGTTGGCGATCTTTCATTTCCACGAGCTGCATGAAAAGGACACAATAAGAAATGGAGAATGTCGTATCGACAATGGCAAATCGGTCAGAATCGTTGAGATCAATCGTGAGACCCTGATAAATTTTTTGCTGAGACTTAAAATCCATTTCAGTCAGACCGTGATAGGCCTGCTTCACTTTACTATAGGTGGAGAGTTTCAGGATATTTCCGAGAGGCTTATCAATCACGAGTCCACGGATCGCGAGATCCATCTGGAACTTGAGATCATTGATGACTTTTGGGTAGCCGCGGTTTTCGATGAGTTTTTTCTTAATCTCTCTGTAGGTCATTTCCTCAAAGGCCGTAGAATCGTAACGGACGAGGGTATAATCCATATCAAAGCCAATGGCCGAAACCTGTTTCATATTGAGGGTTCGATTAACGTAAATTCCCATATTTATCCTTTTTCACTTCTGAAAATTTTCGCTTTATCCGGACCACCCGTCAAATAGAGAGATTTTTACAACATGCGGCAAATTTCGAGACGCTGCGCGGCTTTAGGGCTATAAAGCCAAGAAATTTTTTCGGAGACTCTGATGAAGCACTCACTTTTATTCTCGATCCCCGCTCTTCTTCTTGCCTCCCGCGCTTTCGCTGTCATTCCCCCGGTTATTTACGGTGAGGACAACAGGATGGAAGTCTATGCGGCCACTCCGAAACTCCAGAAACTGGCCAGTGCAGCTGCCAGTATGATTCACCAGAAAGAAATTACTCCGAGTGCCGTTGCAGGTCTCAGTGTGCTGACTCAAAGAACCCTCAAAGACTGGCTCGCGGCCCCTCAGGAAGAAGGCTTCACGGCAGCTCCAGTGATGTCAAAGATCCATGCGGATGTAGACGTTGAGGATGATGGCCTTTCGTTCTGCGCATCTGAGAGATTTATCGATCAGCCGAATCCAGGTATGTGCAGTGGATTTCTTATCGGTCCGGATCTCTTGATCACGGCCGGCCATTGCGTTGAACTCGAAAATTTCTGCAAGGACTACAAATGGGTTTTCGACTTCAAAGTTGATGAGGCCACTCAAACGGCTGGTCTTGATATTAAAAACGAAAATATCTATTCATGCAAAAGAGTCATCAATTCTGCTCTCGATATGAATCTCGGGATGGACTTTGGTCTTATCCAGCTCGATCGTGATGTCTCCGGACGTGAGCCGGTGGAAATCCGCTCTGACAACAGAGTTTCTGACATGCAGGAACTCGTTGTGATCGGCGGGCCATCAGGCCTTCCGATTAAGATTGCCGGTGGAGCGAACGTCAGAAAATCAGTGCACCCGTTTTATTTCTCGGCAAACCTCGATACCTTTCAGGGGAACTCAGGCTCAGCTGTGTTTAATGCTCAGACAGGTGAAGTTGAAGGGATCCTCGTTCGTGGTGAAGATGATTTTGAAATGAATCGTAGTCTCATGTGTGTGCAGGCAAAAAAATGCACAACAGA
>CAMCYI010000056.1 GCA_945883845.1 Bacteriovorax stolpii | reverse complement strand
GAATTGTTTTTCGCAAACCTATCCTAATCGACTGCAAGGAACTTTTAACCTTCCCAATATTGATACGTTGAATGCTCAATACCCGAGCCCGATTTCCTTCACTCTCGAGTGGAGCGAGACGGGAAAAGAGATGAACGGGCGCTACCAGGCTAATTTTCTGTCAGGCTCGACGCCAGTACTCGGTGTCAATGGACCTGCGGGGAGAATGTTTACTGTGGTTTTTCCGCAGGCAGTTCAAGGTATTAAATCGCTGGAAATTAACACCAGTGAGAACGCAACTTCTGGAAGGCCTGTCGCAATCAACGTCACCTCGAAAAATGAAGCAGGCGGAGCTATCGCGGTGATGAACATTCTGGGAACTATGTCTTCAAGTGTAACAGATAGTACCTGCTCACTGGGCTTTGGTGTTCTCGCTGGATACTGCGGTCACTACTCGGGTCTCTCTCAGGAAACTTCCGATTCAGCGAACCTCTGTCAGCTCGCACAGATGAAAGGACTCGTGCTCGAAGTTCTTCCGTCGACAGAAGTTTCTGTCATCGCAAATGATGTTCCAACGTCTGTTGGATCACTTCCGCTTTCGCCGCTTTCTAATCGGGTTCAGCTCAACTCCCGAAATTGTGGGGCCATGCTCAACACAGGTTTTGATCCCACTCACTGCCTGGCCTTCAGTCTTCAGGGCGAATTTTTTCCTGTTGGGAACACCAGGACTTTCACTGGATCGTACAGTGTTCGGGATGAAACGAGTGGTGAGACGTGCACCTACTTCCTCAATATTGAGGCAAAAAACCCCTAGTTATCAAAGACTTACCCACCCCTTGCGCCTGGCGTAAAATCTTTACCCGGTGAACACCTCTATTTTTAGATTCTGCTATATTGGCCGCCTCCAACACAGTGAGGCCCAATATGAAAAATCGAATCCTGAACGTCACATTCTGCTTGTTAGCGTTCGTGGGAATTGCTTCCACAGCGTTTGCGGCTGAATTGCCATGGTCAAACGAATGGGCCCGTACAATCTCCATCAAGAAAGTAGCGGGAACCAAACTGAAGCTTCAATATGGCTTCACAAAAAAAGCCTTTCTTGGAAATACGTTCGCTGAAATGAATGCACTCATTGCAAAACTCACGGGCGATCCGAAAGCTTTCATTACTCCTGAATATTTAAATTTTTATATGGGCTACGAAGCAATCGGGTTTACTGATTACGCCAAAGACCAGGGGGACTTCGTGATTGATGAAGAGCTTCAGGCAATTCAAGCCAAATCAGACGCGGGTACTTTGGTAAAAGAAGATTTCAAGAATAATCGTCGCTGGATTCACATCGTAAACGCAATCGATAAAGAAGAAATCAACTGTATCGCTATCAGCGTGATTGCGGGTGTGACGGCCGGTTGCGGAGACGTCTGGCAAGGCGGAATCACTGATGACGAAGTTGTCTGCCACAAAGACTACAACTATCTAAAGTGTCACGTTGGTTGCCTGAATAAAATCTACAATCGCCAAGCTGAAGTGACTGAAGGCTTTTGCCCGGAGAGAAAATAATGAAAACATCAATGATTATAGCATTCGGATTAGTTCTCGCCCAATCAGCATTCGCAGCTCCAATAGTTACCTCGTGGACTAACCCGGAATGTGCGACGGGAAGTTGCGAAGTGAAAGGCCTGAAGCTTTTCATCGATAAGGTTGCAGCCAAAACTTTTTCAGCGAACTCCGTTTCTGCTGAAATCGAAACGACTGAAGCAAAACACCTCACGAAGTACGGAATTGTTCAGTACATCAAGGGCTGTCACTATTCGAAAACTCCACAGGGGTTCGTACGTTATTCGATTCGCAACTCTCTCGCAAAATCTGTCCCATTCATTCACAAAGATTGGGAAGTCGATTCAGGTGACGATGTGGATCCACTGTACTGGTCAAACGATGCGGCCGGTTTCGATGACCTTCGCGGATATTTTGTTCCACGTAACTCGGGTTACGCTTACGCCAATCCTGCTCTCACAGATAACTGGGGCTCGTGGGCGGGTAAGATGAAAAACCTTAAAGCGAACAAAATCTACATCACGGACATGCCAACTCCATCAACGTGGAGCATTTCAGCTGATCTGACTCAGACTGCTGTCATTAGCAGCCTGAAATTCAGAACCTGTGTCTACGAAATCAGTAAAATTCCTACGGCCATTTCGGATGCCAAAGTGGTTTTCGACGGTGCCATCGGGTGTCTGGAGTGGAGCTCAAACTACGAGTACGATTTCGCGAAAAGAAAGTTTGTAGATATGGGGAAAGAAATCAGCGAAGTTTGCCGCTAAGGCTAGACGATTCTCTCCTGGTCAGGATACCTTTGAGGCATGAAAAACCTCATCAGCGCCGCGCTTTTTTTTCTCGCGGCCGGTATCCTGACTTCGGTCTCTATCTTGTCTGTGTATCAAGTGCTGTTTGCCGTTCCTCTTTTTTATTTTTTCTATCTCGCAGTTAAAAACAAAACTCTCGATTTTCCTAAGAGCTCTTATTGGTTACTTGCATTCGCTGTGATTGCGGCCTTAAGTCTTGTCGTGAATCTCGATCTCATTCCCAAACCATCACGCAACTTTGGCAAAATTAAATACTGTTTCTACGGTGTCGGTGGAATTTTTGTATTTAGATATTGGTTGAACGAAGCTTCTGATCAGATCAAAAAATACCTCACTTATACGTTCTTCCTTTCTATTGTCGTCGCTGCAGTTTACGCCTGCTGGCAGTTAACCACTTCCAAAGATGGCCGTGCTCAAGGCCTCACTGAGACGATGAGATATGGCTACGGCTCTTCCATGATTCTTGTGACACTTTTGAGTGCCATTCTTCAAAGAGACAAAATCAAGAATTGGTTCGATGCTCGTGCGGGAGCTATCGCCTTTGTTTTTGGCTTCATCGGTATGTATGTCACATATACTCGTGGTGGGCTTCTCGGATTTCTCTGCGGAGTTCCGGTTGCTTTGTACTTCTATCGCCCTAAGTGGGGACTCGCTGTCGGTGGAATTGCGCTTCTTCTTTTGAGCGGGCTTGGAAGTTTCTATTTCTTCGGGAACATTTCTTCCAGTAAAGAGGGTTCAAGATTTCTGATCAACAAGAACAATACTTCGGACCAGAAAAGAAAAGGTCAGTGGGCCGCCGCTGTGATCGCGATCAAGGAAAAGCCTGCTCTTGGTTATGGTTTTTCAAATTTTCATTCGCAAGTTCAAAGAATTAAAATTGAGAATCAGCTACCGGTTCCCAAGTATCACGATGCTCACGCCCACAACATCTTCCTAGAGATCGCAGCCGGAACAGGAATCATTGGGCTTCTCGCCTTTCTTGGTTGGATCGTGACCTGGGCCTGGGAATGTTTCCGCGCAGGTGGGTTGACACGAGCATTGGTTGTTCCATTTGGTGTGGTTTGGGTCATTTCCAGCCAGTTTGAAGTCACTCTTGATGCCAATAACGCTTCCATGATCTTTTTTGTGTATGCAATGAGCTTGGCGAAACTTCCCAAAACGGCATAAAATCTATCAATGTCGAACCGTGCTAAAACTTTTCTCCTTCTGGTGATGGATCTCCTGGTCATGGTGCTTGCACTGACTGTTGTGATCTATGCGCGCAAGGCCGGCAATCCTTCTAGCGATTATCTCGTTAAGCACTACCAACTCTTTTCTGTTCTGTTCCCGTTGTGGACGCTGATGTATTTCATTGAAGGGCTTTATACGCTCAAAACCTATAATCCGGCGAACCTTCCGATCTCGCTCATGCGCGGTACACTCGGCGCTGTATTTCTTTCCTTCATTGTGATCTACCTTTCGCCGATGGGTAAGCTCACTCCAAAGACGAATCTTATTCTCCTGGCGATCCTGACTCTTCCTCTGTTGTATGGCTGGCGTCGACTGTTCTTCACATTTTTCTCGAATGCCAGAAGACTTCGCTCCACGCTTTTGATCGGGTCAGAGCAGACAATTGCTCTTGTAAGGGAAGAGATCGGCCACAAGGCACATCTGGGTTACAAAATTATTGGTGCCTATTCACCGGAAGAAGCTCAGACAATGGGTGAGATTCCATCAGTTGAACTGATAGCAATTGAACGCCGGATGACCAAAGACCAGAACCTCTATCAAAAAGTGTTCTCGCTTCTTGGATCGGGCACCGAGATTATCGACCTCGCAAAGTTCGCTGAGCAAATTTCAGGTAAGATTCCCATTCAGGCCATCGATGAATCATGGTTCATTGAATACTGTGGGCATCAGGAATCCCGCAGCTACGATGTGATCAAGAATATGATTGATCGTACGGTGGCCGTACTTCTATTGATCACACTTATTCCTGTTGCTTGTATTCTGTTTCCGATTCTTCTCATCGTTCACGGGCGACCGATATTCTTTAAACAGATCCGTACGGGTCAGAACAATCTCCCTTTCAAGCTGTATAAGCTCAGGACAATGGTTGTGGACGCTGAAAAAAATGGGGCCCAGTGGTCTAGGCCCGGTGATGCACGCATTACCCCGCTTGGAAAAGTTTTACGTAAAACACGTCTTGATGAGCTTCCGCAGTTGATTAACATCATACGCGGAGAGATGAGCCTTGTAGGGCCTCGACCTGAGAGACCGGAAATCATTGAGAAGCAACTTGCTCCTACTATTCCATATTACAATCTTCGTCACCTTGTTAAACCCGGTGTAACGGGTTGGGCGCAGGTAACGTTTCGTTATGGGTTTTCGCAGGAGGATTCGTTTGAAAAATTGCAGTTTGATCTATTCTATGTGAAGAACAAAAGTATCTGGCTGGATATTCTGGTGATTATCAAGACGATTAAGACGGTGCTTACTGGTGCAGGTCAGTAGTTAAAGATAGTGTTTCGTTATCCCATAAGTCGCATACTGCAAGAATGACTTAATCGACCTAAAAAATCCCAGATGAAAATAGTTCCGGTACATCTTCCACTGAATCAGTGCCATGTGAAATTTGTTCTTTGAGATCGAGTGGATTGAATCCTTGCGATAAGAGCCAAGGACCTCAGAGGTACTGTGGCAAACTTTTTCTTTCTGGATCAGGTGATACCAGAAGACCCAGTCCTGACGGCGTTTGAGGGTGACGTCGAAGCGAATGTCGCCGATGACAGAGCGCTTGAGCATCACAAACGAGATGCCGAGTGGATTGTATGCGAGGAGATTCTCAAACTTCACGTACTCGGGCACTCCCACTTCCTTCATGAACTTACCTGTCTCGTCGATCATGTGATAGTTGTGGCAGCAGAAAGTAGAATTCGTCTTGAGCATGAACGCGAGCTGCTTTTCAAGCTTGTTCGGAAGCCAGCAGTCGTCGGCGTCGAGGAAGGCCACATACTCGCCGGAGGCGCGTTCAAGAGAAACGTTCCGGGCAACAGCTGCACCCGAGTTCTCATTGTTCCTGGAAAGTTTCACGCGTGGATCGCGTTCAGCGATGCTCTTTAACATCTCGAACGAATTATCGGATGAGCAATCCTCAGTGACGAGCCACTCCCAGTCTTGGTGGCTCTGCTCCGACAGGGAGTTGTAAACATCCTCGAGATATTTTTCAGCATTATAAACGGGTGTGACCACCGATATGAGAGTCATAGTCTAATCCTGATAAGCGTTAATCATCGTTTTGAGGTTGAGTTGCCAGTCATAGAGCTTCATCACGCGCTCGCGACCATGAGTTCCGTAGTTTTTTCTGAGCTCGGGGTTATCGATGAGCTTGATGATCGCATCGGCGATGAGCGACGAATCTTTGGCTTCGATGATGATTCCCGATACGCCGTCTTCCACGACTTCCTTGAGGCCGCCTTTCGCAGATACGATGACGGGCTTTGCACATGAGCTTGCTTCAACGACGGCGACGCCGAAGGATTCAGAATCCAGAATGGACGGAAACACAGGGATGTCGATCATGTTCTGATAGTCCGCAACCTGCTCCACCGGAATAAACCCTGTGAAGATCGTGTCACTTGCAATTCCTAAAGAGGCAGCGAGCTCTTTGTATTTAGCTTCTTTTGTTCCCCTGCCCACAATCAGGAGCTTCATCGGAGTTTCTGGTCTTCTCTTTTTGAGAATGGCAAACGCCTCAAGAAGATAAGTGATGCCATATTTATCCTCAAGAGACTTGACCGTTCCGATCACGAGGTGATTCTCCGGAATCATGGGATGCTTCATCGTCTGAGGGCTGAAGCGTTTCACGTCTACCCCAAAAGGGATGATATCAATTTTCTTTTTCGTGTACTGAGACGTCTCTTCGGCCATCACAAATGATGTGGAGAACAGACGGTCCGCCTTCATTAAGTTAAACATCAGAATGCACTTATGAAGAAAACTCTTCTTCGGGAAATCGTAGACGTCTGCACCCCAAACACTGATGTAAAACGGGTGGAATCCGCTCAGTGCTCCAATGAGACCGTAGCTGGAGGCAAAGTGTGCATGAACAATATCGGGATTGAATTTCCTGACAAGCTCGCGGACCCGAAGAAGAACCTTGAGATACTGGATTTTCATTAGAGCACCATCGCCACTCTTTTTGAGTTTCTCATCAAAGTGCGCGTGCTCCATCTGCACGTTCGGGAAAGCTGCGTAGAGTGCGGGGTCAAAGGGAGAAAGCGAGTACAGAAAGATCGAATAGCCTTCGGACGCAAGGCCGCGCACCCATTTCAGAGTGTGGGGGTTTTTACCGTCCGAAAGGATGAAGAGTCGTTTCCTGTTACTTAGTGGTTTCATCTTGTTTACCTATAAAATACATCACAGGGTAGAGAATCCCCTGCAACACAATTCCTAAATCTTTTCTCGTGTTCTTTCTCAACATGAGCACCAGAATGTTGCCTGCGAACTGGGCCGAGATACTGGCAAAGTAAGGACCAATGACTCCGTACTTCGGCGTGAAATAAAACTGAAACGAAATGTTGAAGATGAGGGTCGTGAAGCAGATCAGAAGCCACGACAACGTATCATTTTCAAGGATGTACCACTTCAGCCGCGCGAGATTCACAAATGTGATGATCGAGAGAATGGAGCCATAGATGAGGACCTGGACGGTCTGTTCGTAGCGCGCACCATAGAGAATTTTGATGACCAGCGGAGCGGAAACACTCAGCATGAGCGCAAAGACCACGCCGAAATAAAAGAGACCACTGTAGAGCTTTTTAAGTTTCGAATGGTAAATAGCGGGATCCGTCGCTTTGGAATTTACGATGATGGGAAAGACCGTCATGCAGAGGGTGGCCGGAAAAAATTCCCAGAGATCAAGTAGTCCTCGACCGACGCCATACTGTCCGACGTCATTTAGCTCGTGGAACTTGTTGATGAAGAACGTCCCCATCTTTGCTTCGGCCAGCGTGAAGAAGCTTGTCAGGGCGATCGGAAGGCAAAGTGGCAGAAGAGAAATCAGGTACTGCTTATCAAAGTGAAACTTCGGCTTGAAAACTTTCCTGAGCTCGAGGATAACAAAAAATCTCTCGAGGATGATCTGGAGGTAGTTGTTGAATAAAAAGAACGCCAGACCCATGCCTGCCCAGAGGCCAGCTGCACGAAGAACTGAAGCCAGAAGGAAAGCTATCTGTCTTCCGATGATGAGAGGACGAATGAGAAGGTTGGCGTAGAAATAGGCAAAGAAAGTATCCAACGTTCGGAAAAGAACCAACGTTCCATATAGAACCGTCAGGAGAATCACATCCGAAGCTTCCCGCCGGATGATGTAGATAGCAATTGAAAGACCAACCCATACAACGACACTGAGAACGAGTCTGAAGGTCAGGACCGTACTCATGACCTTGTTCTTATCTTCTTCGCGGATCAGCTCCTTCACGAGGATATCATCAAGACCAAAGAGAACGATCGGGATGAAGACCTTCACGAAATCTTCGACGTAGGAATAGATCCCCATCTTTTCAGGGCCCAGATGCCGGGCGAGCCAGGTCAGAAGGACAAACCCAACCACGATCCTAGTGACCTTTTCAGAGAAAAAGTACGCGAAGCTCTTCATCACGATGCGAAGGTTAGGACGTTCGGATAGAGAGTCGAAAACTTTTTGAATCTTCACGGCTGGATTCCGGATTCGCCGCTAAGAAATGATATGTAGTCAGTAATGATGGGACCGGGTCGGTAACGGTTGACATCAAAGTTCCAGGATGAACTGAGGCAGCGATCGAGGGCCCTGGTGAATTCTTTCTGGTTCCCGAGTTCGACAAGGATGCCGTTTTTGTTCTGGAGAATGATTTCCGCTGGTCCTGTCTCGCAGTCGAAGGCAACAACGGGGGTTCCGAGAGAAATGGACTCGATGAGCACGTTCGGAAAGCCTTCGCTCGAAGACGGAAGGGCCGTCACCCTGGCCTCTCTATAGTAGCTGATGGGATCTGCAACGAAACCACCGAAGATGACCTTATCAGTGATCCC
>CAMCYI010000055.1 GCA_945883845.1 Bacteriovorax stolpii | reverse complement strand
GAAAAAGTTTTGAGTTTTGAAGATATTTTCGGGACAAGAAAGAAGATGAGCCAGATCCGTTTAGATGATAAAGAGAAAGCGTTCATTGGCCGCTACTACCCGTATTCCAGACAAATTATTGCTGCCTAAAAAAAGGGAATCCAAAAATAGATCGGGACTCTTTGAGTTTAAGCCTCATCAGTTAACTGCGAACAATTAAACATTTAAGAGTTCATATTCCATCTTAAAATTTAAATCTCGTTGGAGATAAAGCTTTTTTCGTAAACCACGGCACGATCTGCTCTTGAATGAGCTTGTGGGCGTGATCGAGATTCACATCTTCTGGATCAGTGAGATTCTCGCAGAGTGAATCTAAAACCTTGTCCTGAATCATCCCCACTTCTTTCACCAGATGGTAGGGAATGAGCGTGTAAGTCACGAGCCCGTATCTTGAGCGAAACTCGCTCGGGAAAGTTTTCTCGAGCTTGTTCTCTACTTTTTTGCGCAGAAGAAATTTTGCGTCTCCGACTTTGTCACACATCTCGGTGAAGTTTTCGAGGGACATATCCGCCATGGCGTCGCCACTTGGTTTTTGAAACTCATTGTAATTTTTCATGATGGTTTCATAGTCATCTAGGTGCGTGTTCATCTGATCTAACAAGAACTGCACATCCGAAAAACCAGAATTCATCCCCTGACCAAAGAAGGGCACCATGGCATGGCAAGCATCTCCCAGAAGAGCGATCTGGTCTCCATAGACCCATGGGTTCATGCGGACGATGCCAAGGTTACCTTGCGCGTTGTCCTCGTAGTCTTTAACGAAGTCTGGCATCAAGGCCACAGCATCGGCATAATATTTTCTGAAGTACTCTTCAAAAGCGCCGGGTGCTTTAAATTTATCGAACCACTCCTTAGGCATGTAGAGAGTCATGGTGAAGGAGCCGTCTCGGTTCGGAAGACCCATGAGCATGTGGTTTCCGCGGGGCCAGATGTGAAGGGAGTGCTCATCCATGGCGTACTTTCCGTTCAGAGAAGGCATCGTCATTTCTTTATAATCGGTTCCAAAAGGCTCGACCTTGTATTCGGATTTTGATCCTAGAGTGCTAATCATGGCTTGTCTTGTCGCCGAATTGGTACCATCAGCTCCAAAGAGAAGATCATAGGAATAGGACTCACCGTTCTCGAAGGTCGCGATCTTTTTATCTAGGTCAAGGCGCTTTAAAGTGGAGTTGAATAAAATTTTAACACCCGCTTTTTCGGCTTCATCATTTAAGAGACAATTGAGCTCGCCTCGGGAAACGGAGTGATTGCACTCTGTCTTATCTTTGCCGTAGGGCTGATAGGCGAGTTCTCCCTCGGTAGAATGCATGAGTCTGCCTGCCACTGGCGACGTGATGGTTTTCACTTTATCCCAGAGACCCAGTTGCTGGAGTGGCCGAATGCCTTTTGCGGTGATGATGAGGTTAATGGATCGGCCTGCGCCGCGGTTTTTTAATCGAATGTCTTCGCGTTTCTCAAAAAGATAAACGTCGTGCCCGCGTTTTTTTAGAGCGACGGCAAGAAGGGATCCGACAAGACCGGCACCTGCGATGACAATTTTCTTAGGCGCATCCATTAGAGAGTCTCCTTCATGATTTGCACCAAGAGGTAGCAATCTTCAAAGGAATTGTAGAGTGGTGCAGGAGTTATGCGGAGGATGTCGGGCTCGCGGAAGTCGAGCATGACACCTTTTTCAGAGAATACTTTTACGAGAGGTTTCGGATCTTTTTTCATTTGCACGGAGAGCATGGAGCCGCGCTCTTTGGTGTTTTTCGGCGTGATGATGTCGAGCTTGCCTTCGCAGTTGGTGTTGAGGAGGAACTCGAGGTAGGCGGTAAGTTTGTCTCCACGGGCGCGGAGGTTTTTGATTCCCGCTTCATCAAAGATGTTCATGCTCGCACGAAGAGATGCGAGCTGGAAGATCGGAGGGTTTGATAACTGCCAGGCCTCGACTGTTGGAATGGGTTGGAATGTAGGACCCATTTTAAACCGGCTCGATTTATCGTGGCCCCACCAGCCTTCGAAGCGGGGGATCTTCTGATCAGCGAAATGTTTTTCATGGACGTAGGCTCCGGCGAGACCACCGGGACCGGAGTTGAGATATTTGTAGCTGCACCAGACGGCGAAATCAACGTTGTCGTCGTGGAGAGTGAGAGCGAGGTTACCTGCGCCGTGAGCGAGGTTGAATCCACAAAGAGCACCGTTCTTGTGAGCGGCAGCCGCGATGTCTTTGAAGTTGAAGCACTGGCCCGAGAGGTAGTTACAGTTTCCGAGCATGACGAGAGCGAGACTGTCACCGAGAGCATTGATTTGCGCGATGACGTCTTCAGGTTCAACGGTTTTTTTACCGGGGGCGGGTTTGAGTTCGACGATCGTCGCTGCCGGATCAAAACCATGATATCGGGCCTGAGAGTCGACGGCGTATTTGTCTGAAGGGAACGTGTTGTTCTCGATCAGGATCTTATAACGGGTCTTCGTCGGACGGTAGAACGAGACCATCATGAGGTGGAGATTCACCGTCAGTGTGTTCATCGCGACGACTTCATTTTCTTTGGCACCAGCAATGGCGGCAAAACTTTTTGTGATGTTCTCGTGGTAAGGCAGCCACGGGTACGGGCCTTCGAAGTGGCCTTCGACTCCGTACTGGGCCCATGAGTCCAGTTCTGTTTCGATGGCCTTTCTTGTGTCTTTCGGTTGAAGACCAAGAGAGTGACCGCAGAAATAGAGGCCGTTACCATCTGGGGATTTTGGAAAATGAAAACGCTCGCGGAACTTTGACATCGGGTCTTTGGCGTCTAGATCGCGGGCGGAGTCTATGTGATTTTGATTTGAGGTGTACATGTTATTCCTTGATCGCCACTCGGAGAGCGGGAAGGGATTCGACTTCGAGTGAGACGGTGACGCCGGGCCCAAGGGGAATCGCGGCAGTGGCTGCACCCGCGAGGACAAATGTTCCGGCAGGGATTGATTTGCCTCGTTTCGCTAAGAGTTCTGCGAGCTGGATGACGGAGATGACGGGATCGTCGGATATTTCTTTTGAGTTTCCTTCCATCGCAACTTTGCCGTCGACCAACATGCGCATCTTGAGATTTTTCAGATCAATGTTTTTAAAGTCGGTGAGCTTGGGGCCTAAAATGTAGTGAGATGAAGATGAGTTGTCGGAGATCACGTCTTCCATCGAGAAATATTTAAACCCGTCGTAGCGCGAGTCGAGAATTTCAAGAGCAGCGCAGACGGCTTCAGTAGCGTTCAGGACCTGGTCACGTGTGACAGTACCTTTGAGTTCGGACTTGATATGGAAAGCGATTTCCGGTTCGATCTTCGGATGAATCGAGCCCTTGAGCTTGAAAGTTCCGTCGTTTTCAATTTTCATTTTGTCGGTGAGGACTCCGTAGAGGGGAGCATCGAGGTTCATTTGCTTTCTTTTTCCCTCGGAAGTAAGACCCATCTTAAGACCGATGACCTTCTCGCCGGCGATTTCGCGCATCTTGATCCCAATTTCCTGAATGGCGTAGGCATCTTCACGCTTGAAATCACTAATCTCCTTGGAGAACTGCGGAAGAGACTGGGCATCAAGCCTCGCGTTATGCAGAGTCTGTGCGATTTTCTGAATGAGAGTAGTTTCCATAGCAATATGCCTTTTCTAAGACGTCACGAACGGTTTAAGATTTCGGCTAAAATCATAGGGAGTTTTGATGGATATGACAGGCCAATATATCGACATTTCTCCCGTCCTGCGACCTGCTATCGCTGTCTTTCCCGGTGACACGCCATTCTCGCGAACGGTTAACATGAGTTTTAAGGAAGGCCAGCATCTCGATCTCTCCGATATCAAGACGACTCTGCACGTGGGCGCGCATACGGATGCTCCTAGTCATTACCATGGTGACGGGAAGACGATTGATGAGAGAAGTCTCACGATGTACTTCGGTCCTTGTCAGGTGATCGAGGTAACTGGCAAACCTGTGCGGATTAAACCTGAAGATATCAAAGTCGCGATCACAGCTCCGCGTATTCTTTTTAAGACCAATTCGTTTCCTGATCCCAATCACTGGAACGATGACTTCAGCGCCTTAAGTCCTGAGCTGATTCATTTCCTGAAAAAAAATGGTGTGATACTCGTGGGGATTGATACGCCTTCAGTGGATCCCGCGACGGACCAGACTCTGGTGTCGCATAAAGCGATTTATGAAAACGATATGGCGATTCTGGAAGGGATTATTCTTACCCGGGTGAATCCCGGAAATTATCAGTTGATTGCTCTGCCTTTACGAATTGAAGGAGCTGATGCTTCTCCTGTGCGGGCGATTTTACTTCCGGAGAAAAAATAATGGAGACGATTTTAAATTATATCGGCGGTGAACTTTCTGGGGCCCTTGATGGAGAGTTTCTCGATAACGTGAACCCGGCGACTGGGAAAGTTTATTCAAAAGTTCCGAGTTCTAAGGAAGCGGATGTGAAGAAAGCTGTCGCGGCAGCGCAGAATGCCTTACCTGCATGGAGTGCCCTCTCTGCTGGTGAGCGCTCAAAGTATTTACAAAAAATTTCCGATCTCATCCTGAAAAACCTCGACTCACTTGCCATGGCAGAAACGATTGATAATGGAAAACCCATTTCCGTTTCAAAAACGGTCGACATTCCTCGCTCAGCTGAAAATTTTTCTTTTTTCGCTGAAGCGATCAAAGAATTTAAATCCGAAGAGTTTGACGAGAGAGGGAAGGGCAGGAACACAGTTCATTACACTCCCGTAGGAGTTGTCGGCTGCATTTCTCCCTGGAATCTTCCCCTGTATCTTTTCACATGGAAGGTCGCACCGGCACTTGCTGCTGGCTGCACCGTTGTCGCCAAACCATCTGAAGTGACCCCGATGACGGCCTATCTTCTCGCGAAGATCTGTCAGGAAGCCGCTCTTCCTCCGGGAGTTCTGAACATCGTTCACGGTCTAGGTCAGAATGTGGGCGCAGCCATTTCAAAAGACCCGAACATTAAGGCCATCTCTTTCACGGGATCAACTGCGACCGGAAAAATGATTGCCCAGGATGCGGCCCTCACGATGAAGCGCCTTCATCTTGAAATGGGTGGGAAGAACGCCAATATTATTTTCGCTGACTGTGATTTTGAAAAGACTCTGGATACGACAGTGCGTTCATCGTTTGCCAATCAGGGACAGATTTGTCTTTGTGGCTCCCGTATTTTCGTCGAGCGTCCGATCTATGAAAAGTTCAAAAATGCTCTGGTTGAAAAAGTGAAAGCTTTAAAACAAGGAGATCCTACACTTCCTGATACTCAGCAAGGTGCCGTCGTTTCAAAAGTTCATTTCGATAAAGTCATGAGCTGTATCACACGCAGTATCACCGAAGGTGGGAAAATTCTTACCGGCGGGACTGATGTGAAAATCGGCGATGGTTACTTTATTGCTCCCACTCTGATCGAAGGCCTTAATTATAATTGCGCCACCAACCAGGAAGAAGTTTTTGGCCCGGTCGCGACGATCATGCCCTTTGACACTGAAGCTGAAGTCACCCTGTGGGCGAACTCCACTCAGTACGGTCTCGCAGGATCTATCTGGTCAAAGGATGAAGCCAAAGCAGAACGAGTCGCACTGAAAATTGATTCAGGAGTTGTCTGGATCAACACATGGATGCTCCGTGACCTTCGCACTCCTTTCGGGGGGATGAAAGAATCCGGCCGCGGACGCGAAGGTGGAAAATATATTCTCGAGTTTTTTAGTAATATGAAAAATATCTGCAAAGGTTAATATGACGTCGATTGATTCATCCAAAGCACCAGAGCCCGTAGGCGCATATCCTCACGCACGAAGAGTGGGAAATCTTCTTTTCCTCTCTGGTGTAGGACCTCGAGAGCGCGGGAAGAAAGAAATTCCTGGAGTGACTCTCGATGCTTCAGGTAAAATTACGGCCTACGATATTGAGAAACAGTGTCACAGCGTTTTTCAGAACGTGAGGCACATCCTGGAAGATTCAGGGGCCACCTGGGAGAGTCTCGTGGACGTCACGGTATTTCTCACCAACATGAAAGATGATTTTCCGATTTATAACCGTCTGTGGAAGGAATATTTTGGAAACAATCCTCCGTGCCGCACGACTCTTGAGATTAACTGTCTGCCGACTCCGATCGCCATTGAATTAAAATGTATCGCGGTGATCTCATGATTCCTCCGATGAATTTCTCGAAGTGGCTTGAAGAGAATCGCCATCTCTTAAAACCACCTGTCTCTAACAAGGTTATTCATCAGGGTAATGACTTTATTGTCATGGCCGTGGGTGGACCCAACGAGCGTACTGATTTTCACGTGAACCAGACTGAAGAATGGTTCTATCAGCTCGAGGGAACGATTTTTCTTCGCACGATTAAAGACGATAAGTTTGAAGATATTCACCTCAAAGGTGGCGACGTTTTTCTTCTCCCTGCGAACACTCCTCATTCTCCACAGCGATCGGCCGGATCCATCGGGATCGTGATCGAAAAGGTGAGAGGCGATGGCTACGTTGATAAGCTTCAGTGGTACTGCAAGAACTGTGTGACAAAACTCTACGAAGAATCATTTCACTTAACAAATATTGAAAAAGATTTTGGTGCTGTTTTTGAACGCTACTACAATTCTGAGCATGTGAAATGTTCGAAGTGCGGAACAGTGAACGGCAGGAAGTGGTCATGAAAATTGATATCCACACTCACATTCTCCCTCCGGAGATGCCGAAGTTTAAAGAGATGTTCGGTTACGGTGGTTTCATCAACCTGAAACACAATCATGTCTGTGGAAAAAGCTGTAGTGCCGACATGGTCGATGACTCCGGGAAATTCTTCCGAAAAGTCGAACCAAACTGTTACGAACCGGAAGCAAGAATCACCGATACCATCCAGGTGCTGTCGACCGTTCCGGTGATGTTTTCTTATTGGGCAAAACCTAAAGACGGTGAATACGTTTCACAATTCTTGAATGATCATGTTGCAGAAGTTGTGACAAAGTTTCCAAAAAAGTTTGTCGCACTCGGAACTCTCCCTCTTCAGGCCCCTGATCTCGCTGTGAAAGAAATCACGCGCCTCAAATCTATGGGTGTCACCGGTGTCCAGATCGGATCTCACGTGAATGAGTGGAACCTTGAAAATCAAAATCTCTTTCCGGTCTACGAAGCTCTCGAGTCTCTCGGCATGTGCCTCTTCGTTCACCCGTGGGACATGATGGGCCAGGATAAGATGCCTAAGTACTGGCTGCCATGGCTCGTCGGGATGCCTGCGGAAACGAGTCTCGCGATCTGTTCGATGATCTTCGGCGGAGTGTTTGAAAAATTTCCGAAGCTTCGGGTGGCCTTCGCCCACGGCGGAGGAAGTTTCCCGATGACGGTCGGAAGAATCGAGCACGGCTTTGATTGCCGGCCTGATCTCGTTGCTGTTGATAACAATGTGAACCCGAGAAATTATCTTGGTAAGTTCTGGCTCGATTCCCTTGTTCACGACAAGGATGTTCTTAAATACATAGTTTCGCTCGTGGGTGAAAATCGGGTAGCTCTTGGTTCGGATTATCCTTTTCCATTGGGAGAGACCACCCCCGGTGCGCTGATCGAATCAACGGATTTAAGTCCCGAAGTGAAAGCAAAACTCTTATTTAAAAATGCTCTTGAATGGCTCGGCATAAACGAAGAAAGGTTTAAACCATGAATCTCGAACTCAAAGGTAAAAAGGCACTCGTGTTAGGTTCGTCAACCGGACTCGGAAGGGCCATTGCCGTTTCCCTCATCGCCGAAGGTGCGGAAGTTTGCATCGTCTCAAGAAACTCTGAAAACATCGCCAGAACAGCAAAAGAAATTGGGGCCACTCATTTTGAAACTGCCGATCTCTCTTTGAAAGGTGAAACAACCAAGCTCATTGAAAAAGTCCTCTCCAAAATGGGACACATCGATATTCTGGTGAATAATACCGGAGGCCCGAAGAAAAATAATTTTCTGGATGTTACTGATGAGCAGTGGCAGGAGGATTTTCAATCTCTGTGGATGAGTCCCGTCGAGGCCATGCGAATTCTTTTGCCGAAGATGAAAGATAAAAACTTTGGTCGCATTCTTATGATCACATCTCTCGCTGCTAAAGAACCACTACCGGGTCTCACGACGTCCAACGGACTCCGCGCCGGACTTGCCGGTCTTTCGAAATCCATCGTGAATGAATATGCTTCTTTCGGAATCACGATCAATCTTCTTCTGCCAGGCTACACTGACACCGATCGGATCAAGTCTCTGAATTTGTCTGAGTCGAAAATAAAAGAGATGGTTCCCGCCGGTCGACTCGGTCATCCTCAGGAACTCGCTGACCTGGCAACCTTCCTTGCTTCAAAGAAGGGAGCTTACATCAATGGCCAGAGTATTGCTGTCGATGGCGGGGTTTTGAGAAGTCACTAATAAATAAGTTTAGAGCAAACCTTTGCAGGCCTCTGAAGATTTCACAACATCGAAGACCTTATATTTCTTCGCCATGATTTTTGTGGCAACGACGTAGTTTTCCACGATGCAATCATCAGCTTCTGCCTGAGTCTCAGAGCCTTCGTTACAGCCTGTTTCCGAAACCATGACCATTTCAATTTTATCGCTGAGAGCGCGAAGTTCCTTCTGGAACCGGGCTTCTGCTTTTGAACCTGGCTTCGAGGCGTGAGCTGCCTGTGAGAG
>CAMCYI010000054.1 GCA_945883845.1 Bacteriovorax stolpii | reverse complement strand
AAGGACTCGAGGCCTGAGGTACGGTCTTCTTCGTGAGAGCAGATTGGAGCGGGTGTTCGATCAACGTAGAATTGAGCACCGTCAGCGAAGACGCTGGTTGAAAAGAGAAGGACAAAAGTTATAACTCCGGAGAAGCTCCGAAAATTGTCAACCATGAGAACTTGTCGGTCTTTTGGAGAAGAATCTTACAGACAATATGTCGACTAAAATACGTCCCCCTCTCGGAGTATGCGATGCTGGATCGGACCCGGGTTCGCGCGAAGGATAGCCCGAATTAGCCCTTTTTGCCGAATTCGCTGAAATTTACGAGATTCTCTTATTTAAGAACAATAAGGCCAGACGGATCGACATCAGTCTTAATTACAATAAGGGCTCTCTCATCGGCCCGGTGAAAAAGATTCCGCAGAAAGGCTGGATCTACAACAAAGAGACTAATGCCCACTGGAAAGTATCTCCGATCTGGCCTTTGAAACTTGATTACCTCGTGATAGCCCTGGCCCCTGATTACGAATGGACCGTGATCGGTGTACCGAATGAGAAATATGTCTGGATCATGAGTCGCTATCCCCATTTACTCAGGGAAACGATTCACTCAATCATCGATGAACTTAATCTGAATGGGTACAACACGAATAGAATCATTTATGTTGAGCACAACAAACCGTAGAATCATTATGAGTTTATTTAAAGTATGGATTTGTCCCAACTGCATGGTTGGTAACATCGTCCACTTCAGTTAATTCAGGAAATTCTTTAAGGAGAAGTTTTTCGATCCCTTGTTTTACTGTCACTGAGGCCTGGGAGCAACCTTGGCAGCCACCACCAAAATATAAAGAAACCTTTCCATCTTTAACATCCACTAAATTTACATGCCCGCCATGGGACGCCAGTGAAGGGCCAATCACATCGGTCAGTATTTTTTGAATACGCAAACCAAGTGGACTCTTTACATTGATGTCATTTGCTTTAAAAGGCAGATTAGTGTCTGAGAGTGTTTGATCTTTCTCTACCATGACATTTGCCAGATAAGCTTCATTGAAGAAAGGCGTACCTTCTTCATAGAGTCCGCGAATCAATTCTGCGACTTTTCGTGCATCATCTTGCCAACCGTTGGGATTTCTTTTTCTAATCACTAATGTGTTTCCTTCTGCCGCTACATCCAGAACCCATGAAAAATCAAGGAGAGCATCAAAAAGTGGAGCGTTCTTTGCTTCCTGTTTTGTAAAACATTCAGCTTTCGAACCCTTAAGTAGAGGTATGGATAAAGTAAAAAAACACACATTGTTACTGTGGGAAGGTTTTGCATCGATTTCAATTTTATTTTTCATAAAATCCTTAAAGTGAAATTTTCTCATTCTCAGTGAGCATCGCTTTGAGTCTTTTGAATGTGTAGATTCCTGTGTTGTGTCCATCTGAGAATTGAATGGAAATACCGTAACGTCCGACCGCTTTAAGCGACAATGCTTTGATCGTAAGTGGAATTTGTTCGGGTTTTAAAATTCGTTGGCCCGAATTTTCATCAACACAAACGGCACAGGGACATTGCGTCCGAAGTGAATAGACATCCACTGATGACTTCGTTCCGTCTTTCCATTCGAAATTAATAGAAGTGTTATTGTTTTCAATTTTTTCAGCTTCAAACTTGCGGGCATTGACTTGGGCTTCATCTAAATTTTGAACCATCTCTTTTGATAGTTTCATAAAATTTAAAGCTCCTATTGATTCAGGCCTCTCTTCTTGAAGATTTATACCATCATCTCCAGACATCATAATTTCAGGGTCGAGCGGTAATTCTCCCAAGAAAGGAACGTTCATTTCTTCCGCCATAGTTCTTCCCCCACCCTTTCTGAAGGGGGCAGTGACATCGTTACAATGTGAGCAAGTGAATCCACTCATATTCTCGATGACACCCAGGATTGGAGCATTAAGGGTCTCAAACATTTGTAGGCCTTTTTTGGCTATCTCCGATGCTACCCGCTGTGGGGTTGTCACTATCACGACGCCAGAGAGTCTTGCTTGTTGAGCAAGAGTTAACTGGATATCACCCGTTCCAGGGGGGAGGTCAATCAGCAAAAAATCCAGCTCTCCCCAAAGAACACCTGTCAAAAATTGTGAAATTGCTTTTATGGCAATCGGCGCCCTAATGATGAGAGCTCCCTTTGAAGGATTCATGATTCCCATGGAAATGTACTTTATACCTGATCTTTGGACCGGAACTATAAAGCCATCTTGCCCCGTCGGACGAACATCCGTGCCCAGCATTCCGGGCTGGCTTGGTCCGTAAAGATCGGCATCCATGAGGCCAACTTTATAATTAAGCTTGTTGAGGGCAAAGGCCAAATTAGTGGCGACAGTGGACTTCCCTACTCCACCTTTCCCTGAAGCAATAGCTATTACGTGTCGTATTCCACTCAGGCCTGCAGTTTGAGTCATATCAAATTCCTTTTCGATTTTTAATCACTTTGACGACGATCAGCTTATAGCATATAAATATGTCATAAGAAACAGAAGCAGGAATTAATAATGTTAGAACTTTTAGGTAAAACGCAGCAAAAGTTATTACGATTGCTTCACAAGAATAAAGAAGGCCTGTCTATTTTCGAGTTGGAAGACTTACTTTCAATTTCGAGAACAGCTGTCAAACAGCATCTCGCTTCATTGGAAAAAGATGGCATGGTGGAACATGGTAGCCTCCAGAAATCTGGCGGGAGACCAACACAGAAGTATATTTTAACAAATGACGGTCAAGAACAATTCCCACGACAGTATTCATGGTTTGCACAAATGCTTCTTGATTCGATGAAATCAGATAACAAAGACAAAAGCCTGAAGAGTGTCCTCGAAAATCTCGGTTCGAATGTCTCTTTGAAATACCTCTCCAAGATTTCTGAATTACCGATCAAAGAGCGATTGAGAAAAGTGGCAAGCATCCTCACGGGACTAGGGTACGAGGCAAAGGTCGTCGCATCAAAAGATAAAATAGAAGTTTCAAAAATTGAAATTTCCAACTGCGTCTTCCATCAACTTGCCATGTCCTGCCCTGATGTTTGTGCCTTTGATAAGACTCTCATATCAAAGCTCACCGGAAATGAAGTTGAGCTTCAGTCCTGTATTGCACTTGGTGGCAATGTCTGTTGCTTTGGAATTAAGAAGTAAAAATGAATAAACCGAATCGCTTAGTGAATGTCCGTTTTTTGTGGCAATCAAATCCCGGCACATTCCTGACCGGCGATCTTCCCATCAAGTATGGCCAAAGAGTAGTCGCGTTGTCTGATCGCGGGATGGCCGTTGGATTTGTAAATTCCCATCTCTTCGCCCCCAGAGGGCCAGACTCCGAAGCCGAGTACCAGACGATCAGTAGGATTGCATCCGATGAGGACATTGAAAGATTTAAGCAACTCTATCAGAAACAAAGAGATGCGGCCGACATTTTCAAAACACTCGTAGCCGAGCAAAAACTCAACATGAGGCTTGCCGACGTAGAGTACACAGCATTTGGAAAAAAAATCGTATTTTATTTTACCGCTCCTACCCGCGTCGATTTCCGAGAGCTCCTAAAAGATCTTTCAAAGAAATTTCAGGAACGCTTAGAGTTGCGACAAATCTCAAACAACGGGAATCCCGTAACCGAGGGGACGATTGGGCCCTGTGGAATGGAGCTTTGCTTGTTCATTAATTCTCTGATGATGAAACAAGGTGGTCGTAAGAAAAGTTGTACCGAATTTAACTGTTGTCTGGATTATAAAGATCCGTTCTATGAAGACAAGCGTTCTCGTTTACCGAAGGTGGGAGATTATATTACTACCCATACAGGGGACATGGGACGTGTTGAAAAATTAGATTTGTGGCGAGAAGAGTTTGATCTATTAACAGAGAAGGGCATCCTTAAAAGATTTGTCTCTCGTCTTCTCAAAGAAACCATCGACAAACGATCAATAGAATTTCCAACATCCTTTGAAAGAATTTCAAATGAAACGAACGTTACTTTAGGCCTTGAAACGAATAACATCGAAAAGCAGAGGATGTCCGAAGGCCAAAGTGCCGAACAAATAAAACAAAACAAAATTTTTATCGAAAAACAGTTTGAATTATTATTTGGTAAAACAAGTTTAGATTTTTCTCTCCCAGGAATCGATGAATAAAAAGGAATCATTATGGAACCAATCCTAACAATAACCGAAAAAGCACAACTTCAGATCAAAGCACTCGCTTCACTCGAATGCGATCTTGAAGCAAAAGGATTGCGAATCTCAGTAACCGGTGGAGGTTGCTCTGGGCTATCTTACAAAATTCTATTTTCAGAGGAGAGAGTAAAAGATAACATACTCGATTTTTCTGGAATCAAGGTTCTCATAGATCCGAAGTCCGTAATTTACCTTAAAGGGATTGAACTCGATTTCAAGGACGGCCTAAATGGTAAGGGATTCGTTTTTGATAATCCAAACGCTAAGAACACCTGCGGTTGTGGTGAATCCTTTGCCGTATGATTTTGAATAAAGCATGGAAAAGCTCGACTTAAAAAACATTAAACATGTTCTTCTCCCCGGTGCCACCGGAGGAATTGGACAATCGATTCTGAAGCACCTATTCGCAGTGAATTCTTCACTGGAGATCTATACTCTCTCGCGCTCCCCTCTTGAGCATCCGAGAGTTCATAACGTCATCGCTGCAAATATCAATGAAACGACCCTCACTGTATTTCTGAGTTCTATCCCAAACGTTAAATTTGAACTCATCATCAACACTGTTGGCTATCTGGTGAGTGAGCAAGGTGGCCCCGAAAAGAGTCTCCGGGAAATTAACGAAGATAAACTTCTGGAGTATTTCCGCACAAACGCCATTTTAACTCCCGTCCTTGCGAAAGTAGTCCGGAATAATCTCTCAATTGAGGGCTTTGCCTTCGTCGCACTTTCGGCGCTGGTCGGGAGTATCGGTGAAAATGAACTCGGAGGGTGGTTAAGGTTACCGGGCATCTAAAACTGCGCTCAACGCTTTTCTCAGAAACATTGCAATTGAATGGGGACGAACTAACAAGCGTTCTCTTGGCATTGCTATTCACCCAAGAACACCCCAGACGCGATTGAGTGAAAAGTTTAATACACGTGTGACTCATAAGATTCACACTCCCGCTGAAGCTGCCATCAACATTTGCCATGTGATTTTCAATACACCATACAGTCATACTAAGGATAGCCCGAATTGGCCTTACTTCACCATTCATCAGAACCAATGAAATCCCTCCCTGCCTGGTCATCAAAGACATCCAGCGCGCGCGGATCAACGGCAATACCCTTCGCTACGAAGACGTCTTGAAAGAAAGTTGGGTGAGACCGTTCTATACGCTCTCGGGAACTAAGTTCAAAGCCGAGCTAGATAAGACGAAGACGCGAATTGGTTGATGAGACTATCATTCCTCGCTACAAGTTCACCGTGAATTGCGTACAGGCCTTGCACAGTACCCTCATTTATGAAACTAGGTTAGATTGAGATGATGGAAAAAATAACACTCAAACTCGCTGGCATCTACAACATCTTGTGGGGAACCATCGTAGTCTTGTTCCCCCAGCTCATGTTTGACTTCGGAGGAATGGAGCGGCCCAACTATCCGGAGCTCTGGCAGTGCGTGGGAATGATCGTGGGGGTCTACGGATTGGGATACTTGATCGCGGCCAGTGACCCGGTCAAACACTTTCCTATCGTCTTAGTGGGGTTCCTCGGTAAAATCTTCGGCCCTATCGGTTTCGCTCAGGCCCTCTGGACCGGGCGCTTTACTCCGCTCTTCGGCGTGAACATCATCTTCAACGACCTGATCTGGTGGATCCCGTTCTTTCTCATCCTTCGTCGAAAGTGGCAGCAGGATAAAACCTTTCTTCGCTAGATTTTTTTTATATACTGAAGGTCTATGGATCTCTACCAAATCCTTTTTCTCGTTCTGGCCGTGGCACTCATTGGCGGCGTCGTCACACTCTTAGTATCTCTTTCTCGGGCAACGAAAGAACGGGTGGATCAAGCGAGAGCGGAGTTAAAGCGCAACGGATTTGTGAGAGACCTCGCTCAGCTAAGGCCTCTAGGAACTTTGACAAGAATCTGGGGAAAGCTACCCAAGGCCACGCCGCTATACTTACAAATCTCTGACTTCGATCCCCTGTCAGTGGCGGTAGGGAATTCTGGGCTCTTTGACATCAAAGTCGGCGACCCAGAGTTTGATGTGAGCTTCGTGGTGAGATCTAACAATAAAGATAAGGCGATTCAGGTCCTGACCACAAGCATCCGGAAAAATCTTTTGGAATTCAAGGGACTGAGGTTTAGAACTGGTTCCGTTATTTCCCTTCTCGGAGTCGATTACTTTCCTGAAGTGAAGGAGAAAGAGCTGAGGAATTTTTGGATGATCGAACAGCGCTCCGAGCTTGACCCTGTTCAAACGAAGCGCCTCCACTCTCTAGCCGAAGCGATCATCTCTGAGCTGAATCAAGTCTGCAAAGACTGGGTCGGGGAACAGAAACTGAAGACGACATTTTTCGAGGGACGCTAGATGGATGAAAGTCGGAAGTTAACTCTCATTCGTTAGGTTGGTAAAGACTCTTTATCCCCGCGACGTCACCCTTGCTCAATCCCACTCTCACCGTCACATCATACATCCCATCTTCGCGCCGACCCCGAGAGAAGATACTCTCATCGGTCCAGTGCTGGATGTAAGGATAGCCCTACAACAAAAAACAAGTATCTAACTAGCGCCCTACAGCACCTGCAGCGGAGCTCGACCCGAAATTATGAGAGTCAGGTTTTTCTATCATTCCGCGCGTCTGATCACTCACCTCAGGACCAAACTGATTGGTGAAACTTTGCTGTTCTTCAAGCTCCACAAGCTCCAACTCACGTGTCCTGATGTGCTTAAGTGTCGATGCAAGTAGGGCATCAAACGCTTGATACGATCCTTTTTTAAAATCTTTTGGCTGCGTCATCTGCAAGGGCATGGACGAGCTTACCGATGAGTGCCCGGTACGAATGAACAACGTGACCATATCTCCGTAGTAGTTATCCGGGTAGGCGGATAGCTCTTGGCGGTAATTTGTGATCTTTGCAATCTCAGAATATTGCTTTTGGAAATGCTTCGTCTTTGCAATCTCTTTGGCAATCGTCTCTTTCATTTTATTAAATCGACTAAGATATTCTTCACTTTTCATGACTAGTCGACCTTCAATGAAAATATCTCTCATGACTTTAGATTCAGTTATTCGGTTCCAAATTTCTGGCACATGCTTTGGTACCTGTGTCGTGAGCTCATGGCCGTATTCACTCGAAAGGCCAGCATCATGGATTGTGTATCTTATTGTGCTAGGAATCGGATTGAGGGCCGCAAAACAGCTTAATGAGAAGAGGAACAGCATGGCAGTGAGAAGTGACGTGCGCTTCATGGGAGCATCCTTTGAGTGATCGTTTTCTATGCTGCTGCACGTACCGTGCCGGCCAAGTAGCGTTTAAAACGATCTCGCAAGGACTGGAGTGGCTATCGTTTAGACACTTAGATATCTAAATCGATGAAACTCTCACTTCCAAGACTCAACTGAAGACGCGTGGACGCGACTATGATGCCAATGGAACGCGATCTTTAATCCCTTCGGATCAAAAATCTCGAACAAATGTTTTTTGAGAAAGAACTAATCTAAAGTCACCGACCTATTTTGAATCAGGGTAAGCCGTTTGCGGATCGAGGGTCATCGGCTCTCGCTTCTCAACTCCGTTTGCCCGGTGACGATAGGCCGAGATGTGCTCGTAGAGCTTGAGCCGCATGCGGTTGGTGCGACCTAGCGGCTTGTGCTCCGGGAGCGCGTGCCACGGTGTGAAGCTCAAGTGTTCACAGAATTCATTTCTTTCTTCGGTGTCAAAGTCATCTCGCTTCGGTATCCGAAGGGTTGCCACAGTCTTGTAGGGACTGATCGTGAGTGGATTTCTGATGGATCTCTCTGTCGGCCAGAGGATACTTGGATCTTCGACCGGATAAACGTCCGGTCTCTTGGGATCACCGACCTGGACTTGAAAGAGAAAACACGCTCCTCTCTGATCGAGACTCTCTTTGAGGGCCTCGCGCATGAAGTCTCGGCGGCTCGGGTCTCCATTGGGTTCATTTTTAATCGCCTTCGGATCACAAGCCGTGACTGAATACTTCACCGGTCTTCGAGCAGGGTTCGACGCCTGACCAAGCCGGAACGGAACGGCACTAAAATACGTAAGCTTTAATGGATTCTTTTTTCCTTTCGCTAAAAGCTGGGCCGTGGCCAGTTGAACGAGAGAGCGCGGCCTTTTGAATAACAAATCTTGAAACGCTTTTCCGTCCCCCAGCGCTTTTATGAACTCCGCGTAGTCCTTGATGTCTTTCACGAAGAAAATAGGACTCGCAAACATGAGAAAGTCCTGAGTCTGGGCCGTCGCCTCTGCCGGAATCACTTTCGTTCCCGGAACGTTCATCACTTTGATCGCGATCCCGCGAAGATCGAGGTCTTTATCATGTGACATGGGATCACTGGTGTTATTCGAGAAGCGGACCCAAGTCGGATAAGACTTATTGGAAGCAAAGAGACCCACCCGCAACTCTGGGGGTAGAGCCGAGTTGTTCACAGAAAAAGAAGCTTTCAAACAGCCATGTGACTTCGCGTGAGCGTCTCTCGGGACATGGGGTGGTTTAAAGTCTCGTCGTAAGGCACCCATGGCCGCACCGATCACGCGCTGAATGGCCGCGTCTTCGTCTTGCTCGTAAACTTCTCCGAGGTAGGTATCGATCTTTTCGACCTGAAGATTTTTTCTCTGGGCCGAAGGATCTCTCGAGACGTTTACCTGACTAGAGCAGGCAGCGAGGGTGAGAAGAAGTGAGCCGACGATGGATTTTTTCATAAGGATCTCCCCTAGTAGGATATCTTCCGGAGAGGTGGAGTCAATCCAGCAAAAGGTTCTCGGAACCCGTCTTTAGAGACACTCTTTCTCCAGAAGCCCCCCTCTAACTTCATGAATCTCTGTGGTCCTTCACCGGGCACCTCGTTCTCCTCTAAAAAATACAGTCATGAGAATACTTTGATCGTCCTCATTATTTCCTTTCAAGTGCACGCCTCAGGAGTGAGGGTGAAGTCCCATCAGCTCGAGCTGCAAGCCGGATCAGCGCAAACCGTCGAATACGAAAGC
>CAMCYI010000053.1 GCA_945883845.1 Bacteriovorax stolpii | reverse complement strand
CTCTAAAAGAGTTAAAACCTAGTATTCGACCATAACGTATTTCTACGTCGTTCACCAAAGTCCGAAGACTCATGATCTTCAGGTGAACTCGGCAAATTTTAAGCTGATACTTCTCATCTCATCTTGAATCCCGAAGGACTCAAAAATTTTATCGTTATTAGAATGTCAAAGAGCTATGCGTTTTATCATTCGTGCTTTTCTTCGTCTAGATTTTTTTTAAGAAATCTTGATCGAAAGAAAGTTGGTGGAGATGACAGGGATCGAACCTGCGACCTATAGCTTGCAAAGCTACCGCTCTCCCAGCTGAGCTACACCCCCGTACACCGACAATTCGCGAGAGGCTAATTTAGTGGATCGAGCGCACTTTTGTCAACGAACAAATGATGGGAATTTTCAGAAAAAAAAAGGGGCCCTTTTAGGGCCCCTTTTTGAGAGTGAATTACGGGTTTTTCGGGAATGGTTTTGGCTGCGAATCAAATCCAAACTCCTGCACCAATTTTCTGACGGCGCGAATCTGACGTTTCGGATCATCATCAAGCACGCCACTCACGGCAGGAATTAAGTTTCCGCTACCGTCATCCCAGAACGCTGGCATGCTGGTGTATGAAATGAACTTCTGCGGATTCGCAAGCCACGCTTCCATCCAAGTGTCGCGCAGACGTCTCTTCGCATAGTGAAGATCCGGTGCTTGAGGCGGATCGTTGGTAAATCCAAGAGAGTGACAAGTTGTACATGCAAGCTCATTCCAAATTTGTTTGGCAGCTTCTTTCTCGCCTGGCTCCCATTCGATTGTGATCGGAGCTTCATAGATATTTTGTTTTGCTCCGGCCTGGAAGCCCATGACAAGTTTATTGAGCTCATCGTGGGTGAAGTTGAATGACGGCATCCTAACTTTCACATACGGACGAATCGGATGAACATTTTGGAGGAAATTGTAGAGCCATTCAGTCTGAACACGGTGTCCTTCACTCGTAAGATAAGGAGGACCGTAGTTCTGATCTTCATATGCTTCAGATAGTTTCCCACCGATACCATCGATCTTGTGACAGCCGTAGCAGTTATACTTGTTAGCGACTTTCATCCCTTCAGCGTACATCTTCTCATTAGCGTTCATGTTCTTCATACCTTCGAGAGGTACTTTGTCTGAAACGAGTCCGAGAATTACACCTACGATTGATTCGATTTCTGAATCAGAGAGATAGAAGTTAGGCATCTTGTTGAGGTCTTTGAACTGCTTAGGAACGCCTACATCCCAGATGCTCGGAGACTTCAAGTGCTGGCGTAACCAGCCCTGACGAGTGTGCGGAACCTGATGCTGTTGACCGAAACCAAACTGCTCAATTGGTTTAGAACCTTCTTTCGAAAGCTCCGGTCCGATCTGAGGAAGGTCGCCTTCAAATCCGTTGATGTTGTGACAAGAGTAACAACCGTATTTGTTGATCGAGCGCTTACCGAGTTCAGTTGTGCGCTCTTCATCAGTGAGTTTTGAAAGTTTCGATTTCGCAGCTTCAATTGTTTCGAATGCTGAGAAGTAATCGCTCACGAGAATTTCATCACGAATTTTTGTATCGAGCTCAGGAAATTTAAGATCAGCGAACTTAGGATTCTTAAGGCTCAAGAGATAAGAAGCGATGTCATTTGCTTCTTTGTCCGTGAGACGGAAAGAAGGCATGATCGTGTCGTCCTGGTAGTGAGATGGTTTTTTAAGCCATGATACGAGCCAACCTGGATCAACTTTCGAACCGAGACCTGTTAGGTAGGTACCAGCTTTGGCGCCCACTTTCTTGTTCATGTCATCGAGACCTTCAACCATGTGACAACCAGTACAACCGATTGTGCCTATGAGCTCTTTACCAGCTTCGGCGTTTCCGCCTGTGTAGTTGTGGTTTGGAGTGTAGTCGCGTGATGTTTTCCAGATGTAGTCTGCCATGGCGTTAACTTCAACCATGTTTTTCGCTTTGAACTCAGGAGTAGAGTTGTTCAGCTGCATAAAGAACGAAGGCATGCGAGAGTGTTTATTGAACGACTTCGGTGACCAGATCCAGTTCTTGATAAATTCTTGAGAAACTTTTCCGCTGATCTTCTGGAGAGAAGGACCAGGTTTTTTCATGTGCTGCCAGCCTTCAATCTTGTGACAAGCGTAGCAACCATAGTTTTCAACCAGCTGACGGCCCGAGTTTATTTTTTCGCCCAAAGGGATACGGTCAGTACCTTGGTGACACTTCATACACATGCCTTCAGTGTACTGAAGTGGGAGCATGGCCTGAGGAACTTTGTGTGGTTCATGCCAGTGATACTTTTCTTTCCATTCTTTCGCCTGTTCAGCGTTTTGCGGAATGTGAGCAGCAGCATTGAAATCGTTCACGCGGTCACCAACACCGCCGTGACATGATGTACATCCGAACTCTTTCACAGGGTGAGCAGAGTTGGCCCCAATTGCGAGTGTGTCCATCTTCGGGTGAGATTTGTAAGGATTCGCCTGATCTTCGTAGCCAGGTTTGTCGATGAAAACGTGACAAGTTGTACAGCGGTCAATCTTCGGCATTTGGACGAAATAAAAATCATTAACTGATCTCTTAATCACGTACTGACGAATTTTAATTGTTGGATCTAGGAAATCGATAAATGGTGAGTTTCTAAGGAACCAGACTGGATGTCTTTCAACACCTGAGAGAGATCCAACGAGACGTTCTTTATCACCTTCGAGAGCTTTGAGTTCTTTTTCGCCGTCAGTAACGTGAACCATAAGTTGTTTTACGATTTCATTCTGAGCAGCTTCTGCAGCTTGAAGTCCTTTGAGACGGTCTTTACCTTCAATTTCTTTTTTCTTGTAGTCTTCAAAAGTCGACTTGTATTTCGTCGTATCGTGTTTTTCCATGAGGGCGTGCTCGTACTTAAACTGCCAGGCGGCAGCTTGAGAACCGTTCACACCGTTAGTCATGTTCTGAACGTAGATATCTTTTTGAATCTCAGCAATTTTTTCGTTAGCTTTATCGAGCTCTGTTTTTTTACCTTCGAGCGCTTTCTGAGAAGCCGCGATTTTGTCTTTTGCAGCTTTGATGGAAGCAGCGTCAGTTTTCCCTTCAATTTCCTTAATCTTCTCGAGAGTTTTTTGCTTCTCGATATCCATCGCTTTAACTTGAATGGCCTTCCATGGACGAATGTAATCGTCGAGTGCCATCCAGATGGTGACTAAGAGAAAGAGGACTCCAAGCACAGCAAAGACTTTGTTAAGTACTTTGGTGTCATAGGCCATTCCAGGTTCACGTTTCATTTTTCTACCTTATGCAAAAACAATTACAGGTTTAATTCAAATTCAGGCATCGCTACGATGTACTTCAGGAAGAAGAACCAACGAAGGTACATCTTGATCGGTAAGCTCATCATTCCGAGAACAAGGAAAACGAGAAGGTAGTAGCGGATCCCTCCCATGCGGCTAAGCATGTCCTGGCCCCAACGTTTCGTAACATAGAAAGGAACAGCGACAAGGTATACACCAGTCAAAATGATCCCCATGATCTCACGGACGAAAATGTTTTTTGGAAGAGCGACGTTCAGACCTTTAATCCAGAAGAACTCGGAAAGGTTAACGTTGTTTTCAGCAACAACTTTATGCGAGTCCCAGAATTCGAAAGGTCCGTAGAAAGTCCAGTTCGGGCCACGAAGGAATGTACCGATCTGAATGAGAAAGATCCAGAGAGCGAGCCATCCGAATGTGAATCCAGCAATCGCGTACTTTCTTTCTGCAAATGTGTAGTAACCGTTTCCTTTCGGATTGATGTCGATGAAAGGAATGGCGATAAGGCCGACGATGATGAGAACAGGAAGAACAACACCTGCCATCCATGGATCGAAGTAAACAAGCATTTCCTGGAGGCCAAGAAAGTACCAAGGGGCCTTCGCCGGGTTTGGTGCCCATGTCGGGTTAGCTGGTTCTTCGAGCGGAGCTTTGAAGAAAATCGCCCAGACAATAAGGAAGATCGTACAAGCGATGATACAAAATAATTCTGTGTAAACGAGGTTGGGCCAAGCCCAGACTTTCTCGCGGTTTTCAGGAGTGCCTTCGATCGGTGGTTCACCAGCTGCGATGCGAAGATCGTTTTGGTGACCTTTATAAAGAGAGAACCATGTCGACCAGAAAACGAGTGCGTTCAGGATGATGATAGGAATGTTGTCTGGAAGAGAGATAACAGAGAAGAAGACCGGATCACTTACCATCCATCCGAAGATGACGAGAGTGAAGATCAATAACCCCATTCCGAATTTCTTAGTACCAACGATGTCCATTCTCTTCATGGCCAGAACGAAAAGAATACAGAAAGCCGTGAAGGAATAAAGTGGAGCAGATAAAAAGTTAATCGCTAACTTAATCATATATTGTGCCTTTCTTCTTTAAAGAGGAGCTGAGATTCCACCATCTTTACGTACGCGCCAGAAGTGGATTGCGATGAGAACAGCAACGACTAGTGGAATGAATACGCAGTGGAGAATGTAGAATCGAAGAAGAGCGGCTTCACCAACGAAGCGACCACCAAGGAGCTGGAAGCGCACGTCGTTTTTATCCGACACCATAACGAAATCGCCGATACGAGCAAGCATGGCACCCGGACCGCCGTTACCCATGAACGGAGTAGCTTTCGCCATGTTTGATCCCACTGTGATAGCCCAGATTGCGAGCTGATCCCAAGGAAGAAGATATCCTGTGAACGAGAGAAGCATGGTGAGAACGAGAAGGATAACACCAACACCCCAGTTGAATTCGCGAGGTGGTTTGTATGAACCCGTCATGAACACGCGGAACATGTGGATCCAAACGGTGATTACCATTAAGTGGGCGCCCCAACGGTGAAGTTCGCGCATGATTCCCAAAGGAACGTGTTCGCGAAGACCGATGATGTCTGTGAATGCGTATTCAGCAGTTGGACGATAGTAGAACATCAAAAGAACGCCGGTGATGGTGAGAGAAAGAAAGATGAAGAAAGTAAGTCCACCCATGCACCATGTGTATCCGAGTTGTACGCCGGATTTTTTCAGCTTGATCGGGTGAAGGTGGAGGAATACGTTGCCAGCAACAACAGCAGCGCGGTTACGGGCGTTGTTGGGTGGGCCGTGACGGAAAATGGCTTTCCAGACTTGTGTGTTCGCGACTTTTTTTGCAAAACCTTCTGACATATCAAATTCCTCTAGAGATTAAACTTCAATGAAAGCTTCAGCTGCGTTCCACTCACCTTTTTCGTAACGGAACACTTTCGTTTTATCGACGATGATTTTACCATCAGGATTTCTGTAAATTTTGAAGCGTTCGAGAGGACGTGGGGCCGGACCTTCGAAGTTAATTCCATTCGGGTAGTAACCTGATCCGTGACATGGGCATTTGAATTTTGATTCAGCCGGGAGCCAGGTAGGAATACAACCAAGATGAGTGCAGATGTTCGACATAGCGACGAGGCGACCATCTTTTTTGTAAATCCATACACCGAAACCGTTTTTCCAACGCTCATCTACACCTTCAGGATAATCATCAGGAACACCTGCAAGAAAATCCATCGCTGGTTCGAAAACCACGTTGGGATAGGTGAATCTGAAAATTAAACTCAACAATCCAGCAGTAGCGGCACCAAAAGTGATCCAACCTACGGCCAGAAAGCTGAAAAATTCGCGACGGTTTAGACCCGTTTTTGCTTCATCACTCATGTGAGAAATCTCCGGATTAAAAAAATAAGGCTCCCAAAAAGGGGCCTTAAATCAGACTCATAGTTTTCACCCATTATGGGCGTAAACTTTTAATTTTTCAATAGTTTTGCGACAAGTTTTGCTTTTGTGGAGACGCGAACATTGGTGTCTTTTTCTTCAACGGTTTTGACGAGTCCAGACAATTCATTCCATTTGGATTTTTCCAAATTTTCGAGAACGTTCATTTTCAGACCTTCGACTTGAGCGCCGTTGTATTCACCGGCTTGGGCCTTGTCGTAAGTCAGATTCATAATTTCTTGAAGCACAGGAATCGCTTCTTTTTTCTGAAATGAAATGAGAACTGTTGCTGCAGAGTAGCGAAGAGATTTGTCGGATGAACTGAGTAAACCAAGGGCCTTATCTTGAGTACTTGGCTGGTGGTGCGCCGCGAATGCGAGGAGCGTAACTTGCCTCAATCCAACATCCGTTTCTTGAGTAAAAGCTGCGTCGAGTTTTTTCCAATCGACACCTTCTGCATGCGTCATATTACCAATTGACGCAATTGCATTGAAACGAACTTGTTGATCTTCATCTTCCAGGGCCTTGTTCATAACCGGAAGCGCTAACGGATTATTTAAACTTCCTAATGCGAGGACAACAAAATTTCTTGTGCGCGGGTCTACAGTTTCAAAATAAACTTTCGAAAGATTCTCAATGACCCAAGGCATGTCTTCTTTAGGAATCTTCTGCGCGGCCAGGAACTTTGAAAGCTCATAGGCCGCAACCCAACGGTTACCAAAGGTTTTTGAATTCATCTCCTCAACGAGATCACGATGATTCTTTCCACTGGAGAGCATTTTAGTGACACCGAAAATAATCAAAGCGCCCACGAGTACAATCGCGATGGGAACGGCAATGCCGGACATCGGAGAGCTCTCAAGGATCTTTTTTTGTTCGGACATTTATTTTCCTTATGATGTATAAAACGGTAGAAACGGAAATTAACAAATCAGACCTTAAATTGGAAGTTATATGGCCCATCTTTTAAGATTTTTGATCATCGTCATGGTCGGCGGAATTGTTCTTACTGTGAGCGTTGCACTTGGCTGGGTTCATACGTCGCTGGGTCACATCCATCTCGCTATTCCAACGTTCATGTACGTCGTTTTTATCCAGGCCTTTGTGATGTTTTATTTCATCGGCGTTTCTCGTTTAGTTGAAAACGTCTGGAACGCACTTAACAGCGATACCAACCTGAACGAGCTCTTCGATGCTCCTCCTGCTGACCTCGCGCCTTACAAGAAAAAAGTCGCTCGTTATGTTCACGAATCCCAACTCTCCAAACGTCAGACAATTCCATGGACGATTCTGATGCTCATGCTTGGTACGATCGCATTTCTCCTGGGTGGAGCTCACGATACGGGCATGGTTGCGAAGGTTGTTCACTCTGGCGTGGCCTACGGTTTTATAGCCTCTATGTTGATCGGATTTGTCCGCCAGTGGCACTATCTTGGAAAGAGCCATATTTTGTTGGGTGAGATGAAGGGGCTCTTCGGGATGTCCCGGGACGCGATGTAGGTATCTGGCTGAAATTACAAGGGCATAAAAGCTTCCACTCTTAGGTAACGTTGGGAAGGGAAGATTCCGATAAAATAGGCATATGAAATGTCTGGTTTTGTTCACACTATTCACTGCTATTCATGCGTTTGCACAAGGCGAAGTAAGACCTGAAATTTTGTCAGAACAGCAGCTTGGACAGAAATTTGTTTCAGTCATTCAGGCTGCCAGAATTGAAGATACGCTTATTGAATCGAGTGAGTTTCGAGAATGTGCAGAGGCTGCGAAATTTTCACCAACGGCCAGCCGAGCTGCGCAGGAATTAAATACTGCCCAAGTTGATGCAGCGACTAGATGTTTCAGAGAAAAGATGACTGGAAAATCAGCAGCTGATCTTCAGAAACTTTCGGAAACTCTAAATCTAAAAGGGTTCCAGCTCGTCCGAAGTAAAAACGTCCAGGATATTACAAAATTTCTGACCAACAGAGTTTATAAAAAACTTACGAATATCGATCTTGATGAAACTGATATTAGGGCCCGTATTAATTCATTGAAGTTTTCTAACAGGAAACTGGTAGATCAGAGAGACTTTGTTGAACTCTACCGTATTGAACTCGGCAAGAGTGCGCTTTATGAAATATCGAGATTCTGTTTTACGAATTTGAGATCCGATAGTCCGGCGGATGCCGGCCGGGTAGAAAATACATTCATTGGACATTGGGGACCAACACCTGAATCAAAAATCACAGAGAAAAGTGCAACAGGTGTCAACGACAGAGGAGAACCCGTATTCGGTCAAAGCCTGAACGGAGCTTCTCAACAAGACATCTATAATCAAATTAAAACTAGTCTTGTCGGTGCCAATGGCAATCTGGATGCCACGACATTAAATAATTTCTTTCAAAAATGTATGTCAACTATTACTCCACTCTGTGCTGCCTATCGAAATAATAATACCAGAACACAAACTCCAGTCCCCGCTGCAACTACCCCACCGGGTCCAGGGGGTACAACCTCTGCTAGTGCCCCCGCTCCACTCTCAGGTGCAAATGCTTGCTTAACCCAAAATAGACTTCAAGAAATACGAAAAGCGATGAAAGGCACTGGAGATGTGCTTAAAGATTGGAATGATAATATTAGAACTGGGAATAGTATAAAGCTCGATACACAACCTCAATACTATGATTCTCAAAATCAAGCGGATGGTTTTAACTCGCTTTCGACTTTAACTTCAAAAGATTTTCTCACAGACACAAGCCAGTCAGACCTGGAGTTACAGGCAAAGTGCGGAAGTAATCCTAATAATCCTAATCCAGGTGCAGACGAAGAGTGTGCAGGATTTCTTGTGAAAGACGATTCATATAAAAAGGCTATCCACGACACGGACTTTAATTTGCGCCTAAATCAGGAAATTGAATTGGAGAAAATCAAGCAGCTTAAAGACGATGGAGAAAACCTTGAAGCTTATTTGGAAAAAAGAGGGTACCTCGAACTTAAAGAAGACTTGAGAAAACTTCGCTCTGGTACCGATCCAACTATGACAGAAGCTCAATTCACAGCAAATGTTGCGAAGTTTTTTGATGCTCAAAGAACGGCAGCCATCGAATCAATAAAAAGCAAAGTTGGTACAAGGCAAGCAGATTCGGACTCAAGTGGTGCTGCTTTGGACGCCGCAGTGACAGCAAGTGTACAAGCTTCAGGTGAAGAGAAAGCACGTCTAGCGCAGGTTGTACTTTTTTCCAACATCGTGACGTCTAACCTTCAATTGCAAAAAGCAGACGCGAGTGGAGAACTAAGAGTCATTGGGCAAAACACTCAGGGTTTAAATAAAGAATTAGAGAACAATGTGGTGTCGGGACTTTTCACGAACTTAAGAACTGGTCAGGATAATACGAATGCTAATAATTCGGAAAGCTTTCTTGAAGACATCGAGTTCCTCGACACCGTTCTAGGTAAGCCATCAAATTGACTTTATCCAGATAAACACCCGGTTCTTCCCAGCGACATCCCCACCTTGAGAAGCGCTTTCAAAAATTGTTGCTTCAGTTAGCGACGTTACTCTCGTCATAAAGTCTTTGAGGTTCTTTGAAGGAACGGTGAGGTTAAAGTAAAGGCCGCCAGG
>CAMCYI010000052.1 GCA_945883845.1 Bacteriovorax stolpii | reverse complement strand
GGATGAGGGAATTTTTTTCTGAATGTACGAATAAGATTTAGACCAATATCCGTTGAAAGTCCTGTTAAGTGGGTGACTCGAATTTTGCCGAAAGTTGCCCAAGTGACAAGACTGTTTTTAAGCCCGCAAATTAAACAGAGTGCTGAAATGACGAAAAGTTCGATAGACGTATACTTGTTGTCCGCATCAAAAGGCATATTGTTAATTTCTGTTATTTGTCCGGTATAAATAACCAGTCCGATCATCAATGTGATTAGTCCCTGGATGAGGAAGTACGGAGGAATTACCCCTTTTTTATAATTTCGATCAAGAACAAAAGATGTGATTACTCCTCCAAAAATAAAAGATACAGGAATGATCAAAAGCTCTGCCCCAAAAAAGTAATCTTCATGACCTATGGCTATACCCATCTGAGTTCCAAATCCAGTCACATGAGATACAAATTTACCTGTTGCCAAAAAACCGGCAGAGTTTATAAAACCTGCCTTAAAAGCAGAAATAAGCCATACGAAAACATATTTCGGCTTATAAATATCTTCAACACTTTCTAAGTATATCAATAGAAAATCCCTGGCTAGTTATCAAAGAACTCTACAATACCAGTAGATATATCATAAAGCCCACCGACGATCTGAATTTGTTTATCATGCTCTAGACCGGCAATGATGGATGAACTTGTTCTGAGATCTCTTATCCCCTGGATCACATTCTCTTTCGTCACATGTTGACATAAGATCTCTTCACTTATGTTTGGGTTTAATTTCTTAATAGTGGGAATACAGCGTTGAATTTTCTTAGTAATAAAATGCAGATGACCTAATTCAACATCATTAACTGCACCTTTTATGGCCCCACATCCAGTATGCCCTAATACGACTATGACTTTGGCACCAACAACTTTACATCCAAACTCGGTACTTCCGAGAATGTCTTCATTGATTACATTACCAGCAATTCTTATGCTGAAAATGTCCCCTAGTCCCTGATCAAAAACCAGCTCAGCTGAGGTTCTTGAGTCCATACAACTGATGATAACTGCAAAAGGGTGCTGAGAGTCGGAGGTTTCGTTTACTTGTTGAAGAAGATTTCTATTAATTTTTAGATTTCGTACAAATCTCTCGTTGCCGGTCTTTAGTAAATCAATGGCAATCTGCGGGGTGATATCGTTTTGAGCATCTTTATTTAAAGTCTTTATGGCATTTTCCTTTGTTGAAACTTAGTTTAACGACTTAGTTCATACCGAATATTCTTTTCGGTAAAAGACTTGTGCTTGAGATCCTTTGGTCTGTGGGATGAGCAAGAAACTAGACAACTAGCGAGGATGAGAAGAAATAGACTGTAAAACATATTAACTCCAAAGTTAAAGTTTTCAGTCTTGCTATTTAACTTCCGCCCGGAGATGAACTCGTGTTGACGTTACGGAAGACTCAAATTATTTAAGCTAGCTACTCCCTGATTATGAACATTGTGCAGCAAGTTGATGTTTCGATCAAATGCATAATATTGATGTTATCTATTGATTTAATCAATGCGTGGTTGAAGCCATTTGCAATGTTAAGTATGATGAACACATGAATCTCCATCATCTCAAATACTTTTTGGCCATAGCAGAAGAGGGCTCGCTCTCGGCAGCTGCAAAAAAGTTACTCGTAGGACAACCTGCACTCAGTACTCAACTCAAAAGCTTTGAACAATGGCTTGGTGTGAATCTTTTTAGCCGCACAGGTAAGAGATTACAGATCACTCCTTATGGTGAGTTCGTTTTGAAATATGCTCGAGCAATCAAGAATCTCGAAGAAGAACTACTCGTTAATCTTCAACATGCAGATGAAATTGGAAAGAAAGAATTGGTTCTTGGAGCTCAAGAGTCAGTTCCGAAGACTATTATCGCACACGCTATTGTGAAAATTAAAAAAGTGCGGCCCATTCGATTGAAAGTTTGCGAAGGCACTGGTGAAGAGTTGTTCACCTTGTTGACCCATGGGAAAATTGATTTTTTTATTGGAAATTTTAAGCCTCTCAATCAAGGCAAAGAAATGTTCTACATACCTTTGGCTAAAGAGAAAGTTTCAGTTTGGTCATCCAAAAAGTATTCCTCCTTGAAAAATGGTTTTCCAGAAAGTCTCGAGGGAAAACCGTTTATTTTGCCAGGTTTGCAAAATCCTATTCGACATGATTTTGAGAAGGTGATGATGCAACAAGGTCTTAGTTTTGATGTTGGTATTGAAGCTCAAGATACCGCATTACAGAAAGAGTTGGCGGCACTTGGTGAGGGCTTGCTTTTAATGGGTGAAGATAGCGTACAGTCTTGGGTGAGCTCCGGAAGACTTATAAAAATTGGAAGCTTCCCTGGGATAAATGAACAATATTGGCTAGGAATGGTTAAGCGAACTGTTGATAATGATTATATTAAGTCGATTATTCGAGCATTTTGACTTCATTATTTCGATTTTGCTTTTCTTCACATTAACCTTCAGGAGTCTTAAATAAGACAATCCCGTAAATTTCACCGAAAGCGCTGAAGATTTTCCTTTAAAAGAGAGACCGAAGGTCATCCTTCTTAAGCGTTCTGTTTAATCGACCCAGTCCGGAGATCCGGTCGTTCTACCGTTATACGGCGTTCTCCAATTTCCAAAATTATCCCTCATCTGGATTTCCTTGTACTACTCGTAGAGAAACCGAAGGATAGCCCGAAATGGCCCTACTTCACCATTCATGCGAATCAATGGGTTGATTTGGTTCCGATGCTGTGGGGAGCTGCGGAGCCGTTGAGGTGTCTTTTGAGGATGGTTGTTTTTACTGCACATTAATCTTCTCAAACACAAACACCCTATTTAGACCGAGCATGAAGGGCGCGACCTTTACCAGTCGGAGCTTATGCTCCCATGCCTTCTCAATGACATCTGCCGTTTCCACTTTTACGTGTTGATGAGTCTCCATGCCATCCGCTAACCTTAGACCCACGAGGAGATAAAGAATCACATCGACAAAGGAATGAGGGATAGTCATGACAATCTTTCCGTTTGTACGAAGGCAATTCACAGCATGCTTCCAGAATAATTCCTGATCATGATGCTGAAAATGCTCATAGGTGGCAAGGCATGAAATCGTATTGAAGTCTCTACCGCTGGGAAAGGATGTCTGTACATCTTTCCAATATGTTTTATCTGGTAGGGCAGAGTCAATCCCTAGGTGATGTCCTAACGGTAATGAGGCCAGCCAGCTTCCATCATGACAACCAACATCTAAGCAATCTCCCTCAACGAAGATGCGAGCTTTTGAAAATCTCCATTGTCTGATGAGTCTGTCGATGAGCTTCACGCTTATTGAGGTCCGAAATAAAGAACTCCGCGAGTTCCATTGTAGTTGTAATTCATCAGGTAGCCGTTATCGAATACTCGAGGCGAGTAAATGTCCAGGCCTGTTGGCGCAGAGAAAAGAACCTGTGTGGTGGCTACCGTTCCTTCTGTTCGATAGGTCGTGGTGCCGACCTTAAACAGTACATAAGACCCAAGCTTCTGTTGCACAAAATACGGATAAGATGATCCATTGCCTGAATTAATATCTTTTAGCATGAACGTTCCATCGGTCGTTCCGTCGCTGATCCAGGGTTCTACTCCGTTGACTCCGTCATCTGTAGAGAAGTAGATCCTATTTCCTATCAAACTTAGGCTTGTCCAGTTAACGCTAGTTGCGTTGATTACTTTCACTGTTGTCAGAGTTGTGCCACTGATTTGATAGATGGCCGTCACGTTTGATGTGCTTGCACTCTTAGTGAAATAGAGTTTGTTGTTGAGAATCACAGAGCTGACACTTCCGATAGAGTCGTCAGACCCAATTTGTGTCAGAGCATTGTTTGAAGTGTTGAAGCCAAAAATTTTTAAATTTGCTCCATCACTTGCTCCAAAGTAAACAATGTCGCCGATACTCCCGTAAAACGTATAGGAGGTATAAGTTGAAAAATCAGCACTAGATGCGGTCTCAATATCAACAGGTGTACTACTAGTAAATGTGTACACACGATTTGGAGATGGACTGGTGTCAACATAGTAGCCTCGTCCATTTTTCGATTCTACAGTCGATGCAGCCATGGACATATCAAGGACTGAAGGACCAGAAAACATTCCCAGATAATAGTTTGGATGGGATGCAAGAACGACAAAGTCGAGGGCACCAACTGTATACATGCTTGGCCACGCCGATCCAAGAGAAGCGGCCGTTAAATCCTTGATCGTCGTATGAGTCGCATTTCCATCGAAGTGACGTAAATCCACATTTGAATCGGCCGTCTTTGAAGCTTTGTAGTAGATGCCAGAGCTGTTTTTAGCAATGATGGTAAAATTATCGTAGTCATCGTCATCAGACCCGCAGCTGAAGGCCCCTGTTGTTGTATTGATGGAACAAAGCTTCTGATCACCTGTCGCAGTCTCTTTGAACGTCGTGAAAACTTTTGTTCCAAACTGTATGAGTTTATCCCCATATCCCGCCTGATTGCTGTAGTCGGTAGCAGTGGAATTGATGCCTGTGTTGTAGGACACAATGCTGCTTCCATCAAAAGAAAAAAGCCCCCGGGTGTAGTTTTCAATGTTCGTAATGAAGTAGACTTTGTTTCCCACTGTTACAGCATCAACAAGGTTTTCTTCGCCAGCAGGATTGGTTGTGTTAGGAAGAACTCTCTCAGCAGAGTTATAATTGAGTGAAGATGACTTTACCATGTAGTTTGACCCAGCAGAGGTCGCCACACTCTTGTAGGTATAGGTTCCATTTATTTTCACACCAGAGAAGCTCGCGCCAGAATCACAAGCGGAGCCGGCTTCAGTTTGAAGCACTACAGACCGATGAACAGCAGGTGATCTGGCAAACCATTCGGTAGATGTTGTCGCTGGAAAGATCTTTGAGTCTGCAGAAGCAACAACTCCTTTATAAGTGATACTTGCTGGAGTACCTGAGCAGTTGTCGTAAGGGTAACCTTTGATGAGAATCTCCAATCCACCTTCAAGGCCGGAAACAGGGAAGCGGAGTGCCGTTGAAATGTTCGAAGAAGTGCTGTCAGCATTCATGCATTCAGTTTCAAAGGCCACTGTTTTAGCACTGCCGTTGACGTCATCAAACTGAAGTACAGCGAGCTTATAAGAAGCACTAAATCCGCGGTAAACGCCATCACATGTATCTGTCGCTGCTGCCACGTGTCCTACATCCGCACAGGCATGCAGGTTGAGAAGTTTGAATCCATTGCTGGCATCATAGGAATCTGTACCGCCGAAAAATGCCTGCCCACATTTTGACTGACTCAAATTCACATCAATCACACGTCCCGGTCCTTCTAGATCAAAGCTGTCATTGGAGCAGATGGCCCCGCCTTCAAAAGGATTAGCTCCATCCCAGAGAACAAATGAAAATTGCCATTTTCCTGCCGGTAGACTCATGCTGATTTGATTGGTTCCTGCCGCTACTTTTTTCGTGATGTTTTTACCCGTGGTTTCATTCTGAGCAATCATTATACCCGCATATGATTCTTGAATAGGAACAGTGATGTTAAATGTGCTTTGAACGACTTTGCTTTTAGAACAAGAAAAAAGAATGGATAGAATTGGTATCACCAAAAGAATCGATTTTAACCCAGACATCATATTCGCCCTTTAATCTTTAAATTCCTCTTAAAGATTATCGTGCAAAGAAGGATTTGTAGGAAGAAGGAAAGGAGTACCAAAATTCTCAAAAACGGTGGATCGAATTGCACGGTTATGGGTCCGTTATTCTGATCAACCTTAAAGGCCATGATAGAGCTGTTGGCACGGTAGATCTTATGATCATTCACTTCTCTCCATCCATAATGATAGGCCCATGGGATAGTCACAAAACCTGTACAATTCGAAGGCGGATAAAATGAAATTTTTTTCCCGTCGCTACTGACGGATAATGGCACTTTGACATCTGAACAGTCAGCACTCTTAAGACTCTCCGTTGATTCAATAAAGATAGTCTCTTGAGAAGCGGCCATGATGTTTTGCTGATCCAGGATCGTCAGCGGAATGTTTGAGATCATTTTGCCGGATTTAGGTTTATGAACCCATAATCCCTGAAGGGGTGAGCCGGATTGGGCACTGGAAACATTTCCCCCGTGGAGAATATGAGTCCACCCCAACCACTGCTGTGAGAAGTCGGTTAAGGAATGAGGACATCCCTGGACTTTGAGTCCTGGCGAATTGGTATTGGAGGTCCCATTAACCATGGCAAACCCCTGGGCACGAACATCTGTATAGGCATAATCCTCAGTTCCTGTGGTTCCACGTACACACATAAAGAAGCGGGTAGGGTGAATTTCTTCATTGATCATTTGTTCCCGTGGAAGATCGATCGTGAGATCCTTGTTCTTGATCACGCTCAGAACTCTTGGAGCCGCCAGGTTTTCCAAAAGGGCCAGCCCAAGAAGAACAAGCTTCCAATTTTTTGAAAGTTCCATCAGGCCTTTCACCGCCAGGATCATAAGAAACGGAAAGGCATATACAATAAAGCGTTCTGGAAAGCGCGTTTGCGACATGGGAGGAATGGATTCCAGTATCCATTTGGCGAGAGGAGAGTAATACCCAAGAGCTAAGTGAATGAAAAATAAAGCACACGCGAGAATGAGAAAGTTCGAACGTTTAACTACTCCTCTCAGAATCAAAAAAGTTAAAACAACTCCCCCACCGATGCGGGGAAACCACCATTGGTTATTAAAACCCGAACTGGCATATGTTTTCGAATCATAGATTTCAATAGACGGAAACAACCAGTCCAGAATCCTTATGGGATGAGTGGAATATGAAAGGGCCTCAAAGCGATCGATGCCTAGGCTTCGTGAGTTGTTTTCAAAATCCATCAGCATCATGACCAAATGAGGAAGACAAATCAAAACGATGAGTAAGACAGCCAGGCCCAGGGCCTTGAAATTCTTTGGTCGCTTCTCATCCATGAAGCCGAGTAAACATCCCATCAATCCAGCGCAGGCCGCAAGCACAGGATCACCCAGCAAAAAAACAGATGCGACACTTAAGATACTTGTAGAGAAGCTTCCATTTTTGCTCCAGAGATCTCTTACCGACGAAATCGCCCATGGCAGAACACTCATGTATCCAAGTGCTACATGAACCGGAAGAGATGACATAAGACCGGTGGAAAGTGATGCCAGCGCTACACACCAGACCGAGAACTCATCAGCATAGGGCTTCAGGAGCCTGATCATGCCCGTAAAGAAGAGCAGATAAAAGAAAACCAGCATGCCCTTGTGAACAAGATCAAACGGCAAAACAGCATAAAGCAGATTAGGGACAAATAGCAAACCACTCGCGGGATTTGTCATGAGAGAATGGCCGAGATCGGCATTGGGATAGATCCACGCAAAAGTTCCTTGAGAAAGATGATCAAAAAACCAGTGCTTCTCAGCATAGTCAAAATGTAAGGCCGCAATGTCTCTGAGTTGAACATCATAAAAGAGATAGGAGGAAAAATTCCAAAGCGGAATCATCAGAGCGATCATCACAAAGATCAGGATGTGTTTTCTGGATAGGATCATCATTACTCTGGAAGATGGAGTGATTCAAAATCACTGTAAAGGTGGGCCTTGCTTCCACCAAAACGAATATGATCAACAACCTGAAGAGCGCTAAGCATCGCCTGATCCATATTGATGTAGCGATGAAGTCCCTGGCGCCCACAGGTGTAGAGATTATTCATCGATCTGATCGAGTCGACTAGTTCATCCAGTTTTTCATAATCACCCCAGTAGCAAGGATATGCATGCGGGATGCGATGAACCGTCGCATTTACAGATGATGTCATTTGTTTGATAAACGTGAGTGATGCAAGTTCACTGACCGCAAGATCTCTCAGCTCGTCGTCGGTCATACTCCAGAGGTTGTCATGAGTATCTGTCATAAACTCTATCCCGATCAGCTCATGATCATCACTGGCCATACTCTTATCCCAAGACCCATAGACCTGAAGGCGACACATCTTGAGCCCTGCCTGGTGAATGTAAATCCATTGATGAGAATTTTTCTCAAGCTGAAGATGATTTTTGGGGAGACTTAGCGAAACTGAAATCAGTGATCGGTATGGGAGGTTCAGAGACTTCCCTAGCAAAAGCTTCGATAACTCGGCCATCGGGATAGTTGAAATAAAATGTGATCCGGAAAATGAACCGCGAGTTGTGTGGACCTCATCAATGTTATCATTTTTCATCACCAGTCCCGTGACAGTAGTTGATGAAATAACTTCTCCACCCAGAGATTCAACTAGCCGCCTGACTTCCTGCCAGAATTCTGATGGGCCACCATAAGGATAAAAGAAATCATCTGACTTAGACTCTGAAATACGAGGACGCTTGAGACGCTGACTGGCCCAGGTTGGTTTAATCTCATGACAATTCTTTCCCCAGACCTTGCGTGTGTAATCTGAAAAGAAAAGTTTGTACAGAACTGCGCCGTAGGTCTGACAGAAAAAATCTTCAAGATTTTGAATCGTTTTTTTTCCACGAAACAAATAAGAAAAAAAGATTCTCGCTGATGTCTCAAATCCAAGCTGTGAAAGTGTTGATGCCGTTACGGTCACAGGATAAGAATACAGTTGATGATTGAAATATAATGCCGAGGACCGGCTTTTATTTTGAAACCCATCCGGCATGACCGAAAACCACCAGCTTTTAATTCGGTCAGACTTAGTATGGAATCGATGGCCACCGACATCGACATTTACACCATCATGTTCAAAACGCTGACAAATACCGCCGGTATCCGCGGATCTTTCAATCAGAATGGGCCTGTGATGAGTATGACGGAGAATCTCCAGCGCAGCAGTTAGTCCTGCCGGGCCAGCGCCCAGAATGATTATAAAAGTGCCTTTCGTCATGGAATAATTGTGACGAATGCATGGTTAAAAGTCAGGGATTATTTAGTGTAGAAACTTGGAAGGGCGCCGGTAGTCGCGCCGCAGCCGGAGCGATTGTGGAACAAAAACAAGCGACACTGATCCAGTCTTAAATAAGACAATCCCGTAAATTTCACCGAAAGCGCTGAAGATTTTCCTTTAAAAGAGAGACCGAAGGTTTGATTGATCCTGTTCCAGATCTTGCATGACTTGTTGCTCACTTCGTTTTCGCAATCGTTCTCCACTTTGAGACGGCACTTCAGGAGATCGTCGCTTCCGGGACAGTAGTTTTTGAGTTCTTGGATGCTTTCGTATTCGACGGTTTGCGCTGATCCGGCTTGCAGCTCGAGCTGATGGGACTTCACCCTCACTCCTGAGGCGTGCACTTGAAAGGAAATAATGAGGACGATCAAAGTATTCTCATGACTGTATTTTTTAGAGGAGAACGAGGTGC
>CAMCYI010000051.1 GCA_945883845.1 Bacteriovorax stolpii | reverse complement strand
CGCAGAAGGCGCGGAAGAACGGCCGTATCGTGTGGACCAAAGAGGGCGCGTGGTCTCAGCATGACCGCCGGAAGGCTATGCTCAGCTACAGCATCTGTAATAATTTTCTCCGCCATGATTTTTGAGCGGGCATAGTGCGTGTGCGGATCGGGCAGGGGATCGCTCTCTTTAATGTTCGTCCGCGGTGTGCCGGAAAAATAAATTGATGGAGTCGAGAGGTGAACAAAACTTTTAAGGTTCTCTTTGATCGCAAGGTCCACGAGAATTTTTGTCCCCTCGACATTGATACGCTTGAAGTCTGCCCATTTTCCCCAAGGGGCCGCAAGTGCAGCAGAGTGGATGACGACGTCCTGGCCTTGAATGTGTTCTGAAAGAAATTTGCGGTCACTGATATCGCCGGAAAAAAACTTCGCACCAGCGGCCTCAAGACTTTTTCCGATATTATTGTTCCGGCCGATCGCGGTTACGACATGACCTTGTCCTACAAAATAGGGAACGAGGTTTTGACCGAGGCCACCGGTGGCACCTGTGATGAGAATTTTCATGTCGAAAGTATTGCACAGGCCTCATCATTTATAGTTGGTCCGGCGCAACACTTTGCAGTTCAGAAGAACTTCTCTGGGGGGGGCAAGAATAACTCCACTGCCGCCAGCGGAAGTGCTAGAGATACCACAAGTTACTGAAAGTACGTCATTAAATGTTATTGAATGTTATTAAATGATATTGTAAGATATCCGATGAGGGGTTATGGAAGTTATTATCACAGAATGGGCCAAGCAAAGTTATCTCGACCTGAGACAATCTCAGACTTTTAACAGAATCGATTACAAATTCACGATGAGACCTGATGCTGAACTCCTAAAAATTTATCCCCATGATCCAAAATTTTCTCTCTCTAAATTTTGGGGACCAGCCATTGATAGCGCAAATAAAATCATCCCTCACGGCTTTAAGATGAAATGGCATAACATGGGAAACGGAAATGTGCAGATTCGTTTATTGGTCGCAATCTTAACGACAGATGTTTCAGGCATTACTGAAGAGCGAGCATTCCTATGTCAGTCCTACGCGAAGACAGGGTCAAATCAGGACAAAAGAGAAATGGAAAAGCTTAAAATCCGCATGACAAGAATTGTTCAAGGAAAATATTTTTATAGAGGTTCGTTATGATTCCATTTATTACTTCTGCGGCTCAAAAAGTCAGAGTCTATCAAATCGCGGCCAACATGAAAGTTGCGGGCCTTGAAAATGAATTCATAGCTAATCTGGTCGAGATGGCTTCAGAGTATGAAGGTGCGTACAACTTGATGGAGCTTTGGGGTACGGAAGAAAATCAGAATGAAAGAAACGAGATCATTTCAGATTTACAGGATGAGATCGAAGATCTCTTAACCGCTCCAAAAAAACCTACTAAAAAACCATACATTAAGTTTGATGATTTAGAATCGATTGCAAATGATGTCGTGGGTTTCAAACAGCATTTGAAAACTCTGGTTGATAACTGGGGTGGTATTAATAAACTAGCGAGAGAGAGTGGCATTCCTCAGCCATCTCTTAGTCGTTTTTTCAATTCGGCCACCATGCCTCGACGGACAACTTTGTATAAAATCGCAAACGCCATGGGCCTTTCAGAAAAAGAAATCATTACAGATTGGGCTGCCTAGAAATAACTGCGATTATTTTTTCTTACTGTCGTATTTCTCGCGCATACGCTCTTCAGTCGCGATCGCACGATCAACGGTTGAGGCCGTGTTCTCAAGAGTCGTAGCTCCATAAGAAATATCGTTCGCAGTTTCATTCATCTTTTTAAAGCCTGATGAACAAGCTGAAGAAATGGCGAGTAGGGCGAAAAGTGTAAGTGAAGTTTTCATAATCTCTCCTGATCACCTCTTATCGGCAGAATGCACCGGGATCTCAAGGTTCTAAGGCGCTGATATCCCGGAGATGAACCCTCCTGAATTCATCGAAAAGACAGGCTTTTTTGTTATTCACTCTTTGGATTATTTGATAAATCAACTGCAACACATACGGAGGTCCCATGTTTAAATATGTAGCACTTGTTCTCGCCCTGACGACGACATCAGCGTTCGCTCTCCCGCTCGGGATCAAGCGTCCGATCGAAAAACTGAATCTAAAATCTGAATTCGCAGAATACGACTTCGAAGGGATTGTAAAACTTTCGAACTGCTCTGGTGCCCTCATTCAATTCGAAGGTCAGTCAGAAGATAAGAAAGCTGTTGTGATGACGAACGGTCACTGCGCCGATCTTCCTGGTGGTCGCTTCCTCGGCCCAGGTGAAGTTCTCGTGAACAAAGCTGTTGCACGTACTGTTGGTATTTTCGATACGAAGAAGGCCCTTCATAAAGTTAAGGCGACAAAATTTATTTTTGCTACCATGACTGACACTGACGTTGCCCTCTACGAGCTCGAACTCACTTACCGTCAGATCAAAGATAAATTCGATGTTGAGCCACTTCTTCTCGCTCCATCTCACCCAAGAACAAACACAGAGATGATGATCGTTTCTGGTTACTGGGAAAGAGGCTGGGATTGTTCAATTGATGGTTTCGTAGCTCAGGTTAAAGAAGACGTTTACGTCTGGACTGATTCTATCCGTTACGATGCTGCTTGCGATACAACTCACGGTACTTCTGGTGCTCCGATCATCGAGCGCAACACGCGCACAGTTATCGGGATCAACAACACTGGTAACGACAGTGGTGAGAGATGTACGATGAATAATCCTTGTGAAGTTTCTGCGAACGGGACAATCACTGTTCGTTCCGGAATCTCATACGGTCAGCAGACGTACCAGATCTACTCGTGTCTGAATAAAGACTTCGAGCTTGATATGAAAAAAGCTGGTTGTTCACTTCCTAAGCCGCAATAGAATTTCAGGCCCCGAGAGGGGCCTTTTTCTTTCCCGAGTAATTAAGTCGATCGGCAACCCCTGCTCACTGCTTTAATCTCCGGAATCGTTTTAAAATTCTATGATGCGGATTCTTTTCCTCATTCTTTTAACGTTCACGTCTGCCTTCGCTGAAACCTGCCCAAGCGGGGATCAGGCATGTGCAAAACGAAACGCCGAAGCGGCACTCAAAGAAGGCGAGTCTTCCGGAGAGATCGCCAAGCAAATCTCTGCGAACGCGGGTCTTGTCGGAGGTGCGGGGACCGCTGCTGGTGTCTCAATACCTCTCATGATGGGCTACGTGATGCTCAAGAAGTCTGCCCGCTACAACATCAGCTGTGCAGCTCCTTCGATCTACGCCATGATCGCCGGCGGAGTGGCGCTCTTCGCGGGAAATCTCATCGCGAACTCCGGCCATAAATCTCGTCTTAAAAAAATCCAGAAAGAATGGGACGACCTCATCGCGAAGTCGAACAGCTCGGGTGCAGCGAACTCATCTGAGGCGCAGGCGCAGGCCTTTGAGTTTCTCGCACGTCGTGAAGATTCGATGGAAAAAGCAGCGAAGCTCAAGGCCACTATCTTTGGCGTAGCGACCGCGGCCTTTGGTGCATCGGCGGTGCTGGCGACTCTTGAAGTGATGAGGCTTGATCAGGGAAGTGTGATTTGTAACCGGCCGCCGGGTTCTGAAGCAGCTGAAGCAGTCGAAGAGCCCGCACCAGATCCTGAAGCTGTAGAAATAATTGTCGTTACCGCTTCGGGCCTCCGTGGACTTTCTCGGTTTCTTTTAAAACCTCTCACACGCGCTGTCTTTAGCGGTGTGATGGCCGCGTGGTCTGGTGTGATGGCCATGCACTCATCAAAAGTTGCGAAGAACGCGAAGTCTCGAGCCGAGGTTCTTCGCAAAATGAAAACTGAATTCGATGCCGGAAGTGGCAATTCTCTAGCGACTGGTCCCAGTGCAGAGGCCGGCAGTGCGAGTGCGAATGTGGGTATCAATGGAGCGGGATCAACGGCCGCTGCGAATCGAGTCGCGGAAGATGATGACCTGCTCGGAACCTGTGTCACAAGAACAGGCGACGTTGATCAAAGTTGTTCATGCATAAAAAACAATACGTGTCTGCGCTCTGGAATCCAGAACTTCAATCTTGATCAGGGAACGTTAGGTGTCGTCGGTGGAAGTCTCGCACCCCTTGATCAGCTCGGAAACGGTACTCTTGGGGCCGCTTCTGTGAATGCAAACTCTGCAGCCGCCACTGCCGGCAGACTCCTCGCGGTGGCCAATAAGCATGCCGCCAAGACCAAGCAAGGTCAGAATTTTTTAAAAGCACGACCAGGAGTTGCGAGCTCAATTTCAAGTCAGTTCGCTTCTGCCGCAAGTAACATTCAGAGACCTGCCTCATCGGCACCATCTCTTCCTTTTTCTCCATCAGCGGCAGCAGCGCAGTTAGAAATGACAGCTCCAAAAGAAGCGACGAAGCCAGCGACTCAAGTTCAAGAGAAAGCAACAACCATAACAGGAACTGCTACAACGAGCGATGCTGATTTCACTTTAAGTGAAGGCGAGCAGGTTGCTGAGATGATGAAAAAAGATGATTTTGATTATCAGGTCGATGACGTCAACAAAGAAAAAACAGACAACATCTTCCAGGTCCTTTCGAACCGTTACCAGTCGGTGGGAAGACGTCGTCTGCTAGCGGAATAATTTTAGTCACACTTACTACTCAGAAATTCTGCCTTGTAGGCCATCTCGTGTTTCTCACCCTTGTCCGAAATCGTTGTTGTCTTGCCCTTGATGTGAGTTTCATCAACAACATTCCATTCCGAGCGACCTGAACTTCCGTTCTCGCACTTAAAATTCATCGATGCCATCTTCGCAGTCTGTTTATGGTCTGAGATTTTGCACTTGCTCTTCTCGCGATCTTTCTTGTTATCAAGACCATTCTCAAGAAGTTCCTTGGTGTAACAAACGGTCATGCCCTTTGAATCAAATCCGACCTGAGGTCCTGCTTGCTTTTTATCCTGGCCCATCTTGGCCATCATCGCCTGCATTTCTTTTCTCTGCTCCGGCGTCATGTTCTTCATGGCCTCACCGAGTTTTGCCATCGGATCTTCAGCTTTTCCACCCGCGTTTTTCATCATCGTGTTGATGCGCCATTTGCCAGGCTTCATTCCCAATGGAGTCGCCGCATAGATATTCGCCGACATGAGAAGTGCGAGAAGAATGATTTGCATAAAAGATCCTTTGAAATTTTAAGAATTCTGCCACAGTCCCTCTCGAATCTTCAAACAGCTAATGGTAAAATTAAGGCATGAGCGACCCTAAACCCCCGATGACTCCTGCCATCAGAGTGCTGCTTGACCATAAAGTCGAGTTCACGCCTCATTTCTATAAGTATGAAGAGAAGGGTGGCACGGCCGTGTCGGCGCGGGAACTTGGAGCAGATGAGCATGCTGTGATTAAAACACTCATCATGGAAACGGACAGCAAACAACCGTTGATCGTGCTTATGCATGGAGATCAGCAGGTATCCACGAAGCAACTCGCGCGAGAGATGGGTGTGAAGACGGTGAGTCCCTGTGAAGCGGCGGTGGCCGATAAGCATTCGGGGTATCAGGTGGGCGGGACGTCGCCGTTTGGAACGAAGAGGGTCATGCCGGTGTACATGCAGAAGTCGATCCTTGAACTGCAAAAAGTTTACATCAATGGCGGTCGGAAAGGATTTCTCATCGAGCTTGATCCCAAAGAAATTGTGAGAGTGTTGAAGCCGAAGGTCGTGGAGATTCAGGCATAGGTAAAAAAAAAGCCGGGGTGAACCGGCTTTTTTTTGATTTATTTAACTGATACGCACTTTAAGAAAAACTTTTCCGCAAAATCAATCTTCGTGAAATTCACCGAAGCAATGTCGCCCTGCTGATCCATCGTCTGAAGAACGAGGCCATCGTCAGTTGCGAGGTCGAGCTTCGCACGCGTGACATTGAGTCCGACTGGGTCAGTTCCTTCCGGATCGATATTCTGAGAGAGAACAAGAAGAGTCTTTCCGTCGTCTGTCGCCTCGAGACCGGTCTCGGTCACGACGCGCATGTTATCTTTCTCAACCAGGATCAACACACTCTTTTCTTCGCCAACTGTGACCGTCTCGTTTAAGAAGATTTCAGAGGCACTAACGTCGCCGTTTGTAATTTGAAGAGAGCCGCCGAGACACTGAAGGTCGACGTTTCCGGCAAACGATGAAAGTGACATGAGGGCGAGTGCAAGTGCGAATGTTTTCTTCATAAGAACTCCTGATTGTTAATGATCAGGGTTCTAGGCCATCGGCCCAAAAGCTGCAACGAAGAACTTATTCTATTGAAAATCCTATATACCTAGATCGCGACACAGCCGTTATAAACCGGACGATTTAGGGTTTTATCAAAGGCATTCTCATCTTTACTAAACTGCGGAAGTTGAGAATGTCGGAGCGGATGATCGGCAGGGACATGATCATTAATCAACGTTTTACCTGCGTAACCTGTATCGGCGAGGGTGCGGAAGTTTTCTTCCATCGTGTGGTTCGGATCCATCGCATTCGCTTCATCCCATTGGGTACACATCACGCCATCTGCGGCCTTAAGAGATATATTCTCACTTGATCGCGGGTTCTTCGGATTGCGCCAGAGAGAGAAGTCCGTCGTCATATCATCGGTACCAAAAGCAATTTCTTCGTCAGTGAGTTCCTGAATCCCTTTCATCTGGGGCATGAGGCGCTTGATCACCTGCTCACCGAAGTTATAACCGATCTTCGTCGACGTCATGAGAGAAACAATCGTCTGACAATCAAGACCTTTTAAGAGATGAGCAGAGTTCGGATCGGCCCAACCACCGAAGGTGAGAACTTTTTCGCCGGAGCTTAATGTTGTCGGAACCGGACGAGACTGGCCTGGCTCAGCAGCTGAAGCGGGGAGTGCTTTTTCCCAGGTCGCATTTCCGAGAGAGATCATGCGCTCTGATTTAAAGTCGCCGCGGAAATCCTGCGGGCGGCCTGACTGATCGACAAACGGAGATGAGAGTCTGCGTTTCACAGAATTAAAAGTTTTTTCATCTCCAAAGTAACCGATGCGGAAGTCGGCGACAGATGCTGCGTATTTGTTTCCGAACTCCGGATCAGAGGTGCGGTCAAACTGAGACTTCATTTCATTAAATCTGTCAGCAGAAGCGCCGACGATGACAGAGCTCATTGAATAGGTAAGAATTTTTTTACCCAGAGCATCTGCGTAGCGGAACTGCGCCGGGCGATTCCGTTTCACGATGTGGTCGTAGTGCTTGAGGTACGAGAGACCGAGACGACGGAGCTCAGATCCACAGAATGGATTTGCGGCTTCGATCTCGGAGAATGTTTTTCCTTTCGAGCCCGGAGCACAGGCCCCGATCCATTTTTTCATATCCTCGCCCATACGACGATTTTTGATGTTGTAACCAGCGTAGAAACTCGCCACACGATCAAAAATATGCGAGAGACCTTTGTGGTGGATGATGCCGGGACGGAAGAAGAGGTTCACATCCGTGCGGGCGTCAAACTTCGAGGCCGATCCGAGAGCGTCGCCGACTTGTTTCTCACGGTAAGCGACAACTTTTGCGAGCTCCGCTTTTTTCACTTCGTCTTTTTCTTTTTCCATTTCTTTTTTGATCTTACCCGTTTCTTCGCGGTAGGCGAGGAACTCAGGGTGGATCGCTTCTTTAACGTAGATTGAGTTCTTGATACTTAAAAGATCGCGGAACAAACCGTCTGATAAGAAGACCCAGCCGCCGTAGCCGTACTTGAGGGGACTCTTGATCGAAGTGAATTTCGCAAATACGTCTTTAATCCGCGTTTGTTTTTCCTTGTCCGTCACCAGGTCACGGACGTCTTTTAAGATATCGTGCTGAGTGAAGTTCAAAAGGTACTCGGGAACTGATTTTAAGAGAAACGCAATTTCTTCCTGCTGCTTTTCTTTTTGTTCAGAAAGGTATGGATTCAGAGTCACACTTTCGGTGATAAACATCGTGATGTTCGAGCTACTTCCGCCCACGATCACTTCAGGCACACCCACATCTTCCACAACTCGCGCCATAGCGCCAAAATGGGCCGCAACGCGGAAGCCGTTCCCTCGCAATGCTACACACACACCTGGCTTCTCAGCGGCAAAGGCTGAGCATGTGACTATGGCGAAGAGGATACCGACTAAGGGCAAACGAGAATGCATAAGGACTCCTGGATAGCTCCTTATATTACAAGCCGCATGCCAACGGAGGTGCGATTTATGAGTTTAGAGTGTCTAAGCTTTAGACACTCGGGTAGAGTAGAGTCATGATCCACCACCTTGTTTACGTTTCAGAAAAAGCTCCTAACCTCACTGACGCGCAGATCGACGAGATCGTTGCGGCATCGAAAAAGGAAAACGAAGACCTCTCGCTCACAGGTATTCTGCTCACGAGCGGCAATTTTATGGTTCAGCTCATCGAGGGCAAACTCGAAACTGTCAAAGCGACATATGAGAAAATTCTCAAAGATCCGAGACACGTCAATCCCCGCACGATACTGACTCACTACTCTCAGAGACGACTCTTCCCGGAGTCGAGTATGAGTCTCATGAAAGATCCAACAGGCCCCGGTTTTAAGGAAATCATTCCTCATCTTTCTCAGGTCATTGCTCTTGATAAAGATGGAATGGAAAAACTGTTGAGTGCGTTCGGTGAACTGAAGCCCATCAAGGTGCCGAAGAAAAAAGTCAGGACAGAAGACAAAGAATTTAAGCACGAAGAATAATACGGCTGCGGCGTTGGATTACTTCCGTTTAAGCTCTTTTAAAAACTCCTCAAAAATTTCCGGATGACGTTCGTTCTCGCACCACTTGCGGATCCGCTCGAGGTTGTGGGGCTGAGCCTTTGCCACGAGAACCGCTTGCTCGAGAGTTTTTCGCTCACCGTGAGGCCCTCGCTCAGCGTACAGATACGAAGCCAGGCGATCGACGATGCTATCAGTTGGAGAGAGGATCTTAATCTTCTGACCGTTCACTTCTCTTTCTTCGGGCGTAATGTTGTAGTCTTCTCCGATGGAGACGGGCCCGGTGGGAAACTCCACATAGAGTTGCGAGCAATCCGGATGTTTGTAGAGGCGGCCGAATTGGATGAAGCCAATCTCTTTCATATATTTGGGTAATTTTTCTTTGAACAGCGATGTGACGATAAAATCCAGGTCCCCTGATCGATAGCCGCCGTCGGAGTAGATCGACACCACGGCGCCACCAACGAGCACGACACTGAGACCTCGGGCCTCGAGGTGACTGGCAACGAATTCCCAAAGTTCTTTTTCAGTGCATGTTTTAAAATCAATCATTCAGTACCGGCTTTCCTTCGCGTCGTGCGCGAGCTCTGTGTTTGAAAAGTCGGTTTCTATCAGCAGCGTTGATATTGTCATACTCTATTTTGATCATCTCTTTCAGTGGTTTCACAATCGCTGCTTTTTCATTAAAAAAATACAGGCTCACGTTGCCCGTTTTCTTTCTGGCCAGAATTCCCGCATCGGAGAGTTTTTTAAGTTGTCCCATGATGGGATTGACGGAAACTTCGAGCGAGTCCGCGATCATTTTCGGATAGATCTCTCCGTAGTGGTAGAGATAGAGCATGATCCAGTAAGCGCTTTTATTACCCAAGATTGTTTCCAGCATAGGCACCTCGATATACCAAATTATGGTAAGTATATACCAAGTTTTGGTTTTTATATACCATTTTTTGGTAACTATGTACCATTATTTGGGATACTACATATGAAGTTTCAGCCAGTTACGGCCTTGGCTATTAAGTAGTCCTCAGCATACCGAAAAGGTCCCTATGAGATTTCTCATCCTTCTTACATTTTTGCTGACGACGGTTTCAGCGTGGGCACTCACGATTGAATCTCGCTATGAGCTTTCTCCGGAAAATTGCACTGAAGTTGTGGATGAAAATACTGAACGCCGCTACAACCGCTGCGGGGCCGCGACTTATTTCCTCGTTGGAACCTGTGAAGAAGCCGCAACCGAGATCAAGAAGCTCGATCCCACAGGCACGCCATCATGCGAATGCGACAACTCAAATTGCAAGACCGCTCTCAATCCACACTTGATGCAAAAGATGCAGGACCTCCTGAAGAGTCCGCATCCTCATAGCGATCTGCCGAACTGCTACAACACTCTTCTGCATTCCCTGGGGATCAACCTCGGCTACATGGAATCTTCTTACGACATTGAGATTTTGCTCTCGACACCATACTGTCAGCGCAGAGAGGGGAGACCTCAGACCGGAGATGTGATCTGGGCCGACGGGCATGGGTACTACGCCCTCACTGATCAGCTCGCCTTCAACAAGTCGAACCCTGGGCAGGAAATTCCTTACGAAGTGATTACGATTGACGACTATTTTGTGCAACAAGGTCAGGACGTGAGCTGCCAGTTTATCAGCGCGGAAGAAGCGAAGAAGAAAAATTGCGAGACAACGTCGTCAGCGTATACGTGTAACGTTCCCGATTATCTGAAAACGAATTCCGCTCTTGGAACTGAAGGCAAGAAGCTCATCGATAAGCTCGAGGAGTGCGGCTATAAAAACTTAGTACTCGGTCAGGATATTGAAGAAGACATTCTGGAGCTCTCGGATAGTTTTCTCGCCATCGCCCGAAACACGCTTCAGATGCCGAAGATTGAAGATGTTGATCCGGCGATCCGAAAACTTTTTGTCGATGCTTATCAGGAAACGTTGGACCAAGAATCCCAGGGAGCGTCTCAATCCGAAGATATTCTCGAGGTCTATTATTTATTCGCAGCACCTGGGATGGATCTCCATCTGTTTGAGGAACCGATCCAGCGGGCGATACTCGAAGCTCGCAGCCGTGGTTTTTATCCGAAGCTTCCGGCGGAGGAGCGCATTGCCTGGAGTATGGCTTTTCTTACGCATAAGTATTATCGGGTGCTGACGGGGAATGAGGATTTTTAATAGTTTTACTTCCGCCGGCGGAAGTGGGTGATTGACGTTGTATATACGTCAGCAGTAAGCTTCATGAATATGAAAAAAGAATACGATTTTAAAAATGCAAAAAAGACCACCCGTGTGGATAAGACAGCCGCTAAAACGATGATCTCACTTCGTCTTGAAAATCATGATCTGTCTTTGTTACGGGACGAAGCCGATAGACTAGGAATCCCTTATCAAACCTTGATTAATAGTCTCATTCATCGATTTGTAACTGGTGAACTCATCGATAAAAAAGAAGCGAGAAAGTTAGCACTTTGAGTACTCTTATTTACGAGTGAGCAGAATCGGCATGAGCGCCGGGTTTTGGCGGGTAGATGATAACGGCCGGGGCCTTTTTCTTTTTCAGTGTGCGTTTTAAGTCTCGAAGGATTTTTCCTTCGACAGATCTCCGGACAACCGGAAAAAAATCTTCTTCTTCCTCTTCGAGATGAGCGAGATGTCCGGCTTTAAATTCAATAAATTTTTCATTCCAATATTTCGTCCCCATCGGAAGTTT
>CAMCYI010000050.1 GCA_945883845.1 Bacteriovorax stolpii | reverse complement strand
CTCTAAAAGAGTTAAAACCTAGTATTCGACCATAACGTATTTCTACGTCGTTCACCAAAGTCCGAAGACTCATGATCTTCAGGTGAACTCGGCAAATTTTAAGCTGATACTTCTCATCTCATCTTGAATCCCGAAGGACTCAAAAATTTATTTCATATTCGAATTTCAAAGAGCAAAAACTTCTGCTTGAGAGTGAACTCAATTTTTACGATAGTTTCGTGCGAAGTGTTTTGGGATAATATTTATTCTCGGCTTTTTCGTCAAGGGAATTCACAAGTTTATTTAAGAAAAAAAATTGCTGAATTCCCTCTAAATAACAGACTTTTAAGACTTTAAAGGAAGGCCCGCTTTTTCAAGGGCTTGCACTACCTTGTGCTCCAAGTCTTTTATGGATTCAGAAGATAATGTTTTTTCCGAATCCTCAAAAACAGTCCTGATTGAAACTGCTTTTTGTGTTTCGTTCATCACATATATCCCCAAAATCGATTTTGATTTGAATTCTTTGTCTTTTAAAGAGTTCAGCGCAACCAATGCTGAGGAAGCTGGATGACTGATATCCATGACAACAGTGAAGTCACAAGACGAAGATGGAAACTTGGGAATTGGTGAGTACTTCGTTTTGTCTTTTAGCTCGCGCGCCTCGAGATCAGTGATGTCGATGATGGCAAGAGATAGATGTCCTTTCATCTTGTAGTTCTTAAGAATGAGAGGATGAACTGTCGTGAGTGCGCCCATGAATTTCCCCATGACCTGAACATTCACATACTCGTGAGGATGATAACCCTGCCACTCAGCAGGTGCTACAGGGTTCTGAAACTTCTGGCTGCGTGGAGCGAAGGCAGAGTTCACGTTCAGAGTAGAGAGAAGTTTCTCGACAGTGTTTTCAAGTTCAACAAAGCGAGAAGCATCTTTCGAATAGAGACCGATTAAGAGGTGGCTCTTTTCTTTTTCGTAATCAAGATAGCTGCGACCGACTTCATAGAACCCAAATGAATCGTAGTGCTTCTGATTTTGTGATGCCATCTCTACTGCAGAAGGAATCAATGACGGTCTCATGCGATCATTATCTACAGAGAGAGCATTCAAGAGAACAAGATGCTCATTCAAGACTGGCCACATGGCCTTTTCGAGAAGTTCTTTACCGACAAGAGGATAGGTCATCACCTGGAGTGCACGTGAATGCATCACCATGAAGTCCTGGATCTTTCGGTGAAACTGTTTTGTCTGGGAAAGTCTCACCGGCTTAACGGCCAAAAGAGGAGAAACAGGCGTGATGTTATCGTAGCCGATCATACGGCCGATTTCTTCAACCAGATCGGCCTTGCAGCTGATGTCTTTTGTTGTTCTATAGGTCGGGACAGTGACTTTGAAGTTGCCCTGAAACTCCTCCACATGGAAATCTAGACTCTCAAAGATTGAACGAATTTTTTCTTTGCCCACATCCATTCCAAGGGACTTCACAATTTGTGTATGTGAAATTTCGAGAGTGATGGGTTGAGAAAGTTTGCTTTCGTTTACGTATATCTCAGGCGGGCCAACAACTTTTGCGCCGGGGCTGAGTTCAAGAATCAGCTCGATCATTCGCAGAAGAGTACGGCGGCAAAGATTCGAATCCAGAGTTTTCTCGTAACGTTGAGATGAATCAGTACGAAGTCCGAGTCGCACAGAAGTTTTTCTCACTTCAGGAGCTTCCCAGTTCGCGACTTCAAGAAAGACTTTTGAGGTCGTGTCGGTCACACCAGAATTGAGACCACCCATGATACCCGCAAGAACTAGAGGACGGGCATCGTCCGAAATAACTGTATCACCAGCAATGAGGTGACGCTCAACCTCATCGAGAGTTTTAAATTTTGAAGGTGAATCCACACGTTTGATGAGAACCTTGCTACCTTGAATTTGTTCACGATCAAAAACATGATTGGGCATACCCAGCTCAACCATGACGTAGTTACTAATGTCGACGATAAGATTGATTGAACGAAGGCCAACAGTCTCCAGTCTTGTTTTCATCCAATCAGGAGTCTTGCCGACTTTGACATTATCGATTGAGACACCGTAGTAAGCGAGGCAAGATGATTCAGTCTGAACATCAACTTTCACTGGAGAGGCATCTTTGGTGAAGTTCTTTTCGATTTTTGCTTCCCAATCTTTGGTAAAAGTATTTTTCAATTTAATACCGTGACCAGCAGCGAATTCTCGAGCAAGACCAAGGTAACCCCAAAGATCTGGCCTATGAGTGAGAGATTTATTATCGACATCAAGAACAACATCAGAAGGAATTTTAAGATAATCAACGAGTGACGTTCCAGGAACTGTGTCAGCTCGTAATTGCATGAGCCCTGATTTACCTTCTCCTAAACCAAGTTCGGTTTCAGAGCAAAGCATACCGTCAGATAAAATCCCGCGGATTTTTTTCGGTTCCAAAGTCATACCATTCGGAAGAGTCGTTCCTGTCGGTGCGAAAGGTACTTTCATTCCCGGGCTTAAATTCGGAGCTCCACAGACAACTTCCTTCAGGCCTTTTCCAAAATCAAATGTCACAAGGTTTAATTTGTCAGACTCCGGATGTGGTTTGAGAGATTTAATTTCAACGCAAAGGATGGGTTTCAGAGCTTCACCCGAAATGATGACGTCTTCCACTTCCGCCGTTGCAAGTGTGAACATTGAACTCAGAGTCTTCGGAGGCAAATCCGGAAGTTCAACGAAGTCTTTGATCCAGTTAAGAGATATGAGCATTTGTGGTCCTAGTAAGATTTAAATTGTGAGTTAAAACGAAGGTCGCCAGAGTGGAGATGACGGATGTCATCGATTCCGTATCTCATCATGACAAGACGATCGAGACCAAGACCAAAGGCGAATCCATTGTATTTTTCGGGATCAATGCCACCGGACTTCAAAACATTCGGATGAACCATCCCGCAAGGGAGAAGTTCCACCCATCCGACTTGTTTACAAACCGAACAGCCTTTACCACCGCAGATGAGACACTGGATATCGAGCTCAAAACCAGGCTCAACGAATGGGAAAAAACCGGGTCGAAGGCGGACTTCAACAGATCTTTTAAAAATCTCTGCCAGAAGAGTTTTCATGAAATAAATCAAATTCCCGACTGAAACGTCCTCGCCTACCATCATGCCTTCGAGCTGATGGAAAACCATTTCGTGAGAGGCATCAGTACGTTCACAACGGAACACTTTGCCAGGGCCTACGAAACGGAATGGCGGTTTTCTTTCTTTCATTCCTCTGACCTGAATTGTCGAAGTATGAGTGCGAAGAAGATGTTTTTTATCAGCGAACCAGAACGTATCCTGCATATCGCGAGCCGGATGGGTCGCTGGAATATTGAGAGCTTCGAAGTTGTGATATTCATCTTCAATGTGTGGTCCATCAAGGACCTCAAAACCCATCGAAATGAAAATATCTTCGATTTCCTGCTGGATGATGCTGACAGGGTGATGACCGCCAGCCTGCAGTCCCTTTTCAAGAACTGAATCAGTTAATGAAATATCAGTTTTATCTTTTTCCAGAGAGGCATTAATCTCAGAGATCTCGAGTTCAAGCATTTTCTTCGAGACGATGGCCTCAATTGAAGTTTTAAATTCGTTGGCCACTGAACCGATGCGTTTTTTCTCTTCGGGAGAAGCGTCTTTGATGTTTTTCATCAGGTCAGCAAGCGGGCCCTGTTTGCCGATATATTTTGCTTTCAGGTTCAAAAGGTCTGCGACTTTTGTCACAGTTCCCAGCTCTTTGTTGAACTCACTCAAGAGCGACTCTAATTGCATTCTCTATCCTTTGGATAATTTTGGGGAAAGGGTATCAATGGGAGGACTAAATGGAAAGATGAGACTGATTTGCGCGGGACAAAAGAGTATGAAGGTAGCTTCTGGCCCAGGTGAAGAATTGAATTTTCTCATCATCGACGTAATCCGGGTAAGTCCACGGAAGAGTTTCAAATTTACCGTGTTGAAACTGATAAGTGAGGTCAGTGAATATATTTTGACCAAGATAAGTGCGATGAGAATAGTTCTTCGTTGTAGCGAGGATAAAATTCTCAAGAGTCAAAAGTCCCGGATCAATGTTCACTTTTCTTTTTCCTGACTGGCTCCATGTAAATTCAAGTTCAAGTGACTTGAGTTTTGCAGGCAGGAGAATGTCACGTTCGAACGTTTTCGAGCTTAAAAGAAAAAATCTACGGAGATTCTTTTCCTCTCCCATCTCAGCGGCATAATAATTTTTCAATGGATTGAAAGCTGGAATGAAATAAAAGGAAGGACCGTAAAGATCCTCCCAGATTGAAATCATTTCATCCTGAGAAACAACAAATGAGTCGAATAAAAAACCAGAGAAGAGGAGACCAGCGGTAGGTGCCTGGGTCTTGAGCATTTACTTCATCATCTTCAGTAGATTCTGAAAGTACTCTTTCAGTTCTTCGAGACTACAAAGTGCAGTTCCGCGTTTTCTAACCACGACACCGGCAGCACAGTTTCCGATCCATGCAGCCTCTTCAAGTGAAGCTCCACTCAGGAGTGAAGACATGATGGCCGCTATAGCGGTGTCACCGGCACCGGAAACATCGAACACTTCATTAGCGGCAGTCGGAATCATAACGAGGTTTTTGTTAACTTTTGTATCAATCATGGCCATGCCTTCAGCACCTAGAGTGATGATAATTTTTTCAAGCTGAAGTTTATCGATGAGAATCTCAGCGATGGTCTCCAGTTTTCTTTCTTTGAAATAACCAAGGGCCTCGACCATCATGTGCGACTCAAGTTTATTCGGCTTGAGAAGTGTGGCACCTTTGTACCAGAGTGGAGGTGTAGATCTTGATGGATCGACACCGATAAGAAGATTTTTTTCTTTATATGTTTTAATCATCTTCTGGCAGAGATTTTCTGAGAACAGACCTTTGCCGTAATCTTCGATAATTAATCCGGAATGAGATTCTGCAAACTCAAAAACACGTGTGGAAACGCGTTTAGAAATTTCCTCTGAGATGGCATCTTTTGTTTCGTAATCAACTCTGCAGATCTGCTGGGTCGAAGTCGTCACGCGTTCTTTGTAAGTCGTGTGGCGGGATTCATCTCTGATAAGACCCCATGTTTTTAAACCTTTCTCCTCGAGAAGATTTTCGACTAGACCGGCCCGAAAATCATTTCCAATAACACCGCAGAGTGTGGAATGAACACCGAGACTGTTAAGGTTATCTGTGACGTTGGCAGCGAGACCAAGTTTGTCCCATTCTTTTGTAACTTCCAATACAGGTACCGGTGCTTCGGGAGAAATTCTTTTCACGTCACCGAATGTATATTTATCAATACCCAGATCTCCCACAACCAGAATCGGCTTGATGGCGTTAAACTGTGCAACAATATTTTGAAACTTTTCCTGAGTTAAAATCATAAAGTCCTTTTCTGCCAGAGAGTGATGATCTCTTCAACTATCTGGGGTATGTCTTTGCCGGTTGAGTCGAGCTCAATTCCATCAGCAGCCTTTTTTAAAGGCGCAATATCTCTGTTCATGTCTTCGTGATCGCGATCCATTATGTCTTTGAGAATCGTATCGAAATCAAGATCTGTCTGACCTCTTTCCTTTAATTCTTCGAGCCTGCGTTGAGCACGCTCTTTTGGCGAAGCTGTGAGGAAAACTTTCAAAGCTGCATTTGGAAAAATCACTGTTCCGATATCCCGACCGTCCAGTATAGCCGGGCGATCTTTCACAATATCTCTTTGCCAGTGAGCGAGAAAATCTCTGACCGGTTTATACTTTGAAACTTGTGAGGCTAGTTTTGAAACATGATGTTCGCGGATGACGTCCGTCAGATTCAAGTTATCGAGTAAGATTAATACTCCGGGTTCCGGAGCAAACTGGAAGCGGTGATCATGGAAGAACTGATTAATCACTTTCGTATCTGCCTCTGTCAGCGAACCTTTATTGAAATCGATACCTGTGTGCTGAAGAGCATAGGCAACCGCCCTGAACATGGAACCTGTATCGATATAAATGAGATTGAGTCTGGATGCGACGAACTTCGCGACAGTGGATTTACCACTGCCCGATGGACCATCCAACGCTATCACTTGGTCTTTTTTCATAGGCTCAAATGATAAGTATTTGAAGTGGTTAAGGCAATTAGAAGTCTTTCAAAAATTCGAAATCATGAGAGAACTGAAGTTTCGCAAAAAGTTGCGGATGGACAAGTTTGAGAAGCAAAGGGTTGATCATACCGTGAATCTCAGTCATCGGTTCTTTCAGATGAACTCGCTGAGACCAGGATGGATATGCGCCTGGTGCAAAAGCCTGTGCCTGGTCTTCCATGATGAGAGAGAAGGCCAACATTTCTTTAGCAGTAAGCTCTTTTAACTCAGACTGGAACTGTTGAAAAATTGTCTTCTCGCGCTCCGGGTCGTAATGCGCGTACAGACCTTTTTGTTCTTTGTATTCCTGAATCTTCACGCAAACTTTGCGTCTTTCCAGAATAGTCAGGAACAATTCAGAGTTGGCCTGAGCGAGAGTTTCTCTTAGCTGCGAGAGCTTAGATTCTTGGGATGAATGTGACATTTGAGTTCTGACTTAGGGTACGAGTGATATGGTAGTAAGCTTTCAAAACCTTATTCAGGTAGTGATTGTCTTTACCCACTGGAAGATTATTTCTCAGCTGGCTTTTCGTCCAGTAAGGACCCATGTTGTAGGCAACGGTAGCGTAGTAGTGATTGTCGTTAAAAACGGAAAGCAGACCTTTCAGATAGAAAATTCCGACCTCAAGATTACGAAGTTTTGAAACGAGACCAGAGTATCCCAGATCATCAAAGTACTGGCCGTACTGGTAGCGAAGATATTCTTCACCACGATCTGACTCGAGGAAAATTCCCTGCTTTCTCATTTCAGAAAGAGTTTCCATATAAGTCTGAGGCATCATCTGCATCAAACCTTGCGCACCCTTCTTAGATTTAGATTCATGTTTGAAATGACTTTCTGTCCACATTACAGAAAGAACCCAAAAAGGATCCAGCTGATGCTTCTCACAGAGAACGAGAACCGGGCGAACAACTCTCTTAACTTTCTTTTGTATTTTTTCCGGAAAAAGAGTCACGATACGTGCTTCAGCTTCTTCGTAAGTGGCGTTCGCAAAAAAACTGATATCGCCGATGAAGAAACCAAGGCTATCGCTCTTGAAACGATAGGTCTTTTGACGCTTGAATCCGAAGTTAAATGTTTCTGGGTACAGGGCGCGCAGAGAGAAAGAACCGAATAGCACCAGTGAGATCAACGGTATTTTGTAGGTGGAGAAGAACTGGCCCAAGAGAGATCTCTTGGACTTTACTTCTACAGCCTCAACAAGGGTGTCTAACACACTTGTATTTCCGGTCGTCGTTTCCATACTCCCTCGCTTATATCCCGATCCCTTCTCAAAAGGCAAATTGGCTTGACCAAATAGGGATAAACCATTGAAGATAAGTACTGCCATTTTAACAGCCTTCTCTCTCTCACCAAATTTCGAGGTTTTATGAGCGAAAATAAGCTCCATTTAGAAAAGTCATTATACCTTCGGCAACATGCTGAAAACCCAATCCATTGGCAGACATATGGTGAAGAAGCCCTTGTAAAAGCACAATCACTAAACAAACTTATCTTTCTCTCTATTGGCTACTCTTCGTGCCACTGGTGCCACGTTATGGCGCACGAGTCTTTTGAGAATGTTGAAATCGCGAATTATCTGAACGAACATTTTGTCTCGATAAAAATTGATCGCGAAGAATATCCTGACCTCGATCATTACTATCAGGCCGCGAGTTCACTCATGACAGGCAGAGGTGGATGGCCTCTGACAATTTTTCTTACGCCAAACGGAAAGCCATTTTTCGCTGGAACATATTTCCCACCTGAGGCAAAAAAAGGACTTCCTGGTTTTATGGAAGTCTTGAATCAGATCACCGAACTTTATAAGAAAGATCCGAAAGCTGTAGAAGAAGGCGCACAGAATCTCACAGAAGAATTGAAGAAGCCGATCGCACTTGAAAAGAAAGTTGAATTCAAAGGGCACTTCCCTCCTCCGTCAGCCATTCTCAATGCCCTCAAAGGTTATTCTGATCCGAAGAATGGTGGTTACGGGAAAGCTCCGAAATTTCCTCATCTCGCATTTTATGAATGGGCAAGCGAACAGATTCTCGAAGGCATGATTCCTAAAGAACAAGGGCAGCACATCGTCGAGAGTGTTGAGAGAATGCTGATGGGCGGACTTTATGATCACGCGAAAGGTGGTATGCACCGCTATTCTACTGACGATAAATTTCTTGTCCCGCACTTTGAGAAAATGCTTTATGACCAGGCAGGGCTTCTCAAACTTCTTCCGAAGATCACACAATTTTATCCGGCCCCACTTCTGTTTGATTCCATCCTCCAGACGATTGATTATCTGAGAACAGAGATGGTTGCTGAAGAAGGTTTCTTTTTCAGTGCTCAGGATGCCGACTCGGAAGGGACTGAAGGACTCTACTTCACATTTTCTAAGGAAGAATTCGAAGCAAGTTTCGAAGAGGCGACTGAAGATCTAAAGAAAAAAATTCCTTACTATCTTGAAGTATTCAACATTACCGACAAAGGGAATTTCGATCACGGGCTGAATGTCCTCTCTCTTAATCCCGGATTCAAAAACGAATACTATTCTCAGGATGGATGGCAGGAAATTCGGGATATCCGTCGACGCTTATTAGACCAGCGAAAAATGCGGATGCCACCAGCAACAGACCGCAAAGGTATTTGTGGTTGGAACTTTATGATGATCTCAAGTCTCTGTGATGTTGCTCAATACTGTTCAATCGACATTATGAGAAACGAAGCTTTAAGCCTTATCAAGCAAACGATTGAAGGGTGCATGACTCAGTTTCTTGCAAAAGATAAAGATGGACGACATGTGCTGAAGCACACGAATACACTTGAGAAACAATCTCTGTATCTCGAAGATTACGCATTCTTCGCTGAAGCAAATCTCAGATTGTATGAGATCACAGGGAATGAGACTTTTAAAACGAACTGTATGGACACTGTAGAGTTTGTTCTGAACAACATGTACAAGGACAAAAACTTTTACCTGACTTCACTTACTCAAAGCACGACTGGTATCGATAACCTTGTAGCTCCTCAGTTCGATCAATCTTATCGTTCGGCTTCCATGACGATGATTAGTCTTCTTTCGAGACTTTCAGTCTTCAGGCCAGAATATTCACCTGAAGATATGCTCGGTGAAAAATATCACGAGATGATTCAGCTTGCTCTTACTAACCCTCTTGGACATGGAGAGGGCCTTCGCGCTTTCACATATCCACTGCAGATTTTTAGAAAGATTGAAGTACCGGTAACATGGCTTGAGAATCAGGATTTCCTGCAAATGCGCAGTCACTTTTTTTCCCGCTTTGTAATGGAATACCACTCAAGAGATGATGAAAGTTACCAGATCTGTACCAAGTCTTCTTGTGAAGTTCAGGGGAAAGGTATTTCCGAGTTCCAGAAAATTTTCCAGCAGAAGGAAGCGCCTGATGCTTAATGGTCTGAACATTATTGATCTGACTCATCGTCTTCCAGGACCTCTTGCAGGCAAGATCCTTTCTGATCTTGGGGCAAATGTAACAAAGGTTGAGGACAGTAAGCACAAAGACCCATTTCTTTCCGGGATGTTCTCTGAATTTGATCAGAGTTTTGAAAACTGGTATGAAGAGCTGAACAAGAATAAGCAAATTGTGAGACTGGACTTTAAGTCTCCTTCGATCAAATCAGAAATTGCAAAACTTCTTGAGAAGGCCGACGGAGTTTTGCTTTCACTTTCTCCGAAATTAAAACAGACTCTCGGTTTAACTGACGAAGATTTTCAGAAGACGGGGAAACCCATCGGCGTGATTGAGCTTGAAGCTTCTTCGACTCAAAACAAGGCCATGCACGATCTCAATGCTCTCGCGATCAGCGGCTTTCTATCTCTCCATGTGGCCCATCGGGAAGACCAGATCATTGATCCACCTTTCATGCCAGTGGCCGGAATTGCTTTTGGCCAGCAGGTAGCGACAGACATGCTGGCAGCGATCATCGCTTCGACGCGACGAGGCGGAATGGTCAAAAAGATCAGCTACCTTCACGATACGGCCGAAAATATATTCCATCCCTTCTGGTCGAAGAAACTTCAGGCCGAGAAAAAATCCCGTTTCCTTCATAACGGGGCGTATCCTTGCTATTCGCTGTATCGCACAAAAGATGGTCAGTATGTCGCACTTGCGGCCGTAGAGGAAAAATTCTGGCAGGAAGTTCAGACGACGTTTAATCTCGCTCTCCCTATGGAAAAGAGATTCGACACGGATGAAAAAGCTTTCGACATTGTGTCATCCACGTTTGCCAAACTCACCAGTTCAGAGATAGAACATTTGTCGAAAGACAAAGAAATGTGTTTATCAATCGTCAGGAAGGTCTGACATATCTATCTCTGGAGTTTTTATGAAAAAGGTTATCGGCTTCCATTACACGCTCACGGATAAGTCCGGTACTGTTCTGGATTCTTCTATCGGTGAAGATCCTCTTTACTTCCTTGAAGGCAGCCAGCAAATCATTCCAGGTCTTGAGAAAGTCATCACGACGATGAACGTTGGCGATAAAAAGAAAATCGAAGTTAAAGCTCAGGATGCATACGGCGACGTAAATCCAGAGCTCGTTGTTAAAGTTAAAAAGACTCAATTCCCACCAGATGCAAAACTCACTGTTGGCGATCAGTTCCAGGTTAACAATGACCAGCACTCTCCAGTGTTCACAATTATGTCAATTGAACCAGATGAAGTGACTGTTGATGGAAACCATCCAATGGCCGGAAAGGATCTGTTCTTTGATGTTGAAATCGTAGGAAGTAGAGAAGCGACGAAAGAAGAAGAGACTCATGGTCACGCTCACGGAGCTCATGGACACGGCCACCACTAATTAAGTTTTAAAATCCCTTCAGCTTCGGAAACGAGGTTGAAGGGTTCATCTTTGACCAGCAAGAAACCATCGAGATCTACGTAGTCGACCATCCCTCCGAAAAGCATTCCATAAGAAATACCAACCGAAGTTTCAATCATACATCCGATCATTGATTTTAAATGGTGAGCTCTCGCCTTCAGAAGTAAGTCTCGCGCTTTGATCAGTGATCCGGTTTTCATGAGCTTGATGTTCACGGCATGGAACTGCAAAGCGAGATCAGAGAAATTTCCCACGTCTTCGATCGACTCATCGGCCAGTAAGACATACGGGGTGTTTTTTCTCAGAATTTTATATTCCTCAACCATAGAAGAAGGAAACGGCTGCTCAATCAGTTCTATGTTCATACCATCAAGGTTTTCCTGAAAGCGCATGAATTGATCGAGATCTTTCCAGCCTTCGTTCGCATCTACACGAAGCTTAACGGAAGTGTGTTTTACGATTTCCTGAAGCATTTCAAGGCCACAGTTAGCATCGACTTTGATTTTCAGAGAATGGAACCGCTTTAACGGACGAAGATATTCTTCAATCTCGCCTACTGCAGTGATCGGCATGGAGAAAGAGGTCTCAAGAGGACGAATGGGTGGAAGGTCTAAGTACTGCGTAATCGATTGATTATTTTTTGAAGCGAGGTAACCAATGAAAGCAGACTCGATCCCAAAACTTAGTGAGTGGTAGAGTTTCTCCGAAGAGATGGCATTAAGGAGACTCGCTGGATCTTTAACTGCCGCCAGGTCTGTCTTTGATAACCAATGAGCAAACTGCTGCTGGATTTTCTCAGGAGACTCTTCATAGCGGATGTTAGGTGCTATCTCTGATCGAAAAGTTCCAGAAGGCGTTTCCAGGTGAACAATGAAATTTTCTTTGAATGTGGTCTGATTGCGGGAAAGTTTCCAGTTAACTTTGAGATCAAGATGTCTTTGCTCGAGCCAAAGCTTCATAGCTCCCCTTCAAGATGAAACTTTTCCGACTTCTCAAAATCAGCAGGAGAATTACCCCACTTTCCAACCGGAACATTACCTTTAAAAAACCGCGACCATTCCTCAGGATTTTTTGAGAAATGCATGCGCTTGATCGGCGACTCCATTCCCATGAAGGCCTGAAGAAGCTTGCCTACCATTTCAGAACAATAAAGTTTCTCCAGTCCGTTCTCATCGAGATTGTTCCAGAGGAATTCATGATCATAGGAGAGATTTTCAAATTCGGTTTTAAAGAGATTCATCAATTGATCAGCATTTTGTTCGAGGTAATCAGCGGCCGCAGAATTTGAAAAACGAAGGATGCCGAGTTTCTGACCCTTCTCTGTTTTACGATTGAATTCAGCGAGACTAACCAGACGTACCTTGCCCAGGGACTCGGCCACCATCACTTCGGGCTGCACTTGAAGAACGATACCAATGTGAGAATAGATCGATTCTTCCTCGGCTTCAATGAGGCTGCATGACCAGCAATCCGTGGGCTGCAGGAGAATATCTCCCACCCGAAGTTCCATAGACCAACACGGGAGAGAAACGAGCCATAAGGCCAAAAGAAGTGCTTTCAAATATGCCAACCTTTTAGGTCAACATCGTAGCTCGTCTCCAGACCATTGGAAACGGCGAAAAGCGCACTTAAACACCTGATTTCACGTAAACATAAGTCATTGAATTTTATGAACTGCAGAGGGGAAAACTATGCGCTCTCTCTGAATTGACCGAAGCCTTTTATAATAAAGGCACATCATCTAAGAGGACACTATGAAACAGTTATCGCGCTTACTCACCTTCATCCTTTG
>CAMCYI010000049.1 GCA_945883845.1 Bacteriovorax stolpii | reverse complement strand
CTATTTGTGACCTCTACACTAGCTCCCGATTTAATCAGGAGGATGCCGAGATTCTCTGAAGTTTTTTTCTGTGTATTGGTTGCATTTGTATCAGCGAGAAATGTGATGGCGTGATGAAGAGCAGAAGAACCCTGGGCATCTTTTTTGTTGAGATCAACGTTCTTGTCCAGAAGGATTCTTGCTGAATTGTCGTGGCCTGTGATCACTGCTGCAATCAGAGGTGTTTCTTTATTGGCATTACTCTTTTCAACACTCGCACCTTTTTCAATGAGAAAATCACGGAGTGCTCTGAAGTCTTTTTTAATGACTTGAGTGAGCATTGTTTCACCGTCACTCAGGACGATGTTCAGATCCATTGATGGACTTTTTCTCAGGACATCCTGAAGGAGTTCAAGGTTGCCGGTTTCGAGGGACCTTTTAAGATTAGTGAGATTCTCAAAGTTAATTTCTTCAATGCTGCGTTTAGTTTCCGTACCGGAATTACCTTCGCCTTCTACGCTCTTCTTGCCGCATCCAGAGATAGCAAGGCCAAGAAGAAGTGTGGTGGTGAGGAAAGCTTTTGAATTCATCCTTTGATGATAAGCGGGCATGGTGAGGGGATGGGATAAACCTCTCTCTTTAAGAAAATTTTACAGGAAAAGACAAAAAAAAAGGGCCCCTTACGGGGCCCCTTGAGGTGTCTAAGATTAGTACATGATGTGCGGATTACGCTTACTTAGGTTGTAGAGCTTCTTAAACTGCTTCGTTTTAAGATTCTGAAGACGGAGAAGAACGACACCACCGGCCTTGCGACCTGTAGCAACTTCGTTTCCGACGATTCCGAGAAAGCCAACGTTCTTGTTGTTCACGTTGATATTCCAGTAACCAGAGATCTGAGCTGTTTCGAATCCGAATGGAAGCCAAACACCGAAGAGAGTCTTGTGGAAGTACCAAGAAACATCTTGTTTACCGATTGTTGTATCAATGCGAAGTGAGTTCTCAAGTTTTCCGCCTGGAATCCCTGGAAGTGGGCGACCATCTGGAAGAGTGTTACCATCACCAACACCGATGTCGAGATCTGCGAGATCTTTCACATCAATGTACATGCTGAACATCATCCCGCCATCAAGTGCATTTGGAGCGAGTTCTGCGAAAGAAGCTCTTGTCTCAGGAATAGGAACTTTAATACCAGCATCAACATTCAAGTTGAGCATTTTAACTGTGACGATCACTTGACCATCAAGCATGTTTACAAACGGACCTTTGATTCCGTTAATTTCAGGAAGCCCTTGAGGGCCACAAGCATTGGCCATCATGAGAGCAGCACATACAACTGCAACTTTGATGGATACGATCCAAGATTTCATGTTCAACATCCTTTTTGTTTTCTGAGTAGAAACTCAATTCTCTCGCAAATATTATTTGATTATTTTACCTATCTTAGCAATGACCGGAAGAATATTCTAAGACAGATGCATCATTTTATTAGATAATTTTTGCCATGAAGATCACAGGTCCTCTTTCGAAGATGGAAACTCTCCAAAATACCCCCATTCGGTATCATTTAACGCAGGGCGTGGTGCGGACTGACATCACTGCTCTCGTTGGGAAAGATGTCACGATCACTTTTACCGGCAAGATTATCTGTGAAAATTGCGGCAAGAAAACAAAAAAATCATTCGCTCAGGGCCACTGCTATCCCTGCACGATGAAGCTCGCGAGTTGTGATCTTTGCATCTTAAAACCTGAGACGTGTCACTATGCCAAAGGCACTTGCAGAGAACCACAATGGGGAGAAGAGAACTGTTTTAAGCCTCATGTGATTTATCTCGCAAATTCCTCGGGTCTCAAGGTGGGTATCACCCGGGCCTCACAGGTGCCCACGCGTTGGATGGACCAGGGTGCAACAGAAGCATTACCTATTCTTGAAGTAAAAAATCGTCTTGTGTCAGGTCAGATTGAAATGCTTTTTAAGACACATGTCGCTGACAAGACTGACTGGAGAAAGATGCTCAAAGGGTCACCCGAGGAAATCAATCTGGTGGAGTGGAAAGAAAAACTACTTGGAATCTTAACAGAAGAACTCAAGAGCTTTGACGTCAAAGTTCTCGACGTTCCTGTCTGGAAATTCCAGTATCCTGTTGAAAGGTATTTAGAAAAGATTAATTCTCACAACCTTGATAAAAATCCTGAAATCAAAGGAAGACTCTGTGGCATTAAGGGCCAGTATCTGATTTTTGATACCGGAGTTTTTAATGTTCGCAGTTACAGTGGCTATGAAGTGACCCTGGAGGCACCGGATGGAACCGAAAACAATTCACCTTAAAGATTACAAACCTTCTTCTTTTCTCATTCATCATATTGCCCTCGAAGTAGATATTCATTCTGATCATTCAAAAGTGACAAGCAGAATCGAACTCGAGAAAGAACAATCGAAGAAGGGACAAAAAATTCATCTTGAACTAAAAGGTGAGGGACAGGAACTTCTCTGGGTTAAGCTCGATGGTAAGGAGCTGACTTCGAATGAGTATCAACTTTCAAACGAGCAGCTGACTGTTCTGAATGTTGATAAAGACTCTTTCGTTCTCGAGATCTCTTCAAAAATTAAACCTCATGAAAATAAAGCACTCGAAGGTTTTTATCAGTCCGGAGATCAACTTTGCACTCAATGTGAGCCTGAAGGCTTCCGTAAAATAACTTATTTCATTGATCGACCTGATGTCATGGCCCGTTATAAGACGAAAATGATCGCGGACAAAGAAACGTATCCTTATCTTCTCTCTAACGGTAATCGCATCGGGGCCGGTGATCTTCCGGGTGGTCGCCACTGGGTTGAATGGGAAGACCCTTTTAAAAAACCAAGTTATCTCTTCGCTATGGTTGCCGGTGATTTTGATGTCTCAAGGGATTCATTTACAACGATGAGAGGCCGCAAGGTTGCTCTTGAGATCTATGTTGATAAAGGCAATCTCTTTAAAACACCACATGCGATGGAGTCCCTTAAGACTTCCATGAAGTGGGATGAAGAACGTTATGGCCTGGAATATGATCTTAATATCTACATGATCGTCGCAGTGGATTCTTTCAACATGGGTGCGATGGAAAATAAAGGTCTGAATATTTTCAACTCGACCTACACACTTGCTGATCAGAAAACTGCAACAGATCACGACTTTCAGAACATTCAGGCAGTGATCGGCCACGAATACTTTCACAACTGGACCGGGAACCGTGTCACTTGTCGTGACTGGTTTCAGCTGACGTTAAAAGAAGGACTCACTGTTTATCGAGATCAGGAATTTTCTTCGGACATGCTCTCTCGCGCAGTGAAGAGGCTCGAGGATGTTCGTACTCTTAAAGAGAGACAATTTTCTGAAGACGCAGGTCCGATGGCCCATCCGATCCGGCCCTCAAGTTACATAGAGATTAATAATTTCTATACAGCGACAGTCTATGAGAAAGGAGCCGAGGTCATCCGCATGATTGAGACCCTCATCGGTACTGAGAAATTCCGGAAGGGAATGGATAAATACTTCGAGCTCTTTGATGGAAAAGCCGTCACAACAGAAGACTTTGTTTTCGCCATGGAAAGTGCCAGTGGTGTGGACCTTACTCAGTTTAAGAACTGGTACTCACGCCCGGGAACTCCGACTTTAGCGATCAAGTCCCGTTATGAGGATGGAAAGTTCACACTGGATATTGAGCAACGTTATCCACCGACAACATTGAAAGTTCCTGAAGGTAATGTGCTTCATATGCCTTTTAAAATCGCCCTGATGGGGAAAAGTGGAAATGTATTGATGGAGAAAACTCTAGAGCTTAAAAAACTCAATGAGAGTTTCACCTTTCCTGTTTCTGAAAAACCGATTCCTTCATTGAACAGAAATTTTTCTGCACCAGTGATTGTTGAATACCCTTACGGCTTTTCAGAACTTCTGCACCTCATGGCCTTTGATCAGGATCCTTACTGCAGGTATGAATCGACACAAAAAGTTTATGATACGATTTTTAAAGCAGAGCTTACTGCTTATAAGTCGAGTGGAAAGCTTCATGATGAACTGAACCCTTCTTTTAAGGAAGCATTCGGTTTGCTTCTTGCTGATCAGTCGGTCGATTTGTCTTTCAAGTCATATCTGTTGGATCTTCCGACAGAGAATGGATTATCACAAGAGCTTCATTTGCCTGACTTCGATGCCATTCATCTCGTGCTGGATCATCTGCGCCGCAAACTTGGGTCTACTTTCTACAGCTGGTTTAAAGACGAACACCAGAAACTCTCGGCCGAGAAAAAGTTTGAACTGACACCTGAGTCTTTCGGTGAACGCTCTCTTAAAAATCAGTGCCTCAATTATCTGGTGGCGAGTGGGAAAGAAGATTCGAAAGCTGTTCTTGAGCGCCATTACAAAAACGCCCATAACATGACTGAAGAAATTTCCGGTCTCATTCAATACGTGAAGGAGGGCGCAGGTCTCGATCATCCTGCCATACAGGCCTTCTATCAGAAATGGCAGAAGGATTCGCTGGTTATGTTGAAGTGGTTTGGGGCCCTCGCAAGTCAGTCGCCTGCGATAGATGCCGTTGCCCGCCTAATGATACTCGAAAAAGACCCTCTCTTTTTGAAAGAAGTACCGAATTACCTGCGTTCACTTTATTTGCAGTTCGCTAAGAATAATCTTCCTGCATTCCACGCAGCAGATGGATCCGGCTATCGTTTTCTCGCCGAGAGAATCATGATGATCGACAAGTTTAACCCGCAGGTTGCTTCAAGAGCGTCGAGTGCATTTTCTTTATTGGGGAAAGTTGATCAAAGCAGGCAGAACCAGATGCGGAAAGCACTTAAAGATATCCTGGACTCAAAGCCGTCCCGGGATACATACGAAGTCGTCTCGAAGTATCTTTCTTAGCGTAGGTTTTTTTTTACTGGGACTTTCACAGGTTTCTGCGAAGATGCTTTGACCTGGAAGAGGGCGAATGAAAGAAGAGAAAAGGTAGCAGCGAGAAGGATCAGTTCCATGAAGTCTCCTTAAAAGCGATTGACCTTTAAACCTTTCGGTCATAGTCACAAAATAATTATGCCACATGTTATTTTCCCTATGTTGAATATTTTGTTCCTTTAAGTAAAAAATGGTAAACTTGCATTTGAACTCAGCAATATCAGGTTCTTAAAGAAGGTCAAAGCCCATGGATCATGCTCTTTCGTTACGCCAAAAGGCCCTCAAGATTAATCTCGGAAAGAGATTCTACGGAACCTTCGCGGAAATCGGAGCGGGACAAGAAGTGGCCCGTCACTTTTTCCAGGCCGGCGGATCTTCAGGCTCCATCGCAAAAACCATCTCTGCCTACGACATGACTTTCTCCGATCACATCTATGGAAAGGAAGTTCACGGACGCTATGTTTGTGAATCTCGACTTGGTAAAATGCTCGACCGCGAATATGAGCTTCTCCAGGAAAGACTGGGAGACACTCGCGGAGTAGATCACCAGTTTTTTGCTTTCGCAGATACAGTTGCTGCTCTCAATTTTAAAAAATCAAATGAAGCTCACGGTTGGATGGGAGTCAGGTTCCAGGATGCTCCCGGTGGACAGACAAGTGATGTTCTCATTCACGTTCGCATGCTTGATCCTCAGAACCTTCTGCAGCAAGATGCTCTCGGCATTATCGGTGTGAATCTTTTGTATGCCTGCTTGTTCCTCAATCATGATCCGAAAGCATTCATCACGTCATTGATGGATCACCTCGATAACACCCGCATTGAAGTGAACTTTATTCGCTTTAGTGGCAAACTCTTTGCAGATGCTGATAATCGACTTTTAAATCTCCAGCTCCTTCAGGAGAGCTTCACTCACGCCATCATGTTTGATGAAAAAGGTGACGTCGTTCTTCCGAGTGATCACCTTTATAAAAAAGACGTTCTCGTAGTTCGTGGATCTTATCGCCCCCCAACTTTGGTGAGTGTGGATATGATCAAGGCGGGTCTTCATGATTTTGCTGAGGCAATCAAGCACAAGGAAGAAGATATCGTAGCGATTTCTGAAATCACAATTTCTACGTTGAAGGCCGACGACGGTACGATTACAAAAGAGGATTTCCTGGCCCGCGTAGATCTTCTTTGTGCCACAGGCCAGAAGGTCTTGATCACAAACTATCCTCAGTACTACAGACTCGCGAATTACTTTGCCCGCATGGGAGTTCCGAATCTTGGTCTCGTCCTCGGGATCTATAACTTCCAGCAGATCTTTACTGAGCAGTACACCGACGTTGAAGGGGGAATTCTTTCTGCCCTCGGACAGTTGTTTCGCGATGGCGTGAAAGTTTATATCTATCCCTACAAATCGGAAGAAGGCCAGCTCGAGTCACTCGATAACCTCAAGGTTCCGAAGAACTTTGAGAACCTTTACATCCACCTGAAGAACATGAATCAGATTGAGAGCGTGAAGAATCCAAACCGCGATCTGCTCCACATCTATTCTTCTAAAGTTCTCCATATGATTGTGAACAACGAGCCGGGCTGGGAAAAAATGGTTCCTCCGAGTGTGGCAAAAACCATCAACGAGAAATGTCTCTTTGGTCACCCATGCTTTATCGGTAAGAAGAATCCTAAAGTCGCCAACGCGTGAATGTTGTCGTTTCCCCTTTTAAAAATCCATTTATCAATCTCGCTCTCGAAGATTTTTTTCTTCGGGAAGCGAGTGCTCTTCCTTTGTGTTTCTTCTATGTGAACAGGCCTTGTGTTGTCCTGGGGAGATTTCAGAATCCCTGGAAGGAATGTCATCTTCCGTACCTCGTTGAAAATGACATCTGGATGGTGAGACGCCAGAGTGGAGGAGGCTGTGTTTTTCACGACGAGGGAAACCTCAATTTTTCATTCATCCTACCGGATTCCTCGATTGATCGCCGAAAGCATTGTGAACTTCTTCAGCGCGCATTTTCGAAGGCAGGAATTGTGTTACAGATTTCTGAGCGCCACGATCTCTGGGTCGAAAACAAAGAAGGAGAGTGGAGAAAAGTTTCAGGGTCTGCGTTTAAGCAGACTAAAAACGGCAGTTTTCATCACGGAACTTTTCTCGTTAATTCGGATCTTAATAAGCTTGAAGAATCTCTCCGGCACACGTTTATTCCCAAAGAGACCAAAAGTATTCCCTCGGTCAGGTCAAAAGTCGCAACCCTGAACGAGAAGTATCCCGGCATTGAAATCCAGGACGTCATCGACCTCATGGCCTTTGAGCTCAAATCTCCTATCACGACTATTGATGGTGAGATCCTTTCTCGTCCTGAGGTCCAGGAGAGCTTCCAGAAGCTTACTTCATGGGAGTGGCTCTGGGGTGAGACACCATTGTTCGAAATGAAAACGATTAAAGGCAACATGACCATTAGAAAAGGTCAAGTCGAGTCTCCGGTCCAAATGGCCTTTACGAAAGAGAATCTTTCAGAATATTTCTCAATTCAAGAACTCGCAAATATGTTTCCTGATTTTTCTTTGATTCAAGAGCAGTCCCGTCTGATTTTTTAAAGCAGTTCTATCTTCCAGATTTCTACAGAGTTGGCCTCGAAACCTTTCAGCGTTTGTCGAGGGCCTTCTATCAAATGAACGCGATCAAGAATAGGGGAGTTATTCTTTTTGATGAGAGCGACGACTTCACCGGAAGCAGCAATTTCATTTGTATTAGCTACTCCGTTAAGCCGGCTAGCAAGATTAATGACCTTCCCAATTGCCGTATATGAACGCATGTACTTATCATCACCATAGAATCCTATGGATGCTACACCCGAAGCAATTCCAATTCTATATTCAAAAGGGCCTTGCCAGATTTCTTCATAAATTTTTTGATTCAGCTTGAAATGCTGCTGAATATCCAGAGCAACTTCAATCGCTCTTTCAATATAGTCAGCTTGCTCAATTGGAGAATTGGTAAAACCAAAAACACCGTCACCTAAGAATTTATCTACAGTCATATCCTTCTTTAGCATAATTTCCACGACGTCTTTCATATACATCGAAAGAATTCTTTCAAGTTTTTCAGATGAAAGCTCGGAAACTTTTTTCGTTGAATCCTTGATGTCGATAAATACCGCACAAATTTCTTTTCTTTGAATTGAACCATCTAGTTTTATCGTTCCATCTTCAATCCCTTGAACAATCTGTGGACTGAACTGTTTACTAAGAGTTTTTAATCTTAAAGTCTCCTGTGTTTTAACTGCAATAATCTTGTCCCTGTTTTCAATTTCATGTGCGAGCTGAGTCCTTACTGAGTATTCACTGATTTCGAGTTTTGTGAGATGCCATCTTCCTACGAGTGACAATATCGCTGTTCCATTTATAAATATCATTCCTAGCAAATGACGAAGATCATTTGTGGCACTTAGTTTTGAGATAGAATAAATAGAATATGGAACGACCGCGCTTAATATAATCATGAGGCTAAAACGGAAAGACATGGCAGGCAAAATTCCCATGATCGTAATGACCATAATCAGCCCTACCCAATAGACTGAGGTAACATCATCAATGAGCCAGGTCATGGCAAAGAGTGAAATACTAGTTACAAATCCTACAATCCCGAGGATGTATTGAATGATCTGGAAGTCGACGATTTGGAATTTTCTTATGACTATTTGTGCTAGTAGGATGGTCGCGACAGCGATGACTCTGAGATTGAGAAGATCGAGGTATTTCTCTGGATAGTAGAAGTAATCTAGCAGTCCAAATATGCAGAAGAGCAAGCTCCCATAAATGGAAAGGGGACCGAGGTAAAATTCCCTAAGCTTAACGGCACTTTCTTCCTTGAGACTTCTTTTTGTTTCCATAGAGATTTCAGGCTCTTCGGTATTATGGAAGATTTCTAAACGATTGATTACAAAAAGATTGTGAACGCCATTGCTGTTCAAATTTTAGACAATGGTGGAATCATACACGTTTAAATTTCAACCTTGGTTGAACCTGGTCCGGAGAAACGAGATGATAGGGATATCTTTATCAAGGATCTTGCATGAAAACGCTTCTCTTCGCTTCCCTTATGATTACTAGCTCGGCTTTCGCCTGTAAAAGTGCGGCCCAGCTGAACCCGACAAAAGTTGTTAAAATCATCAAGACTGAAAAAAGCTGTCGTGCTTTTCTCATCAACTATTCAAACATCCAGTACAATGCCGAGTGCTACCTCGATGATTCTTCGATTTCAAAAGACGGCATTGAAATTAGGAATAAGTCTGGTGCCTGCAGAGCAGATGTCGGTGACGATCTTTCTGGATACATTTTTGAAAACCGTGATCATTCGATCGAGTTAGAATAAAAAAAAGGGACCATCGAGGTCCCTTATTTAATTCATCTTATTTTTTTAGTGAGTTAGGGATGGTAACGGGAAATTCAGGATTTAGAGGTGTCTCTAGTGAGCTGCACAGGTCGAGCAACCAGTCTTCGCCCCGGTTTGATCTTCAAAGCCCCAGTCGCTGTATTTCTCATTCAAAAAGAGACAGGCCTCAGAAAGTGAGGTGAATGAGCGCTGGAATATTTCATTTACTTCGTTCTGGAGAACGGTGACGTAATAATCGAAGCGGTCTTCCAGAATGCCCTCAGGATCCGCGCCAAAGGTAATCAGGGCGAGGAAATCACCTGATTTGTAGCGACAATAGGTCCAGTTTTCTATGTTGACGTGTTGCATCCGACTCTCTCCATCAACTTGATAGTTGTCAACGAGTTAAGAGCAGTCTATATTCTCAGGACTTTTAAGTAAATGAATTATCAATTTGAGGGGATGTTATGGCAAAGGGACCACGAGTTATTGTTACTTTAGAATGTACTGAATCAAGAAAAGAGGGTCACTCTCCTTCTCGTTACACGACTACAAAAAACAAGAAGACGACTCCAGAGCGTTTGGAAAAAATGAAATACAATCCAAACATGCGCAAGCACACGCTCCACAAAGAAATTAAGTAATCTCTTTATAGAGTTAAAAAATAGGGGACCTGAAAAGGTCCCTTTTTTTATGTCTGTTTTTGATTTTAATACTGGAAGATTTTGATCGAGTCTCTGTCGATGGTCACAAATGATTTCTTGTCTTCACTGGTCAGGACGTAGGCCGGCAAAGGCACATCCAGCCCCGCAATCGCACTCTTTATTTCACCAATCATATAGCTTCGAACACCTGTGCCGGAAATAATCTTAAGACTATAGAGAGGAGTCGCAACAGATTTATCCATCTCAATTTTTTGCTCTGGAGTGAGATTTTCGAGAATCTTCTGGCTCTTAAGCGCCTCGAGACGATCGAAGAACTTCGTCACCTTCGCCTCATTCTGTACAGCACCGGCCTGATCAACCCATTCTTCACCTTTACGGTGAAGTTTCACGACGAGGCCTGTTTCATTATAAATTTCGAATGAAAGAAGGGCCTCTTTGTTTAAGGCGAGTACTTTGGATTCTGCCAGCTGGGCGAGATCGTAACTTTCCAGCGCCATACCAAGAGGATCAATTTGATAAATCTGGTTCTGGGTCGAGAGGGAAATGTAGGCCGAGTTGTCGATGGGATTGATAAGGCCCATCTTGATTTCAAAGGCCTTATTTTTATCGTTAATAAAGTTCATCGTAAGTGTCGGGTTATCGAGAGAAAAACTCGAGACGTTGATAGGCTCGAAACGGTGAAAGTTTCTTACGCGAATCATGTTGAGAGCATCAAGAATCTTACCCACAACATCGTTTTTAAGGCGCAGTGACTGCGGCTCTACCATCTGCCAGGGGCCTTCGATCAGGCCTTCTGGATTACTGTTCTCAAGAAGAAAATCACCTTGTTTGTTCGTGATACGAAGAGTGCGCAGTCGCTGTAGCTCAGCAAGTGGTGCAGGGTTGGCGTAAATCTGGGCCATGTCGACTTCCGGAGTCTGGGATTCGAAAACTTCCGCGAAGAGGCCAAGAAAAAGAAGAATAAAAAAGAAAAATGAAACGAGGATCGTCGATAGAGAAGGTTTGAACATGTACTTCATAGAACTATTATAAATCAGGGGGAACTCAAAGACAAAGTCTCTTAGATCCCCAGATCGTCCTCAACTGAAGTTTCTTTCTTCACCTTTTTCTTTATGGTGTGCACCGGTTCGATGGACTTCAGGAAACTGCGGAGAGTGTCTCTTTCGCCGGGGATTGAATAATTGAATTTACACTGCACACGAAAGTCAGGTTTCGTTGAGCTGATGATCCGGCTTCTCATGGCGTAGTTGTGACAGTAAGTAACGTTCGCCGTCATCGTGAAGTTGAGAGGAATGAGGAACTCCATCACGACTGACTGACCGTGAAGGAATTTATCTTTCGTGAAAGTGAGGATCTGTTCCATGTTGATGTCAGCGAGAAACGTAAAGCCGTAGGAGATTTTATCAAGATCCGGTGGCTGTCTCTGGTAGGGACGATCAAGAATTGGATTTGGTTTTTTATTCTCGAGACCCTGGAGAGTCTGTTCAGCGATGATCTCTTCAGCTTCCTTGAATGTTTTCGGAGCTTCGGCACCTTCTGCACCTTCTGCAACAACAGCGGGAGCAGCATCGGATGCGAGACCTTCTGCGGGTGGTGTTTCAGGAGTCGGAGCTTCAGGAGTAGCGGCTGCGGCCTCTGCTTTCGTTTCACTCTTCACGTCTTCACCAATGGATTCCATAAGAGAGGTGAGTCCATCTTCTTTGCTGGGCTTGTTGTTAAACGGAAGAACATTACTTGCAGTCAGAGGGGAGTCTACGTTCATGTTATAGAATCGTTTGATGTCATCGACGTAAAGTGGAACACCCGCCGCTTCACATTCTTTAATTCTTCTTTCAATCGCAGCTTCAATCTCGTCACGGAGTGCCCATAAACGAATGGAAATTTTTTTGATTTCAACTGGGTGGCCTGAACGATTGTAGATCATGGTTTTACCTCTGATCTTATTTTCACTCAAAAACACATTTTACAAAAGAGTGGAAAATGAATCCTTAGCACTCCGGTCAGGGATTAGCTCATTTTGCCTGCCCTCGTTTTTCTTACATCTGGATTATTATAAGAGAACAGCACATTTAATTTTCTCATCTTACAGGAGTTTCATGGGAAAAGTTTTCGCCGTTTTTATGGCCTTAGTATCAATTCAGGTACTCGCCAGCACCTCTCAGACCCTTGATCTTGCCCGTCCCGGGGAAGTCCTGGTGAAAATCAGAAAAGGGCAGGTCGGGAAGTTTCTTGCGAAGAAATCCTTCCTTGGTGTTGAAGTCATAAAAGAGCTCAGGCTTCTGACCGGGGAATATTTTCTTCTTTCTGGTAAGGAATCTGTCAGTACTCTCGTGAAGTCTTTTCATGCCATGCCAGAAGTCGAAATAGCAGAACCAAATTTCAAATACCGTACATCTGGAACAACATCTTCTCTCAGAAAGTTCTTTTTCCCTCAACGTTCCAAATCAAGCTCGGCACCTAATGATCCTCTCTATAGCTGGCAGTGGGGAATGCATAATACCGGCGATAACGAACCAAATCCTTCACGCAAAATTGACCAGAGAAATTTAGCTGGTATCGATATCCAGGCCGAATCAGCATGGAGTCTCGCCAAAGGCTCCAGAAAAGTCATCGTTGGCGTTGTTGATTCAGGTATTGATGTCACTCATCCTGATCTTCGCAGCAACATCTGGGTGAATAAAAATGAAATTCCTAACAACGCTAAAGATGACGACAACAACGGTTACATCGATGATGTTTACGGTTGGAGTGGACTCACGAATTCAGGAAATGTTACTGATGGCACCGGACATGGCACTCACTGCGCGGGCACCATTGGTGCTGAACATGATAACGGAATTGGTATCGCTGGTGTGATGAGTGAAGTTTCCATCATGGCACTGAAGTTCATTGATGAAGATGGTTTTGGATCGACGGCAGATGCAGTTGAAGTGATCGATTATGGTATCCGCATGGGTGTGAACGTTCTCAGTAATTCATGGGGTGGCGGTCCGTACTCGTTGATCCTCGAGAATATTATTTTGAAAGCGCGTGATCGCGGAATTCTCTTCATTGCAGCTTCCGGAAACGACGGAATCAGTAACGATCTTAACCTCTACTATCCGGCGAATTATCCTTTCTCAAACGTGATTGCTGTCGCCAACCACACGGGCATGGATCAGCTTTCAATTTATTCAAACTATGGAGCGAACAATGTTCAAGTCGCTGCTCCGGGGAATATGATTCTCTCAACGATTCCTGGTGGGGGATATCAGGTACGATCGGGGACATCGATGGCGACTCCGTATGTCGCAGGAGCGATGGGTCTTTTGATTTCTGAAGAAGGAAATCTTCCTGTAGCGGATTTGAGAGAGCGATTATTGAATTCGGTTATTAAAAGCAAGGCCTATCAAAACAAGGTCAAGTTTCAGGGTCGACTCAATCTCTATCAACTTCTCACGAAATAGTCTTACTACCGCCAGCGGAAGAAAAAAAAATAGCCCCGATTCCGGGGCTTAACTTTTTATGTTTTGGATGAGGAAACTACAGGTGAAATTACTTGTAGTACTTACGAAGAAACTTCGAAAGTCCCATCTTATCGAGTGTTTTAATAGTAGATGTCGCGAGCTTAAGGCGGATCGTCTGGCCTGACTCAGGATCAAAGACTTTTTTCGTCTTGAGGTTTGGCTGTTTGAAAACGCGTGTCTTGATGTTTGAGTGAGACACTTTATGGTTAGCTTGACGAGATTTTCCAGTGAGATCACATTGACGTGCCATAGTAAGATTCCTTAGTTCAATAGCTAAAATAGTGCACAAACCTTATGCCGCTTTGAGCACCTTGGCAAGATGAAAGTCCAAAGTTTCTGTAGACTTAAGCACTTCCCTCGCACCATACTCTTGGAAACTCTCTTTTCCCTCTCAAAGGTGGTCCTCCATGTCACTTAAACCCTTGAATATTAAATCGAAACTCATGCCCGCTCCAAAAGGTGCTCCCCGTTATGCGGTGACCATCAAGGATAAAAAAGGCACGGATGTAAAAGTCGCTGATCCGCGAGCGACCCGCGCGATGATTGCCCTCATGGATCTCGCTGCTACGAATGGCGGGGCCGCCTGTCACTGGGGTGGGCCATCTGCGATGACTGAAGCATGGTCTGCACTTCACGCGATCATGTTTAAAAAAGAAAACTGGTTCGACACATTTAACTTCGTCAACGATATCGGCCACGCTGAAAACGGAATCTACGCTTTGAGAACAAATCTCGGGTACGGAGATCTGACGCTGGAATCCTTGAAAGGATTCCG
>CAMCYI010000048.1 GCA_945883845.1 Bacteriovorax stolpii | reverse complement strand
GGATGAAAGATTCTAAGTTGTCAGCTGGATTTATAACGAGTGCATTGGGAGTGGTGGTAGAGCTTTAGTTGTGATACTGCGAGGAGTTCGCCTGCGGTACTTGAAGCATAAAAGTTGTGTGCTCATTCTCAATGTATCTCAAGTCTCCGCCGTGATTCTTGGCAATCCCCCGAACAAGTGACAATCCAAGTCCCGATCCTTTATTTTTTTTGGTCGTGTAAAACGGATCCAGCATGTTGCGCCTCACTTCGCTGGAAATTCCCCGACCGGAGTCCATGACATAGATTTCTACGTTGTCGTCATTCTTCACAGCAGATATCTCAATCCATTTTTCATGAAGTCCATCTACGGCATCGAATGCGTTACTGATGAGATTCAAAATGGCTTGTTCAAACTGACCTTTATGACCCGAAATATAAATATTGGCGACATCCTTGAGCCTTAAATCAATACCGTGATTTTTTAACCGCTGACCATAGAACACAAGCGCCTTATCTATGATTTCAGTCAAAGAAATGAATTCTTCCGTCTGAGCATCGTTTCGATAAATGTATTCACGAATGCTCTTGATGATAGATGCAATTCTCTCAGCGTTTCCTTTTATCTGGTCAAGACTTTTCAGAAACTCTGGTTTTTTTTCCGGGCTGAAATCCATTTTTGAGAGTTGAGTGATGTGGCCTAATATGATCGTCAGTGGATTACTGATCTCATGAGTAATGCCTGCAGACATTAATCCCAGCTCTGAAAATTTCCCCCGATGATAGAGTTCTTCTTCAGATTGACACTGAATTTTTTTCAGCTGCTCAGTTAAATGATTTGCTTCCTTCGATTTTTGAAATAACCCGACACTCAAGGAGGTTATGAGGATCAATAAGAAAATATAAATGATGATATGATAATTTTCCATGACTAAATGGTAAGGTCATAATGCGCAATCTCCCTCTTAATTAAAACTAAAGCATAGGTGACCAATATATTTCACAACATACTTTTAAGTTTTTTCAACCGGATAACTATAAACTAATATGGTCATCCAACACTCAACTGACCCTGTGATCTTAGAAAATATCGCCGAATTTTCTACTCGTAGATGAAGTCGACGATCAGATCCCTTGTGCCATTCCCATTGAGAACAACTTCGCGTTTAAATCCCGGAGCAGAATATTTAACAGTATAGGTCTTGTACATCCCCTGATATTCCCGTGCCAGATATCCGGTGAAGTACTGAATGTATGATCCGTGATATCTCTCCTGTTTCGCCGGAGTCGAAAGAAGATCTTTCAGAAGATTTGAACGGTTGATATCTCTCGCGGGAAAATCGAGAGGAAGGCCCTCGATCCCATACCCCTGCGCCACAATTAAATTTAAATCGTAACGTAAAGTGAACCGGGCCTCTGAGTTACTATGCAAAAAATCCTGAAGGACGTGTCTCGTCACATTCCAGATACAGTAGTTGTGATTTCCGCCGGTGAATTTAATATTGATCTGATTATTGGCCTTGATATCAAAGCGGCTGTTGCCGGCCGGAGAAACAACCAGATCCGTTGTCGTCGGTATATCAGTAAGCTCGGTTTCAAAAACGTACATTGGAAGATTCGGCTCTCGTCCCTCAAAGAAATCACGGAATGAAACGAGATTGCCTCTGAGGTTTCCATTCTCAAGGAAAACCACCGACTGCATCGACTGATCTTTGAGCAAAGTTTCAATCCCCAGACTTAAGCGCGATTGCCAGTCATAGTTTTTCTGAGGATGAACACTGAAATGATAATCGCCGTCTTTCAGAACATAAGGCTCAGCATACGCAAAGTTCACATAACAATAGATCTGTGATGTCTCGAATTGATTCTGAAAGTTTTTGTCGGAAAGTCCGGCCAGGAAAAATTCCCGTTTAGATGAAACCTTGTTTCTGGAAACATGGATGTTATCGAACACCGCTTCGTAATTGGCATTCCTGCCGTCTCTGATCACCTTGAAGCTCATCGGGATCGATGCTTCACCATTTTCGATAACAAAATCACGGCCCATCGTTGAGCTGTCCCGGCGGGTCTCGCCCTTAGGTGTGATGAGCTTGTAAGAACTGTTCCAAAGGTAACGGCACTCAAGATCAAAATTTTTATCAGTCGCGAGATAGACCTCATTCACACGGGCCATGAAGTCTGCACTCTTTGCAGAGAGCGGAATTGCGAGCAGAACAAGAACAAATCGGAGTGTTGATTTCATCGATTAAAATGCCGGTTTGTAAATTGTGTTGAGAACCTGAAACTCGGGAGTCCACTCAATCTTCTTCGTGGCCTTCCAGAAGATATCCGGATGATGTTTTTTTGATTTACCCAACCAGCTTCCGCCGATGATTTTTCCGGCGAAATCAACTTCAAGAATATAATCGAGTTCCATCGTCTCAGTCGCGTATTCCGGTGTTCCGTTTGTCGGCACCCATGAGAAGAGTCTCATCGGAGTATTTTCAGCACCTGTTAAGTCATCTTGAGCATATTTAAATTTTGCGTGAACAACATAGGCGCGGGCCGCACCACGTGCCGAAGTCTCCTGAATAATTTCAAACTCAAACCCATGAACCGGCTGGTTCCAGGTTTCCTTCCCTGCTTCTGCGTCTACAGCAAATGACTGCGACCTGAGTCCGATTTCATTGGCAAGAACGACGTGGAATGCGCCCGGGTTGATATCTTTACATTTGCTACCACCAGAGCCGCAATAATCTCCGATGAACACGGCCCCCAAAGTGCCTGGTTCATTATTGATGGAGACGTCATAAGACATGAGGGCCTTCACATCCGAAGAACCAAAAGGAATGATGATCCCATCCGGGTTTTTAATTTCTACTGGGGCCGGTTCAGTGAAGTGGATCGCCGTGGCCGTCCATCCATCACAGATACCTTCGTAATCTTCAGCATCCGGAGTTGCGTTGTAAGCGACTCGAGTTGAAAGTGGATAATTATAATGTCCCTGAACAAGATCAAATTTTTCGGCCGGAGAAAGTTCAGCGAGCTGAGCGATGGTCATTGCCTGAACCTGAGTGCGATTCGGTGAACGCAATCTGAACCCTGTCGGACGTGGTGTGTTCCAGCGATAATTGATACTGCCTTTCATTCGCGGCCAGTAACTATTTGCCCATGGCATTTTATTAAATGGAAGATCAGCTTTGAGGGGCAGCTCATTCAGACGGTATTCATAATTATCATCAAACTTTCTCGGATCGTTACTCCAGTCCCAAGTTTCTGCGAAAACGGATGAGCTCATTAAAAGAATGAAAAAACCTGCAAATTTCATACGAAGTATTCCCCTGCTTGATGATAAAAAATCTTTCTATCAGGGCAGAGGAAGGGCGGCGAGCGACAGGGCGGTGCATGCCGATTTAATACATGGTTTTAAAACCAGCCTTTACGCGGGCTTAAGAATTTTCGATAAGGTTAATGATGGATGTCCAATCACGCCTGAATTCCGCAAAAAACTCGCTTCCACCATGTAGTCCCCCTTTCTGGGCCAGGTCCGGTCATGCCCAGACGATGCTCGCCCATCTCATACCTTCGCCAGTACTTACAGGTTCCCGCACGGAACTCAATATTACCCTCGAATCCGAAACAGAACGCATCCGTTCCACGTACCTGAAGGGAACAAGCAAGATCGTCGTTTACCTCTTCCACGGTCTGGCCGGATCCTCAGAGGGCACCTACATGCAAAGGACCGCACTTGAGGCGAATGGCCTCGGTCATCACGTGCTCCTGAACAACCACCGCGGTTGCGGGACCGGAGCGGGACTGGCCTCTGAGCCTTACCACTCTGGTCGCTCAGACGATCTCTCGAAAGTCATTGCTTACGGCAAGGCCATGCTCCCAGATCACAACCATATCGCCATCGGTTTCAGCCTTAGCGCCAATGCACTCCTGCTTCTCGCAGCGAAAGTCGGGGCCGAAGTCCAGCCAGATTTTGCCATCGCTGTAAATGGTCCAATAAATCTCGATAGAACTTCTTTGCTCTTGCGAACAGGCCTGAACAAAATCTATGAAGGGCGCTTTACTCATGAACTGAAAAATTATGTCCGTATCAACAGGCCTCTCGATACAGGAGATCTCAGAAAAGTAAAAAATCTACGCGAGTTTGATGAGATCTTCACTGCACGCCTCGGAGGATTCAAGAATCGCGACGATTACTACCAAAAATCTTCGGCAAAACAATATCTGCCTCAAATCAACATCCCGACAGTCATCCTTTCAAGCTATGACGACCCCTTTGTAAGTATCGAAGACTATCTGGACGCAAAATATTCTGATCAATGCCTTATCCATCTGGAAAAATACGGTGGACACATGGGCTATCTGACGAGAAAAGGACTGGGATATGAGCGATGGCTTGACCATGCGCTCATCGCTTATATCAGTGCCTTCGAAAAGACTCTGGCTATTTAATTAATATGCCGAATTGTCACCATCCAAATGATAGACACCTATGAAGAATTTATTTTCGTATACAGAGAACAAGCTACTCGTCGCCGTTTTCTTTCCTTCAAGAACTAACTGCAAAAACTGAACGGCCAAGAAGAAACGTTTCCCAGAAAATCTCCACAGCTTTATTTTCCAAAACGACCTCGAGCTTTAAAAGACGGTGGAATTGACGTAATCAGAAAAATTTCTAAATGTGATGCTCCTTTGCTGCTTCTCTCTCGGCGTCCATGATTTTATCTAAGCTTGCAAAGATTGAATCCGGTGAAAGAGATATGGAATCAATCCCCATTTTCACAAGTAGCCTTGCGATCTCTGGATAGTCACTTGGGGCCTGACCACAAATCCCGATGTGTTTATTGGCCTTCTTTGCTCTTTGAATGGCCATGCTAATCATTTCAAGAACCGCTTTGTTTCTTTCATCAAAGAGATTACTGATGAGCGCTGAATCGCGGTCTACACCTAAAGTCATTTGGGTCAGATCGTTTGAGCCAATTGAGAAACCATCGAAGATACGTGCAAAGGATTCGAGGTCCATGACATTCGAAGGAAGTTCACACATGACATAAACTTCGAGCCCATCTTTTCCCTGTTCTAGTCCGTTGCGAGCTAATTCTTTTATTACGAGGGAGCCTTCCTGGGCAGTCCGGCAAAATGGAATCATGAGCTTGATGTTTGTCAGACCAATTTTCTCTCTGACAAATTTGAGCGCACGACATTCAAGTGCGAATCCCTCCTGATACTGCGGACTATAGTAACGGCACGCTCCTCGAAACCCAATCATGGGATTCTCTTCATTAGGCTCGAAATTTTTCCCGCCAATAAGATGTGCATATTCATTCGACTTGAAATCCGACATCCTTACGATGACAGGTCTTGGCCAGAAAGCTCCTGCAATCATAGCTATGCCTTCTGCAAGCTTTTCTACGAAATAAGAAGTTGGATCCTTCTCATGGCCTTTTATAATCTTTTTCAGCTTGATCTTATCTTCCTCGGTGACTTTCTCCGGATGGATCAAGGCCATAGGATGAACTTTAACATGTTCAGCAATGATGAACTCAAGTCTGGTAAGTCCAACACCATCAACGGGCATGAGCGCGGTCTTCAGGGCCATTTCCGGATTGCCGATATTCACCATAATTTGAGTCTTAAGTTCCGGAGGTTTTTTCCAGGATACTTTTTCAGTCCTGTAAGGAAGCATCCCTTCTAAGACATGCCCCTCCTCACCTTCAGCGCAGCTTACCGTTACCTCCTGGGAGTTCGAGAGTGTCGATGTTGCCTCGCCTGTGCCGACGATACAAGGTACACCGATTTCACGGCTGACGATGGCAGCGTGGCAGGTTCTACCTCCACGATTAGTGATGATGCCGCAAGCTTTCCTCATCACTGGTTCCCAGTCGGGATCAGTCATGTCGGACACAAGAACTTCACCGGCCTTAAAGTTCGAGAGCTCATTCAGATCAGTAATAATACGGGCCTTACCGGCCCCGATTTTCGCCCCAACGGCTTTACCTTTCAGAAGAATTTTAGATTTTTTCTCCAGTGACATAACCTCTCCCTCTCCAAGGGCCGTGAGTGAATGGACCGTTTCCGGTCTTGCCTGAAGGATATAAAGCATTCCTGATTCACCATCTTTGCCCCATTCGATATCCATGGGTGTATCGTGCTTATTGAGGTCTGAATAATATGATTCAATCTGAAGTGCCCATTTCGAAAGAGTGATAATCTCTTCATTCGTGATGGAGAATTTTTCTTTTTCTAAAACTGATACATCAATGTTCTTGGTTCTTTGACTTCCATGATGAGAATAGATCATACGCATTTGCTTCAAGCCTAATTTTTTTCGAATAATCGGACACTCTGATTTCCCGACCATCTCTTTCAGAACCAGAAACTCATCGGGATCTACCCTACCTCCGACGATATTCTCTCCGAGGCCGTAAGAACTGGTGACGAGGATGACATTTCTTGAACCTGTTTCAGTGTCCAGCGTGAAAATGACTCCAGAAGATGCCAGGTCTGAACGAATCATCTGCTGAATCCCAACGGATAAACTTACCTTCCTGTGATCAAACCCATTATTCACCCGGTAGGAAATGGCCCTGTTAGTGAACAAAGAAGCAAAGCAATTAAGACAGGCCTCAAAGAGGCTTGTTTCGCCCCGAACATTGAGAAATGTCTCCTGTTGACCGGCAAACGAAGCACCCGGAAGGTCCTCTGCGGTCGCAGAAGATCTCACAGCTACGTCAACGTTTTCTCTGCCCAGTAAGTGACCTAAATGCGTGTAAGCATTTCTGAGATCTGTTTTGAGATCAACCGACAATTCCTGTGAGCGGATGAGGTCACGAATTTCCTGGCCGCTTCGCTCGAGCTCAGAAATATCAGTGGTATCTAATCCAGAAAGTTTTCCGTAGATCTTTTCAGAAATGTTTCTTTCCTCGAGAAAGGCCGTGAATGCATCTGCAGTCACAATAAATCCTTCAGGAATTCTAACTCCAAGAGGCTTCAGTTTTTGGTACATTTCTCCTAAAGACGCATTCTTTCCGCCGACCAAAGAAATGTCTTTTATTCCAACTTCGCTAAAATTCCGAATGTAAGTATTATTCATCATATTAATCCTTATTCATTTGGTTCATCGACCCAGTATCTATCAGTAAAACTTCCTAAAGAATGATCCCCATCAGGAAAAAACTTAAGGCTCACTGAATTTCATGAAAACGTGATCGCCGTCAGGTTCAAAGGAAAAAGATTCTTAGAGAGTAGATGTATGTTGGATTCCCTAACCACCAAAGGATTCGCTATGAAACAGAAGAATAAATTCATGGATAAAATCAAACTTTTAAAAGACACATTTTCCCGGTCCAGAGGAAAAGGTCATACGAAAACAGAAACTCAAATTTTCAATCATCCCCGTCGTGACAAAGCCGTCAGAACGGGTAGGAAATAAATCAAGAGCCACCCATATCCCGTTCAAATGGAAGGTGAAGTTCATTCCATCTCAGCATCCCACCCTGGAGGCTATAGGCCTTTTCAAATCCCTTGTTCAGCGCCATCTTAGTGGCTTCACCTGAACGCTTTCCAGATCGGCAGACGAAAACGACTTCTCGTCTACGATCCTCCCCATCAAGCCTTTTATCCAGTTCCGGACCTAACGTTGCAAGATCAGCGTTTGGAATATGCCCAAATTCGCTGTTATATTCGTCGCTGCCTCGAACGTCGAACACTTTCACTTGTCCAAGTTTCAAAAGTAAGTCCTCTGGCATAACAGCAGGAATCCCATCTACAAATCCTGTATTCAGGATATCGGATTTCAGAGGCAATCCACAATGAAGGTTTGCCGGCACGGCTTCCTGTATTTTCTTAGGAATGGCCAGTTTAAGATTTGCCATGATCTCGACGAATTGTTCCTTAGAAATCTCAAGATTCAATCGGGGGTTTAGGTGCTTTTCAATTCCAACGCTGGTTTTGGAGAAGCCTTTATAATCATGGGCAGGATAAACAGTAGTTTCCTCCGATAATCCAAAAATTTTATCCCGTACACTATGAAAGAGCTTATCAGAAGATCCTTCCTGGAAATCGGTTCTCCCACAACCTCTTATCAACAAAGCATCACCAGTAAAGGCCATGTCGCCAAGAAGATATGTGAGGCATCCGCTCGTATGACCAGGAGTATGAAGTACTTTGATGATGTGGCCACCCATTTTAAGTTCCTGTCCATCTTCTAAATGAAGATCCGGACAGGAGAGGTCATAGGCAGAGCTAAGTCCAATCTGGGCCCCTGTTCGTTTTCTGATTTCTCCGGAAGCCGTAATATGATCAGCGTGAACATGTGTATCAAGCACAAACTTTAACTTGAGTCCGAGTTCATCAATTAATTTTATGTCTCTTTCGGTCATCTCTATAACCGGATCAATGAGAACAGCTTCTTTCGTTTCAGCATCTCCCAGAAGGTAGGTGAAAGTTGAAGTTTCTCTTTCAAAAAGCTGATGAAAAATTAAATTATTGTTCATAACAACCTCTTCATGTTTTGCTGCCGAATTTATGCTCTATCATTTGAAAGACTTTCATTCCAAGAAGCATGGACCCGATAAAATATATAAATACAATATTACCTGACAACATTCCGACTAAACCGGGTCCGGGACAAATTCCTGCCCACCCCCATCCGAGACCAAAAAGTATGGATCCAGAAATTAATCTTAGATCAATATCTTTTTTAGTTGGAAGCTGAAACTTGGTATCCAGAATGGGCGAAGGTCGCTTTAAAATTAAACGATAGGTGATGGAATGGATCCCGATGGCACCACCCATAACTCCAAGAAGCCTCCAATCCCACGCGCCGAACACATCAAGAAATCCCCTTACTATGTGTGGTTGTGTCATCCCACTTAAACCCAGGCCGAGAGCAAATATAAAGCCCGAGGCCAATGCAACAAGACCTTTCATAACCCGCCTCTTAGAAGCTTGAACATGATAATGCTCATGATTCCAGATAAAATAAATGTTATGGTTGCGATCATAGATCGGACCGAGAAACGGGAAATGCCGCAGACTCCATGACCTGAAGTACATCCATTACCCATAAGCGTTCCGCATCCCACGAAGAAGCCAGCAATGACATAATCGAAGGGAGTTGCCGAGGAAATGACTGTAAATATTTCTCCGTGAAGGAGTTTTAGAAAAGCCCCGCCAAGAATTAATCCGACGAGAAATAAAACCCGCCAATTCTTATCCGACGTCTTAGGGTTAAGTAAACCCCCGACGATACCGCTGATGCCCGTTACTCTTCCGTTGAAAAGTAACATCATTGTTGCAGCCAGACCTATAATCACTCCACCTAAAACCTGAATCATGTAAAATCCTTGTTTACAGTATTATAATTATATAATATACTTTATCTAAATCTCAGTCAAGAGGTAAAGCGTGATCTATACAACTATTGGATTAATTGTCGGAATGACAATGGGATTAACTGGTGCCGGTGGCGCGTTGATTTCGATTCCTCTCTTCATCAATCTTTTGGATACATCACTCAAAGATGCAACTGTATTATCTCTCGTCGCAGTTCTGTTTGGTACTGCGATAAACTTATTCGGACAATTTTCTAAAGTTAATATAAAGATCGCAATGACACTAAGTGCGGCCGGTATCGTTGCAAATTACTTATCGCTATCTATGAAGTCCGGAACACCTGAAATCGTTATTGCTGCACTCCTGACGGTTATCGGCATTTACAGTATTGTGAGTGTATGGGGCAAAAACAAAACATCATCTATCGTCGAAAAAGACTCTCAGGTTGTAACGAAAGCTCTTATAGCAGGTGCATTTTCCGGACTCATGACGACACTCACAGGTCTCGGTGGTGGAGTGATTTTGGTTCCAATTCTGATTAAGTTCTTCGGAAAGAATTACAAGGAAGCTTTGCCAACCAGTTTAGCAACCATCCTTCTGATTTCTTTGAGCGCGTTCATGTTTCAGTCTAAGGTTGCTCTTGGTCTTATCGCTATCCCACAATTGCTGATGATAGGTGGGGGTGCAATCCTGGCATTCCTCCTGCTAAAAGTGCTGTTGCGAAAACTTAGTGAAGTCAAAGTTCTTCAAATAAGAAGGATCGTTTTTACCCTCGTTACGGTATACTCCGTTGTTAGCGTTATCATTAAGGCGATGTGAGGTCATATGGATATGGAATTAATGCAGAAAAAATGTGTCGAGGTATCCTCTCTATTGAAGCACTTCTCTCATCCCCAGAGACTCCTCATATTATGCTACTTGAGTGATGGTGAAAAACAAGTGTCAGACATTCAGGAAGCGGTTGGTTTATCACAAAGCCAGACCTCTCAATTTCTGAAACGAATGCAGATCGAGGGCCTGTTGGGTCTCAGACGCGAAAAGAACTATTCTTTTTACTATGTCCAGAATCAAGAGGTTAAGAAACTTATCAAGGCCATGCAGAAAATCTTCTGTAAGTGAAAACAAGTCCGGCAACAAGGAATGATTCAAGGTGCCAATCCACTAGCGACCCTCTAATATGAATGTGTCCTTAAGAAATGATCAAACGATGATATTGCTCATTCATTTTATATTCAAGCGGACGTAACATTACTTCTCTCGGCCAAAAACAAAAAGGAAGAAAATGAAAACATTCTTATCCACTATCCTGATGCTTCTATCGATTAACTCCTTCGCGAAAGTGGAGTGTACAAGTGAGCCTAAATCGAACTGGAAAGACGCTGAAGCATTCAAAAAGGAACTCCAGGCGACTTATAAAATCAAAGTTTTTAAAGTCACGGAAGGGAACTGCTACGAAGTCTACGGCTGGAACAAGGAAGGAAAGAAAGTTGAAATTTATTTCCATCCAATCACCGGAAAAAAAATTAAAGAAAGAATTCAATGAAGCCCTGGTCACTCGTAACACGGATCACCCATTGGATGATCGCCGTGCCGGTGATGCTGGATTTTTTCATAGAAGGGGGCGACCTAAGTCATAAGGTACTGGGTTACCTCGCCTTCGCCTCTACCCTGTTTCGGTTAGTCTGGGGATTTGTAACAAAAGATGAGGCCCGCTTCAGCTCCTTCCCCTTGAGCGCTCGCGAAGTCTGGCAATATGGGAAATCGATCTTTTCTCAAAAATTGATTCATCATTCTGGTCATAACCCGCTTGCCTCATGGGTTTATATTGTGATCTGGATCCTGGTGCTGGGCCTGGGAGTGACAGGCCATCTGATGGGGCTCGATGCCTTCTGGGGGGATGAGAGACTGGAAGAAATACACGAAGGAATGTCCAATGCACTGGTAGCACTAGTGGGACTTCATTTATTTGGTATTGCCATAGACTCATGGAAATTTAAAAGAAAAACCTGGAAAGGCATGTTCACAGGGGAAAAATCTTGAAAGACAACTTAACAGGAATTTCGAATCAAGAGGCGTTGAGCCGTCTTGAGAGGTTCGGCCACAATGAATTAAAGAGTGACAGTTCCAGGGGCATACTGAGTATTAGTTTTGCCGCCATCAAAGAGCCCATGGTTCTCCTTTTAATTAGTATCGGCGTGATCTACATGTTTTTGGGTGAAGCCCAGGAAGTCTATAGTCTCCTCACTTTTCTCATACTCATCCTCGGGATTACGATCTATCAGGAAAATAAGACTGAAAAAACTCTGACCGCTCTCAAGAAACTCTCAAGCCCAAGGGCAATCGTTTTAAGGGAAGGGAAGCAACTTCGAATTCCAGGAAGAGATTTGGTCCCAGACGATATTGTCATCCTGAATGAAGGCGATAGAATTCCCGCCGACATTGAGCTCTTCAAAGGTGGCCCTCTCTCCATTGATGAATCGATCATCACCGGTGAATCATTCCCTGTCGAAAAATCCACTCTAAGCAAAGAATCAAGTGCTATCTTATCCGGGACCTTAGTTTTAAGAGGTCAGGCCTTGGGAAAAGTAATTCAAACTGGTCAACGGACTGAACTGGGAAAAATCGGAAAATCTCTTGAAGAAAAAGAGGACAAAGGTACCCATCTTCAGAAGGCCACAAGAAAAATCGTTAATAAACTAAGTATTCTCGTCGGTATCATCACGCTTTTTATTATCACTTATTACTGGTTCACCAGACACGAACTCATGGAAGGTATCCTCATTGGCTTAACCTTAGCAATGGCCATACTTCCCAACGAATTACCGGCCGTGCTTCTTATTTTCCTGGCCGCAGGTGCCTGGAGAATCTCAAAAAGAAACGTTCTGACCAGAAAGATTCCTTCAATCGAAGCTTTGGGAGGAATAACTTATCTTTGTGTCGACAAAACAGGGACTCTTACTCAAAACAAAATGATCTTGAAGACATTATGGAATGGGAATGAAACCCTTGAAGTAAACCATATCAACCAGACTTTGCCCGAATCATTTCATGAGATCATGGAATATGGCATCCTTGCCAGTCCTCAAGACCCATTTGACCCTATGGAAAAATCTATTCGGAGTGCGGGCGATCAACTTCTTGATAAAACCGAGCATCTCCATCCGGACTGGCAACTTTCGAGAGAATATCAGATAAGCAATGAGCTTCTCGCCGTATCTTACGCCTGGAAAGGAGAAGAGAAGAAAGGATATATCATTGGGGCAAAGGGAGCGACTGAAGCCATCATTGATTTGTGTCACCTCTCCCCCGATACAGCTAAACCTATTGAAGCTGAAATGTTCCGAATGGCCTCACAAGGACAGAGAGTCATTGCTGTCGCCATGGCCTTCTCTGCAACTCTACCGGAAAAACAACATGACTTAAATTTTGAGTTCCTTGGTCTTGTCGGATTTGAAGACCCGATCCGTGGAGATGTTCAGGCGGCCGTGCAGGAATGCCAGGAGGCGGGCATTACAGTTCTTATGATCACTGGAGATCATCCAGCGACAGCAAAAAGTATCGCCCGGCAAATTGGCCTCGCCCACACTGAAACCTTAACAGGGAGTGAAGTTCAAGAGCTGGATGATGAGGCCCTTAAAGATAAATTGAAAACAATTCAAATATTTTGTCGAATGAAGCCTCTCGATAAGCTTCGAATCGTAACCATACTTCAATCTAACGGCGAAGTCGTGGCGATGACAGGTGACGGAGTCAACGATGCACCGGCATTAAAAAAGGCGCAAATCGGAATTGCGATGGGAACAAGAGGAACAGACGTTGCAAGAGAAGCCTCTTCCATCGTTCTTTTGGATGACAGTTTTTCCTCAATCGTCGCCTCTATCAGAATTGGTCGCAGAATTTTTGAGAATATGCAGGAAGCATTTTCTTATCTTCTGGCCATTCATATCCCCATCACCGCCCTTTCCATCATTCCGGTGCTATTTAAACTTCCCCTCATTTTACTTCCCGTACACATTGCTTTTCTTCATCTCATCATAGAACCTGCTACTACCACTTTATTCGAAGCTCTGCCTGACGGTCCTGACTTGATGAAAAAAAAACCGAGATCTAAAAACGTTCAGTTAATTTCCAGACGCGAGATCCTCAAAAGCCTTGCTTCAGGAATAATCATTTCTGCATCAGTCATTGGGATATTTTTATTTGGATTACACAGAGGCCTTGGGCCTGCGGATGCAAGAGGCATAACTTTCACAACGCTGATAATTTCGAATCTCTTTCTGATTTTTATCCTGCTAGGTAAACGTAAAGACTCAAAGAATCAGAACCGTCTTAAACTGCTTACAGTCGCTACTTTCTGCCTACTGGGTATTGTTATATATGTTCCCTTTTTCAGAGATCTATTCAGGTTTGAAATTTTACATTTCCAGGATTTGCTTGCCAGCCTTCTCGTTAGCTTGATTGCTGGAGTGGGGTCCTATTTTATTAATAGAAGCGATGCTACTCATTTTTCGACCTTATCATAGTTGTAAACTTTCTGGACACGATGACAAATTCTGACGGCGTAAGTCCTCGATAAACGCCTTGTCCAAAGGCCAAATCCCGGCATTTGGCCTGCACACTTTATCTCTATTATCACTTCTCTACCGAGGCACTCTATGCTGTACTTTGCGACTATTCTGGCGGCATTAGGCTTGATGTCCCCTGCATTTTCGGCCGATCTCGCTGGCTGCCAGCCTAAGCTTATACAGTCCATGTGCTACACGCAGGTTATGCCCCATTGGGCATTGGATTCAGATAACCTCGTCGCAAACTTGAGAAAGTTTCAGGAACGTAAGTGCCGGCCATTGCCGGAAAATCTCAAGCAAACTCTTCTCTCAGTCTACGATAAATATCCTCGTGAAATTCAACAAGCCTTTTGCGAAATAAAGAAAGTATTCATTGTTTCAGGCGAAGTTTCCTATGGAGCACTGGCCGACTATTACTTTGATCTCTCCACCGTTAAAGTAACTCCCGGGGAATGGAATCCTCACTTCAGTGGAAGGCCCATAGGTTATGTTCTCGAGATCAGCGAGAAGAATCGTTTTAAGGGCGAGACAGGATCGGCTTACCTGACACGCGTCCTGCAGGCACGCTTTGGTAACGCAAGAAAGAATGTTGACCCTCTTCCAGTCGCGAAATATGAAACTCCTTTCGGAGAGAATGGTGCACTCGCAACGACGATCGTGCATGAGATCGGTCACATGTTGGGCCGCTCCCAAAAAGCTACGTCCACATATTTCCTTCCATTATCAGAAGGCAAATGGAGTAAGCAAAGCTTTAAGCTCGATGGCGAAGGCTATGCACTCAGACATGCTTCCCCCGAATACGGACAGATGATGTTGTTAAAGCAGTTATCTCTGCAAGACGTTCGGCCAACTTTTGAGTTCTTTCGGAAAACAGGAGTCGCGTCACTATACGGGGCCGCCAACCCGCAGGAGGACTTCGCAGAATTTTTTATGTTTAATTATTATGGAAACCTGAAATGGTCCATCCAGGACAAAGTTGTTTTCGATTTGCAAAATGAGATGGCGAGAAACCCTGCTTTTCAGGCAAAGAAAGAAATAATCCGGACTCTCATGACTTTGCCTGAACCTTTCAGTCTCAAAACTCGCGGGCCAGTAGCAGGGGAGATTGGCCCGATGTGAGCCCCCTCAAGTAACTCCTTTTTACAGGAGATCGTCATCCCATCTTGCACCAGTCCACACCTCTTAGTATGAAGGCGGAACAAATCCCAAGCTAAGAGGCCCCAATGAAATTAATTTTTAAAAATTAAACTAACTTCCCTAAGGATGATTATGAAAAACGTATTATCAGTTGTAGTTCTCTTCGGCTCTTTCAGCGCTTTCGCTGGTGACGTGCAAGTACTGAAGGCCCGCGCATGTTTCACAGACGTGAGCACTCAGATCAGCATTGGTCTCTCACAGGCAGCTCACGCCTCGAAGCCAGGTTCAAAAGCAGAAGCCCGGTTCCAGAAGGAACTTCGCGCTCTCAGCGATAAAATTGAAATGGTCATGGTTTCGGAAACAGGCTGTAACGAAGGCTCTGAGACTCAGGCAGAAGCTGA
>CAMCYI010000047.1 GCA_945883845.1 Bacteriovorax stolpii | reverse complement strand
TTAGAATCCTGTCACTTTACAATTCACTCGGTTATCATAGTTGCATGACAAGTTTGAGCTATAGAAGAGATATCGACGGATTGCGTGGGCTCTCAATTGCCCTTGTCTTAATCTATCATGCCTTTCCAGACTACCTGCCCTCCGGGTTTATTGGCGTAGATATTTTTTTTGTTATTTCTGGTTATCTGATCTCTAACATCCTGATCCAAGAAATTGGCGAAGAAAAATTTAGTTTTTTCAATTTCTATCAAAGACGGATTAATCGAATTTTCCCTGCTCTTTTTTTAGTTCTTTTAACTGTTTTTATTTTTGGTTGGTTTTATTTAACAAATAAGGATTACGTAATTCTTGGGAAGCACATCGCCGGTGGAGGTGGGTTCATTGCGAATCTTATACTTTGGCGAGAGTCCGGCTATTTTAATCCAAACTCTGAATTAAAACCTCTTTTGCACTTATGGTCTTTAGGAATAGAAGAACAATTTTATATTCTCATGCCTATTCTTCTCATCCTTGCCCACAAAATAAAGCAAGGTAAGCTTCTGGTTTGGATAATTCTCGCGATCGGAATGTCATTCTTAACTGGGCTTTATCTCACTTCGACGGATCTAACAGCTGCTTTCTACTCCCCGCTCTCACGGTCATGGGAGATACTTTTTGGAAGTGTACTCGCTTACCTTAATCAAAAAAGCTCTCTTACCTTTTCTCATCTCATTAATAATATTCTCTCAACACTTGGTATTTTACTCATTAGTTTGAGTCTTATTTTCTTAGATCACTCCTCGATCTTTCCCGGGGCTTGGCCATTGCTTCCAGTGTTGGGTGCTTGTCTCATTATTGCTGCTGGTCCGAATTCATTGATCAATTCCAGGTTCTTAGGAAATCCCTTCAGCGTATTCATTGGGCTTATTAGCTATCCACTTTATCTTTGGCACTGGCCACTGTTGTCATTCGCCAAGATTATACTTCAACCATTTGCGCCTACCGCTTCTACCAAGATCTTCTTGCTCATCCTTTCTGTTGTTCTCTCTTATGTAACTTATCGATGTGTCGAAATTCCATTAAGAAAGATAAAATCGAGATTTGGATCAGGTCTTGAACTCAAATCGCTGATACTTTTTGGATTAGTTTTCAGTGTAAGCTTTATAGGACTTCTTAACTTTTTTGGTGTCATGCACACATCACGCCTATACACCCAAGCTGCGCTTTTTCATATTGGAAGAGAGGATGACGGCTTCAAGCTCAATTCAAAATACAAAATACTCTATCGGGAGGACTGCAATTTTCTTTATGTAAACGAGTCTACGATTTCTCCCGATTGCTACCTACCGAAGCACAAAAACTCCGTTTTTATCTGGGGAGACTCTTATGCCCAGCATTTAAATAGTGGATTCAAAAACTATTTTAAAGACATACATGTTTCGCTTTTGCAGGTTGCCACTTCAAGTTGTCCTGCTTCCCTGCCCGAACAAATTAAAAATGTTAATAAGTCTCATTACTGCTCAAGGGCCAATAACTTTGCTTTCAAAAAAATTGTTGAGGTGAGACCTAATTTAGTCATTATAGCGCAGGCAAAACACTATAGCGTTCAACACTTAAAATCCATCTCCAACGAGTTACATAAATACGGAATAAAAGTTTTGATTATTGGACCAGCCCCACAATGGAAAGTAGATCTTTCTGAAATTTTACTCAGGCAATACATACTGAAAAATAAAGCTATTCCCTTTAAGACAGATCTAGGATTGGACTTAGACGTACTGCAGATCGATGAAAAGTTAAGTGCGGAATTAGGTGGACAGTATATTTCGCTAACAGATGTTCTCTGTGAAAATGGTCAATGCCTAACGAGACTCGGTGAGGATCTCCCGGAAGACATGATAACTATTGATTATGGCCATCTCACAGAGCGTGCATCAAGTTTTGTTGTCCGTGAGGCCGTTGCTGCTAAATTAGAAAAAATTATAACATTAAAGTAAATACAACTGAGCTTCAATGGAGACGACCATACTGAGTTATCCTAATATGCGCCTGCGAAGAAAAGGTTTCTAGATTGATTGTAGGGCCGCCGATAAGCAGCCCTATTATTCTTTAAGCTGTGGGTCTAAACGGACTCATCATCTTATCAAATATTGCCTGTATCCTTCTTTGTCTAGCAAACCTTTCATAACTTAAAGACATTCGCTCAACAAAAGCTTTGTGCTCTTCTGGCGTATAGAAATTCATCAATAAAAAAATTAGGTTAATTTCGAAGAAAGGTATACTCATAAGGTATTCAATCCCCAGGTGAAAAATCACACCAAAAAGTATCAATGGTTTCCTGAATTCCTTAAACCAGATCAGGATTCCCAGTGCCAGCTCCAGGACAAGAGTACCCCACGTAGATAGTTTCATGAAGAGTATGGAATCCATAAGATAAGGGAGCGGAAGGTTTGTCATATTCTCTAAACGGCTCGCATAATATAGGGCACTCCCATCGATCCAGTCATCGCCTTTTAGTTTGTGCCAGACGGTCCAGATGTAGAGAACCGAAATCTGAATCTGAATAAGCCTAAGGGTCCAGATTGAACCAGTACGGGGTAATAAAATTTTGCCGGCCTTGGCCCTCAGTGAATCGATCGAAAGTGAATTCCCGCAAGGTGAGAAGATCAGATAAACCATGATAATTCTCATGAGGACTTCGGAAGAACATAGAAGCCAGATATTACGCTGATGAAAGCTCACCATCATGGCCATCGCCACAACCAGTGAAGTGCGTGTGTGGAAACCAAGGATAGAAGATAGAATCGCAAGCCCGTAGATCACTGCGAATGCGATCGTAATTTCGTAAGACGCATCAAATCGATGAAAGAGATTTAAGTGAAAGTTTGTAAACTGACCTTTGACCGTCTGTAAGGACAAAATGGCATGAGGCCCGAAGAAATCGTTGATATTTGCCATATCACAAAGAAACGTAAAGAAAATCATCCCCATCCAGAAGATTCGAAACAACGCCAGACCTTCAGTCGGCTTCTCTTCGAAGAAAAACTTATCCCACGATTTTACAAACGATTTAATACTAAACATTTTAAATCACCTTATATGTATAGAAAGCAAAGCTTTCGTAGTTTTGCTGTTTCGTTAAGTGAGGGCGGAATTCTTTCTGCAGATCAGGAATGATGTCCCAGTTACGGATCAACTGTACCTGAGCTGGAATCTTGTTATAGTGAGTGTCCTTCATTTTCCGAAGAACGAATTTAGCGGTGTCGTTCCACATCCAGCTATTTTCCTCTTTACGAACACCTTCAGAGACAAACTTTCGATATTTTTCTCCAAAGATATACTTCTCTTTGAAAGTTAATTCAGTTTCTCTGGGAAACTTGTAGAGACTTCTAGTTCCATCCGTAAACTCAACCTGGGCGGTGAGAAAAAAGTTCATCCGTGTAGGATCCGGCGCAAACATATACCAATCCTGATAGATGCTGAAAAAAGAAAGATAAGCATCCACAGGTTTATAAACCGACTTTAAAAACTTTGTATCCATCGGTAGGTGAATCCTGACCATGGCCATGAGATTCATCATAATAAAACCGCTGATAAGAACTTTTTTTAGTTTTGTCATAGGCTCCTCAGAAATAAAGAGGGTGCCCCAAAGGACACCCTCATAGATGCAAGACTAGTAAGAAAAAGCTGGTGTTCGGCCACTGCGGCCATTGTTACCGTTGTTTCCACTGGCACCATTGCTATTGCCGTTATTACCGTTGTTCCCGGTACTACCGTTGTTCCCGTTATTACCGTTGTTCCCGGTACTACCGTTGTTCCCGGTACTACCGTTGTTTCCGTTATTACCGTTGTTCCCGGTACTACCGTTGTTTCCGTTATTACCGTTGTTCCCGGTACTACCGTTGTTCCCGGTACTACCGTTGTTCCCGTTATTACCGTTGTTTCCGTTATTACCGTTGTTTCCGTTATTACCGGTAGATCCATCTGAACCCGTTGATCCAGTTGAACCTGTTGATCCATCTGAACCCGTTGATCCATCCGAACCCGTTGATCCATCCGAACCCGTTGAACCATCCGAACCCGTTGAACCCGTTGATCCATCTGAACCCGTTGATCCAGAATCATTTCTCGGTTTCTTCTTGTGCTTGATGCACAGGTAAGTCACAACACCGATGATAATGACGGCTATGACGATCATTGCTGTTCTTGAAATGCGTGGACCGCCTCCACCACCCCCGCCACCAACGAAGCCCAAGCCTTCTTTATGATTTTTCTCCATATAGCTCATGGCCACTTTACTGGCCTGTTCTTCATGGAGATTTTGTTTCTTCAATGCAGCTAACAGTCGGTCGTAATCTTTTCTTGCAGATTCATCCAACATGTTTTTCTGCATATAAGCTAAAATGGCAGTTTCAGACACCCCTTCTTTCTTCAAGGCTTCCAGAGAATTCGCTAGTTGTCTTTGAGCATGCTCTCTGAAAACAGGATCCCGCTGATCCCACTCAACGGACATTTCATACCGAAATCTGTTAAATGCCTCTGAAATCCCATCATTTGATCTTGATTGAGTCTTCATCTGATAGTCCTTCCAGACTTCAGCTTGAAGGCCTTGTGGGACTGCCGTGGTTGCAACTACGGACAGGATGATGAGTGAACTGACACCTTTTCTGAGTTTCATTGTTACTCCTTTGAACAATATTTTTAGGACCGGGAGTGAGTATGCCTTGGAGTATTTTAAAGATGCTCTTAATAAATTCTAAATAGAGAATGAAACTTTTCTCCATCTTTATTTGTGGAGCTATGTCCAATTAACGAGATTGCGATGAGATTGAAGAGACAACTTATTGAATGATACAAATAAAAAATCAGGCCGGATGGCGATTTCAAAACGATAAAAAAAAAATTAAATATGCTTCAAGTGATACGCAAATGGGGACACTAAATTTTCTCTAAAGAAGGTAGTTTCTAAAATTTCTTCGCTGCCGTATTGGCCATTTGGAGCTCAAAATAGCGTGCCAGTCTTACGAAAGGCAGGCCAATCAGGAAATAAACAGATGCAGTAAGAAGTCCCAATCCCAGATAATCAAAACTGGATGACGAGAGCTGGCCATAAACTGTTGTGAGTTCAACCATACTAATGACGGACACCAGTGATGAATCTTTCAGGAGAGCGATAAAATCGTTTGTCACTGGTGGGATTACAACACGGATCGCTTGAGGAAGAATAATATATCTTAGAGATTGGTACCAATTCATCCCTAAGGCCTGAGCAGCATCCATCTGTGTTTTAGGAATTGAGAGAATACCAGCGCGATAGTTCTCGGCCTCACAAGCGCCGTAGTTTAATCCAAGACCAAAAACCGCGGCTACAAAAGGATCGAGAGTTAATCCGACGTAAGGAAGACCGTAAAAAATCAGATACAACTGAATTAACAGTGGCGTACCCCGAAAAACTTCAACATAAGCGACGCCTAACCAACGGACTACCGGATGTCCATACAATCGCATGAGTGCCGTAATAAGTCCGAGGACCATGGCAAGGACCATCGACACTAGTGAAATTTCCAGTGTCATGATGGCGCCTTTACCAAGAAGTGGTAAAAACGATGCGTATTTTTTTAATCTTTCAAAGAGGGTGATTTTTTTCGACGTGTGCTTGATGTAATTGTCATAGGCCACCGGCTCAGTGAGAGCCGTTGAACTTTTCCCCCAGGCCTTTGCGGTCATGGCATTCCAGAGGTTCCATCTTTCAAGAACAGATTGAAGTCTTCCATTTTCAATCAGCTTATCCAGAGCGATTTTGACCTTCTGGCTAAATTCTTTGTCGTCTAAGCGCGTGACAACTCCATACTCCATGTATCCAACAGGACCACCCACGAGCTTGAGAGCGGGATTAGGTTTGGCATAATAAAGGGCAATCGCTTCATCAAGCAGAACAGCATCCAGTCTTTCGATCTCAAGGTCTCTATAAGAGTGCACCTCTTCGTCGTACCCAACGATGGTGATGGGAAAAGTCTGTTGCTCGAGAATTCTTTGTGCAAGCGAAGCATTCAAAGTGCCGACCTTGCGATTTTTTAAATCTTCAAGCTTCGTAATATCCGTATTTCCTTTGCGGACCGCAAGTGCTTCAGCTGTGTAATAGTACGGACGCGAGAAATGAACAACCTCAGCTCTGTCCGGAGTTATTTCAACGCCGTTAATGACGATGTCATAGTCTTTACGGTTGAGACCCGCGATGAGCCCATCCCAGCTGTTCTGAATATACTCAACTTCCATATCCAGCTCTTTAGCAAGAAGCTCGACGATTTCTGCTTCAAACCCGGTGACCTTTTTATTATCTTCAGGGGATATGAATGAAAAAGGAGCTCCACTTTCAATATCTGCACCCCAGCGAAGTTTTGCCTTCGGTGCTGCCGATACAGAATTTGAAAAAACAAGAATAATGAGAAAAAGAAAAGTCATCTTCATGAAAAATGTCTCAGGAAATTTTTTGTGCGTTCATCCTTAGGATTTCCGAAAATCTCCTCAGGCGTTCCCCACTCAACAATTTTTCCGTGATCCATAAAAACGATTTTATCTGAAACTTCGCGGGCAAATCGCATTTCGTGAGTGACCACCATCTGGGTCATGCCCTCTTGATCAAGTTGCTTCATCACACGCAATACTTCATTCACAAGAGCAGGATCGAGCGCACTCGTTGGCTCATCGTAGAGAAGTATTTCCGGAGACATCGCAAGGGCGCGTGCAATCGCCGCGCGTTGTTGCTGTCCTCCCGAGAGTTGATCCGGATAGTTTCCGGCCTTTTCTCCAAGGCCCACTTTTTTAAGCAGCTCCAGAGCTTTCACTTCAGCTTCAGCATGTGATCTTTTGATCACCACTTTTTGGGCGACCATTATATTTTCAACGATTGAAAGATGGGGAAACAAATTGAAACTCTGGAAGACCATGCCAACTTTCTGCCTGACCTCGAGCGAGCGCCGGTGAAATTCTTTATGGCCGATCGCTGAAGGACTTTCGATCTCAGTGTTAAACACTTTGATCTTTCCGCTATCAACAAACTCAAGTCCGTTGATGCATCTTAAAAGCGTCGATTTCCCACATCCGGATGGGCCAATGATCGCAATCAAATCACCTTTTACCACATCAAGGGAAACACCGTTAAGCACGGGTTTTCCATGAAAAGATTTTTCTAAATTCTGAATGCTCGCGACCATAAGGAGTATGGTAATCGCTGAGCGAGTGGTTTCCTAGGGTATCAGATTTGCCTAGAAGACAAATCGGACCCATTTTTTCAAGACTTCGCCGTCAGGGGGGGCGTAAAGGAGTTAAGAATCAATCATTTAGCTTCGATTATGGCCACCGCTATCATCTCTGATGGTTCAAGAACCGCTAAAACTGGTAAGTCGCTCCCAAATAAAGATTTCTTCCGAGGGCCCACGCCACTCCATCCGTACGGACGCGAGAAGTGTAGTTTTTGTCGAGAAGATTATTTATCCCACCAGAGAGGAGCCAGTTTTTCTTGAAGGTCCAATCGGAAGTCAGATCAAACACCGTGTAGGATGGGATCTCGAAATCATTTTTTGTACCAACATCAGTTCCATTTCCATTATTATCGTTTCCATAGTGTCGTCCGACCACAACTCCCATCAAAGAAACTTTTAAATCTGCTTCTTTCCGGTAAATGACGCCGGCCCGACTCATCGTTTTAGGTGCATATTGCGGAGTCTGATCTTTTTGTGGTCCCCATGTATAACGGGCATCTAGAAACTCCACGTTTCCATAGAGAGAAAATGGCGAGTTGAATTTCATCTCCCCCGATAGATCGACCCCTTTGTGAGTGCTTGCCCCGGTGTTTTGGAAATTTGTTCCGACCAGACCGAATTTGTTTTCATAGCGGAGGAAAAACGCGGAAACATCCCAATTGATTTTCTCTGTCTGACCTCGGTACCCGGCTTCGTAGTTAAGAATTTTGGAAGGATCAACGTCCTCAGATACAGTAGCGTTATCGATCGCTGGCAAAGTTTCAGAATACGTCACAGGTTTATAGGCCTCAGAGAAATTCGCGTAAAACTGGCTTTCCTCCGTGAGCTGATAACTGAGACCAAGGCCAAAAAGCGGAACATTGACTGTGCGATCTTCCTCGCGAAGATCTCCTGCGATGGATTTTTTTCTCTCGTCGATGGACTGGCGGATACTTTCCACTCGCACACCAGGTGTTATGAGAAATTTTCCGTAGGAAAAGCGGTTCTCAACAAAAAATGAATTGGTGTGAGTCGCGCGGTCCAGGCGAGAGCGAACCTCACCGTGATTTGAATCTTTTGCGGCTCCTCTCTCGGAGACGAGCGGAGAAATCAGATTGTAGTTTAAATAGCCCAGAGTCAGTGTGTGCTCTGAGTAGTTTTTAAGGTAACGAATCTCGCCGTTGTAGCCATAATAAGTCTGAGTCACGATATCGTTTGTGTCAGCATCTGAACCATTAGGAGTTACTCCGAACCCAGAACCCCGTTGGGACTTTGAGTAGCGACGATATGTTGATCCCCAAACATTCACAATTAACTGTGAACTGTCGTCGATACGGCTATCAAAACCAAGGCCCAGCTGTGCGCGACTGACGCGTAATCGGTCATAGCGTTTTGTCGCCTGGTCTTGATCATCTAAATAAGGATTAAGATTTTCTCCTTCTTTTTTGGCGAAGCCGCCGGAATTTCCGTGATCAGAGTTGTAGCCGTTAAAACTCAAGCGATAGGTATTTTTTCCTTTAAAGGTTTTACTGCGAAGTTGCAGGTAATCGGCCGCGAAATCAGAATTCGTTGTCTGAGGTCCATCTCCTTGACGGCGGTGATACTCAACGGCGTAAGAAGTATCCCCTTTTGATCCAAAAATTTTATTCGTTGTGGAGAGGAGATTATAGCTTCCGTAACTAAGTCCAGCCTTCCCAGAGAGTGGCTGATTTTTTCGAAGAGGAGTTGAGATGTAGTTCACGACTCCACCGGGTTGAGGTCCGTACTGAAGACCCGCACCTCCGCGGATGAATTGAAACTGATCCACCATAGGCAGAGCTGGAGAATAGTAGTGCGCAGGATAACCGTACATGTCGGCGGCAACAGGTAATCCGTCTTGGAGGAGAAGCACGTTAAAAGACTCGTGAGGATCACCCAATCCTCTAAACGTCATCGAGGCAATGGATTCATTCGGAATCTCAGAAATCAAAAGTCCTGGTGTCTGAGAAGTGGCCTGACGATAGTTATTAGTTTGAAGGTTTGGTATATCTTTGAGTGAGGTGACGGTATTCTTTTTTCCCGAGAAAATTCTAGCTTCTCGATTTTCCTGCCAGTACTCTGAGAAACCTTGTACTTTCTCCGCTTCGACTTCAACGACGTCCAAAGAATCCTGGGAAAAAGATAATGATATCATTGAGATGAAAGAGAGTACCCACAGCACGGTCAATCCTTTGAAAAGCATGTTTGACCCATGAAACATCTGTTCGGTCTCGCTGTCCAGCATTATTTTAAGTATTTTATCAAAGGTAGGGATACGATCTTCGCAAAATTTTAGTCTTGTGAGTTTACCATTGAAGTTTCTCAACTCTGCCCCTACTTCAGCACTTCCGATCGATTGTTTTCGAATCGGAGTGGGCGTCTTAAGTCTGTTTTACTTTCTTCGGCTCATCATCGACGCTCCCTTTTTTATGGGAAGCGACGGACTCATAGACCACTCTCTTCTGCAAAATATTTATTGGTACACTTGGCAGCCCATCTTTTATCCGTTCATGACCACCGCCACGACTCAAATGATCTTCGGGGCCGGACTTTTTTTTAGTGCTGGCCTCACTTTGGGATTTCACAGCAGATGGATGGCCATCTGTCTTTATATCCTGGCAGTTTGTACTTACCGATATCAGTTTTTGGTTTTTTTCGTCGATGACGTGATCATTCACCTGCTTCTTTTTTGGTGTGCTCTTCTTCCGGTAGGAAAGACTCTGACTCTGCAAGATTATTTGAAAGATAAAAATATCATGCAGAGTTGGAAAGAAAAAACTGTCGACGGGACTGTGCTTAACTTATTTCTCTATAATATCGCTCTGATCTATCTCGTTGCTGGTATTTCTAAATACACATCTTACCTCTGGCTCGACGGTATCGCTCTCTTCGCGGTACTTAAACTGCCCTTGAGTTGGATCGCAAGTTTTAATCTGATCCCCTTCGAGTTGCCCCTTAAAATCGGCAACTACCTCGCCCTCGCCATTGAGCCATTTTTTGCTCTCATTATTTTCCTGAAACCCTGGAGTAGGCTTAAGCTCTCACTCGGACTGGGGCTTTTGTTGTTTCATGCCTTCATTATCCTGACTCTCGACATTCCCATGGCCAATCTCGGCTGTCTCGTTTTAGTCCCGCTGCTTTTTCGCCAGGAAATCATGCCAAATAGTTTGCAACAGCCGTTAAGACAAAAATATGAAGTCTTTCCAAAAATAATCGCGTTCCTGGCACTTATATTTCTGACGTCGGCGATGGCCTGTTCTCTCACTCAAGGGCAGTGGAGAAACGCCAAGCGAATCTCAGGAAAAGATGTCGCAGCCGAAGTACAAATTTCCAGTGCTGATTCAGGGGGAGCCATCCAAACTTTTTTCTACAGCGGACTTTGGGTGATGGGTCTCGCTCAAGGTTACCGACTGCTGGACTGGATTGACGAAAGAAATTTCCATCAGGCCGTGACGGTTATTGAAAAGAAAGACAATGCCCTCATCAAATTTCCACGTTCAAGCTTAGTACCAGATGGCATGCGCGGCTCACTCATTCTCACCTACCTGAGCGGGGTCACCTGGATGTACGTCGATCCTGATCGCAAAGAAGAGCTCAGAAAAAGTCTCAGTCAGCGACTTGTCCGTCGCTACTGTCAAAAAAATAAAGAAGAAATTCAAGTGGAAGTCTGGCACACACTCACAAGGATTGATTCTTTTAAACCTAAATCTGGCGTATCGGAAATTCTTGTCTCGTTTGTTTGCAGAAACTCTCAACCCGTGATCAATTAGGATTTCTATGTGCGGTATCGTTGCCATCATTTCAAAAAACCAAGAGATCAAGACCTCGCAGCTTGAGGCGGGCCTAGATGCCATCGCTCACCGAGGCCCAGATGGACGAGGTGAGTTTTTCAATCAAACGCGAGACATCGCCCTTGGGCACGTCCGGCTGGCGATCATGGATACAGAAGGAGGCCAGCAGCCCCTTCTTAGCGAGGACGAGTCCCTTATCCTCATGGCCAACGGTGAGTTCTACGATTTTGAGCGCCTGAGGCATTCTCTTATCTCCCAGGGGCATGTCTTTAAAACCAAATCCGATAGCGAGATCGCTGTCCATCTTTTTGAAGATCAAGGACTACAGTGTTTAGAGAAACTCAGAGGTGAGTTCGCCTTCATCATTTACGATCAAAGAAAAAATATCATCACTGCCGTGAGAGACCGCTTTGGAATCAAGCCACTGTTCTACGCAACTCATCTGGATCAGATCATTATAGCTTCAGAGATAAAGGCCCTCTTTGCCGCGGGAGTTCCTGCGCTCTGGGACGAAAATCATTTAAATCAGTCGCTCCACTTCGCGGGTCTCGAATCAGCGACACTATACCAGAATGTCTACCAAGTTCCCCCTGGTCACGTCCTCCAAATCAAAGATCATAAAATCACTGTCACGCCTTATTGGGACACCAACTATCCAAAAAAATCTGAACTCACTTTTTCAGGTCTGGATCCCGTTAAAAAGAAACTCGAGGAATCCATTTTCCTTCGTACGATTTCCGACGTCCCCATGGCTTCATATTTAAGCGGAGGAATTGACTCCTCGACTGTTCTCGGGATGGCGAACCGACTTTCAGGAAAAAAAATTCCTGCATTCACGATCGCTTTTGATCACACGGAATATGACGAAAGTGCCCTGGCCCAAAAGATGAGTCAGTTTGCTGGCAGCCCGTTTCACCCCATCCGCGTGACCAACAGAGACTTCGCTGATGTCTTCACACAAACCGTAGAAAAATCCGATCTTCCCATTTACAACGGCCACGCTCCCGCAAGATTCATCCTAAGTCGCGAAGTCAAGAAAGCGGGTTTTAAAGTCGTTCTCGGCGGCGAAGGGGCCGACGAACTCTTCGCTGGCTACCACTTCTCACAAACGGCCCTCAAAGGCTCAACCCTCAATCTCTTTCAATTTCTTCGCAGGATCTGTTCAACTCCAGACCCCGAAGTTAAGAGGATAAAAAATCTCTCGGCCACACTGTTCTGGGCCGCCAAGGCCTTGGGTTTTCCTTCGGAACTTGCCGCTCAGCTCATGAACCGCTATGAGCATCTGCAAGATTTTCAAACCGATGAGTTCCGGGGCCGGCACAAAAATGTGGACCCCTTTCGAAAGTTTCTTCGGCAATTTCCCATCGGCGAGAATCTTCGCCGCGCCCCTTTTCACGTAATCCTTTACGTGTGGATGAAATCTCATTTTCCTCAATACGTCTTAGGCGCCGAGCGCCTCGACATGGCCCATGGAGTGGAACTCCGTCTTCCCTTTCTTGATCATGAATTGTTCGAGCTGACAAAACACATCCCAGCGAGTGTTCTTTATAAAGAGGGATTGAATAAGGCCTTGCTTCGCACCATCGCCAAGGATGATGTCTGTCCGGAAGTGATCCGAGAAATGAAAAAGCCCTTTATCTCACCGCCGAGTACGCTGGGAAATGACAACCCTCTCTTCACTCTTTTTTGTGATCTTCTTTCAAGTCAGGACTTTAAAACGCTGCGATTTTTTGATCACCAACATATCTCGAAACTTTTGCCGAAGCTTCGATTGATGACCGCTTATGAGCGCGCTCCCTATGATCCGATTCTTTATTACCTCGCTTCCATCGCAGTTCTGAAGCAAAAGTACAGAGTTTCATGAGATACCTTTTCATCGGCATCTGCCTCACACGTCTCATCGGCTTCATCTTCTCACCATTTCTGCTGGTAAGTTCCCCTGTTCTCTTGATTCTGTTGAGCCCCTTTCTCCATCACTTGGTTTTGACATCAGCTCTAATCACGCCGCCACTTTTTCTTACGGTCGGGATATTGATTTCCATCATTCAATGTATGATTGGTTTTGAGTTTGGAAGAAGTAGCGGAGTTAGTGGATTAACCTGGGTCAAAAGGTTTGGATTTGTTTCCAAGAGAACCATCGATAAAATGACAAATTGGCTGCGCGTGAGTGCGGCACTCGTTCTCGTTTTAATCCCGGGCCCTGTCATCGCCACGGTGGCGGGTATCACTCAACTTAAATCGAGATTATTTTACTCAATCATGATTCCAGCACAGATTGCGTGGGTGACAGCGTGCTACTTACTAGGTGTGCAGCTTGAAAGTTACTTGGTAACGGCAAAAGCATTTATTCTTGAGCATTCACTAGAGACAATTGTTTTTTTAATTACTATTAAATTTGTTCTTCCACGCATTGTAGAAACTCTTAAGATAAAATAGTCCTACGAACAGGGTATCGTCAGGTCTTAGTTGTGCTCAACGTAAAGAATTCGATCGGTGTTGTACCCTTTGATGTTCAGCTCATCTATGATGTTTTGAATGGTTTCTTTAGGGAGCTTGGGATTTCGACTCATAATCCAAACGTATTTTTCGTTAGGCACTCCGATCACTGTCCATTCGTAGTCGGCCGCAAGACCGATGACCAGGTAATCAAGCTTGAGGGGCCAGAGGGGAGAAACTTTCCAGTGCGCGTTGGTCTGGGTGTTGAAGACCCACCCTTTCTGGGGAAGGCTTTTAACGGGTCCTGTCAGCGAGCCCTGATTATACGTGAAACTTATGTCGATACGGTTCGCTTTTGTATTCCACTTATAGGTCTCAACACCATTAAACACATTCTTTTCCAAGGGAGTAAACCTTCCTGCGACAACGTACCAATCTCCCATGAACCTTTCTAGGTCTACGAAGTCGACAGTTTTGTCGTACGCAAAAACGTTTAAGGAGAGAATAAAACTCAATAACGAGAGGATATATTTATTTTTCATGCGGGGGAATATAGCCCTCTTTGGACTTCTTTGTCTCTTGTTTGTAAACAATATCATCTGTCTAAGTTATCGTTTTCCTGAATCTGGTGATTGTTTGAAATCTTGCATTTAAAACTTCACTCATTTATGATGTCGCCAATTACTCAAGGAGTCCGTCATGTTTTTAAAAAATCGTTTATTGACTCTTGCTCTGGCACTTTCAACCTTAACTGCTTGTGCCTCAACGAGCTGTCCTGAAGCCTATGAGAACAATGTCATGAGCTATGAGCGCCTCAGCACCTGCCTTGGTGGAGAGGGAGTTCTTCTAGAAGTTCATGGAATCGTTCCGGTGAGCTCGATGTTCGTTGTGACCTTCCGTAATCCAAAAAACTTTTTTCAGTCCGTTCATCTTTCTCTCCTCGGAGCAGACCAGGCGACACGAAACATGATCCGTACCCTTCGCCGCCACGATGTCGTTTTAGTTAAAGGATGGATCAACGATGAGATCCCCGCCCCGCAGAGACACCTTGAAGCGAACTCGATCATGCTCATAGAGCGCAGTCCGGATTCAACAGCGAGCCAAGATTATAATTACGAAGCTCTTCCGGATGTCGTTCTCAACATGACAGAGCTCACGGGTAAGGTTCACTCCGTCTATGCTGAAGGCCAGGTCCTGGTCATTGAGTACAAAGACATGGTGATTCCAGTCTTCGTCAAAGAGCAGTGGCTCGAGCAAACGAAGTCACTTTTTCGTGGTGACATCGTCGCGATCAAATACGTTGTTCAGAGCGGTCCTAGAAGACCTGTGCATCTAAACCTCGATCCGAAAAAAACTGATTCCTTCAAAGTTCTTCGTTCTGTTGTCACAGGCCACGGATCACCGGTCAAACTCAGCGGAAAACTTCTCATGTTCCCGAAAAGCCCGATGGTCAAATTCCCAGTGTTTGCGATCGACGTTGATATGGGGAACGGAGTGCTTTTGCCACACACAGTTCTTAGCTTCACGGATCCCGAGCTCTTTAAGGCGGCCCGGGAGCTCTTTCAATCCGCTTGGGATAGAAACCCATCAACCGTTCGAAACTACCGTAACAAGTTTGTGAACGACGCGATATCTGTCACTGTGAGTGGTACCTACAACATGATCGATCCAGGGCAAGCGAACCCTCAGATCATTATCGATTCTCTTTCTAATATCGAGTTTGCGAAATAATTTTAAAGAAACTTTTTATTGGGCAAAGAGGCTTTATTCGATCCAGATCCTGTAATGACGGTTCTCAATTTTGACGTTAATCAGTTCCTGAGGGATCAGACCTGAGGCCATGGTCGCTTTGATAATTTTTTTAAAATCTAGTCCTTCTTGCTGAATTTGGCTTATGACCTTTTCTGGAATTTGTGCTTCGAGACCATCCAGCGCCGTCATCGGGAGTTCTAAAAACATAACCAAAGAGTCTCGTTCCATAACTTCGATTTTTATGTGAGTTGAAACAAAAGTCGTTTCTTTGATGACTAAATAGGGTGCGAGCACCTCTTTAAGAGGAATGGCCATCTTTCGGTTCTGATAAATACGAATCAATGAAAAAAGGCTTCTCATCATCAAGAGAACCCACGGATCTGTAAATTCACGAAGTAATTTTATTTTCGCACCAAACTCACTTTCTAAGTCTTTTGAGTAAGACCATTCTGGTTTAATAAATTCTCGCAGTAGCGGTTCAAATAAGGCATCCCTTAACTGTTGCTCACGTCCTTTAAACCAGGTGCTCTCAAGCCTCATCCCAAATTCTAAAAAGGCCTGAGTGACATCTTCATTCATAAGAAGTTTTTTAAAACCAGAAATCCGTCTGGGGGAAATGATTTGGCTGCATCCATAATCAAAGACCACAACCTGTCCGTCTTGATTCAAACCCCAGTTGCGATCATTAAGATCACCGTGAAGAGTTCCGTGCTCGAGGAGTGATTCAAAAAAGAAAGTGAAAATATTAAAGTTTTTAAAATGTGTGAGATCTTTGGCTAAAGTGGAATCAACCCATTCCTGGCAAAGTGCGGAAGTATTTGTGAATTCTCGGATGACAATTGGTACCTTAAAGCGAATGTCACTCTTAAAGATCGCTCGGAATTTTTCCTGAAAGTCTGCCTCTCGTGAGAGATCTGTTTCTTCTTTGAAGACTTCCGTTAGAAATCTTTTAAAGACCTGTTGATCAAAAGAAAATCCTTTGGCCTTAGAAAAGTATTTCCCAAGGAGAAGAATATTTTCAATTTCTTTTTCGAGTTTTTTTCTGATTCCAGGATGAAGGATTTTTAGTGCGTAATTTTTTTGATTCAATTGGATATGAAAGACCTGTCCCATGGAAGCGGCCAGCACTTCATCTGCAACTTGGATTTCTTCGTTGTATTGCTTTAAAAAGAATGTCTTCGCCTCATGAACGGACACCGAAGATTTAGGCAACTTCGACTCTTTACCTTGAGCAAGGACCTGTCCTAGCTTGGCACTTAAACCTTGGGAGTTAACAAGTTCCTGTGCCCAAAACTCCTGGGCCTCGTTAGGCATGTAGCGGTACTTCAAGCGTAAGAAAGATATTTTTAAAAAAGTTGTTAGCATTGTAGGTAGTTTTAAAAGGGTTTTTAAAAGGATAGCTCAAATTAACCATTTATGGATAAGTAGAGAGACCGAAATTTTTGCCTAACGTTCCATCGATATGAGATGGCGATCTCAGATTTTTCAGCCGTTTACGGGTTGAGCTTATTTTAGCTAAATTCATTAGCAAATCTATAAATGTTTCAATTGTTACTGAGTAATTAGAAAGCAAAAAAAAGCCCGGCGTGAGGCCGGGCCTTTTTTAAAGATCAACTTATGCTATTCAAGAATAGGA
>CAMCYI010000046.1 GCA_945883845.1 Bacteriovorax stolpii | reverse complement strand
ATCCATAACCGGAGAAAGAAACTGGGCATCGTTGAATAAAAGACTCATTCCCTCTTTAAAATATTTCATCGCACTTTGCACGTCTGTATCAATTGAGCTCGCTTCATCACGCAAATCAGGCAGATGAACGGAAACTGATTTTGGCCATTCACTCAAAAGTGCTTCAACATCCGTAAGGAATGAAAGACTCAACATCTCCTGAATTTTTTCGCCGGTGTTCTGGACCATAAATGGTTCATTGCCGAGAAAGTGCTTTCGGTATTGAGTTAGTTTCATTGGAAAGATGAGGGATTCCAGTCCGGTTTTCATGGGATATGTTTAGCAAGATGTGGGCTATCGTGCAATAATACGGAAACATATTTTTAATGCGAGCATGAAATGATCAAAAGCTGGATTGAAAAAACCATCATCGGACTTGATCTTTGTCCATTCACTCGCAAACCTTATCTTGAAGGTAAGATTTCTATTGATGAACTAACCGGAAATAATCCCACAGATTCACGGCAAAATTTTTTGCATTCATTGAATAAATTCCAGAGTCAGAAACAATTTGAAACAACCATCCTTGCCTTTCCACAGTGGAAAATAAGCTTCAAGGATTTCTATGATTTTACGGAAGATTGCAGCGAGCAGCTTGTTGATTTAAAACTTGCAGATGAATTTCAGCTCGTCGCCTTTCATCCTGGTTTTTGTTTCGAGGGCCTCAAAGTTTCAGACCGTGCCAATCTCATAAACTCCTCTCCTTATCCGATTATCCACATCCTTCGTACCATTGACCTGGACCTGATCAACCTGAGTGTGGAAGAAGCAGAATCCATGAGCCTGGGTAATGGCAAAAAACTTGAAATGCTCAATGATGCTGAGTTGAAAGACCACTTTCCATGGAGGACGAGTTAGAGAGGAAGCTTCACGGCCCCTGGCTCACTCGCTTTGAGATAAAGCTCACAGCGACGTTGGGCCTCAAGAAATTTCTTAGGATCAGGTTTAGAACGATCTCTCTCATAAGCTTCAATGCAAGCGGAAAGTGCTTCGTTATCCGGAATCTTTTCATTTCTTGTGAAAAGAATCGGACTTCCGCTTTGATCAGTATTGAGAATATCGTAAGCAATCCCTACCGGAAACCAGATACCGGCCGGAACAATTTTATAATAACAAGAGTATTTTCCATGGGCGGTTTTCTCGGGAAAAGCCGTTGAATTAAACATCCGTACGATGAGATCAGTATCTTCATTTTTTATCTCATAGCATTTTTTTGTACTGCCATTGAATGATTCAAGCCATGTGTTCACCGTGACTGGACTATCAAAGAAAGAACGGTCCATTGCGTAGAAGATACCTTTCTCATTCACCACTGGAGCTACGTGGTACCACCAGTTATCCCCACCCGCACGACTCGTTTTAGGAGTATAAAAAATAAAAACTTTCGCTGAATCAACCTGAAAGAATCTCATGAAATCGTAAGACCACATATGGGCGCGGTTCGCGCAGATCGAATTAGATTGATTGATCAATCTCTCCTGCATTTTGTTGAAAATTTTTAATTTCGAATGTCCCTGCTGGGCCAGATCGGCGACGAAAACTCCGTCATAAAATGGAACCTGCAACTCCTGAGCGTAGGCAGTTGAAACAAACATAAGGAAGGCCAGGACGGCTGAAAAGCGCATATCATCTCCGGTGGATAGAGTCCTGACTTATAAGACTGATCAACGGGGAGTGACAAGGGTCCATTGAGGAGCCGTATAGAAAATACTGAGTTGGATTACTGACTCCCCAGCACCTCATCCCTTGATTCGTAAAAAAGATCGGAATATAAAATGAGCGGCAGGAGGTTGAATTTCATGAGAAAGAACATCCAAATGTTAGCAGGCCTGTTGAGAGATTCGTCGATTCCAGCACACTGACCAGACTTTAAACACTCAGGCTTCGGGTAAGATTTGCACAGTCATGTAAATGCTTCCCAACCCGATTCCAATTTCATGTAAAAGATCTCAATTAAAAAAAAAACAAGGAACTCGTATGAAAATCAATTTTATTGCTGGTCTATTTGCGCTCTCACTCAGCACTTCAGGTCTGGCCCAGACATCAGATCTTTTCGTTAAAGAAAACGGCAAGCTTATCAACATCACTAAATTTTTAGCTGACGAGCCTGTCGATGCTGATACAGCATTCTGCTATAAAGGTAATTCTGCGGCTGTGATGAATCAGATTAAGCAGCTTGCAAAAGTTAACGAGAACTTTTTTTGCGATGGTTGCGGTGGTGGTTTTGCTTTTCGAAGTGTGACCCTTCTTCGCGGCATCGTAACGTACGATATCGTTATCAAAGTTGAGGACGAAGTTGTTCCTGGTGAATTCTCGCGAATACTTGTGAAGCCTTGTCTTTAAAGCCAAACCTCACCCATAAGGCATCTGGCCCCTCCACCACCGTTGTCTTCTATCGTCGTGAGTGCTGAGTGAAGGATCTTACCCTCGGCGTGCAAAAGTTCTCTCTGCATCGGAGTGAATGCGTTGTATGCCCTTGAAGAGCAAACCCAGAATTTCCCCCCTTTCTTATTGCGCAAAAAAAGCATGTTGCCGGCGAAATTATTAGTCTGATGATGGGTGATCTCAATAATATTTTTGCCTGAATCTTTGATGGTATTCACAACGAACTCTTTTTCGCGCGCATTTGTGATTGACTCAAGGTTGATCACAACATTCTTCTCCCCCATCGCCATCATCACGTTGGTATGATAAATCTCATTACCGCCGGTATCGTACGAATGAAAAATAATTTCCTTATATCCTGACTTCATCGTAAATTCTTTCATCAGCTCAGCAGATGTTCTCGAAGACAAGCAGGCGTATGCAAGTTTATTTTGATGATCGAAGACAATACTACCCGTGCCTTCGAGAAAGAGATTCTTTTCTGTATAATTTCTGTAATCCACGACATCCTTGCTGCCTAACTTCTCAATGACATCATTTCTGACTTCCCGACGACGGTTGGGTGCAAACATGGCCGAAATAAAAAGTCTTCCATCGGGAAGCTGCCAGAACCAGTTATTCGGAAAAAGTGCATCAGGCGTCTGATTTGCCAGCACTTCCTCAAATTTCATGATCTCGATCCCATGATCAGTCAGGACATTCTGAAATCGTTCAAATTCAAGCTGTGCCTTGCGTAAGACTTCTGACTGCGGATCATGGGAATTTTTCTGAAAACTGTTAGATTCCAACGTCTCGGCGTTGGAACAAAAACTCAAAGGTCGTACCATTAATATTTTCGAAGCAATCATATTTTTTTCCCGAGACTGTATTCATGAAAACCAGGGGCTTCGTGGTCAGGATGGAATCCTTCGATGTTGTAACCTTGTTTTAACTTTATAGAGATCATGGCATGGTTGTCGGCATAGATTGTGCTCATGATTTTTTTCACGCCGCGCTTGCGACATTCATCTTCAATCGCCTGGGACAATCGTACGCCGAGATTTTTCCCACGGTGCTCTACCCGGACAATCGTCTTAATTGTTTCTGCGAGTGTGGGTGTTTTAAAATCAATGCCAGTCAGCCCGACAAGTTCCGGGCCCAGATAGGCCTTAAAAAATATTCGTGAAGGATCACGAAGCTTTTCAACGGTGAATGGATACGGTTTTTCAGGATAGTTTTTTTGAACGAGCTCTACAACCATCGCCGCTTCTTCAGCATTTCCAATATCAACAGGAACTAATCTCAAATTATCTTTCATAAAATCCAGGGGTGGTTTAAATACTCACAGTATAACCAATGCCCTGATTTCCACACCTCAAAGATGCCCGAGAGGTACACTCGGGCATCTCCTAAAGTATTTAGTTCACATCAAATCTATCGAGCATCATCACCTTATTCCAGGCCTTCGCAAAATCAGATAAGAATTTCTCCTTACCGTCCTGAGCAGCATAGACTTCCGCTATCGCACGAAGTTCAGAGTGGGATCCGAAAATTAAATCCACCGGTGTAGCCGTCCATTTCACTTCATTTGTTTTACGATCAACACCTTCAAACAGGCCTTCCGTTTTTGACTTCTGCCACTTCGTCGACATGTCGAGCAGGTTCACAAAGAAATCATTTGTGAGTGTTCCTGGCTTCGCCGTGAAGACACCGTCTTTTGATCCACCAGCATTTGCATTGAGCACGCGCAGGCCCCCGATAAGCACAGTCATCTCTGGCACGGAAAGTGTTAATAGATTCGCACGATCGACGAGAGCTTCCGCAGGAGAAAAAATTGATTCCGAGGAATAGTAATTTCTGAACGCATCAGCTTTTGGTTCAAGTACTGTGAAAGATTCGACATCTGTATCTTTCTGAGTTGTATCCATACGCCCGGCGACAAAAGGAATCGAGATTTTATTGCCAGCCGCTTTGGAGGCCTGCTCAATACCGACCACTCCACCGAGTACGATCACATCAGCGAGAGAAACATTTTTGCCGGATTTATTAAACTTCTTCTGAATGTCTTCGAGACGAGGAAGAACTTTTGCAATTTCATCCGGATTGTTCACTTTCCAGTCTTTCTGAGGAGCAAGTCGCAGGCGAGCACCGTTGGCACCACCGCGCTGGTCTGTTCCACGATATGAAGAAGCTGCTGCCCATGCTGTGCGGATGAGTTCAGCGTTGCTTAAACCAGATTTTGCAATCGTGGCTTTAAGATCAGAAACTTCACCTGAAGAAATAACGCTTCCTTTGCGGGCCGGAATAGGATCCTGCCAGATAAATGATTCCTTCGGAACTTCTTTTCCAAGATAGCGGGTCCGAGGACCCATATCCCTATGAGTAAGCTTGAACCATGCCTTGGCGAAAGCAAGCTGGAACTCTTTAGGGTCTTTCAAAAAACGTTCTGAAATTTTTCTATATTCAGGATCCATTTTGAGAGCGATATCTGTTGTGAACATGATCGGAGCGTGACGCTTAGATTTATCATGAGCATCCGGAACAAGATTTGCTGCCTGACCATTTTCAGGAATCCATTGAGTCGCTCCGGCAGGACTTTTTGTTTTTACCCACTCGAACTTGAAAAGATTCTCGAAATACTGAGTCGTCCAGCGAGTCGGATTGATACTCCATGCACCTTCAAGCCCACTTGTGAGCGTATCTTTGCCGTGACCAGCGCCACATTTATTTTTCCAGCCAAGGCCCTGCTCTTCTAATGCTGCACCAGCGGGAGCAGCTTCCAGACATTTCTCAGGCTTCTTAGCACCGTGAGCTTTACCAAAAGTATGTCCACCGGCGATGAGTGCAATTGTTTCTTCGTCATTCATGGCCATGCGGCCAAATGTTTCACGGATATCTTTTGCTGCTGCCATAGGATCATGGTTTCCATTCGGCCCTTCAGGATTCACGTAAATGAGCCCCATCTGAACAGCACCGAGCGGCTTCTGAAGTTTGCGATCACCACTGTAGCGTTTATCTTCAAGCCATTTTTTTTCTGATCCCCAGTACACTTCATCAGCTTCCCAGTCATCTGTACGACCACCGGCAAATCCGATCGTTTCAAATCCCATCGATTCAAGGGCGACGTTACCAGTGAGCACCATCAGATCGGCCCATGAAATTTTATTTCCGTATTTTTGTTTGATCGGCCACACCAGACGGCGTGCCTTGTCGAGGTTAGCATTATCGGGCCAGCTATTGAGTGGCTCAAAACGTTGCTGTCCACCACCTGCTCCACCTCGGCCATCGAGAGTCCGGTACGTACCGGCGCTGTGCCACGCCATGCGGATGAAGAATGGACCGTAGTGACCGTAATCTGCCGGCCACCAGGCTTGAGAGTTTTTCATCAGACTCTGAATGTCAGCTTTTACTTTTTTCAGATCGAGTTTTTTAAATTCCTTCGCATACTCAAATTTCGCTCCCAAAGGATTTGATTCCACACCATGCTGGCGGAGTGGTGAAAGATCAAGCCTCTCAGGCCACCAGAACTGGTTATTAGGACTTTGCTGAACCTGAACCACTTGATGTCCGTGGCCGTGATGATGAGGATCCTGCGCCCATCCCGCAGGGTTGATAGCGATAGCAATGAGAACGGACGATAGCAGTTTTGTTTTCATCAGAGGAAATCTCCTGAAAGAGTAATTTTGGTGCTTGAGTAAGTGTCGTCGAAAGAGGCCACGCCTTCCAATACTTCTAATCTATCAGGATATAGACAAAACCTATCGGCTCAACGCGGCGTTCGGAATGAGATTAAATTTTTGTGGCTGAGAATTTTTTTAAACGGCAACGACTGTTTTTTTACGGCGAAGAACAAAGGCCATGACGACTCCACCAAGAAGTCCAAAGACTCCACCGATAAAGACCATCTTTTGGTATGCATTGATGCCCCAGCTAACAGCTTCTTTGCAGGAAACACCAATACTCGTTGGAGGGTCAAAGTACCATGAGACAATTCCGGGAGCGAAAAGTGCAGTGAAAGTAGCACCTAAAAAAAAACAAAAGAGGACAATGTATAAGTTTCTCATACTTGAATGCTAGCATGTTGATGAGCAGGAGTTAAAACTAAAAACTTCCTAAAGATGGCCTTATCGCGTCGACGAACGACACTCTCGTGCATAGGCAGGACATTTAAGACGCACATAATCCTGCTCTTTACGACTTGCTTTAGTCATTCCGCTTCCGCAGGACAAACTCAGCTCTCACGAAGTTCAGGCTATAGTATTTCATCTTCAAGGCAGGCAGCAGACTGATATCGATTAGGTAATGATGAGTCGGACTTTGGCTCATCACAATCAGATTCGACTCACCCGGAATTTCCTTAAAAATGGAAAGGTCATTGGCGGGGATCGCGACCATCTGATCATGCTCCGGATATCGAATCTGATCCGTTGGGATAACGTTTAACTTTACCGTCACAGGATCAAGCTTCATTTCGAAAGTCGCTTTGTCTTCGACCTCTGTATTCTTGAACTGAAGCGAACCGGTGTAAAAGCCTCTGAGCTGCTTCAATCTCGGATCTTTGATATTCATGGCCTTCAAAGTCCTGAGTTGTGAGTAAAATTTAAAATCCAGTCGTCCCGAAGTGAACTGAGCATACACTCCTGACTGAGCACTCTTTTTTTGTTCAGGCACATTTTTTATTTTTTTAACTACCCGAGATTCAGGCGTGACACTCGAATTAAAAATCACCGTCGGAGTAGTATTTTTCTGAACAAGCGGGGCACTCACAGGCCGATTCTTCTCGCCTTCAATTCCCAGATTCGCCAGGAAGAGCACCATCATCTTTCCATACATCTCATCGGCCGCTTTGAGCTTTTCCTCGGCAGTCTGAGCATCAGCATAATTCTTCCCTTCAGAACGGAGAAACGCCTCAAAAATTTTAAGCATTTCGGGAGTAGGTTCAGAAGTCTTTAATGAATTGATCATCGGATACGCAAAGTATCCAACAATGATCGCCACAAGAATGATGATGAATTGCTTCAAAGGCTATTCGTTGATGATTTTTATAGAAATCGCTGCCAGTCCCTTTGGCCCCTTACTAATCTTGAACTCAACTCTGTCCTTGTCTCTGGGTACACCGTCCAGGCAGGCCGTCTTATGAAAAAACAAATCATCCATTTCTTCATCAGGCACAATGAAGCCAAAGCCCTTCTCAACTTCAAAGAACTTCACAGTCCCTTCAAAGTACTCCTCATTGGCGTCCTCGCGGAGGACTTCCTCAATCTGATTTTCGTCCCAGACAAGCTCATGAATCGTGACGACCTGTTCACCCTTGTGGATCCGTTCCAGCTGGGCCCGGACAGCTTTCTCGTTTTTGGCATCGACCAGCATATCCTTACGGTTACGATTTCTCGTCTTCGTCATATCGTATTTGATGAACTGTACTTTGAATTTTTTCATACCCTTTCATACAGCAGAAATTGACTTATAAAAACAAAATCAATAAGAGGTATGTATGAAAAAAGATTTTAAGCTTACCGACCCTAAAAAAGCACCGGCGCGTCAGGTGGATTTCGTTAAACACGAGATCAGTAAATACATTGCCCGGGAGAGAAGAAAGACCCTTCAATCCGGATCAGAATTCTGGGATTTTGACTGCAAATTCGGCAAGGATAAAGAGAGTGCTTTGGTCATACACGTTGCTGAGATAAATAAAGCTATCGATCAGGTTTTCCTCTCAGGTGCCGAGCAATTCTACATCGAGGTACTTGCGAGGCCAGGATACAGGGTCAAAAAAAAGTAATTTACACTCACCGTTAGCCCGATACTTCATCTAAACTGCATCCTATGGTAATCTTCGCAATCTCCGGAAGTCTGAGAGAGACTTCATCAAATACTTCCATTCTCCATACGATGAAGTCTGTCGCTCCCGCGGGCCATGAATTCATTATCTACGACCAGGTCGGATCACTTCCGCATTACAATCCGGACTTGGATCTTGAAAAAGTTCCTGCAGAAGTCGAAGAACTTCGTGGAATGATCAGCAGGGCCGCTGTCATCATCATCTCAACTCCGGAATACGCCCATGGAATTCCCGGCTCTCTGAAAAATGCTCTCGACTGGCTGGTCAGTACGACACTTCTGGAAAATAAACCCATCTCCATCATCATCGGATCTTCATCAGACGGCTCGTATGCACTCACTGCTCTCATTGAAATTTTGAAAACGATGAATGCTCAGGTGATCCCTCAGCTCACGCGACAAATTTCAGGAGTCCAGGCAAACGCTGAAGACCCGCAAACGTGGCAAGGTCTCCGGGATCTCGCTGAAAACCTTATTCTCTATTCCAGGGAGAAATCATGAACGAATTTATCACAAAGATTCTAGAGACATTGAAAACCAACGGCTTCCCTCAAAAACGAGTCTCCCTTCCGACAGAAAAAATGTACGAAGCTGCAGACAAAAAGGGACTTAGCTTTAATCAGGTTCTCGAGCAGATGAAAACTGAGCATAAGATTCTTGCCGAGATTAGTCCCGAGAAGATTATTTTTTCGCAAGCTCAGACAGAGAACCCGCAGGATATGATGAAACAGGCCCAGGAGATGATGGCGAAGATGAATCCTGAGGAGCTAAGAAAAATTCAGGAGATGTTCGAAAACATGACTCCTGAACAGAAAGAAGAGATTATGAAGAAAGGCAAAGACATGGGGATTCTTTAAAATTTAGTTTTCTTCCGGTGTCTCAAAGAACTTTGCATATACAATCTCATTACTGGCCGAAATACAAATCATCTCAAACAAAGAAATCTTTCGGTTTAATTGATTGATGAGAAAGCTGAACTCTTTGTTCCCTCTCTTGATGCTGGCCTTGGCTGGGACAAGAACTTTGTTGAAACCCAAAACGACATTCATCATCGGCTGAACGCGGACTTCCTGACGGACAAAATCGACTTCCATGTCGATGAATGACAAACCATACACACGCTTGGAAGAAACAAGTGTCTGATCAGGGCGAAGGATTACTTCACCATTTTCGTCTGCAACGATCGATTGATAAAGAGTGCATTGATTATTCCGGTCTGAGCTTCTGGCGACGGCACCAAACGCCACAGACTGAACACCAAGACAAAAGATAGCGAGCAAAGCAAATTTCATAGGGACCTCAGGTTAAAGAGCAATACCACAAAACTATTTCACAGAAATTCTGGAATTGCATCTTTACCCAGTGGGCCAAAGACTTTAAGGCTTAAACCAGCACAGAGGACGATTTCCCACCGTATCCCCGAGCTTAGGATGACAGGCACCCTTGGTTAAATCCGTGTCAGACATATCTTCATTAAAACTTTTCTCACAAAGTGAGCCTTGAAAAAGTGTATCAAGGCGACATTGGACACTTCCGTAACTCATGTTTGTCTTAGTCACAACCAGAGGATCAGGTGTATCGAATTTCGGCTCCTGCGAATTTCTCATTGAAGCCAAAATTTTACCAAGAATTTGAGAACTGAGTCCTGTGCGAATACAAATGGCCCTATCATTCAAGTCTCCATAAGCTTTTGTACAAGCAGACTCAAGTGCTGGTGGAATAACTGCTCCCCGGATCGCTTTCTGATTATCATCATGAAGAAAGAGCTTCCTCGCACATTTCAACGTCGAATAATAATCGGCTTCTTCTTCGACACTCATACTGCTCGCAAAAACCGGAGCACCCCCACGTGGTGTCCCACTTCGTGACAGAAAACAAGGGCGAAGCTATCTCCAGTCATCAAAGGGTGTCTCGCAAGACCACCCGTCAGAGTAATCATTCGAAGTGACGGCATGAGAGGTGACACGCTGGCGAAAGCATTCACTTCACCATTGGCCCAATCGCGCTTAACCGTGAGTTTAAATCCACGACTGGTAAATGTGGATCGATTGGCATCAATCACCCGATCAATCTGATGGTTGTACTCTTCCTGAGAAAGACCACCGAGAAGCTTTACGCTCTCAGGTATGAAAAGATCATTCTTGGGAAAAAAGCTTTCTGAAAAAGCCGTGGTTGAAGTAAGAACAAAGACAGATGCGACAAAAATCGTTTTTATCATAGAGACCTCCTCCTGAATTTATAGAGAGGTCTCGGGGGAAATAATAATGAATAAAAGTGCGCCTGACTTAACGATTAGTTAAGGAATGCTAGAAATCCCGATCCATCAGCGTCTTGCGCCCTTCGGCCATCGCCTTTGCGGCCGCACGATCAGTGATTCGCCGGACTTCATTTGAAAGCGCGTCCATGACATTTGCAGATGTACTCAAATCATATTTATCTTTAACGTACTGCTTGAGCTTTGAAGCAACGATCAAGACCTCTGCTTCCATGGGACTACCTTTGGTACTTGAACTCGAAGCTGATGACGGTGAACTTACGATTCGACGGACAGGCTGTTCAGTAGATGTTGGAGTTTGTGATTTTGCGGGAGAACGACTCTCTTCCGCCCAGGCATTTTTATGATTCATAACCGGCACGTGCTGATCCCAGCAGTCCACTGAACAGAAAGCAAACTTTCCGCCACAGACACTACAGACTTGATAAACCTGGTTAAGGCCAATGTCTTTCTTGCAGCTTCCGCATTTACGCCAGTATGTTTCCATGGGTTATCCTCTTAAGTATATATTCTTATCCTATTCTATAATGATTTTTCGAGATGTCTAAAAAATCGACATGCGGGTAATTTTAGTAATTCTCACTCACTCTCCTCTCAGAAGATGTAAGATTTCTTCAAAAACTATGAAAGACCGTCTGGCCCTCCTCTCAAATATCATCGAGTTCATCGAAACAAACTTACAGAACCCCATCGGTATCCCAGAGGTCTGCGAACAAAGCTCCTACTCTGCATGGGAATTCCAGCGTATTTTTCGCGCTCATGTGGGAGATTCTATCGGTGGATACATTCGTGGCAGACGACTGACCAATGCCGCAGAAGATCTCATCAATCATCCCGACAAAAGAATTCTGGATGTTGCAATCGAGTCTCAATTTAACTCACAGGAAGCCTTCGCACGCGCATTTAAAACCAACTTCGGCATTACTCCTTCAGAGATCAAATCGAACATTGCTCAGTTTCGCCTTCGCAAGAAGAATCGAATCGGCCTTGATAACTTACTCCACCTCAAGGCAGGCATTACCCGCGAACCACAAATTGTTGAGGAACAGCTACGTCACTTTATTGGATTCGAGACAAAGATGCACTCTCACCTCGATGAAGATAAAGACTATCTGCAACTGGCCCCTCAGATGTGGATGGCCTTCGATCAGCGGAGAAAAGAAATATCAAACCGTGTGAAGGGCAAAAGCTTTGGCTTTGCCATCAGTGAAGAAGGAAATATGCTTGAAGATACACTTACGTATTTTGCAAGTGTCGAGGTCAGCTGTCTTGATCAGATCCCCGCTGGAATGAAAGCACTGACTCTCAAGCCAAGACTCTATGCCATGTTTGAGAACGTCGGACATCCTCACAAATCTCATCTCACTATCGATTACATCTACGGCGTCTGGCTTCCAAACTCAGATTTTGTCCGCGATGAGGGCCATGATTATGAAGTTTTCGGGCAGGATTATGTCCTTTCTAACCCTGAGTCCGCCTCAACCTATTGTTTGCCCATCAAAAGCAAGTAAGTCTTTTTTACTCAACCGCACTGCCCGTCAGAGGTGTATCTCAAATAATCGGTGAGCAGTTGCTCATTGATACTGCGAAAAATCGACTTGCTGCTGAATGGAGACCTCGCCTTGAGTAAAAACAACCTTCTAAAGCTTCACATAACAGCGACGTTTCGCGGGATATGTGAAGCTCATGTCAGCTTTCTGTTAACACATTCCAATTTACGAAAAGAACGCATATACCCTTCCTACCTTTTAAGGAGGCTATTTAAATGAAAAAAATTCTCACTGTATTGGCACTCGTTTTCTCTTTCAGCGCAGCTGCTGACTCGATCAAGATTTTTGAAAAAGATATCGACCGTGGTGAAGATCTTTATAGCATCGATTATCAGGTAAATAAGTCACTCAACCGCGCCTGGGTTCAGGTGACGACTGTTGAATCATTCTCTGACGATAGCCACTACACTGATGAGCGCGCATTAGTTCCGAACCTTTCATACGACGCTGTCGTCAACGGAATCGTTTATAATTTGAACGGTGAGCAAGTTGTGTGTGGCACATTCTACAACCGCCGCTGGACAATTGATTTTGGCATGAGTGTTCGTGAGACTGGTCGCTGTAAGTTTGAAAACAAGATTGTTAAAGTACAAGTTGATAACGGTTACGAAATTTATACAAAAAAAGTTCTTCAAGTTTTTCTGAACGTTCAGTAATTTAAAGAGCCCCTCGAAAGAGGGGCTCTTTAAATTTAGATCGTCGGGTCGATACCAAACTCTTCTTTTTCAATCTTTAGCTTTTCCAGCATCGATAGATTAACATCTGTACTCGTCTTACATATAACTTCAGCAATTTTCTTGCCGCCCTTCTGCACAATCACGCCCGCGCGATCAAATCCTTTTCCCATCGTCGAGTGAACGATGTATTCCATAACTCCTGCCTTGAATCTGACATAGCCCCCGCCGCCACCGCTGTACATGATGGAATTATAGCTCACCTTATCGTCCTTGCTCTTTGGAAGCGTGAGTTCGATTTTGTCAATTACGCCGAAAAGATATTGAACGGGAATACCGGATCCAAGACAGACAGAAATGAATTTTCCATTCTTTGTCGGACAAGAGAAAATAACATCCTCAGTCTTCAGGCATAGAGATGCGAATGAAGAAAATGAAGTAGCGAAAAGAACGATCAATAAACTGAGTTTCATTTGATCAGTGCCAAACTTAATGGCTTTAAGATGGTTTCCTCAATACAGGCACGAACTTCCTTCATCTGGTCATCGTTCCGGGGATAATTCCAGTTATCATTTGAGACAACATTGGGCGCAGAAAAGATGACTTTGTTATCTGCAGATGTGACAGTCAGGTTCAGTACGAATTTTACAGACACATAGCCGGGACCATTAGAAATTGTACAGTCAGTGAGATCGTTCAAAACAAGTCTTCCATTCGCTTGATCATTCAGCTTTATCGTTTCACTGGTGTTACTTAAATTCATGATCATCCACTGGAAGGCTTTTCCGTGATTAGCAGATTTGGTTCTCTTCGTGGTGATTGTTTTTTGAATGGAGACGTTCTCGGGATATTGGTCTTTGATGCCCGCACATGAACTTAAAAGCATCAGGGAAAGCATGAGTATCGACTTCAAAAGTAACTCCTTAAAATGAAATATTAAGAGTTTATTTTGAAGGCAGCGATTTGGCCCCAAGAAATCGCTGACTTCTCTCGAAATTCGCAATGTCTCTCTGAAGACTTTGTTTGACAGCACCATGTCCCTCTTGATTAAATTTTCCCATTTAAATATTAAAGGATTCTCACCATGCGAACTCTCGCGGCACTCCTCCTCTTGGCCCTCTCGCTTCCAACTTTCGCAGCACCCTGCAAGTTTAAAGCTATCCCTGCTCCTGCGCTCTTTAAAACAGCTGCAGGCGAAAACACAGAGATCAAAGACGCTGTCGCTTTCACCACTCCAACCTGCAAGATCGTCGCAATAGGCGCCTACATGACGGGCTCTGTCTACATCGGCCGCTTCGTCAAAGGTGGCCTCTCATACGACACAACTTACGGGACCAATGGCATCATCAAACAAGCTATGAAATCCCGTTACGGCAACTACGCCATGAAGTTTCAGCCCCTCAAAGGTAAGATCGCCCTCACCGGCTTCGCCTGGAACGAGTCTGACTGGACCGGCGGAATGTTCATCTCTCTCATGAGTCCCGAAGGTATCTTTGAAGCCGAAGCCTACAACAAAGGCATGGGCTACAAAATGCTCGTGAGCAATCACTCGAGTGGCGATTTCAAAACACTCACAACAAAAGTTATCAAAGATACTATCGAAATCAATTCATCTTACTTCGACCGCGCGGCCAACAAAGAAATTACGGCAAAAACAATTTTCCCGACTCTCAAACCAAAACTTGGTGCAAAAAAAATCCCGGTACCAACTGATTGCGGCACCTGGAACTACAACGGCATCATGACCGACGGCCTAGTCCTCGACATCAAACAATCATCTTGCTCATCGCTCACCTTCAACTGGCGCTACTCTGCCTGGCCACCGTCACCAGGCTGGTACGACGACTACACAATTTCTCCAGACGGCTCTTGCGCCACTTCCCGTATGTTCGGCGAAGCCTGCTACTACTACGAGAACGGGGATCTCGTTCGTGAGTTTATTTCGGCCAGCTCATGGGAGCCGATGAAGTACTATATGAAAGTCATGAATGTTGGTGGGTATCTCTGTGGGATTTCGACTGGGAGTGCGGAGCCGAAGTTGATAAGCAGTCCGTATCCGTCGACGCATGAGAAATTCTTGAAGACGTGTGTTTGGTATTAGCAGTCAATATGTTTGAAAGCATTCTCTTCGTACCAGGTCTTCTTATCTCCGTGTGATGAATCAAAGAAGTCATCAGCACGACCTCCGATTCCTGAAGAATACGGACAAAACCGTAAAGGCCATGGGAGCGAAGCGGTTCTCGTCATGGTGACTGATTATTTCGTACACAATTTATCGAAGGATTGATTCTCTAAAGGATCAGGAATTTTCTTAAATCCACTAGCACGAAGATTTTCGATATAAATCCTGGATCGGCTCTTAGTCGCTTTTTCTTCATAAAGCTTGAACCGTGAAACAACATTCTCACTTTGTCTTAGCTCACAATATTCCTGCTTGAGCAGAGCGGACGTACCTTTCCAGGTCTTTGGAGCACGATAAGACAGATTAAAAGTTTCATCCCAATCTGGTGTTACGTAATCCCTGATATCAGGAACCTTTGCCAGCTTCCATTGACCACTCACTTGTTCGAGATATGAGTCCTTCTGGTCGAGACAAAACTTTCTATAAAAGCGCAGGCCCTGATAGTTTGCTTCGAGGTCGCCGAAACTAAAAACACCACTGACCCAAATGCCAAGAATTCCTGCTTCGTTCGAAAGACCCAGGTCAATGGCCGCATTCTCTGAATCTTCGTCTGAAGACCCTTTTTTGAGCTGCTTTAAATATTCTTTAAGGTAACGACGTCCGGTTGAAGCAAAATGACTGAGTTTATCAAGACCAAAGTAAATTCCGCCGGTCTGAATATTCGGCGCGAGAGGTGCGATCTTCATGAGAAGTTTCGGAGTTTCACGGTAAATGCTTTCTTCAAGATACTTATCTGTTGCAGGAAAGATCTTGCTGCCAAGATGCTCGGTACTCCAGTTCACAAACATCTCGCCCTTGATCGGTCTTGTTTTAAATCGGCTGGCGATATTGAATGTTATATTTTCACAACTCACATTCTTTTTTCCGGACTGGGTTGCAAGAACTTCTTCGATTTGCGTCTGGATCAATTGATTAATATCTTCCGCAGAATCAGGAAGATCATGGTTCCAGGAGAGATAATTGTCCGTCTCCAGAGCGTGTGCTGAAAAGGCAGTTGCGAAGAGAAAGAATAAAAAATATTTCATAAACTTATCCTACCAAGTAAAAGAAATCTCAATGACGGAGGAGGTAAACATTTCTGTGGACGTCCAACTTCTATACAGTTCTTCCCCGCCTTTTCAAAAATCCCATCTGAGAAGTGAAAGATCTGTGCTTCGCAAGTGACTTAACGCCGGACAAAGTGCGGGAATCACATCAATGATACTATCAAAGGCGGAATTTCAAAGGAATGGTAGGGCAGATTAAAAGGCAGTTAGCACAAGAAGGTTAAACTCTTTGGAAGTCTGAGAACACTGCCACCATGGGCCTCGGCAACGACCATAAAGCCGACAACCCGTACAGCAGGGTTTAGATACTGATTATTTAGCCCTGATAATATAATACACATGTTTCAGGTCATAAATTTTGTAAGATCCCGGCTTCTTTTTTCTTCCACCCACATAGCTCAAAAGAATGGCCCTCTTCTTTTCAACATCCGTCCACTCGACAAAAATTCCACTGTGGTCAATTTCCTTGAACGAGTAGTTGATAAAGTAGAGCCAATCCCCCGGCTGAATTGAACTTAAGTCAGCGTACGGACCTTTGATCTTACTTTTTAAAGGTGTGATTCGCTGATTCGCCTTGAATCCGGAATTGTTATAAACAGCATTCGCATAATCCCAGCAGCTGCCTCTCACGATCTTGTTTTTTTCCACCATCGTACGCCCTGTACTCAGAATCGTTTTCCCTTCAGGGGATGCTTTCTCTTCAGCGCTCCTGAGAATTTTTTCCAGGTCCCGGATTTTACCCTGAGAGTCCAGATCACTGACGGTATCTTCGGTTTTAGACTTTTTTAAAGTGGCGCACGACTGCGTTACAAGAACAAGGATTAAGTATTTTAAAATAAGATTCATCTCTATATCTTATAACGATGAGTTGCACTTAAGCCCATCATAAGAAATATAAAATTTAAATTTCATTTCACATGGGGTTAAATCACCAAAAAACCAAGGGCACTCATATGGAATCGACTTCCACACGTTTAACAAGCAACATCCCACGAATCATGGCCGCTTGGGAGAAAAGAGCTCTTGTCGAAGTCAAGTCAGCTCATCATCAGGAGTCACTGGCCCT
>CAMCYI010000045.1 GCA_945883845.1 Bacteriovorax stolpii | reverse complement strand
AGGGAATGTTGTTATGAATAAATCTCAACTTAATGCAAGTGACGACGACGTTCTCGATGATTTGGTGGAATTAGCTATTGATAAGGGAATAGTAGTAAGTGTTGTACCTAAAAAATATTTGCCTAGCGGCAGAAGCTTTGTGGCTTCTTGAATGGAGAAGAAATGAAATTTTTTATATTGATCTTCCATCGAAAAATGGAAAGTTCAAGTGGCACCCTATGATGGTAAAGAGAGCCTTGGATTTCAATGTTTCTTCGACATAAGTCTAGAATAATTGCGTTTAGGATTCATTTGTAAAAAACGTCTCGTCAAACGCTTTTCTAACTTTCTAAACTGAGGTGTATGTTCACCCATTTCAATAACGTGCGCGAGTTCGTGTGCTAAAGTTTTTAATAACATACTCTTTGTGAACATTTTAAGTTCCTTGGAAGGGGTATAAGACTTGTAAAGGTGCAAATATACTCTGAAATTTTTATCATCATTGGTGAAGATAGAGGCCACTACGTCTTTTCCATAGCGATTATTACCTTTCCAAGATCCAAGTCGTGTTATTTTGGTTCCTTGAGGCAAAAACTTATAGCTTTCTTTAATGTAAGGTCGCATCCACATAAGTTCTTTTGCCACTTTAAATTTCATGCTGCTCTGTAAGTCTGGCAGTTTAATTTTCCTTGAACATGATAATCGTTGTTTTTATTAAACCCACATTTTTCAGCATCACATCTTTTTACTAATGGCATCTCGATTGATATCGTTTTCATGAAAGAGCTCCTTGTTAATATTCATACTAAGAAAGTAAAAAATGCGTTTCATTTTTCATTTGTTTTCCAAGCTTGAACTGACTTTTTCCCAGCCAAAAAGATGTCCTACAAGTATTGCTGAAACACCGAATAAGATGTATTCGGTGGAATGCAACCATACTCCATAGGTTAAGACGAGAAATCCTGAAAATTGAATGATGAAATTTGCTGGGTGTAGATGAAGAAGGGCTATCTTCCCTAAGATTGTTTCAGACATCTTTTGGGGACTTACTTGCATGACAGCTGAGGAGGAAAGTAATCTTCCTATGATAATTGATGCCAAAGCCATTTGCCAACTTTGAAGCCAAAAGAAATAAAAGAACCAGACAATTCCCAACACATCTAGAAATAAAGCTCGGGGATGAGAACGTTTTAATGCATACTTTTCAAACCATGAGAAGCCGTGCTCAACTCTCACGATATGAGATTGACCAATGTTGAATGAGTTCGATTTCATGGGATTCTCCTTTTTGCAAAACTATACATTCTGCTTACGAATGAATGGATACGTTTCTGGAAATTTCTTCTTATCAAAATGTGCTTGAATCGCTGTTAATGAATTTGATCGACCAATAAAAATAAATGCATCATAACGATTGGATAATGACGTAGGTACGTAGTTCCAACGATGTTCAATATCCGGATCATAGACAACACCGATTGCCCGATGACCCATGACCTGATTCAGAGGTGATCCATGATCAAGAGGATCGAAAATTAGATAGAAATCAGAGCAGCCTACATTTTCGATTTGCTGATGACAGGCATTCTCAACACTTCCCGGTCTGGCCTCTGGGATATCGTATTTCAAGATCGGACCATTACACATGTAAGAAGCCGTTACCGAACCATCATATGAACCAAGGCCAATAAGACCTACGTTTTCGTTCCCGAAAATTTCTCGCGCCAATCCACCTATGTTTAAGTGACCATTTGCAACCATATCAGTTGCTCGATAATCTCCCACATGAGTATTGTGTGCCCAAACAATCGCTTTGGAGCCAGTTCCATGATGCCCTAGCAACATTTCTATGGTCGACATCATATGTTTATCTCTGATGTTCCAAGAGTCTTTTTCATCAATCATGACATTTTTTTTATCTTTAACTGCTTTATTGATAATTTCCTGTTGGTAGGTTCTCATTTTTATCCTCATAGATATCTTATGAGCGAGAGGAGATTTGCCTAGATCTCCTCTCGCTCATATTTAAGATTTAAGAACCGGAATCTTTTTACTTCTATGATTACTTGGCTTAACTTTATCCATCTCAACAGTTAGGATTCCATCTTTGTAAGAAGCTTTCACTGAGTCTGCATTTACTTCTTCCTCCAAAGGTATGGAGCGGTAGAAACTGCCATAGCTAAATTCCGAAGAATAGTAGCCCTCTTTTTCTTCTTTGCTTTCAGATTTTCTTTCTCCTTCCAGAATAAGATTGTTGTCCCTGAGTGTGACGTTAATGTCACTTTCTTTCATGCCGGGAACTTCTGCGCAAACTTTGTAAGATTTATCTTTTTCTTTAATCTCTACATTCGGCAAAAAATCGCTGGTTTCAATGTCGAATGTTCCAAAGTCATCATCGAATTTACGCATCAATTGATTCATGTCTTTTCTCCAAAGAGAAAATGGATTCTGGCTTCTAGTAGTTAGTGAATGATTTCCTAGTAATGACATAAAGACCTCCAATTAGGTGTTTAACTTCTCTGATAAGCATAGTGATCCTAAAAGAACGAATTGATATTGATCACAAACCATACCCGAGACTAATTTATGTCATGAATACATAGCTTCAAAACTTAGCAAGTGCGTTTATCATGAGCAGCTTAAAGCATATTATGCATAGATTAAGGTTATGAGGTGATATTCGTCATGTTGATTGTCACCTCATACAGTTCATACTCGAAACAAATGTTTAAAGGACTGTTCATGCAACGTGAAATTCTTATTCCTCTTCCTCATGTAACTTTAAAAGGACACTTGGCATTCTTTGATCATCCTAGGGCCTGGGTAGTTTTCGTCCACGGGAGTGGTAGTTCTCACCTGAGTCCAAGAAACAAGATGGTAGCGGAAAAATTATATAACGAAGGTTACTCAACTCTTCTCTTTGATCTCCTAACTGAGGAAGAGGATAGAATTTATACGAACCGTTTTAATATTCCTCTTTTGGCCCAACGGTTGTCGGAGGTAATTGGGTGGCTTCAGGGCTATTCAGCATATCATCAAGAGCCGATTGTCTATTTTGGAGCGAGCACCGGTGCCGCTGCCGCTCTTGTTGCGGCTGCAGCACCTTACCGAAAAGTACCTTTAGTCGCTGTTGTGAGCCGAGGTGGCAGACCAGATCTTGCAAAAGAAGAAAATCTTCGACAGGTGAACATCCCAGTCCTTCTTTTAGTGGGAAGTTTAGATCATCAGGTTATTTCCTTAAATCAACAAGCTCAGCAGTCATTAAAACGATCTGAGCTTGTTTTAATTGAAGGGGCAACTCATCTTTTTGAAGAACCAGGCACTCTAGACAAAGTTATCACTAAGACATGTGAGTGGCTGGAGCATTTTTTACCTAAAGAAACTTATGTGGAAGGTTTATTGTGAATTTTTTTTTCGAGAACCGCATAGATGCTGGAAGACAGCTGGGCCTAAGACTTGCGAGACTGCAACTGATAGAACCACTCATCTTAGCACTTCCCAGGGGCGGTGTTGTGGTAGGAGATGAGGTTGCTAAAATCCTTCATGCACCTATGGATGTGGTTATCGCTAGAAAAATTGCGGCTCCCGGACATCCTGAGTTCGGAATTGGATCTATTTCCGAAGATGAAATCCCTCGTTTCAAATCAGAGTATCTTAAATATTTTAACTTAGAAAACGGTCTCAAGGATTTTATGACTTTGGAAGAAAAAGGCGAATTACGCCGAAGAGTTAAATTGTATAGAGAAGGAAAACCTCTTGGGGATATGTCAGGGAAAACCATTGTTGTTGTAGATGATGGTCTTGCTACGGGAGTAACAGCCGAAGCCGCCGCTAGCTATCTACGAACTCTGAATCCATCGAGATTAATTCTTGCCGTGCCTATTGGGCCAACTGAGATTAGTCCGAAGCTGAAAAATAGCTTCGACCAGATCGTTTGCCTGAGATCACTTGAGAATCTTCAAAGCGTTGGAATGTGGTATCGAGAATTTAAGCAAGTGGAAGATTCTGAAGTTCTAGAAGTCATACAGAGATACCATTAGAAATACACTTAGCAGAATAAACTAGGAGCCCAACATGAGTTTAGTTAATAAATCATTTTTTATGTCCATCCTATGCATGACCATATTTATTTTCGCTTCACAAGCTTTCGCCCAACACAAAGAAGATCATCCTGCAAAAGCTATGGACAAGATGATCGATCACCAAATTGAGGCAATTGAGCTGACAAAGTCAGGAAAAGACAAAAGTTCGAATGATGAATTCGTGAAATTTTTTAATGAGATGTTAGCTGAGCAAGAGAGAGATTTGAAAAACATGGAAACAACAAGAGGAAAACTTTTTCCTAATGTTAACAAGACTGCTTTCACTAAGGAACGCCTATCTTCCTTTTCAAGAAATATTGAGGACGAGTTCAAGAAGTTCGAAACAGAAATGAAGAGGGCGTTTGATAGATTTAGTACTAAGCTGACAAGAGAAAAAAATGTTGCCCTCTCTCCGAAAGTTGAAATCAAAGAAGATGAAAAAGGTTATGATATTAAAGCGGAAGTACCAGGGATGGCGAGAGATGACATCAAGGTTGCTGCTAGAGAAAATGACTTGATCATTACGGGAAAAAGAGAGAGCGAGATAAAGCGTAGCAGTGAAACTTCGACGTCATCTGAATTCTATTATGGGGATTACGAGCGAACTATCCACCTAGATGAGAAAGTGGACCCTAAGAGTATAAAGACAGAATACAAAAATGGCATTATTAGCGTTCATCTCAATAAGATAATATTTCATAAAAGACGTAAAACTTAAAGATTTCGGGTTTGGGACGGATACTTTTTTATCCCATTTCCAGAGTCGCGGCTTCGATTGGTCATTGCTTCACTAGAATCACAATGACTCATGCCAAGAGTGAATGAGGGGAAGTCTTCGGGAAACTTTTTCTAAGTTCGACGTCGAGTAACCAACGATGATGGGTAGCACGGGTTTAATGTTTTCTGGAATTTTAAGCATCGTCCTAAATAGATTCGTCTGTAAAGTGGCGCGGGCCAACCCAATGGGGCAAGTGGCAAGTCCTAGGCCGTAAGCAGCGAGCATTAAATTTTGAGCGGCAAGAAAGCAATCGGCTTCCGCTGAAAATCCCATGAGGGAACATTCGACAGAACAAATGACGATGAGTGTATTCGCGCCATAAAAGATGTCAAAATTTTCCTCTATGAATTTATCGAAACCATATTCGTGGCCCTGATTGAAATTTGGATTTTGCCTAATGTTTTCTTTGGAGGCTTCGGAAATATGTTTTAAAATGTCTCTGTTCTGGATGACGACAAAACTCCACGGTTGGGAGTTTACGGCACTCGGAGCATAGGTTGCGTACTTTAAGAGTTTCCGAATCAAAAGCTCTTCAACTTTACGAGATGTGTAATCACGTACAGCGCGACGGTTCTCTATGGCATCTAAGACATTAGTTCCTGAACGCTTGGTCTCTTGTCTCGTGGTCGAAACCTTCATATGAACTCCTTTCGTCTTAAGAATAAAAATATTTATGGAATTCCGTTCTTATTGCATGGTCTTTATTTTTTAGTGGCTTAATACTATCGAAGATGGACGAGAGGTCACTTTCAACGAGTGTTTCTTTTTTCAGCAGGATTTCTGCAGAAGATTCAAGCAAGCTCTTATTTTCTTCCAGAAAATCGTACGCCCTTCGGAAAGCTTCCATTACTAGATGCTTAACATGAGCATCTATCTCTTCGGCAGTCCGATCAGAGTAGCCCCTCTTCTTCTCCATCCCTTGGAGAGAGAGGTTTGGCGAATCTTCGTAAGAAACAAAGCCCATTTCGCTCGTCATCCCATACTTCATTACCATGTCTCTTGCGATGTCAGTGGCCTTTACTAGATCATCGGCGGCTCCAGTTGAGAGATGAGAAAAAACTAGGGTTTCTGCAGCTCGGCCGGCGAGCAACACGGTCATTTTTTCCTCCAGCTCGGATTTGGTCATGAGAAACCTGTCTTCAAGGGGCCGACGGATGGTATAACCCAATGAACCAATTCCGCGTGGAATGATTGAAACTTTGTGAATCACTTCCTGTTGGTTGAAGAAGTTTCCCGCCAGTGCATGTCCCATTTCATGATGTGCCACAACTTTTCTCTCAAATGTGTTTAGGAGCCGATTCTTTTTTTGAAGTCCCGTTAGCATTCTTTCGAGGGCATTCGTTACATGGGTCATTGTGATTGAGTCCGCATTCTCACGAGTGGCAATGAGAGCTGACTCGTTAATGAGATTGGCCAGATCCGCCCCGGAAAAACCTGGAGTCAAGGCAGCCACTTCCTCCAACTTCACTTCAGGAGAGAGTCTCACTTTATTTACATGGATGCGAAGGATGTCGGTCCGGCCTTGCTTATCCGGTTTGTCGATCAGGACCTGACGATCGAAGCGTCCGGCCCTCAGAAGTGCAGGATCAATAATTTCAGGACGGTTGGTTGCGGCGAGGATAATAATCCCGGCCTTCGTATCGAAGCCGTCCATTTCCACGAGGAGTTGATTGAGAGTTTGTTCCTTCTCATCATTGCCCGAGATGGGAGAGAGGTGTCTGACCTTGCCCAAAGCATCTAGCTCATCAATAAAGATGATACACGGGGCACTGGCCTTGGCTTGTTCAAAAAGATCTCTTACTCGCGCGGCCCCGACTCCCACGAACATTTCCACGAACTCTGCGCCATTCGTTGAAAAGAACGGAACATTCGCTTCGCCTGCAACGGCCTTGGCGATCAAGGTTTTTCCCGTTCCCGGAGGACCAACCAAAAGCACCCCTTTAGGCATCTTTCCTCCAATGGTTTTGAACTTCGCCGGGTGCTTTAAAAAATCGATGATCTCCTTGAGTTCTTCGAGCGCCTCATCAGCTCCGGCCACATCTTTAAAAGTGACTTTTGTTTCAGTTTCAACATAGATCTTCGCCTTGCTCTTTCCGATCGACATAAAGCCTGTGCTAAGGTTCATGCCTTTTCCCATTGCTTTTCGCGAAATGAAATACCAAAGTCCGTAGAAAACAAGGAAGGGAATGAAAAAACTAAAAATTAAATTTAAAAATGGCGAATCTGCTTCCTTTCGGTAGTCGATCCCATGTTTATCGAGATCTTCTGTGATCTTGCTCTCCACCATGACCGTTTGAAATTGTTGCCTCCCATCTTGTGGAGTTTTAAAATCACCTCTCAGGACGTCACCGCTAATGACCACGCTTTGTATCTGATTCTGCTCAAGGAAACTCTTGAATTGACGGTAGCTAATGTCACTGGTTCTCAGATTGCGCATGAAGAGTTCGACCAATGAAAAAACAATGAAGACGAGTAAAAGTGCCTTGAAATTTATTTTAGAACTTGGCCTGGGGGATTCATTTTTGATCATAGAATTTTCTTGTTAGGTTTTTTACCTTCCAGGAATTTTCTCAAGTTTTGCGAGTCAATTCGATGAGCGCCGACAGGTAAAGGGCTAATAATTATCAACCGTAAAAACCGTCGAGAAGTCTCGGGATCAGGCCCATTGCTGTGCAGAACTCAGCGACTGCTAGCAAGGTATCGGTAAGATTCGAATCTTTGTTTTAAAGACTTGCTCAAATAAAAAAGCCACCTTGCGGTGGCTTTATTATTTAATTTCTTAAAAGATGGCGGGAGAGACGGGACTCGAACCCGCGGCCTTCTGCGTGACAGGCAGACGTTATAACCAACTTAACTACTCCCCCGGACAAATGTTCATCAAATATAAGGATCGGGCCTATTTACGTCAAGGACAAAACCTTAAAAAAGCACAGAACGCTGGGCGGCAAAGTAGAGTTTCCCTCTCTGTGCGATTATAATTTTGAGACGAAAAGGACACAGATGAAATCTGTTTTTATCACTGGTGGAACGACCGGTATCGGCATGGAGCTGGCCAAGATTTACATCCACATGGGGTGGAAGGTCGGCGTGTGTGGTCGGGAGAAGACAAAGTTTCTCGAGAACTTTGCCACTGATCAAGACAAGGTTTCATTTTATCAAGTGGACGTGTCCAATCGCGATCAGCTCAAGGCCGCGGTTCATGAATTTTCTCATTCCATCGGACTCGACTTGATGATCGCGAACGCGGGAATCGGTTATAAATATAAAACGAAAATTCCTGACTTTGAATATAGCTACAAGATGGTGAACATTAATCTCTTGGGTGTGATGTACGCATTTGAGGCGGCCCTCGATCACATGATTCCGCGCTCGAAAGGGCAGCTCGTCGCCATGTCTTCGATCGCCGGATATAACGGCTTACCTGGGGCCTCTGCATACAGCGCCACAAAAGCAGCCGTCACAAAGTATTGCGAGTCCCTCACTCTTGATCTGCGACCTTTCGGGATTTATGTGACGACAATTTGTCCTGGATTTGTGGATACACCACTCACCAAACAGAATAGCCATCCTATGCCATTCATCATGCCGGCAGACAGAGCAGCTCAGAAGATGGTGAAGGCCATTACGAAAAAGAAAATGATTTTTGCGACTCCGTTTTTAATGGCGACTGCAGTAAGACTCATCAGCATGTTGCCGCGGACCTGGTATCGATTCATTATGACGATTAAAATTTTCAACTACAGTAAGGATTAATTTATGAAAGCTCTTCTTCTCGCACTTTTAGTTTCTTCATGTCTCAATGCTGCACCTCCGGTAACGACAACAAATAAAATTACGTCTGTGAATCATCCGAAAGCTGCGATGGATGATAAAAAACCTGCAGAGCCGAATGCTCTCGATAAAAAAACCGAAGACTGTGATGATAAAGCGAAGAAACCTGTTGAGATCACTCCGGAATCCATTTCCCTCTCAGGAAATACTGGTTGCTCACTCGACGAAGCTAAGCCTTAATTGTTCAGCTGAAATAATTGTAGAATTGATCTGAGATGAGATGGATTGAAAAGTAGGCCATCCACATGGCGGTGGCCGTAATTCCCAATCCGAGAATCATCATCGCTAGGTCATCTTCGAGAAGTGCTACACAAATAAAGAAAATACTGAAGGCAGGAATCGAATTAGAGAAGGGTATGGGCAGGGGCAGAGCTAAAAATGCCGCTGACAGGATGATACTGATTCCACCCACGATCTGAGTCGGACGCGTGTTAATAAGCGGATGCCTGAGTGTGGAAATCTTTGACGTGAATGCCGTGATCTTGGTTGCGGTTTTGTAAATTAATTCAAATCTTTCTGGAGAAATTTCTATCTCGCGAAGCTTGTTCGTGAGAATAGGTTTTCCTGAAACAAGAAGCCCCAGTCCCTGCATGAGAGCAACGAGTCCAAGAACAGTCGAAAGTCCTGGAATCGGAATCGGCTGGAGAAAGGGGAGGATAGAAATGAGGCACACGATTGTGATAGCATCCTCGCCCATGGAATTGACGACATGACCCACAGTAATTTTCGGCATGGTTTTGACTGTTTCGAGGGCCGCCATCAGTTTATCACTCATCAATTCGTCCGCTTTTCATGGAATATATCTTTTGTCCGGTTTAGAATATCAAAGAAACAAACCTGAGGAAATCATCATGCATCAAGAAACGTCTTTGGTCATCTGGGGAGCTTTCGTTTTATTCGTTCTCCTCGTGCTGGCCCTCGATCTCGGTGTCTTCAATAAAAAATCTCATACAATCGGGTTTAAAGAGTCGATGATCTGGTCAGCGGTCTGGATTTCGCTCGCTCTTATCTTCAATGCGATCATTTATTACTGGCGTGGGCCGAGTGATGCCATGTTGTTTTTTACGGGATACGTCATCGAGAAATCTCTTTCGGTAGATAATCTCTTCGTCTTCCTTCTGATCTTTGGTTACTTCAAAATTCCTAACCAGTACCAGCATAAAGTCCTTTTCTACGGGATCCTTGGTGCGCTTGTTATGCGCGCCTTCTTTATCTGGGCAGGGATTGCGATTCTCGAGAGATTCTCGTGGGTGATTTACTTCTTTGGTGCTTTCCTTGTTTACTCCGGCATCAAGATGCTGGCACCCCACAGTGATGATCACGACCTTGAGAAAAGTTGGGTCATAACCTGGACCAGAAAAGTATTTCCTACGACACCGGATTTTCATGATGATAAATTCTTCGTGCGCGCCAACGGAGTCATGCACATCACTCCACTTTTTATTACTTTGATCTTTGTTGAATTCTCGGATCTCGTGTTTGCGATTGATTCCATTCCGGCGATTATCGGAATTACGAACGATCCATTTCTTGTTTTCACGTCCAATGTTTTCGCGATTCTCGGATTACGGGCACTTTATTTCGCCCTCAAAGGTTTCGCGGATTCATTCCACTACCTGAAATACGGTCTCTCAGTCATTCTGATGTTTATCGGGGTGAAGATGCTGATCGTGAAGTTCTACCATATGCCAGTGATAGTAACGATGGCGGTGATATTTGGAGTGCTGACGATCTCCATTGTTGCGTCGATCATCAGCACGAGAAACAAAAAAGCTTAAGTATTACTTATCAGATCCGTCATCGTATTTAAGTGCTTTTTCCATTTTAATATTGTGAACCAGGATGCCGCTGGCGAAGAAGTTGTGGTTAAAACTCTTCTTCGCAGGATCCTGATCATAAAGTCCCTGGACGTGAATGTTATACAATCGCACTTTATCCGTTGAGACCTGGATATCAGAGATCGTCACTGATTCACTATCATCATTCAACAACGTGACTTGCTGATTAAAGATCCAGCGCTGGTAGATCTCCTGAGCAGACAGGTAATTATCATTCTCGCGAACATAGAATCTATGAACATCATTAGAAGTGACTTCTTTGCCATCAGAGAAGGCAAAGCCGTAGAGACTACTTGGGGACGCTTTGTGATGAGCTATCTCCTCAACAGGTCTTGATACGATCAATTTCTTATGTTCATCATAGGTGAGTACTTCATCTCCGATTTTCACATCTTCGATCGACATGCTTGACCCATCTTTCATCGTTACCTGTGTGCCGGCAACAAAGCATGAAATACCACCAGTTGTAGTTCCTGTCGTCGTTCCAGTCGTAGTTCCTGTCGTACCGCCGAGACTGAGAGCTTCGGCAACTTGGGCAGCTGTCCAGTGAATGTATCTCGTCGGAGGACCAGGGATGGTCATCGTGTAACCACTCTTCTTGGCCTTGTTAAGCTTAGATGGTTTCAAAAGTTTAAGAATCTGCTGAAGTTGCTCGAGACTTTCAGGTGTATCCGGTGCTGGTTCTGCAGCGGGATAGTCTGGGTCGTAATTGATACATTCTTCATATTTTTTCTGTTCTTCAGGTGCCAGAGTCGCTGAGTATTCAATCAGCTCTTGTCTCTGTTCCTCGATCTCATCTTCAGTCATGCCTTCGTAGATTTCTGAACATTCCATATCGAGATCTTCCACACTTTCAGAAGTTGCGAGCATAGCGAGGAATGAACTTGGATCAGCTGGTTCCGGGTGACACCAGTTACACATCTGGAAGTCGGCACCGATCTGAGAAGCGGTGTAACCTGTCGGACAAGTTTCTGTGATCGGTATAATTCCGTTCTTATAGGAGAAGCACTGAAGATCTGGCTGACATTTTTCGCCCGAAGGTGCTGTTGTATTGAATGCACCACCGAGGGCCATGGTACAGAAAGCAGCATCACTGGCGGGGTCATAGCACGAATGAATTGTTCTTGTGGGACCTGTACCTTCCAGATAAACGAAAAGCTTGATAAAGAGTTTTTCGAAAATAAATTTACCGGTTGTCTGGTCTTTCTTGTAGATGTTGATCCCTTTGTGATTGGGTTCAACAAAAATTGTAGCCGTCGCAGCTTCTCGTGAAACAGTCGCGAGCCCACCTTCCGGATGCATACGGACTGCCGGCCGCATAGGAGCGTCGATCGTCACGCGGATCTGGGCAACAGAAGTACCAGTGGCCGATCGCCATTCAGGTTTGAGTAAAGTATCTACTGGTGTACCGAAGTTCATCTGCATGCTTGGAATTGTAGAAAACGAAACTGTCCCATCTGCCGCTGCAGGAGTGACCACGGTACCAGCGAGAACTTTTGTACACGAATTACCGTCGTAAAGATTTTTTCTTACGAGTTCCACAAGTTGCTTATAGGCCTCTACACTTGAATCGCGCTTGAGCACTCTTTCGGATTCCGCCATCTGGCCTGCTACGATGTAAGCTGCTCCTCCGAGAGCTCCCATAGCACCCATCATCATGACCATGCCGGACCCGACTGAGTTTCTAATTAATCGCATTGTAAACATGTGTAAAATCCTATGGTGTTGTTCTGTTCCGTTTTACATTTCTTTCCGCATTTCACGGAAACGTTCCAGATATCAGCACCTGTTGAAACCGCACTCGTACCCGCAGGACATCCCATGTTTCCGGTCACTGGATTAATAGTACCGACACCTCTTGAGACATCACACGGCTGAGCTCCGGCCAGTCTTGGAGAGCAACTTAAAGAAACAAATGAACCGAAGGCGCGACAGGATTCGTCGATGATACATCTCTTGGTCACTGGATCGACTTTACCTTTGAGTGCAGTACACGTTTCTGCAAGAGTCCTGTCGCCGCTGCAATACTTGATCGTCATATCGGCAGCTGTGAGGACTGTAACATCGTAGACGTGAATATAGTCACGTGCCTTCATCCGTAAATTCGCCCGAACACGTAAAATAGATTTTGTGAGGTCGATAACTTTACCGGTAACAGCATCAGACTGCTTAACCGTAGATGCACTTGTTGTATCCAGTTTCGCAGTAAGAGATGAAATTTGAAAAATTTTTGGTTTTTCATCGCCTTTAATCTGGATAAATCTTGAAACATTTATCGGATCAAAAACTTTCACACCAGCAAAGCGCCAGGTGGGAAGGGTAATATCTTTTTCTGTTGTTGAAAATGCACCCTGAGTTTTCAGGTCATCACATCCCATGGGCGTGTTGAGGTAAACACCAATCGCACTTGCGAATTGAGTCTTTTCAATGACGGCTTCTGCTTCTTTGGAGGTGTTGCCCATGTTGCCCATAAGAGCAGCTGCACCCATGGCGGTAGCACCGACAAGGCCCAGTGCCACCATGATTTCGGCGAGGGACATCCCAACCTGTGATTTTAAAAACTTGCTGATAAGATTCATGGTCTTAGTTTAAGTCATAACGGTCATTAAGCCCAAGTCATGGAAAGTAATGCCCCCGACTGGCCTCTTAAGGAGGCATGGGGCCAGTTTGTGCCAGAAAAAATTGGATAGGGAAGGTGCGAATCTTAAGGAGGACACGCCATGCAGTTGTACCAACTCATGCTATTAACGACGTCCTTCGTACACTTTTTCCCGCAGTTTCTTTTCTGGGTCCAGGAAGAAGTGTGAGTTCTGAAGGAAACAGAACCTTTGGGACATGACTGGCCCTTGGTGAATTCGTTAACTTTGTTAGCGTCTGCAATTCTTGGATCGCACGGAGGCTCGCTACAGCTTAATTCGTTGTAGGTTCCTTTTAGGAGACAACCATCGGCCATGTCACATTCTTTGTTAACCGGATCGTAGACACCTCTCATAGCAGCACAACTTTCGGCGATGGTCTTTTCATCTGAGCAGAATCTGAGTTCGTGAGTTCCTTGAGTGACAAGAACAGGAAGATTATAAATATGCTTATAAGGGCGTTCGTCGATAACGATAGTTACCCGTACTGTCAGAGTGGCTTTCTCCAGTATTTCTACTCCACCTAAGGGTGTAGCAGCTGAGATCAGTTGACGATCAGTCTCCGGCTTAAGGTAGGCATTCAATTCTTCGAGATAAAAATACTTAAATGTAGTCAGCTTGCGGTTGTTTTTATCGGTACCGGCGACGATATTTGAGAATCCACCATAATTCCATTTAGTAAATGAGATCGGCCGGGGTGACTCAGTCAGGCTGGCGGCTGCGCTGGTTGCCTTAAGATCTTCACACCCAAGATTGCTGGAAAGATAGGTTGTCAGTGACGATGTAAACTCGGTTCTTGCAACGAGACCTTCTGCTTTTTTGCTAGCGTCCCCCATGTTTCCGGCGAGACTGGCCACACCAAGCGCCATCATACCAAGCATGCCACCTGCAACGGCGGCTTCGGCCATACTAAAACCTGATTGCGATCTGAGGATATTTTTAAAAATAACCTGCTCCCTGAGAAATAAAGAACATGTTAAGATACTAAGGTCCCTCGCCATAGATGTCAAAATGAGGCTGTTTCCAATGAGAAACGATAACTTGAACGTATTCAGCAAAGTGATTATTGCCATCATTTTATTGCTGTTGGTTCTTTTTCTGTTTTATCGCCAGAAGCAGGATATTTACGTCCTCGAAGAGACGACTGTTTCCGGAAAGAAAGCGCCAGTTGAAAAGCTTGTTGTCGTTTCAAATCCCAGGCCATTAATCAAAAAAGACAAAGTTCTCCCTCCGAGAATGGCCCGCAAAGTTATCATTGAAGATTCTCATGTGGTCTCATCCATCTATGGATACCGGATAGAACAGGAAATGCTTCGCAGTGATTACATGAATCTTGTGAAATTGTACGTGAGTCTCCCCAAAGACATGCATTACTTTAATCACGACATCGAAGAAGGTGTGGCAACGATTTATGGAACTTCTTTAGATGGAAAAAGACAACTGGCCTTGGTCGCCACTCAAGGCGAAAGAAGCCTCGAAGATGCACTGGAGTTTCTCAGAACTAACAAGGATGCACTACCAGTCCTGCAGGACCGGAAGATCGATGCGGAAAAAGTCTTCACGATGAAAGCTCCGGCCGATAGTGGCCTGAATGATCTCCAGGTTCTTCCGACTACGGGTGCATCCGGTGCAGCTTCGGATGCTTACGTTGCCTTTGCGCAGAGGAAAGATGGGGCAGGCACTTATTTATTCATGATGCGGGCGCCGAATCAGTATTTCCAGGACAACGCTGACGATCTTGGCATGCTGAAAACAGTAAAAGTTAAGCCATGATATCGTCCCGTCCTGTGGTCATCTACTTCTTCACATTTCTTCTCGCATTCTGCAGCCTTTTCTATGAACTCGTATATGCTCAGGTCCTGGCCGTTTGCCTGGGTGGCACAAAGAACCAATACCTCACCATCATCTGTCTTTTTACCTGCGCTCTGGGATTTGGTTCTATTGTTCAGGGTAAACTACGCCAACGTTTTCCTCTTCGAAAAACATTTTTTACCATTGAGGTTCTTCTGACTTTGCTTGGATCAACCGGTCCATTTATCATCACGTGGATTCTTCAACCGGGGACTTCGCCCTTTTGGTCAACGATCGCCGTATTCAGTGCTTACTTCATTGTGGTCGTGATCGGATTTCTTTCTGGGTTTGAAATTCCTAGTCTCTTTGCCATGCTGGAAAATTCACAGGGAAAAATTCTCGCCTTCGATTACTTTGGCATGCTGATCGCTAGTGTCGCATTTCCATTTTATTTCCTGCCAGAGTTAGGAACAGCTGCAAGTACGCTCGTGGTAGCTGGATCCAATGTCATGGGTCTCATCTGGCTTCGCTCTGATAAGCCTAATCTTTATGTGAACTGGATTCTCTACGGCGCTTGTGCCGCTTACATTGCCTTTGTCATTTCTAAGAAAGAAGAACTCGATCTGTTCCTTTCGCATCTTTATCTGGGAGGAATGTGAACCTGATTCTTCCCCTTATTACACTGACATCTTCATTCTGCACGATGTGCTACTCCATGATCATGGCCGGAGTGATGACGGATTTTACGGGCGATGAAATTAAAACCCAGTGTCTCACGATGGGCCCGTATCTCTTGGGTCTTGGACTGGGAAGTTCATGGGGCGACAAGATCAAGGAAGTTAAACAGATCACATGGCTCTTCCGATTCGAATGGGCATCAGTCGCTGTGCTGCCAGTGATTCCGGTGCTGCAGCTCCTTACTGTCTTTCTCGTCGTCAATCTTTCACCCGCCGGAATGACTCTTGAGAATAAAAATTTAATTCTGACTCTTCTGTTATGCACTTCCGTTTTGGCATTCATCGCAGGGACATTAGGTGGTGCTCAGCTACCCATTATTTTGAAACGTGAGAAAACTCTTTCTCAGGAAATAATCCTTGCGATTAATTATACGGGTCCTCTTCTCGCAGGATTCTGCATCGTGGGTCTTAATCAGAGTGCTGCTCCCATTGCTGTTCAGATTTATATCGTGGGCATCATTCAGCTCATTGGTCTGTTTGCCCTTGTTTTCATGTCTCCGCGACGACTCCGTTCACTTCTGTTTCTGATTCCACCACTTGGGATACTTATTGCTACGACTATCTTTTATCCTGTGATTGAAAGGTATACAGTGAAGAGTACGTATCTCGGGTCAAAAACTTCCCTGAAGGATCTCCTCCATCCGGCAACTCTCTTGAACACCCTCGAAAAATTCGGCACAGTGGAAAGAGTTCGCACTCCCTATCAGACCATTGATCTTTTTATAGAACCACCCCAGCTTGAATATTCAATTCCTGGTAATGCCACACTTTATCTGAACAGAAAACCACAGTTCGATATGCTCTCTGTGGCCGTTTATCATGAGAGCATGCTTTATAGTGGCCTCAATCTCCTTAAGCATTCTCCAAAAAAAATTCTTATTCTCGGTGGCGGTGATGGTCTTCTTCTCACGGAACTCCGAAAGCATCCCAATATACCGGAAATTACGATGGTAGAACTCGATGAAGGAATGCTCAATTGGTCACGTGACAATGGAGTCATCTCCCAGATCAATAAAGGCGCTCTTGATAACATTCCAAAGAATGTGCATCTCATCGTTGGTGACGGAATAACTTTCCTCCGGAACAGCAAAGAAAAATATGATCTCATGCTGATCGATTTTCCTTTTCCTAATGGTTACGATCTCGCGAAACTTTATAGTTATGAATTCTACCGGCTGGTGAAGCACTCTCTGGCACCGGAAGGGATCGTTATTCTTGATATTCCGATTTATCTGGAAGAAAAATCAGGAGACTTCGGGCATGAAACACTGACAATCATTAAAACAATGCGAGCTGCAGGATTTAAAAATCCATTTCTCTTTGGACCGAGTGCTTCGTTTATCGCTCTTAAAGTTTCAGATGAGCCGCTCAGCTTTGACTACAATAATTTTCCTGAAGGATTAACTCTGGCCTCTTATCAGAATTTGATTAATCCTTTCAGGGAAGAAGACATTGATGAGTCTGTCTGGAAGAAAACTTCCATCAATACCATGTTCTGGCCGAGAGGATTGTAATGAAATCAATCATCTCTCTTCTATTACTCCTGTTATGTTTTTCTTCATGGGGAATTACGCCTGCATTTCAAAATATGAAATCCAATCGTCCTTACATGAACTTTATTCTTAAAAAATACATCAGCTGGCATGAAAGAAATTTTCCTCCCATGATGGGACTTCTACCCACTAATGGACAGAAATTTTCGGAGGAACTTCTTCTTGCTCTTGATAAATGGCTGGTCAATGATCAGGTCGCATATCCTCAGTTTATGATTGGATATAAGGCCGATGAGAAGGGGATGATTGAACAGACCGGAAGACTTTATATTCAACCTGAGTTGCGTCAGCATCCCTATATCAAAGCTTCACGTCTGCCTCAACATACTGACCTTTGGTATTTCGAGTGGGATGCCTATGGCGGCACTTGTTTTCTGGGAACAAAGAAAGAAACTCCGTCAGGCACACTCCTGAAGTGGTGTAAGACAAAGAATGCGACAGCATTCATACCGTCCGGAAAAGAAGTTCTCACGACTGACATTACTTCAACCTGGCCTAATCCATTTCCTTTCGTGAAAGAAGAAATCAGAGTTCTTGACCAGCAGGGAAACGTAAAGAGTATTTTTTATCTCAACTCGAACAACCATCCCTCCCGCATTCCACGTCCTTTGGACCGGATCATTAACTTACACATCATAGAGGCATACTATGCTGTCGATAAGTACGCGATCGATTCCAATGGAGACTTCATCGTGTACTTCCCATGACAGAAGCGAAAAAAAACTATCTCCTTCTTGATGTCCTGAAACTCATGGCCCTGCTGGCGATTCAGGTGCTCCACACATGGGAATTTGTATTTATCACGGACTATTTCACTCTCTGGGATAAGTCGATTTTTTACAGAAACTCATACGCTATTGCGCGTACATTTTCGCTAGGTGGACAGATTCTTGTCGCCATTGTTTTTTTACTTTTTGGTTTGCGTGGAAAATCTCGCCTCTATCTCTTCAAGGTCGCTGGTTTCGCTGCTTTCGGACAAATCTGCCTGGCTTTGGTTTTTATGGATGGATTCGGATTTGTAAACGCGATTGAATGGGATATTTACGGCTTCCTGTTTTTTACGTGCCTGGTTCTCTCCATCATCCCGGAAAAAATCCGGTCCTCATGGATTCTCATTTCTCTCTCATTGATTGTTTTACTGATTTCTCCTTCATATTGGCAGGAGCTTTTCCCCGCCGGCAAGTTTTACGATGTTCTCTGTGGCAGGTTCTCACCCTACAACAGCGGTGGTTGGGCCCCTGTTCCCTGGTTCTTCCATTGCATGCTGTATTTCTCTCTCGGTGATCTCATCAGGAAAAATCCAGATCCCTTTCATCGATTCAATAAATTTGAATATGTCTTATGGTCACTCATCCTGCTGAGTTGCTTACCTTTCATCGGTGCTTACTTTGATACGCCGATTGGTCTTCATTACTACGACTTCAGCTTCAATCGACCTTCCTACATCTTCTGGATGAACTTCCTGCCATTTGTTTTTGTCATGCGGATGTCTCTCATCGATTCGTTTCAGTCACAGCTTGCTTCTTCACGATGGATCACCGCTGTTTCAAAACTTTACTGGATCAGGCACACGGGTCTTACTTACTTGCTCGCGATTCTTTTTACGGGCTTTTGCGGAGTGGGCTATGAAGAAGAATTCAAGTCAACACCTTACCTCATCGATCTTTTTTTTATAGGAGTTTTGGTCGTGCCTGAGTTTGCGGCCCGTATTCTGGTTAAGCTTGGTTGGTGGAAAAAACCAACTTAGCTTCACGGTGACTTTTCTTCCAGATAATCGCATCAAAGATATAGTGGCAAAAAAGAGGTGTGAGCAGGAGAGTTGTCATAGATGACATCAGCAGCAAGCTTCTTTCGTTTTCTTCAAGCATCAGATTCTCTAAATACGAATTGAACCCGCCCAGAAAGAATGCCGTAACGATGACGATGATGATGGCCTTGGTTTCACTCTGAAATCGACTGGCCTGTGTGCGGTGAAGACTTCTTCCCAGCATGCCAAAGTAGGCAATCCCGTGAACAAAGAATAAAGGAAAAAGAATCTGGGTCATGTTCTCCCCGAAGAAGAAACAGTATGAATAAACTGACACAGGCCAGGCGATCGAAAGAACTCTATTCACTTCGCGTATGCCTTTTCGCCAGAGCATACCTTCATGAATGAGCCAGGCCCCGAGACATCCAAAAAATAAAACCACAGTGATCTTAAGTCCCAGCGTGTTTGGATAGAAAAAAATATCCCGCTCGCTGTATATTGATAAATTAATTTCAGGACGAAAATGAAATGCGATCAATGGCAAAATAAGTAAAATGTATAAGCAGGCATCCGAATATTTATCAGTCCGTTTATTCAGCGACTGATACCACTTACTCGTTCCATAAAACTGGCGCACATGATGAAACAATGTGGAGTAGACGACGAAGTTCCAGAGATAGGGTGCTCCGGTGTAGTGCCAGATAAAAAATAAGATCAACAGTGAGATCGGAACAAGGAGATAAGCTTTGTGTGAGGATCTCTCAGCTGGATGAAGGTATGTTCGCCAGAGTGTCGTGTGAACATGCCCGTTATCAACGAGGGCCGTTCCTAAAAGTGCGTAGAAGAGAGAAGTTTCGCCGAGATTTGGGAATAAAAATGAAACTGCCAGAGCGAGAAGCCCTGGCAGGATAAAATAGGAAAATTCACGAAGAGGCGAACCGAGTATCCACATACCTCTAGTATAAGAGGTCCGTCGGACTACTGCCAGTTCAGGTGAAGACCATCACCAAACTGATAGGGAAGTGTCTTCGGAGTAAGGACCAGAGATTTCACATCATGCATGAGAGCTTTTGAAGCACACGTGTGAAATGTATTCGACCATTCCTGATATTCACCGTATTGAGCTGCCTGACGGCCACCCTTCGGCACTGAAGCCGGGTCACGCTGATTGAGGTTCAAAAGATGATACTGGTTCTGACGATCAACCCAGGCAATCGTCCAATTCGAAGGACTCGCAAGGTTTTGATCAACGTTTTTCATGACGATATTGATGTCGAAACAAACATCCTGGCTTTCTGCACTTTTAACAGCACCTGCTTTCACACTTCCTGCAGCGATAGAATCTTCTGCATACTTAGTCGTGCCAAGTGAAGAGGGGTGACGGTAGTTTGAGCAACCGATCATTGAGAATAAACAAATTAAACTTAAGCTTTTCATACTTCCCTCCATGGAAATCTCCTTTTAATTCTAGCATGCGTGCGCTGCGTTGAGCGATATGGACAGTTTTTCCACAAATGTACTCCCTTTTATTTGATTAATTTGATACGGAAATGAAAAATCCTTCAGGAGATTCATGTGCTGAGAATTATTGCTCTTGCTTCGTTGTTTCTGATCGCATCAAAGGCCCATGCTTTGAGCATCTCATATCTCTATGGTGAGAACTTCAGAAATGATTTGGGTTACCGGTCGA
>CAMCYI010000044.1 GCA_945883845.1 Bacteriovorax stolpii | reverse complement strand
GACAATTTTCGGAGCTTCTCCGGAGTTATAACTTTTGTCCTTCTCTTTTCAACCAGCGTCTTCGCTGACGGTGCTCAATTCTACGTTGATCGAACACCCGCTCCAATCTGCTCTCACGAAGAAGACCGTACCTCAGGCCTCGAGTCCTTGACGGGCGGTCGAAATTCTCAGGAAATTCTTTTCTCATCGGCGTCTATCTTTTCTAACGACGAACTCGCCTGCCTCAGACGCAAGGGACTCGCTTCAACCGGAGAAGCACTCTCACCAGATAACTTCACGACGGCGAGAGACCTCAACAACTTCTACGACCAGTGCACCTTCGTGCAAACACCTCAGGAGTTTCGAGACCTCGGAAGAATCACGGAGCGAGTGCACCTCGATAACCGAGACCGGCTCAGTAACGGTCTCTGGCAGGATCTCGCCAATCGAAGCACGAGTCAGCTTCGGTGTCGCATCGATACGATTAATCAGCACCAAACTAACCCGCAGGCGCGCTCGAACCTCGATGCACGCGCAGGTGCGCAGTTTGATCGCATCCTCGATCGGGTGCGGGGCTTACTCTTGATGAAGCGCGCGACGAACAATCGTAACCTCGCCCGAGTTTACTCTGATACGAACTGCGGCGGCTTCGGAGGTTGGATAACCTGTCACGCTATCGCGGAAGGAAGAAGCGAAGCCGATCACAACCGACTTGATCGTGCGATCGCTCAGGAATTTTCTAAGATCCCGTTTGGCTATGAGCCGGATGTGGCCGAGTCCCTCGTCGCCATGGCCGATCGAGGGGCCTTTAACTCCGAAGAATTTGGCGCGGCTTTGGTGAGGTCCCAGAATCGCTATCAGCAGCTTAACAATTACTACATTAATAGAAACGGTGAATCTGCTGTGAGTCCTGGTGGAAACCGTTGGTGCATCGATGAAGAATTTAAGGCGAAAGCTGTTCGCAGTGGAACACTGAAAAAACTTTTAGACTCCTATCCGGAATCCACGATGTCGACGAGGCAGAAAGCAGTCCTCGAGTGTAAGCTCGTGACGAAGTATCAGACATCTCAGGATAACCAAGAAACTGTCGCCAATGGTCTCTTCCTTGTGGCCGGGGCCGGTGCGGCCATCATGACCGCCATTCCTAGCGGCGGCGGAAGTGTCGCAGCTTTCGGTGCAGCCGCATCTCTTGGCGTTGGTGTCACGAGCTTTGCCTACCAAGTTCAACGGGCCCATGAGGCGTGCACGCGGAGAGATTTTCTTATCAGCCCTGACGGGACTGAAACCTGTAACCCTGAAGAGGATTTTCAAAAAGAGCTTAGTGAATTTAAACTTCAGGAATGTGCTACTCAAGTTGGGTTCGCCGCCCTCGAAGCCGTGTTCATTCCCCTTGATATCCGGGCCATCGTTCGAGCGAGACAATCTTCTCGGATCAGTGATCTCATCGACGACGCCGCCATCTCACGAGAGATCCGCGAGATCCAGCGAACGGGGAGAGTCTCCGAGGCAGCCCAGGCCATTGACGACACAGCCATCGTCGTCACCGGAAGAAGGCCAGAGAGATTCTTTAACGAGAGAGAGTTCGCGGCCATCGAAGCTCGGCTCGCGGGCCGACAGATCACGGATTTTAACAACATCTCAGCGGACGTGTTTCGATCCCTGTCTCCAGAAGAAAAAGTTTTCGTCATCCAGCGCTTAAGCACCGGCCTCTCTCCTGAAAAGGGTCGGCAGCTCGAACGATTCTTCCGGCGCTACCCTGATGGCCAGATCTCTGATGAGGCCTTGACAGAGCTACGAGGCATCCTGTCCCTTAACGTCGCTGCGGCCCGCTCAGCGGAGACCGACGAGTTCCTTCGTCTCTTAGAAGAAGAAGGTTACATTCGCACACCTGGTGGTCGCGGTCCTCCGGCTCCTGGTAGAGTCGACGTTCCACAACCCACTCCAGACATGATCCGACGGGCAGGGCTCTTGCCTGAAGGTCGAGCGGCTGAGGCGAGTGAGTTTCTCGGTGTGAGACTCGATGATTCTCAGCGAGCGGCCTTAGAAGCGGCTCACCTTCATGGAAGAGCACCGGGTGTAGGTTTTTATACGTATCCACCCGAAGTGATCTTTCAAAAAGGTCTCATCTTACGTAATGGTGGATTTACTGCTCCTCAAATTCGACGGCTTGTGGAAGAGGGATTTGTCGGAGATCTGCCTGCGGCGGCGAGGCCCGGATTTTTTGCGCGACTCTTTGGCGGAGGAAGAAGTAGTGGTCCGCCACTTCCCGAAAATGCTCGTGAAATTTTTCGAAACACCGGTGAGGAAGTGACTGATGCTCAGAGATTGTCTCCTGAAGTGGCAAGACCCGCAGGTCTCAGGTCTTCTGATCTCTTCGCTCCTCGTTTTACTGGAACCATCGATGAGATGATTCGAACGGGTGCTTGGAGAAACAATGATCTTTATCAAGGTAACCGCCAGCTCTGGTGGACGGATGCTGAAATCTCCGGAGCAGAAAGCTTGGATCCTTTCGTAAGAAACTTAGGTCTCCGTGTGGGCGGTCCCCAAAATGTGAGGCGACTCGTTTCCTGGCCTAATCGTCAGATCGAAGCCACAGCCGCCGCTGCCTCAAGACGAGACGTGGCCCTCGATTCCTACCGTGTCGTCGCCAATCAAGTTCGAAACGAAGCGGGCCAGTGGGTGGATGACAGTATTGAAGTCATTGCTCGAGATCCGGCCACCGGTGAGTACGTGCCGATGCTGTATGTAAGGCAGGGTGATGAGATGGTCCCGGCAAGAACCTTCGAAGGACAACCGATCCTTCAGGCCTGTATCAAGTGTCATCATCGGCCACCGAACAAAACAGTGTTCACGCCGTTTCCCTTTGCTGGAGTCAGACTCCCTCATCGTGTGGCCCACGGGTATCAGCCATTCGCTCGCCCCATGGTCGAAGCTGCAGGGGATAGTTTTTTACCGGCCGCTGCGCGATTCACTCCGGGCTCTCCTATGCCGACCAGAGCGGAGCTTTTAGAGAGTGGCGCTGATCGCATCCGATTCAACTCTGCGATCGGTAAGTTTAATCACGCTGGACGGACGGAAGCTTCGAACGCTGTCTTGGGGTACGACCTCTCACTCGCTGCTAACCGTGGGAAGAGGTCCATGATTATCAATCTCGGTGAACAGTACGGTGGAAGAGAGTTGAGTCCAGCGGATTTGACGAATGTTTATTCACGACTTCAGCAAGCGGGGTTCACCCGTGCTGAATCCGAAGCCCTCGTGCTGAGTGGGGCAGCGACGTCGCCACCGTCAGGAACTCTCCCGACAGCTTTGTTACTTCCTTAAAAAATCCCGTACAAAATCATGTTCACGAGGGCGAGCACGATGGCCCCCAGCCCTTGATGCTGAAGCTATCCATGAGTTTCGCTGCGATCTTCAGGACAATCGCATTCACCACGAACGTAAATAGACCAAGAGTTAAAATGTTGAGTGGGAGAGTGAGAAGGAGGAGCACCCATCTCAGAGTCATGAGTATCCGGACAAGTCCCGCAGACTCCTTGGTATTTCACGATGAGAATATTGTCTTTGAAGTCCTTGACCATATTGCTTAAAGCACACCATGAACGAGTTACTTATTTAAAAAATCAAGTTTCTGGTTTATTGTTCCACATCTAAAAATACGTAAACGAAATTGCTAAAGAGCCCATGATGAAAAAAAAAGCCCTTATTACCGGAATCACTGGCCAAGACGGGGCCTTTTTAACTGAACTCCTTCTTTCTAAAGGATATGAAGTTCATGGCATAAAACGGCGTTCTTCCCTTTTAAATACTGATCGAATCGACCATCTCTACCAAGATCCGCATGAATCAAACATCAAGCTTAAGCTTCATTATGGAGATCTGACTGATCCCTCAAATCTCATTCGTATCATTCAGGAAGTTCAACCTGACGAAATTTACAACCTTGGCGCCATGAGCCATGTTCAGGTTTCTTTCGAAACACCGGAGTATACGGCCAATGTTGATGCCATGGGTATGCTTAGGCTCCTTGAAGGGATCCGGATTCTGGGCCTAGAGAAAAAAACGCGTATATATCAAGCTTCTACTTCTGAACTCTATGGTCTGGTCCAGGAGACGCCACAAAAAGAGACTACACCTTTTTATCCCCGATCACCTTATGCCGTTGCTAAATTATACGCTTACTGGATTACCGTAAACTATCGTGAAGCCTATGGAATGTACGCCTGTAATGGAATTCTTTTTAACCACGAATCCCCTATTCGCGGTGAAACATTTGTGACCCGAAAAATCACGCGTGCTGCCTCAAAAATTGCACTTGGATTAGAAAAGAAATTCTATCTCGGAAACCTGGATGCAAAACGCGACTGGGGCCATGCGGAAGATTACGTCGAAGCGATGTGGTTGATGCTTCAACAAAGCAAGCCCGAAGATTTCGTGATTGCGACCGGAGTTACAACAACAGTTCGAGATTTTGTAAAATTGTCATTCGCCGAAGTCGGCATTGAACTTGAGTTCAAAGGCACGGGGGTCGAGGAGAAAGGCTTCATCAAGAAATGTACTGGTGAATTCAATCTGCCAGTTGGGACGGAGGTGGTAGCCGTTGATCCTAAATATTTCCGTCCGACCGAGGCTGATCTCCTTCTCGGGGATCCTACGAAGGCAAAGACGCAGCTAAACTGGAAACCAAAACACAATCTTCAATCTCTCGTAAAAGATATGATGAAGTCAGATCTTGCTCTCTTTAAGAAAGATAAATATCTCTTGGATGGTGGGCACAAAGTTCTTAATTACCATGAATAAATCCGACAACATTCTCGTTCTTGGATCTCGAGGGATGGTGGGTTCCGCCATCTTTCGTGAATTGCAGTGCCTTGGCCATAAAACGATCCTCCATCCTGTACGCGAGGAATTAGATCTTCTCCGCCAGAAAGATGTTGAAGAATATTTTGAAAAGCATCGACCCGACTATGTCTTTCTTGCAGCGGCAAAAGTGGGCGGCATCGTAGCGAATAATACTTTTCGGGCAGACTTCATTTTTCAGAACTTACAAATTCAGCAAAATGTTTTTAATGCTGCCTTTAAGGTCAAAACTCCGAACTTGCTTTTTCTAGGCAGCTCTTGCATATATCCGAAAGATGCCCCACAACCGCTTAAAGAAGAGTACTTACTTTCATCTTCACTCGAATCTACCAATGAGCCTTATGCCATTGCTAAGATTGCCGGGCTTAAAACTGCCGAATCTATCAGAAAACAGTATGGACTCCATTGGATTTCGGTGATGCCAACCAATCTCTACGGAATCAATGATAATTATGATCTCGTCAATTCCCATGTTATTCCCGGGCTTATTGCGCGGATGGGTCAAGCTATCAAAAATGATGAAAAAGAATTTAAAATCTGGGGAACCGGGACGCCACGCCGGGAATTTCTTTATGTTGATGATATGGCACGGGCCTGTATCTTTATCATGCAGAAGAAAGGCGACATTCCTGATTTTATGAATGTTGGTTCGGGAGAAGATATATCCATTCTTGAACTCGCAAAGCTTATTGCGGAAAAAATGAAATATCTGGGAACTCTTACTTTTGACTCATCGAAACCCGACGGAACGATGAGAAAACTCCTCGAAACCAGCCGTATAAAATCTCTCGGATGGAAGCCGGAAATCTCCCTCAGTGAAGGGCTTGATCGAGCGATCGCAGACTACGAAGCAAACCACCAATAGATACTAAAATTCTATTTAAAAATCTTCTTCATCTTTCGTTTAATTTTTCAAGTGAAGCTTGAATTAAACATTACCAACTTTTTATAGTCTTCGAAAAAGAAAGGAAACTCTTCTGAAAGGACTTTCGTCCGTTCCGTGTGATTCTTAAATAAGAGAATCTCGTAAATTTCAGCGAATTCGGCAAAAAGGGCTGAAGATTTTCCTTTAGAAGAGAGACCGAAGGTCATCTCATAGAGAGGGGATTTCTTTGGTTCTGATGAATGGTGAAGTAGGGCCATTTCGGGCTATCCTTCGGTTTCTCTACGAGTACCAGCTGCTGTAGTTGCTCGTTTAAGAGACGAGGCTGATCGAATGGGAATGCCTTATCAAACGCTCATTATTACGATCGATTCGCGAACGGAGAACTTATCGACAAGAATGAGGCTTTCTTTTGCTGCTTCTTTGATTTTTTCTTTTCCATATTTAATCCCAACGACAGCTGACGCCGCCTTTAGAACAAACAATACATTCCTTACCGCTGACATATTTCAGCCCGCATTTATTCTCATCGCGATCTGTTCTATAGAAAGCGAATGGGCTAAGAACTTTTAGGCGCTTGGCCCATTTTTCTGTGTTTTCTCATGTTTGGCCCCCTCTATTCCGATAAGTTAACTATGAAGATATCAAATCAATTCGTTAAGCGAATTCTGTTCACTCTGACGTTACTGATGTCGACATCAGTATTTTCGGCGGAAGCCTTCGAGCGATTTAAAAAAGTCGCAACGAAATTAGAATTAAGAGCAATCTCTGATGTCGTGATGCTCGTCTCTAATAAAGAGCGAACATTCCAGGGAATGATTGTTGATATTCGTTTTCTGAAAGACAAAAATCTCAGTAACGACTTGAAAAGTTCGCGGACTTTGATCAAAAACCATGAAGTCGAATACGCACTGAACGAGTCCTATCATTTTAAAACGGACTCACACGCGTACGCCTTCTTTTTGATTTCTCCCGCAGCTGGGGAGAGTGATGCTCTTCAAGAAAGAGAAAAGCTTCTGACTGCACTGAGAGATACTGAACCGACACTCACGACAGGATTCTTTCATTTGCTTCAACAGATCGGTCTGCCTTCGGCCCACGCTGGAGAAGAATTGACTGATCTGTGCGAACCGGAATTAAATCCTAGCATTCAAAATCTTGTTTCTCCGCTTTCGCGCTTGAATGGACCTGCAGTGGCCTGTCTTGCTGCCGGGATTTCCGACGAAGTAGATATTAGAAGAGAGAGTGAAGTCATTGGTTACCCAACGGCGATCGAAATGGCTCGAGGCTGCGGTGACGGGGCCATCAGTGCCGTGACTTCGATGGCGATGATGTTCGCGCCAGGACGTGATTTAAGATGGACGAAGGAAGTTGGTTTAAGTCAGCAAGGTCTCGAAGACTTGATGGTGACCCCGCTCATCGCACCGATCGCACTTTTGAACGCCGCTGACCGCACGTTAAGTGGTTTGGTGAGTGCTAGGGATCGGTTTGCAAATTGGTACATGGAAAATCGCAATGCGCTCATTCGGGGAATTGCAAACCAAGCAGAGTTAGAAACGAATAAACTTCTGTGTCTTACTAAACGAGCTCAGGTCAGATTACTTTGTGAATTCTTAACAATTTACGTCCCGGGCACTGCCGCTTCGAGAGTAGCAGTCCAATCCGTGAGAAGATCAGTGGGAAGAGTCTTCGGTCTTAGTAAGGCAAGTCGTGCCATCGGAAGAAGACTCACTGATGAAGAACTCGCAGCGATTGAAAGAGCACATCACGTAGGTCGAGGTCAGCTAGGAACAGACGGTGGTCCTGCCAGAGTTGGCTTCTACACTCAGGCCCAAATTGCAGAGAAGGCACGAATCCTCGCAGCTGTAAGGACCATCACTCGCGAAGAGCGAAGGATTCTTATGGAGAAAGGTGTCGTGGGATACTGGGGCAGTTGGCTCGCGGGCTTTGAGGAAGTGACCGGCAATAAGCGCGTTCGTTATTACCGGGACCGGAATGATCGTTCGTACAAGGAAATCCAGATGAGGGATAATTTTGGAAATTGGAGAACGACGTATAACGGTAGAACGACCGGATCTCCGGACTGGGTCGATTAAACAGAACGCTTCAGAATGATGATCGCTTTTTCAAATACGTCATCCGGGTCGTACGAAAAAAGATTATAGGCCTTCGCTCTCAGATACCAAGAGAGACAAGGAAATTCAACCGCCATGGCATCGACAATAGGATGAATCGCCCAGCAACTCTCATCAGTGCGAATCGGACGATCGCCATAAATGAATAACGGGATCTAGCTCTTGGATATTCGTGATCTCTGTGCCAATTTCCTAAGCTTTGATGAGGTCTTTTTGTGTAATAAAATCTCTTCCATCTCTCGATAATTATTTCCGAAGACCTTGGTACTTCTGGAAAGCAGCTCGTTCACTAATAGTTCCCAACCAACCCTTGATATTTGGATATGCCCCGAGATCAACGCCCATCATTGGACAAATACTAACAACGCTCGCCACATTTATATCACCAATGGTGAACTGATTACCTGTCAAATATTTTTTATCAGCGAATGAATTGTTAAGAACAGTTAAAAGCTCAGGCAGTTTATTGAGGTTCTTTTCAATTATATTATTATCGCGTTTATCTTCAGGTACAAATACCTTTTGAATAAAGACTTCAATGATTGGTGGTTGCAATTCAGAGGTTGCCCAGAAACTCCACTGCATTGAAAGACCTTTTTCAAGAGCATTGGTTCCAAGTAATTCTTTTTTATAGGTGTCAGCAATATAATAGTTTATTGCCATGGATTCAAATAGAGTGATGTCGCCGTCGACCATTACCGGAACTTTGCCCATTGGATTAATTTTAAGAAAATCGGCTGACTTATGTTCCTTGTTTTTCATGTCGACCTCTTTTAAAGTAAAGGCCACACCAGCTTCTTCTAATGCCCAGATGCATCTTCCAGCACTAGATCTTGGACTTCCATAAAGAGTGATCATAAAGTTTCCTTGCAATTGATAGCTTTTATTCGGTAAGGATTTATAACACTAATAAATTGAAGGGAACAGCTGATTAGTTTTCACTGGATTGGGTTGGAAAATTCTTTTGAAAGAGAACTTTATCTCCATCATGAGAATTTCCAGACTACGGCATTAAACGAGCTCATAATGCTGCAAAAAGTATATTTTGATTTCGCATCAAATAATCAATATGTTTAATGAAAAAGTTTGTATTGGCCCACCCATCGCCTATGAGTGTTTGTTTGAATAAATTTAAAACTCTTCTTTTTTTATTCAACACGCTCGCTTTATAGCGAGCGTGCGCATTTACGAAAACGAAGCTGCTAGCGATCAAGCTTATTAAAGTTGATCTCGTGGTATTGATGAAAACTCTCTATCGGCCGACATGGTACTCTTCGCATGGAGGGAGATGGGCATAAAATCTATCTTAAGGTGGGCCAAGGTTTGTACTCATGTTTAAAGCCATTTAACTGACTCAATGTACTGATATTACATGACCAATCAAGGATTTCTTAACTTATGTCCGATAAGGATAATATGAAAGATAATCGCTGTTTTATTTGTAAGTACAAGCAAGAGAATAACTCTCATTTCAGCAATGACAGCATCTACGATTCTACTGGGGCCTCAATGACCATCCCACTTTGCTACTCTCACTCTATAGAGCTGTTTAAGTCGGGGCAGATCACCTTCCTGGCCAAGCACAAAAATATTCTGATTGAGAGTTTTGGATCCGAGAATGACTTGGGATTAGCTGAGTTTTTTAACAAAAAAACATAAGTCTGTTCGAGTAAATTTAAGGGACCCAAGCGAGATAAGACCATCTCGTAAAGTTCAGCCGATTCCTAAAAAAAGGGGGGATACCTTTAACGAGACGATGTAAAATGTCGTTCTCATTTCGCCTATTCTTAAAATGGTTTACAGTAGAGATACTTCAAAAAGAAGTACCCTACAGTAAATTAATTTTCACTCGACTTCGTCACTATCAGGCACCACACATTTCGGAAAATGATAACGAGGCACTAAGATCATTACGTTCTGCGATCTTGATCCGGTCTCGGGATGAGTAGGCACTAAAAGTATTCCAACTAATTGACGACAGCTTGGGGCGTAATTTGCTCCCTCAACTTTAGCTCGGGCCACTAATTCATCAACTCGTGCCTGAGAAAACTCTCCTACCGAAGAAGAATCAAACTCGTTATCCACTAAAGACCAGATCGTCAGCTGTACATCCCCAATAGTATAAACACCTAAACCCGAAGGAGATGTCTTCCCTACGAAATTTTGGTTAATCGTCCAATTCACTTCGTCTAAATACTCGGGATGATCGACCACATCACTTGGAATCGTTGCAGATAAACTTGAATAAAAGCGAGCGTTGTATACGGTGTTGTCCTCAATTCGAAGGTTCCAATCGGTACACCATCCAGGGTAATTCCCCTGGAGAAGTCCACTATCGGTAACAGAAACATTAAAATAACTTTGGCCTGTTGTGAGATGTTCAATACTCATCGTTCGTGATTGAGCATACAGCGCTTCGGCAAAGAAAAAAGACAATGTTACAATACTTGAAAGAAACAATCGTTTCATAAATCCTCCTTGGTTAAAAAACTGTGAGGATTGTAATGAAGACCTATTGCATTTTAATAAATAAGACATACATAATTTTTAAAGGGGTTACGATGATCGATAACACTTTGCTTAAGTGAGACCAAAGGTCATCCGAGGTATGGTTTCGGTAGTTTGTTTTTTGATAACTTAAGCGAGTGAAGACTCTATTGTCTTGTGCAGGTTTTGCACAACCTGTATTGTCTAGAGAACCTCTGTTATAATAATGAGAATATTCATGAGCATTAATACTAAAGCTGGGACTATTTCTGTCCATGTGTCTTTGCTTCGAATTCTCACGAGTATGCCCAGTAACATGAGAAGGGCCAGTCCAGCGGATGAGAGTACCATCAAATAGGAAATATATAAGCCAGCTATTTGTCCTGCTCCACCTGCTACTTCAAGATATCCGGTGAGTGTTCTGAAGCGTTCCAATTTATATCGTCTGAACTCCAGCCTCATGTGATTTGAGACCAGGATTAAGAGTCCATAAAAGATGAATGCAGATGCTGATAAGAGAGGAAGGATTTGTCTCATAGAAAGAAGCTAACATACATTGAAAGGAATTATTCATGGTAAGTAGTGTTGTTGAAGTTTTAAAAATTGTCGTCTTTACTTCCGTGTTGTTTGTGTGGCTCGTTCGTTATCAAAACATCATTGCAGAATTCAGGAAATATAATTATCCGGACTGGCTTAGAGATCTGGTGGGGATTTTAAAGATATCTTTTGTCATTATGATCGTAAGTAAAGATTCTTTTCTTATTCAGCTCGGCGCCTCCGGGATTGCTTTGTTGATGACGGCCGCTTTTATCACCCATTTGAAAGTCGGAAGCCGGTTAGCACTTATGCTGCCTTCGCTTTTTTTACTTTGCTGTAGTTGCTTGATTTTTTATTTTAACTGATTGGGCTTCTCTTTTGAAGCTCAATATTTACAATGGATCATTCTAACTCTACGTTCCTGCTTGCTTTTATCATTCTTGATTTGTGTTTCCCTCTATTCTTAATATTAAGAAAGTACCGCAATGGAGGGCACATGAAATTTCTAAGACTAGTGCCGATCATGAGTCTCTTTTTCTCCTCATCATTATTCGCCGTCGAAGTGCATCGTCTAGGGCACACTTCAATCTAAATATCATTGGATCTAAAACGAAGGCAGCAAATATAAGTTCTGGTCACAGAATTTTCATGCCACTTTCAGGGCACAGGAAGGGAAGTTCAAAGTTATTGATGGTAACGGAACAGATGGCTCGGCCCTTTTTTAACTGCCAAATTCTGACCCAAATAACGATGGCATAACGGCCTGTTCTGCCTATGCCAAAGCTCTTGGTAGACCTATTTATTAAAAACTAATCACTGAAAAACTTTAGTTCAAAAAACATCTTAGTTTGCCGATGTAAACTGTACAAGTTATGGGCAATGATCGGCTGGGTAGTTGGTATGTAATTGAAAGAATGTTATCAAAATAGAACTTAACTCTTCAGTCCTTTTACCCGACGAGGAAGGTAGAATGACTAATGAGGCAATGGAGTGATATGAATCAAATTTTCTACGTAAGTAGTTCGAGAAAGGGATTACCAATACAAGAGATAAAAGAAATGGTGGAAAAAGCCGCTAAGTACAACAGCGACAATGGGATAACAGGGATTATGCTCTTTAAAGGCGGAGTTTTTTTACAACTCATCGAAGGCGAGGCTTCAAAAATAAATACTTTATTTGAATCCAAAATTAAAAAAGATGATCGACATACCAATGTCATTGAAATGTTTAATATCGAGGCAAAAGAGCGGATGTTTGAAAAATGGTCAATGGCTTTCCATGAAGTTTCAGAACTCGATATTTCAATGGTTAACGAGATGCTCTCATGGAATAAACTTATTTCTGCCGTAAAGGAAATAGACAGTCACATAATTCTCCATATGCTGGAGAGATTTAAGGGAAAGCTATAAAACTCCTTTTAAATAAGAAAGTGAGATGAATTTCAGCCGACTCCACCAAAAAGCAGTAAAATCTTTCCTTGAATAGATAGACCGAAGGTCATGCGATTCCTAAAAAGTATGTAAAATGTATTTCTAATTTCGCCTATTCTTTCGATTCTGGATTCGCAAAACAGGAGTAGGATGCATTAGGGGATTCAGTGTTAAAGTAAACGACGAAGGGACTTAAAGCAGATACTGATGCTGGCACTTCGGCTTCCACCGCTACGATGCTTCCCTGCGGGCCTTTAAATTCCTAATAGAGACAAGTTTCGCGTCTTTCACAAGATGGATCCCTTTCATGAATCTCAGGTATATCCCGAACGCACTTGAGTCCAACTCGCCTGGAATCAAACTCTAGGATTGTCTTATTTAGATTCGATCGGTTAGAATTTTTGACATGAGAAACCTGATTATCTTTGTCATCTTCACAGCATCATTTGTTACCGACATCACTTTAGATCTCCAAGAGGGGATACCACTGAAGCATATATTGCACGAAACGACCTTAGTCGTTTTGGCTTTAGGGGCGGCACTTTGGCAACTTAAGGTTGTCATAAAAAAAAATATGCACATTAACTCTCTTAATCTCGAGCTGCTGGAAACAAAAAAGTCTTATCAAGATTGGAAGGCAAAGAGTCACGCAAGTTCCCAGCAATTGGGGCATATGATCGATCATGAATTTGGCCTATGGCATTTGTCTCATAGTGAAAAAGACGTCGCCCTGCTTTTAATTAAAGGCCTCTCAATGAAAGAGATTGCAGACTTAAGAAGCACTCAAGAAAAAACTGTGAGACAACAAGCAACGAGCATCTATAAAAAATCGGGTCTATCTGGGCGACAAGAACTCGCTGCTTTTTTCCTCGAAGACATGCTAAACATTCCTCTTAAAGTCTAGTCCGGCATTTGTCGGATTGTGATCTCTCTTTAATCTCTCGATTATTGAAGCCTACAACATGGGTTCAAAGGAGTCTCCGTATGCCATGGCTACCACGGTTTCTGTTTATCTTCTGCAGTTTGATTTTCCTAACAAATGTTTATGCTGACATCGACTTGAAAGACTTAGGACTCTCGACGAGTGAAGTCGAGCTCACACCTCAGCAAGTCAAGGAGCAAAAGGTTCTTGAGAGCCGGCACAGTATGTTGAAGACTCACGAAGTCCTAGGGCTCACCACACTTGGTTTGATGACTGCAACTCTTCTGACAGGAAGTAGTGCGCTGGATAGCAATTTGCATATGTATTTGGGTATGGCCACCGGTGTGTCTTATTTTACGACGGCCTATTTTTCTCTGGCGGCCCCTAAGCCTGCAGGGATCAAAGAGAGAGGAAACATCGTATGGCATAAGCGCCTGGCCTGGATCCACTTCCCCGCCATGGTTCTCGCTCCGATCTTAGGCTACATGTATAAAAAAAATGAAGATGACGGCAAGAAGAGTTCCTCTCTTGTGAAACAGCACTCTGCGATTGCTGGCATCGGCTTCGGAGCCTTTGCTCTTGCTGCGACTTTAATGACCATTGAATTTTAACCAGGATCAACGATGAAAATGATTTTAACCCTCCTATTCTTTTTTACGTTTCAAGATATCATCCACGCCAAAGACTTTACCCTATCCGAGGCTCAGGCAAAGTATACAGTGAAGCATCTTTTTAAAACCGTCACAGGTGAGAGTAAGGATCTCCGAGGCAAGATGGTCTGTGAAAACCAACTCTGTGAATTCCTCGTCGCGATTCCACCAAAGAGTTTTGTGTCTAGTGATTCGAACCGGGACCTTAATATGCAAACGATCCTCGAGGTGACGAAGTTCCCAGTGATCACAGTGAAGGGGAAAATTGCTGAAACGGAACTCGCAAAACAGAAATTTGAAATCAAGGCCTTGATAAATTTCCATGGCATCGAAAAAGAGTACAATCTGAAAATTGATCGTGGTAGCCAACTTTCTGGTCAGTTCTCTGTCCTACTGGAAGACCACAAAGTGGAGAGACCGAGCCTTTTCATGGCGAAGATAGATAACGAAGTCCCTCTAAGCTTTACCTTCGATTGGAAGGAGTAAGTTATCATCTCCTTTCTGTTTATGGTTTTTTTCTTCGCCTCAGCGAGAGCTCAAGATTTTCACCAGATGATCGGAGATTATCCCTTCGACACGACCGTGGAACTCGACGCTCTTACCTCTGATAAAATTAAGCAAAATAAGCTTTCGATTTCTCATCAGGTTCCCGTCTTGGGGACTTCGAAGATCGGTTTCTCGGCGCGAGCCTTAGAACTTAAAAACGACATTCGTGCTGTTCCTGACTTTTACAACATACAGTTCGGTGGGAGTTATCGCCGTCGTTTAGATCATCAAAGATCACTCGGGCTGTCAGTGTCCTACGGAAGTTCCAGTAACGATCCTTTTCAAGCGGGGAGAGACAACACGATCCTCGTCAACGGAATATACAAGCTCGATGAGAAGTGGGTTCTTTTAGGGAACTACTCAAACAACAGGACATTTTTAAATAACGTTCCTTTGCCGGGGTTCCTCTATGTTCAAAAGCAATCCCGCGAAGAGTCCGTGATACTCGGTTTTCCTTTCATCTCTGTGCTGAAGCCTTTTACTGATGGAATCTTCTCTCTCAAATACATCGGTATTCTTCCATACAACCATAAGCTTAGGGTCCTTTTTAATCAGCTTACCTGGTTCAAACCCTATGTTGGGCTTGAGCAGGACCTGATGGTCTTTTTCGAAACCGAACGGGAATCGAGAAACCAGCGAACGTTCTGGCTCGAGCGCAAAGCGGTTGTCGGTATAGAGAAATCCTTTGGCCCTTTCTTGAAACTGGACTTTCAATTAGGTAACTCTTTTGACAGAGAATACTTCAGTGCTAGGTCCTACAGTCGAAAACACACAGAGGTCAAAAAGATTCACGACGGAGTTTTTGTTTCAATCGGACTTAAATCAAGTTTCTAAAGGATAGTTATGAAATTATCGATCATATTCTTTCTAGTAATTCTGCCACTAACCAGTTGGAGCATGGATGTTCTTGAAATTTCCCGACTAGCGATTGAGAAATCATCATCCTTAAGTGCCAAGGAGATGGAGGGGCAAGCGCTTAAAAGTGATGCCTTCACGAGCGGACGTTGGCAAAATCCACAGGTCCTTGGGCAATTTGGCTCTTTAAAGTCTGGAAATGTCAGAGGATCGACGGCGGAAGTCAGCTTGGTTCAGCCTATGCCGTTGTCCAATAAGTTTTCTTTGAGAAAGGAGATAACTCTTTTGGCCCTTGAGGATCACAAAGTACAAACAGATTTTTTTAAACAGTGGGTTTCCCATCAAGCTATTCTGGCGACTTGGAAAGTATATGTGACTCGCGAACTCTTAAAGCACGGGGTAGAACGGACCAAGCGGATTGGACTCGTTAAAAGATATCTTGAGACCAGACCCAATGTCACAATTAAACAAAGAGTAGAGCTATCGATCATCTCGAGCCTTCTCTATCAACTGGAGAAAGTTCAGGACTTAAAAAAACACGAGTATGTAAATGCAAAGAGTGATTTAGAATTCTGGCTGGGGCGCAGCCTGTCGGAAGCAGAAATTCCTTTTGCGATTCCTGAAACCTATCGATTTGTGGATGCGCACTCACTGGATACGAGTAAAGATATCGATCTCGCCGTGGCAAAAAACGCAGTTCGGATAGCTCACATGAACCAAGAACTTGTCTCGAAAGAAAGAAGGCCTGATCTCTTTCTGGGAGGCGGGTACCGAGTTGAGAATGTTGTTCCTGAGAATCATTTTTCCTATGCCATTGTTGGGGTCACCATTCCCCTTTGGGACACTGGCTCCGGTCGTATCGAAGCTGCTAAGGCCCGAGCTTCGAGAGATGAGAAAAATCTTGAGGAGATAGAAAAAAAACTTACGCTCAAGCAGCAGAAGCAGATTGAATTAGTGAATCTCAGTATCGCTCAACTAAAACGTTTTCCTAAAAAGTTTATCGACATTCATGAGCGTGCCATTAAAGAAGCCGAGGTCGGATTTAGGCAAGGCCTTTTGGATGTGAATACTTTTCTTTTAGCAGAGACCCAGTCCCATGAAGTGATTGATCAGGTCTTCTTATCCTGGCTTAGCTATCTCGAAAGTATTAGTTCACTCCAACTCATGAAAGGTGAAACATTTAAGTGGGAGAAAAAATCGTGAAACCATCTTTTTTAGATAAAATGATTGATTGGTCTCTTGGGCATAAATTCTGGGTGATTACCCTCACACTTCTATTTGCGCTCACGACGATCTATAAAGTTTCAGACCTCACGGTGGACGCGGTTCCAGACATTACAAACATTCAGGTCGTCATCAATACGAAAACCTCAGGTCTAGATCCTGAGAAAGTCGAACTCACCGTAACTCAACCGATTGAGTATGAGATGATGGGAATCCCTGAACTCCACGACATGCGCTCCATCTCAAAGTTTGGCCTTTCCCAAGTGACTCTTATATTTAATGACGGCGTCGACGTCTACTGGGCACGACAACAAGTTTCAGAAAGGCTTAGTTCTGTTCTAGGTCAGCTGCCTGCGAATCTTCAACCTGAACTCGGGCCCATCTCGACGGGACTTGGCGAAGTTTACATGTACTCCTTGAGTCTTAAAGAGGGATCTCCTTTTTACAAAAAATCTCATAAAGATCAGATGCTCTATTTACGTGAGATTCAAGACTTTCAGATCAGGCCCCAGCTACGGAAGATCAAAGACGTCGCCGATATTGATTCCAACGGTGGTTTAAAGAAAGAACTTCATATCAACATCAATCCGAAACTTCTCATTCAGTTCGGGCTCACCATCGAAAAAGTAGAGCAAAAGTTACAAGGTCTCGGCGATAGCTTCGGCGGCGGTAGCATTGAGATCGAAAAAGAAGCTCTCATCATCAAAGCAACAACGGCGCTGGAAAATGTTTCAGACGTCGAATCGATTAGCCTGACTCAAAAGTACAACGGATCTCCTGTTCTCTTAAAAGACATCGCCACCGTCTCCGTGGATGCAGCTCCAAGATTTGGAAGTGCCACCTTTAATGGAAAAGAAACAGTTTTAGGAACGGTCCTGATGAAAAGCGGTGGCAATGGCAGGACCGTAAGCCTAGTGGTCGAAGAAACTATTGCTAAAATAAAAGTTCCTGACGATATCATCGTGACCAAGCTTTACTCTCGTGGCTATCTTGTGAACTCTACTCTTAAAACGGTTGTTAAAAGCCTCGCTGAGGGTGCCACTCTCGTGATCCTTATTTTGCTCTTGGTGCTTGGCCACTTGAGAGCGGCCTTGATCGTCTCTCTTATTATTCCGCTCTCGATGCTGGGAACCACCTTTGGCATGCAGCTCTTTGGCATCTCCGGAAACTTGATGAGCCTTGGGGCGATCGATTTTGGACTTGTCGTGGATGGGGCCGTGGTATTGGTGGAAACTTTGATCGCTAGCTTTTACGGTTTATCTGCGGAGGAAAGATCGAAATTTAGCAAAGATCAAATCGTCGGAATCAAAGCGAAGCAAGTCATGCGTCCTGTGGTCTTTGGACTCATGATGATCATGTTTGTTTATCTTCCTATTATTTTGCTCGAAGGTGTTGAAGGGAAAATGTTCAGACCAATGGCCTTTACCGTTTTAATGACGCTTGGTTGGTCGCTCCTTTTAACTATCTTCTTAGTGCCAGTTCTTGTTTCACTCTTTGTAAAAATTCCGGAACATACAGAGGGAGTTGAGCACGAAACTTTCTTTTTTAAAAAGCTCAAGCAGCTTTATCATCCTTTGCTGATAAGATTCATTGATCGACCTAAATTCCTCATGGGTCTAGGGGGAGTGTTAGCTGTGATGAGCCTCGCGACTTTCCTTCAGTTAGGATCAGACTTTATTCCTCAGCTCGATGAAGGTGACCTCGTCGTGAACTTAACCAGAAATGCCAAGATCTCCTTGTCAGAGTCTCTGAAAGACCAAGAGGCCGTAGAAAAAAAGATTTCCACCATCCCTGAAGTTGAATTCGTTTTTTCACGACTAGGAACTCCTGAGTCTGCGACGGATCCCATGGGTGTGCATCTCGCCGATACATTCATCATGCTGAAAAAAGATCGTGATCTCTGGACGGTGAAAACGAAGGAAGAAGTCTTTTTAAAAATTAAATCAGAAATCGAATCGTTAAAACTTCAACAGGAAATAAGTTCGACCCAGCCCATAGAAATGAGATTCAATGAAATGCTCGAGGGGTCGAGAGCGGATGTTTCGCTCAAGATCGTCGGGACTGATCTTGACTATATGGTAAGTGTCATTGATGGTTTTGCTGAAAAAGTTAAAGATGTTTCCGGACTACAAGGAGCAGAGATGGATCCACTCACGGCCTTGAGAAAAAGTCGGGTCATCGATATCTCACCGAAATTTTCTGAACTCGCAAAGCTCGGCATGTCTCTGGCCGATTTTAACCACACGATCGTGAGCTTCATGCAAGGGGTAAAGATCGGGCAATGGATCCAGGGAACGAAGAAGTACTCCATCATCATGCATTTATCCGAAGAGAGACGAGACAGTATTGAGAACATCCGAAATCTTCCCGTAGGTCTTCCTGACGGAGGGTCGATCCCTCTAGAGCAGATTGCTCATATTGTTCTCGTCGATCAGGTGACGACCATTGCTCGCAACTGGGGTCAGCGATACGCCGCTCTTTCGCTTAATATCTCGGATCGAGATACCATGAGCTTTGTGGCGGATATAAAATCTATCATCGAAAAAAATCCCGTTGCAAAAGGTCATGAACTTTTTCTCGCCGGGCAGTTTAATAATTTAGAGCGCGCAAAAAAACGTCTGCTTTTTATCATCCCCTTGACCTTAGCGTTGATCATATTCATCCTTTGGCGAGAGTTTGCCTCTTTTAAAGATGCGCTGATTATTTTTCTCTGTGTTCCGTTTGCAGCGTTTGGTGGAGTCTTTGCTCTTTATTTGAGAAACATCCATTTGAGTCTTTCTGCGGCTGTCGGATTCATTGCTCTCATAGGAATTGCTCTCCTCAATGGAATCGTTCTTTTGACCGTCTTTAACCAGCTCAAACAGTCTGGCCCTAATAAGTCTCTCCGAGAACTCGTTCTTGAGGGAACTTTGTCGCGTTTTAGACCCGTGATCATGACGGCCTTAGTGGCTTCGATCGGCTTTATCCCGATGGCGATCAATACTGGATTGGGGTCTGAGGTTCAAAAGCCACTGGCCACTGTGGTGATTGGCGGTATTCTTTTTTCCACTGTCCTGACTCTTATTCTTTTTCCAGCAGTCTACCTTTACTTTCATCACTCCAAAGATAACCTATGAACTATTTGACCCTCCCCACTGTCTTGTCGCTATCTTCTTGCTCCCTGTTTAAAAAAAAACGCCAGTGGGGCAAGAGCGCCTGGTATCCCGTTTTCGGCGAAAGAATTAAAAATGCCACATCGGCGGTACCCTTTTAAAAAAGACCAACTCGTAAATTTTAGCCGACTCCGCCAAAAAGTGTGGATCTCTATAACGAGAGTAAGGCGAGTTCGTAAGCCCAATTGTTTCAACGAAGAGTTGAATTATCTTTTACAACTTGAATCGCTTAAGACCAAAGCGATGCACTACTCCCACATAGAATCAGCCAAAATATTCATTTTTAGTTAGGTCTATTCGTCTCCATTTCAGTGGCATCCAATATGGTCATAGCTAACTCCGGCCAGCATGATGCTATCAGCGATAATATTGTAATCATCACTTTGACCTAAAAACTTCCCAAGATATCGTATGCGAAAAGGAAATCTATCAATTCCGGTTCCTTTGGCTATTTCATATCCTGGAACAATGTCACCACAGGCTTCAGTCCTGCTATTTTTTGATGTGTTGATGGTACCGTTCGCCCTTACCGTTTGAAGAAAGCGACCAGTCGCGAGTTGAAGTTTAGCAATCAAAAGATCCTTATCTGGAGAAGCTTGTAGAGTAGAAATGTATTTTGCAAAGAGCTCCAAACTGACGGTCTGATAACCGGAGTCAAAAATGTAGCCGTTAGGGTTTCCGGAGCCTTCTGGGAAGATACCACTTTCAGTAAGTAGAGTGAGCGTTTGATCAATCCTGACTTTTGCCTGAGCGAGAAGTAATTTGTCAGCAGTTAAAACTCCGGATATCTGCAACATCGTAGCAATAAAGAAAAGCTGGTTCGTTTGCTTTCCAAGGGCCATTGCGTTTAGAAAAAAATCCTGAGTATTTTGTGAAGAGGCCATCCAGCGGGCCGATTTACTGAGGGCCAGAATCGCTGCATTCACCTGCGATCTGAAGGCCTGCTTTTCCACCACTGAAGCACTTGGGAATACGGCGTGTTTGAGAAGTTGTAGTGACCTGGCAGCGGCCAATAAGAAAACACTTTTGTTATGAATGGAATACATCGTCGGAGTGACTTCTTTATTTTGATTAGGAAATGATCCATCACTTCCTGCAATCGCCGGGCTCAGCCCCCACTGTATGGCCAAAAGTCCGAGTTTTGCATCACTCAAGTTTTGTTCAACCACAGCTTTCGAAACAATATCCCAACTCTGTCTTTGCGCTTCGATGGTTAAACCTCGTTCAGCTATTTTTGCTGGAGAATTACCGCTAAACGCCCCAGTCGTTTTATCTAATCCGCGGGTGGACCCATCATGAGTGAGCATGGCCCGGGCATTGGCATCTGATGAAATGAAATCTTGGTCGAAGTTAATTCGAGAATTCATGAGAGTAGTGGTGCTTGCCAGAGCAGTATGAAGAGGCACTAGGACTATCAGAAGAGGTAAAAAGCGCATGAAATATTCCCTTTGAAATT
>CAMCYI010000043.1 GCA_945883845.1 Bacteriovorax stolpii | reverse complement strand
AAACCTGCCAGCGGACCTCTACAACGTCATGAAAGCAACCAACCAATAATCTTATTTCCCGCTATAGATAACCGGCAACGCTGAAGGGGTGTTACCTGCATTCGTCCCTGTGTTCGCAATGATCCCATGAGCGTTCAAACCGGTCGCATTGTTCAATCCGGTCCCCCAGCACTTAAGAGTGTTATCTTCGAGAACCGCACACGCGTGTTCGTATCCTGTCGCTACCTGAACTACTGGTTGTTCAAGTTTTACAGGGATGAGGTTATCACCCATCTCTGAAACCCGAGCACCCATATTTAACTGCGAACCGATCCCGAGCTGTCCACTTAAGTTCAATCCCCAGCACTTAACGGATTTATCCGCAAGAACCGCACAGCTGAATGAGGTCCCGACAGAAAGTTCTTCCACAACTCCGGAACCAAGATTAACCTTGGCGAGATTGTCACCCATGTCATTGGCAAAATACCCGATCGACATTGCTGCATTTCTTAAATCAGAAGGGCATTGAGTGGCGGTTGCATTACGTGCAGTCCGGGACCAACAGCTGCCAAGTACTCCGAAGAACGGAGTCGTGGTTTCATTGGCCACTGTCTTACCGAAACATTTAACTTTACCGTCGGTGGATGTGGCACATGTGAAGGCACCACTGGAAGCTGAGATTGAAGCAGGTGTGAAGTTCGACCCAAGGTCGATAGTTTCTGAAGGCATCGGTATTTGTTCCGCATCGAGGCCCTGGCCTAGCTGTCCGTAGAAGTTATCCCCCCAGCATTTCATGGAATCGTTTTCAAGCAGGACACAGGTATGACCGGCACCAGCGGAAACTGCGATAGCCTTCATGCCGAAGTCGTTGAGACCTGTCCCGAGCTGGCCGCTTGAGTTCTGGCCCCAGCATTTGACCTGGCCGGTTTTGAGAAGAGCACAGGTATGTTCGAAGCCTGCAGAGATATCCACCGCGATGTCACCGGCGAGATCAACGATGGCCGGTGAAGCGATGTTACTCCAGCATGATACTTTTCCTTCACTTGATGCTGTTGTGAGAAGAGCACAAGTATGCTTGTCACCAAGAGTGAGTTTTTTTACTTCAATCCCTACCCCGAAGTTTATCGGAGTCACCGATTGTGGTTTTTGCACAGGAAGGTAGCGACCCCAGCAGATTGCCTTTCCGAGTTCGTTGATCATGCACGTCTGGAAGGCACCTGCAAACACTTGGAGGCGCTGAGTTCCCTGGCCTGTCAGGGTATTCGCCATCATGAGGGCCGTGGCACCGTTGGTGTAGTTCACATCCATTGAAGCGGTAGAAGCTTCAACGGAGGTCGGAGAAAATTTTACTTTGATGGTACAAGACTCACCTTGATCGAGAGCAGTTTTCACAGCGCAGTTTGAAGCCGTTAGATCACTCACGATACTAAACGCACCTGTTAGAGCAGCGACGCTGATGTCACTCGCGAGCAGGCTTCCATTGTTTTTCAGAGTCAGCGTCTGAACGAAGCTTTCGCCTTTCAGAGTTTTCGGAAAGTTCGTCGGACTCAACGCAAGTGATGCCGTTCGCATCTGTGCTACACCCCTGAAGTTAAAGTTGAGCTCTGATAGAACAGGCAGTCCCGGCGAGTACGTGAGCTTTACGTTTCTGCTGGAAGACCCAGCAGCTGTCGGAGTGTATTTGATCTTCAGTACACAGTCCCGTGCTTCGCCACAGTCACTTGCATCGATAGAGAATGGAGCGGCGACATCTGAGAAGTTCGTCCAGGTATTTTTTCCGTAGTACTTGATGTTCACAGATTTCTCCGCGATCACGTCGCCCACGAACACTGATCCAAAGTCGACAGTGGTTCCGCTGGCAAGGAGTGTAACATCATCTGAGCCCTCCGCAGTCATACCCTCAGCGATGATCTGGTTTTGAATCTGGTCATTGTAAGTGTAAGAGATAAACCCTGCAGCTATTCCAGCTTCTGTCGGACGGAAAGTCACAACGATGTTACAGGTCCCATTCGCTACGAGGCCACCTGAGCAGCCGTTAGAGCTGACTGTGAAGGCCGAGCTTCCGGAAGTGGAGATCGTCTTGAAACTTGTCGCAAAGTACGGCGAGTTATTTTTCACCGTGAAGGTCACTGAAGCTGAATGACCAACGGACACTTTTTTAAACGGTGCCGCCGTCAGAAACGTAAGACTTGGAGGAATCCGCGGTGTCATCTTCGCTGTGAAATTGAGGACCCCTGATCCGTTAGCACCGTCACCGGTGTAGCCGATGCTGAATGATTCTATCACTGGCACATCAGCAGCAAAACCTGTGTTGGCCACAAGGCCCACTCCAAAGGCACAGCTGTTGGAGCTGTTTGGGTTTAAGGGTGCCCGGCAGTTGGAGGTCGTACCAGGGGTGGAAGCAGCAACAAATGAAAATGGATTTGCGAGGGCCAGTGTTGAGATGATTAACTGAGAGGGATCAGAAAGTAGAGTCGTTCCGTAGATGCCAAGGTTAACGTTGATCGGGTTCGGCAACACCGGGCCGCCAATCATGACGTTTCCGAAATCAATTGTGCGCGCGCCTTCCATAACGAGTGGTGACGTTCCCGAACCTGAAGCGGTCAGGGCCATTGGTACAACAGAGCGGCCGTCAAAGTATGTGAATGAGATATCACTTGAGTAAAGGGCACTCGACGCTCCATTGAAGTTCACTTTAATTCTGCAGGCACCACCACTTACTAAGTTCGCACAGCTTTCAAACACTGCGGTGAAACTTGTCGGATCCGAAACAGTGATACTGGAAAGAGCAGAAACGGCTACCGCACCGATGTTGGTGAGGTTAAAGTATTTAATAGCACCTTTGTGCGCCGGTAGTGAGCCGAAATTAAGATTTGCCACATCTGATTTCAGCTGAGCCGAACCTACTCCGGATCCCAACAGTGAAATCGACACTTGTGGCATCGAGACTCCTTGACTCTTATAGTTGATCTTGATCGAGTCGTTATGAGTCCCGGCCCTTGAAGGTGAAAACGTTACAAACAGGGAACAGTTCCCGGAAATCGTTCCAGTACAGGTCGTTTTCATCGGATCAGTGCTGATGGCATAAGAAGAAGTTGCTGGAGCTGTGATCACGACATTTTCAGCGGCCACTGAACCAGTGAAGTTCACGGGGACGCTGAGTCCCGCAGGAGTTGCAGGGTTCACAATAGAGTTACCGAAGCTCAGGTTAGCCGCTGAAAGTTGAGCGAGTCGGATCGCGAGTATCCCGGTTCCGGAAGCTGCAGCTTCAATCTTTAGAACCTCTGCGCCGTTAAAGTACGTGAGGCCAATATTTCCAGTTTTGAGACCCTCAGCAGTCGGTGTGAAGTTCACCTTGATCACACAGTCAGTGTTGATCACTTCTCCGCAGGTGGTTTCTGGACCACGATCAATTGTGATCGATGAATCAGAGGGATCGGCCATGATCACACCGCGAGCCGGAAGGATTGGGTGCTCTGCGACCACAACGTTGGTTCCGTTATAAAGGACTTTCAGAAAAGCACTTTTTGTCTGGCCAACTGTGCTCGTCTGAAGATCAGCGATGTTCGATTCAAATTTTAGGAACGCGAGGTTGTTGGCCGCTGCAGAGATAGGAAGGATCCGCTCAACGATCCCCGTAGAACCATTATCGTAAGTCACAACCATCTTCGAAGGCATCTTTCCGATCGTCGCAGGATTATAGGAAATCTGAACTGGGCAGATTTCCATGTTCTTCAAAGTGCGTCGACAATTATGTTTTAGAAAAAATGAATCTATATTTTCACCACGAAGGCGGATCTCTTTTATGTCGGCGGGAAGATTTCCTACGTTCCGGAATCCAAACTCAAACAGGGAAACCGTACCCATGGGCTGTCTACCCATATCGAACGCATCCATTTTCACCCATGCTGGCTCAGCGTTGGTAGAAAATGTAGAGAGGAATGATGATGATGATGAGTTTTGAACTTGGCCAAACTCAAGAGACGCAGGCTTCGGTCTTTCATAGAATTCGCTATTATTGCAAGCCGAGATAAAGACGAGTGCGATGATGATCTTCAGTGAATGGAACATAAAAACCTCATGTTTTTAAAACCGACTAGGATTTCTATTAATATACAGGTAGGAAATTTTACGGCGGAGATTTAATTGAATTCGCCTCGAATGACCACGGGTTAAATGAATTTCACGATTTGATTTCTGGCGAATCAAAGAAAGAAAATCTCTCACAGAGACAATGATTGATGGCAAAAACGAAGAGTGGCAACTTTAGTGGTATCAGAGATTTGGGAGCCGCCAAATTTCGGTGGCAATGATTAGGCAGGCAAGGAAGAATTATTTAAGATAAAAAATCTAGTTCTCCGAAGGCATAAGGTACAGAAGAGTCCCTGCAGGACTGCACCGGCAGGTTGGACAGCAGCGACCGAAAAACTCGCGCCTGCAGAGAAAAAGATTTTGCTCACACTTCGGAAAAAACGTTCGCGCTAGTTAGAAGAGCCTTCCTAAATTGAGACTGAGAACCCCTTGACCGGTTACCAGATTCTCCGCCCCCGAGGTCGAGCTGTTGATGTCGAACTTTCGATAGAGATAATAGGCCTTGATCCGCCAGATCCAGTGCGCCTGCGTTTGGTCTGATCCGCTGAATCTCTGCCAGTGCTCGATGCCGGCAAGGGCACCATAACCACCGAGATCTTTCACAAGATCAGATGAACCGGAATGTGCAACGAGCTTCATGACGTCAGTGAAAATTCTCGTCTGCGCATCGATCACCGGCATGCGGTAACCCACGGTCAGCCACTGGCCCGTGAGGAGCTCTGCAGAGCTTTTTCCGTTGTCAAAGAAGTAGGGGTTCCAGGTGTTTTCCACGCCGAAGAAAAATCTCCTGTAGTACCCACCCACAACGAGCTGGCGGACTGTGATGTTCTGGCTCTTGTCGTCCCGGTCAATGGTCAGGAGTGTGTGGTTGTAATCCAGAATGAAACGGAATTGATAAACTTTTTTAGTGACGTTGAAGCCGAAACTTTTGAGGGAACCCGTCTTCTCGCTGAACTCGATTCCTTTGCCTGTCTGTTGATGAGCATAGGTCTGAGGACCGAGGGAGAGTTCGGCTTTCCATTCAGGAGCACTGAACGCGATCAAAGGAAAGAAGAGAAGAAGAAGAAACATAAAGATAAGTTTAACACGAAATCAATTTTCATCCAAAGGACGGACATAATAATTCATGACTCCGAAGCTATCAATGTCGACCAGTGAGAGTGAGTACTCAGTGCCATTGATCGTTTGAATGTAGGTACCGCCGCAGCCGATGGAGTTCACGGCAAGGTTCGGAGTGACCTTCTTCAAGTCGGTGCCATCAACCTTCACGACGTAGCAGTCTTTCACCGCCTTCTTCGTTCCATTCGCCACGATTCCAAGATAATCATTTCCGGCGCTATAGAGAGAGCCAAAGACCAGGGTGTAGTTGTTGACAAAAGGGGTAAGGCTCGTGAGGTTTGTCCCGTCGACGTTCACCGAGTAAACGCGGTTGTTGAGAACGCCGACGTCAGCTTTGTAGACGAGCTTATTCTGGAACAGCATCGTTTCAATGATGTCATCGTTCACGCCGAAAGTTTCATTCAGCTGGGTCAGATCAGTTCCATCGAAGTTCACGGAGAAAACTTCATCCACTCCGGATACATTTAAATCTCCGATGAAAATGAGCTTCGGCGGCGTAGTAGTTGAGAGGAGAGGAACTTTTCCGCTGACCTTCCGGGCGGCGTTGGCTGCGGCCCCAGAGAGCTCAGTGACTCCTGATCCATCGACGTTCGCCGCGAAGACTCCGAAGACGTTGTCCGTGATGAGGTCGCCGCGCAAAAATACTTGCGTTCCATCGGGGGACGCCATGATGTAAGTGTCCGTAGCTTTCGAAGCGGCGGCACCCGGAGTGACCGAGATGAAGTCAGTGGCGTCACTGTCAATGCAGTAGGTGGCGTTGATGGCATTTGAGATCATCGTCCCCATGTAGCAGAATCGGTCATCTGAAGAAAAGACGGCAATGTTATTTGCGCGCAGGAAGTTCAACGCTTCATTCGAAGTTGGCGTGATGTCGATCATGGACGGAGCACTAATGCGCGAGATGTACCATTCGGTCTTAGCATCGAGGGCGTAATCCGCGAGGATCGCCACAGTGTCTGAGTCCGGCGAAATTTTATAGGCAGTGATCGCTGCGAAGCCGGGGAGAGCGGCGTTGAGTCTTGTGAGGTTTGATCCATCGAGTTCGACGGAGAAAACTTCGTTCACACCATCGGTGACCCTGTCGGCGAGGAAGATGAGATGCTGCTCATCGGGAGTCAGAACGTAGGAAGTGATGTTGGTCAGCGCCTGGTTTCCTGGAGTGAGATTGAGATCGGCGGTTGAGCCGTCAGACTTCCTGATGTGGATCTCCGAACCGACAGAGCTCGAAGGAGTCACAACGTAAATGACATTGAGCTTATCGCTGGTGAGGATATAGGATTCTACTGCGCCGTTGGCCCCGAGTGTCGGGTTGAGGGTCTTTCGGTCCGTGCCGTCAGCTTTCTGCGAGTACAGGTTGTAGTCGTTCCCGGATGATGAGTCTAAGAGATAGAGTAAACGGCCGTTTCCATCGAAGCCCAGGTTTGAAACGTCAGAGTTGTTAAACATGGTTCCGAGGCGATCATGAGTCGCACCATCAAGAGTAGATGAGTAGCCGTATGTAGTAGTCGAAGGAGTCGAGCGGATGCGGTAGTAGAAGCGATCTTTCGCCCAGTCGACGTTGGTGAAGCCGAAGTTCGTCACAACGGCTCCGAAAGTCGGGCTTAAGCTGACCTTGTTACAAGAAGCGGCGTCTACGTCACAGCGATACAATTCGTGTTTTGAAGCCGACTCAAGATCACCCAAGAACGACACTTCCTTACCGTCCGGAGAGAGTTGGAAATTAGTGATGACACTTTTTGACTGGGCTGCAACCGGAGCGAGGGTTTTGTAATCCGTGCCATCAATCTTGATGGAGCAGAGTTCGTAGTTAAGGATGGCATCGTTTCGGTTGTCACAGTTAAATACAATGCGCTGGTTGTCTGAAGTCAGTTTGAACGCCCTGTTGTTATTCGAGAGCGTTCGCTCAGGCTCAATTGTAGCTGCGATTTCGTAGATCACCGCAGTCATGTAGTCGGTGAGAAGAGTGTAGTTGTTTCCACCGACAGCGTTGTAGGCCTTATCACTTCTCATGTTGGCGAAGTTAGACATGTTATCTGTTGTCCCCACATCTCCGGTGACATAGACAAAAAGCGAATTCGGGTCCCACTCCATTCCGGTGTAGTCCCTGCTGGCAGCGACGTTGGGAGTGATCCGGTAATTCGAAACACCATCAAGAGTAGCAACCCAGATGTGATAGTCTCCGGCACCTTGTCCTTCGAGCTGGCTGAACGCCACTTTGCTTCCATCCGGTGAGACGGAGAAGCGGTTGAGGGCCAGAAGATTTCTGCCTACCGTGCTTGTGCTCAGGAGGATCGGAGTGTAGGTGCCATCAAGAGGAACACTGTAGAGATCGAACTTTGCGGTCACACGTTTATCCATACTAAAGACAAGATGGGTTTCAGTTTCGTTGGTTGTGTACGAGCCAATTTTTCTCGTGGCAGTGGCGTGGTCATAGGCCGGGTTGAGCTTCACATTTCCCGTGCCGTCGTCGTTGACGATGTAGAGATCCAGGATGTCGTTCGTGTCCTGTTCGGCGAAGTAGATGATCTTCCCGCTATTGAGGATGTGGAATTCCTTCACCGTTCCGCCGCTCGCGAGTGTCCCATTGAGCTTCAGGATATTTCCTCCTTCGATGTCCGAGCGGTAGAGCTCGAAGACTCCATCGGTTTCGAGATCGGCGAGGAAGAAAAGATACGACTCATCTTGTGAGTGAGAGAGCTTCACGAAGTTCGATTCAGAGTTCGACCCCGACACACCAATCATGAGCTGGCTTCCGGTTCCATCCGGATGTACGCGATAAATGCCGAACGCCTCTGTGTTAGGGATCGACTTCGTGTAATAGATAAGATTGTAGCCCGAAAGATAATCAAAGAATTTTCCGGGGTGCACGGTCTCCTGGCCAAAGCTCGCGACAGAGCCGGATTCCAAATCTGAAAGGATTTTAAACTGCGATCCGTCTGTGTTGGAGATCGCGAGCTGGTTAACCGCGTCCGATGTGCCCTGGATAAGAGTCATGACTTTATCGCCGCCAAAAACCAGAGGACGCGCGACCGTGGTGTGCCCGTAGCCATTTGCCTGGAGAAGGGTGGAAGGAACGATGGAGATGACCGTGCCGTTTTTTAAGAAGAGACTTGCTTCAACGGAATTGTTTCCGGCGAGGTCGAGCTGAGTCGCAAAGAAATATATCGTCGGCTCAGTCAGATCACCGAGAGAGATCTTGAACTCGAAGGTTGAAGATGCTGAGCAGGTGAGAGTTGTACTGTAGCCGATGTTGGAGGTTATCTCGACGTTACCGCCAATTTCTGAGCACGTGCCTTTGATCGTCGTGAGATTTTCATAGTTCGCGTAAGAAGAACCGTTGACCGGAGAGGTGATGGCCACAGTCGGTGCGATCGTGTCTTTCCAGAGAGTGAGAGAAATCGTGCGAGTCTGCGCGATCGCATTGTCATGGGTCACACTGAGAGCGACACTTCCTTCCGGAAGGGTGAGTGTGTTGATGATCGTGCTGTAACTGTGAGTTGCCGAACAAACCGCTGTCACAGGGCCCAGAGATCCGAGTGTGATGGAGACGTTGCGGCCGATCTCAGAACAGTACCCGCGAACCTGAAACGTCGTGTAGTTTGAGCGATTGATGTAATCCATGGAAACCGGAGCGTCGATCGAAAGATCAATCACCGGAATACCAACGTACCACCCCTGGCCATAAGTCATGGCAGAAATATTTCCCACACCATCGACAGCTCTCACCTGAGCATAGGCCATGAGACCTGAGCGCGACGTGAGATCAACGTTGGGTTGAGCAGTAAGAACGGCACCGACATCAGTCCAGTTCATGAGATCAGTTGAACCCGCAGTACTTCCCACACTCACCTGGTACTTCGCGACACCTGTGAGGTTATCCGTCGTCGGCGTCCACGTGAGAACCGGCGTCTGTGCAGTGGAGTTGTGGCTTCGAGCGTGAGTGATGCTTCCCAGGCGAGTGGGTCCGATCGTATCGAGCGTGATCGTTCCGAGATCAGTCGCAGCAGTCTGCCAGTTACCGGCGAGGTCACTGCCGATCGCACAGAGACGCAGGCGGCGGTTGTAGACCGGAGTGATGACCTGACGTTCTCTGTGGGTTTTGCTCTTCACGTTTGAGAAGATCGCGTTGTCACAGTCTGCACTGAGGGTTTGCACGTGACGGGTTTTCTTCACGTCAGTTGTTGCCCCGTGGATGCGAATGTTCTGGAGAGCAAACGTATTCGTCGGCGTTGAATCGAGGTCTTCAGCGATGAGCACGTCAACAGGTGCGACGGTGTCGAGGATCCAGTTATACTTAAAGCTCTCGGAACCCTGGCTCACGACAAAATTTTTATTTCCGTCAGGTGCATCGAAACGAATGCGACTCGAGAATTTTTTATTCTCGCAGGTGAGTGTGTAGGAATTTGCGAGGTCGGAACCTGTGATCGTCACGGGCCCGTTACTGCCGACACATTTTCCGGAAAAGATTTCGTCGTTTTTAACTTCGGAGATAACGGGAGATTGAAGTCCAAGCGAAGAAGTTTCAGGCACGACGAACTTACTTTCCAGACATGCTGAAAGAAAAAGGAAAATGATAAGTATGCGTGCTTGAGAAAGCATGCTTACTTATCGGTTTTCATAGGGAAAACTCGATTGGAAATAAGAAACGCGTGGTCTTATTAGAGAGAGTTTGTCACCTACTTGAGAAGCATAAACCGGACAGTTTTAGTTGTGCTCCACGAGCTGTTTAAGTTTTCGTAATGACGAGGTCCAGCCCTCAACTCACTTGTCATGAGATTCTGATTTATGGTGAAGTAGGGCCAATTCGGACTATCCTTTATCCTTTTTTTCATCAGCTGGATTAATTGCGCCTTTTCAAAGAATTATGAAATCGGCGTTTCTGAAAAACTGTCTTTTCAAACGGGTGACATCATAAAAATAAAGGGGACTGATTATTCAGTCGAAATTATTTTTTATGCAGTCCCTGGTTTTTAATTGCAGAAGTGGCTATCGACCACCTCGTCCAACCTATGACGTTAAACGTGGAACACTAACGCCCTGTCCATTCATCTTAAAGGACTATCCTGTTGATGACAGGAGCGGAAGTTTAACGATTGAAAATGAAGAAAGTTGTACCAAAAATAAATTAAGCAATTGCTTCAATACTTACGCGGTACAATTTACTAATGACGAGAGATGCATGAAGCTTAAGTCTCTGCCAGCGGACGTTTATGCGGCAGAAATCTTAAAAGATTATTCTCTGGGCAATAAAATATCTGCATCTAAAGAGCATTCCTACGTGGATCAATGTCAGCAATCAGAGAAAAAAGCTAAAGAACGTTAACAGGATGTAGAGTGAATTTATTTTTGGTTATATTCTTTTTTATCTCGGGAGTGGCCATGGCGATTGAAGAGCCTTCGTTCTCTGTTATTTCAAAAACAGAAAGCTATGAAATCCGAAAATATGGCCCCATCATTGTCGCCGAGACTAAAGTCGACGCGGATTTTGAGGATGCCGGCAATCAGGCGTTTCGAATTCTTGCCGGATATATTTTTGGCGGAAATAAAACGAAAACAAAAATTGCTATGACTGCTCCGGTTAATCAAGCCTCCAAGGCGATTTCCGAGAAAATTGCCATGACGGCTCCTGTATCCTTAAGTAAGTCTGCAAATGGATTTTTGGTTCAATTTACGATGCCCAAAGAATACACACTTGAAACTCTACCCATTCCTAATGACGCTCGAGTTGAACTCCGACAAATGCCAACTCGCACTGTTGCGGTTTTTACCTATTCTGGCTTTTGGTCTGAGTCGCGATACCTGGAGAAGCTAGAAGAGTTTCAAAAGGCGTTAAAGAAAAATGCCGTTCAGACAAAAGGTGTGCCTGAGTTTGCCAGGTATAATTCTCCCTTTCAAATTTGGTTTTTACGCAGAAACGAAATATGGCTTGAAGTGGCCGAGTAGGTCTTAGGATTCTTCTCTTTTCAAGACCAATCTAATCTCCTGTCCTATCCATCCTTAAACAAGTTAATCAGGAATTACATACCACTATTTGTTTGGTAACTCACGATCCTCATTTCGCTTCCATGGCCCAAAGAGAAATCTATCTCGTGGATGTGAGAATAAGCCATCGCGGTGCTGAATGAGGTGATGATTCAGGTCATATTCAGCTGAAACCGATTTCACTAGAATTGAGACATCTACTTTCTGGAGGGAAAATATGTTCAGCAAACCTTTGATCCTAGTTGCTTCTGATTTCTCTTCATCTTCGGACATGGCCATCAAGGCCGGTGAAGTTCTTCGACAGAAACTGAACGGAAGATTACATGTTATCCACATCACCAGGTACCCGGCAGAAATGGATTGGATGAGTCACGAGTTCAGAGAAAAATATATGTCTCCAGAACTTCAGGATCTTCTGATCTCCGGAATGGCTTCTATGCTCCACAAACAGGTCCGAACCTGCGAGGCTGAATGTACTCACGAGGTCTTGTTTGGTTCTAGCTTCAAAGTTCTGACTGAAGCGATTAGCCGGCAGGGTGTTGATCTCCTTGTGATGGGTTACCAGGGAAGTGGAAGTCACCTTTTCCAGATGGGAAGCCTGACTTCGAAAATGATTGCTTCTTCCAAGGTTCCACTCGTCGTAATTAAAAAACATTTTCAAGTAAAAAAACTTGCGGGCCTCATTGATCCGGTCGATCCCAATGAAAAGATTTTCGAGGCGTGTGAAGAATTGTCCTTCCTGCTCTCGGCCCAGCCTGAATTCATCGCCATGTTACCGAACATGTCCCCCGACTTCTGGGTTCCGGGATTCTCATTGTCAGCAGCAGAAAAGATTCAACTCCTGGCCAGGACCCGTGATCTGATCCTTGAAAAACTGGACTCACACTTGTCAGCGGTGATTAAGGTTCATTTCAGTGAAAGTAAAAACCTTGCGGATGATCTCTCAGCGGTCATGGCGCGTGAGAAGATTGATCTTGGTGTTTTAAGTAAGCACAAAAGAGGTACTGTGGAGAAATTCTTCATCGGTTCCATCGCGCGAAGATTGCTGGACTCTTTCGACGGAAATCTCCTTCTGATTTCAACGTAACGAATACAAGGAGAACGATATGTGGGCATGGTGGAACAATTATCTTACCCCTAAGGTTAAGCTCCACATCAATGAGTCAACAGCCAGACTGATTGAGAATTAGCTGCTTTAAAGGAGGTCTTTATGAGAGTGTTTCAAAAACAAACCGGCCAGTTGCAGGGGAGTGATCAGACGAGAAACTACTGGCATGTACTGAACTATATCGTCAGCATTGCCTTGCTCGGTATACTGGCGCTGTTCTTCTTTCCTAAAAATCCTTTCGGTGTCAGGTTGCAACCTCTCCAGGCTGTCTTTCTTTTTGTGGCCGCGGCCATCTCATTATGGGCCGGTTTGAGCGGGCACAAGGAAGTCAGCCGCAAGCTTAACGTCTTCCTGCTGGTTGTTTTCATTTTGGGAATGGTCGTTCTCGCCTTGTACGGTTTCATTTACCTGGGGTATGCGAACTATAATCTGCATTAAACCGCTATTTAAACAGAGGAATGATCTATGAAAAATCTTTTATGGATAGTGATCTTGTTTATGCCGCTCCTGAGCTGCTCTAAGATAAATCAGGATGACTTGCCGAACCCGCAACGACAGGAAGAAATTCCAAATCCCAATAAACTATTTCGGAGGAAGTAGAGCTTATTCAGTCACACTTACCGACTAGCGACATTATCTTTCGTCCCAGAGTCTTCTTCGGAATGAAACCTGACTTATCAGTTAGAAAACATTTCAAGATGTCATCTGTTGTCACAATGCCTTCCGGTGAACCGTCCTGAGATACTACGACGAGAGAAGAAATCTTATGTTCCAGCATTTGCCGTGCAGCGGTTTCAACTGTTGATGTTGAAAAGATCGTACATACGGGCCATGTCATATAATCCGCTACCTTTGCTTCAGGCGAAATGCTTTGAATCTGATCAAACTCACTGACCTTCAGTTGATGCATGGCCCTTTGGACATCCCTTTCACTAAGGATACCGGTCAGTTTACCGGTCACATCCAGAATGACTAAGTGACGGATGTTAATTTGTTTCATCTTCCGGCAAGCTTCCAGCATCGTCGATGTATCGTGAATAGTGTATAAATTCGGACTACCTAATTGCTTAAGACTTTGCATGATCTACTCCTTTGAATTGTGCGACCATTCTCCAAATAACTTAATTGGTCTGGGTTTCTTCTTTTCAGTCACATTGAATTTTTTCTTGGCGATATCAAGGATGAAGTCAGCGGCTTCGACGGGTGAGTCTGTAAAAAAAAGTGTGCTAACATCTTCCTGATCAACCGTTCCGGATTGAAGAAGGCGCTTTTCCAGAAGCTCTTTGAGCGGCTGCCAGAAGTCCTTACCCATAAGGACAACCGGAAAATTGTCCATTTTCTTCGTCTGAATTAACACGAGGACTTCGAAGACTTCGTCGAGGGTTCCAAAGCCACCTGGCATCGCGATGAAGCCATAAGAATATTTTGCGAGCATGAACTTGCGGACCATGAAGTATCTGAACTCCAGCCATACATCCAGATACGGATTGGGCTTCTGTTCCTTAGTCAGAGTGATATTGCACCCGACAGATTTTCCTCCAGCTTCATGGGCCCCTAAGTTAGCGGCCTCCATAAGTCCGGGTCCGCCACCTGTCATAACAACAAAACCCCGTCTCGCCAGCTGCTGGCCCATACTTCTGCTGAGTTCATAGTAGGGGTGGTTTCGGGTAAATCGAGCCGAACCGAAAATGGTCACACAGGGACCAACGAAGTGAAGCCGTCTGAATCCATGAATCATTTCAAAGAAGACCCGAAAGGCGTTGAGAAATTCAAATGTCCGGGAATGAGGCCCTTCAAGAAAGACTTTTTCTTTATCGTCGCCGGGATTGGTTCCCCAATTATTCGAGCTACTGACAATATTTTCTTCAACTTTGGTTAAACTCATCTCTTCAATTTAGCAGGATTCTGACAAGGTCATCATGATGAGTATCAGCTTTCTCGCTAATGTATGATAGCTGCGGCCTGCTTTGACTAGAGGCGTGATTGAATGGACCAGGATCATTTTACCCGTTTATTTCAGTCCCACTCCCTTGAAAAATTTAAATTGTTCGCAGTTAACTGATGAGGCTTAAACTCACATCCTGTTTCCGAATGGATAAGTTTCAGGGAATTTATTTTTATCAAACTGCGCCTGAATAGGAGTTAGTGAGTTTGATCGGTCGATGTAAATAAATGCATCATAACGATTGGATAATGACGTAGGTACGTAGTTCCCACGATGTTCAATATCCGGATCATAGACAACACCGATTGCCCGATGACCCATGACCTGATTCAGAGGTGATCCGTGGTCTAGTGGATCGAAGATGAAATAGAAATCAGGGTTACCGACATTTCTGACAACCTGATGGCAAGCTTCCTCAACGCTACCAGGTCTGGCCTCGGGGATATCGTATTTTACGATCGGGCCATTCCACTTATAAGAAGCTGTCACTGAACCTTCATATGAACCAAAACCGACGAGGCCTACATTTTCCGGACCGAATATCTCTCGTGCCAGTCCCCCAATGTTCAGCTGACCATTTGTAACCATATCGGTTGCTCGATAATCTCCCACATGGGTATTGTGTGCCCAGACAATCGCTTTGGAATCCGCTCCGTGATGTTGGAGTAACATTTCCAGAGTTGACATCATGTGCTCATCTCTGACGTTCCAGGAATCTTCTTCACCAAACACCATTGCTCGGTAATAATTTTCTGCATTGGCAACAATTTGGGCATTTTGTTTAACATTGAGCCACTTTTCGTCTTGTTTACCGACGCCAATCTTCTTTTTTAGGGTTTCTTGCAAAATATCTAAAACTTGTTTTTTGCAACCTTCAGGCGATTTAAAAAGAGATTTGGCATATAACTTCTCGTCGTGGCGGTAAGGCTCCAGGCAGGCATATTTCTGTTCTGCCAATCTGGCCAGATCAGGATCTATTGATTGAAGTGCAGATATGACCTGGTCCACGGATTCATAAAAAGAGTAGATGTCTAATCCATAAAACGAAACTTTCGATTCAGCTTTTTCATTCCAATTTCTAAGCCATTCTGTAAACCACTCTAATTCTTGATTCGCCCACATCCACGTAGGCCATCGATCGAAAGTCGATAAAACCTTATGGCTGTCTCCACGTTCTTGTCCATTTACGAATTGGTTAATTCGTTGGCAAGCGGGCCAATCACCTTCAACTGAAATAAAATTAAAACCATGTTGGGTTATCAATTCCTGTGAAATGATTTGTCTCCACTCGTAATATTCCTGAGTTCCATGGCTTGCTTCACCAATCATGACAATTTTTTTATCTTTAAGGGAATTAATTAAAGGCTGGATTGATCTCTCTCGCTTTAATGGAATCGCTTTATTGATGATTTCCTGCTGATAGTCCCTCATTTGAAACCTCATCGATTTTTAAATAGCAGGAAGAGATTTAGAAAAACCTCTTCCTGCCGTTATTCAAGATTTAAGAACTGGAATTTTTTTAGTTTTATGATTGCTTGGTTTCACTTTATCCATCTCAATAGTTAAGATTCCATCTTTGTAAGTAGCTTTTACTGAGTCAGCGTTGACCTCTTCTTCCAAAGGGATAGAGCGATAAAAACTGCCGTAACTGAATTCTGAAGAAAAGTAGCCCTCTTTTTCTTCCTTGCTCTCAGACTTTCTTTCTCCTTCCAGAATGAGATTGTTGCCACTGAGTGTGACATTGATATCACTTTCTTTCATGCCAGGAACTTCAGCACAAACGATGTAGGATTTAGCTTTCTCTTTAATCTCTACATTTGGCATAAAATCACTCGTGTCGATATTCAATGTTCCAAAGTCATCATCGAATTTTCGCATCAATTGATTCATATCTTTTTTCCAAAGAGAGAAGGGATTCTGACTTCTGGTCGTGAGTGATTGATTTCCGAGTAATGACATAAAAATTCTCCTGTTAGATGTTAAATTTCTCCAACAATAGTGTGAGATTAATAAAGCGATTTGAATCTGATTATAGCCAACTCCCGACCTGTTTTATGTCATGAACACCTAGTTTCAAAATTCGCAAAAGTATTTCAATCTCATTTGACTCAAATAAATTATGCCAGGATTTAGGTATACAGTTGATATCCGCCATTGAGATTGAACTATCGAAGAGCTCATAATCTTTCAGATTGAGAGTAGGCTTTTTTTAATCAGAAAGGACAATACATGCAAAGTGAAATTAGTATTCCGCTTCCACACGCGACTTTGAAGGGCCATTTGTCCTCTCTTGATCATCCAAGAGCATGGATCATTTTTGTTCATGGCAGTGGTAGTTCGCACCTGAGTCCAAGAAATAATATGGTGGCCAAAAAATTAAACATCCAAGGTTACGCAACTCTACTTTTCGACCTTCTTACTGAGGAAGAAGACGAAGTCTACACAAATCGTTTTAACATTCCTCTGTTGTCTCTTAGGTTATCGGAAGTGACGGGATGGCTTCAGCGATATTCAGACTATCACCAGGAACCCATCATCTATTTCGGAGCGAGCACAGGTGCTGCAGCAGCTCTTGTTGCTGCGACCTTGCCGTATAGAAAAATTCCTTTAATTGCGGTTGTAAGCCGGGGAGGAAGGCCTGATCTGGCAGGAGAGGAAAATCTTCGACTTGTAAGCATCCCGGTACTTCTCTTAGTGGGAAGTCTTGACTATCAAGTTATCTCTTTCAATCAACAAGCTCAGCGGCTGTTAAAACAGTCTGAACTCGTTTTGATTGATAGCGCGACTCATCTCTTTGAAGAGCCCGGTACTCTTGATGAAGTGATTCATAAGACTTGTGATTGGCTGGATCATCTTTTACCCAAAGAAAAATATTTGGAAGGTTTATTATGAACTTTTTTTTTGAGAATCGTATAGATGCCGGAAGGCAACTGGGTCAAAGTTTAGCAACGCTGCAGCTAAAGAGACCACTCATCCTGGCGCTCCCTAGAGGCGGAGTTGTTGTGGGAGATGAGGTTGCTAAAATTCTTCATGCACCCATGGACGTTGTCATCTCCAGAAAGATTGCAGCTCCAGGACATCCTGAGTTTGGTATTGGATCTTTGTCTGAGGATGAGAAACCTCAATTTAAAAAAGAGTATCTTAACTATTTTAATCTGGAAGATGATCAGAAAGAATTTATGATCATGGAGGAAAAAGGCGAATTGCGTAGAAGAATCGAATTATATAGAGGAGGAAAACCTCTGGCAGATGTCTCAGGGAAAACGATTGTCGTTGTAGATGATGGGCTTGCTACCGGAGTGACGGCTGAAGCCGCCGGGAGCTATCTACGATCTCTGAACCCTGCCAAATTAATTCTGGCTGTCCCTGTAGGTCCAACAGAAATTAGTCCAGAACTAAAAAATAACTTCGATCAGATCATATGCCTGAGATCTCTGGAAAATCTTCAAAGCGTAGGCATGTGGTATCGGGAATTTAAGCAAGTGGAAGATTCTGAAGTCATAGACGTTTTACAGAAGTATCACTAGAACCGCATCTTGAACTCAGGAGGTCCTTTTGAGTTTTGTATTTAAAGCAGTTTTTCAACGACATTTATTTTCGATTCACAAGCTTTAACCCAATCCCCAGAAGAACACCCGGCCAGACGATGGACAAAGTCTGGAAAAGACAAAAGCTCTAGTGTTGAATTCATAAAATTGTTTATGAGATATTAGCCGAACAGGAGAGAGACCTGAATATTATGGAAGCAACCAGGGAGCGCTTATCTTCCTTCTCCAGAAACATTCCAGACGAGTTCAAGAAGCTCGAAACTGAGATGAATCTTGCCCTCACCCGACTTCTAAAAAGGGGGGGCCCGATAACGTTGCAATTTTTTCTCTTTACTAAAAACGGCTAGGCCAATGAGATACTTTGATCGATCAATTCATTCTGCATCCATAAAAGCTCATGACAGGTTCACCAGCTGCAGCAAGAATTTTTCCGGCAAATCTATCAGCCTCACATTCATCACTGATTCCATTAAGATGTACCATCTCGTGCAGGATCATATACTGGCCAATTTCAATGGTCGGATTTCCATAAAATGCAGAGCAAATATAAATCTTGCCGTCTACTTTGTAGGCCGCCATGTCTCCACAAACTTTTGTATCCCCCACATGGAGCTCTAAATTCGCTGCTTTTGAGCGCATTCGCTCTAAGACTCTTTGATCATTCCCACCAAGTTCAACTCTATTCATAATGCTCACAGCACTGGCCAATGAGGCTTCAGCATAACCTTCTCCAGATCTTTCATTTCCACCTCGCTGTCTCGGTCTCTCTTCGTGGGAACGAGGTTCAGGCCTTGCTTCTCTATTTGAACGAGAATAACTCTCATATGAGTCTCTTTCCGGCTGACGGGCTTGATCATAATTCCGACCATTATTTGAAATATAGTCTGATTGATTTGAATTTCTTTGGCCTGCGTACTCTGTGGGCGGCTCATCATTATAAGAACTTCTTGGCCTCAGACCAAAAGCTTCATTCGCAAAACTAGCACCCACGTGTCCAGAGCGAGATTGTCCAAATGCAGAGGTTGCTAAAATGAAGGTCAGATATAAAAATTTCATAAATTTCCCTTTATGCTCAATACTCGCTAATTATAAGTGAGCAAAACAGCAGGTAGGGAGCGATTGCTAAAATTACCTTGGGCAAATAGGAAACTGTCTAAAAAAGCAACAGTCTTGGACGCCCAACACATTGAATCTATTTGTACTTAATTTCTGCCGAGTATGAAAACTCGCCCCTCTGGAGGGAGATCATTCTTTAATAAGACCATCTCGTAAATTTCAGCGACTCCGCCAAAAAGCGGTGAAGATTTTCCTTTATTATAGAGAGCGAAGTTCATGCAAATTCTAAAGAAGGCCTTGTCTTATTACCCGTTAGCATCCGCCATAACTGAAGAGACATAACATTTCCCAGAATCCTTAGTGATGACGACTTTGTAGTTTGGCTGGTTTGGATCCCCTGAAGGCATGATGTCGTAAGTATAATCAACAACACCTTTTACCATTTCATCTTTCTGGAGAAGAACGGCGCGAGTGCTTGTGATTTTACGTGGAAAGTTAAGCTTTGAGATAGCTTCCCCTGCCGCTTTAGCTTCAAGGACGCACTCGCGGCTTGCAGCAAAGCTTGAGAAAGAAGAACTGAGTATTATAGCAGAAAGGAGAAGTTTCATGATGTGTCCTTACGGTAGAAATATTTGTTGGAAACAAAATAATGCAATGCGCCAGAGCGTGCAATGCCTATTATCCTCCTATGAAAATCTTTCACTTTCAGATCGATTCTTACGTCTAAACGATTAGACTTAGGATTTCTTGGTTCTCTAAAAGAATGGGAACATTATTGGTTGGAGCGGATGAAATAAAGCGGGAATATTAAGCTGAGGAAATAAAAAGAGAGAATATGAGGATGTTTTTTTTAATGGAGCGATTATCTTCCGGATCCATGGAAGGCGCCCATACTCTGTAAAAAATGAAGTGGAGTTACTTTTCTTGACACTCGAGAACGCCGGAAATGTTCGCTACAACCATGCCACCTTTATTAAAGGTCTTGCCGCTCACTTCAAGGAAGTTCTCGCCGTTTTCGTCAGTGATGTCTGAGAGAATCAACTTTTCCGATTTCTCAGAGTTCGAAACGGCTGCGACTCCGTTTTTTACCGGGCCAGTGAGCTTGATTTCGCCTTCACCGATCGTAAGGACAGTTTCATCAGTCGTGATTTTCCAGTCTGCCTTGATGACTCTTTTCCCGCCTCCGAAACTCTTTGTTGTTTCAGCAATCAGGAGACCTTTGCAGGCGAGCTTAGTCGTAGCTGCAAAAGATGTGGTTGAAAGGCAAACAATGGCAATTGCCAGTATTTTTTTCATGGTAAGAACCTCAGTTGATCAAATTTTGTGCAGCATACTTACCACAAATCTGGATTTGTGAAGGATCTCCTGTAAAGATTTCCTGCTGCCTTCGTAGGCCCTGCCTTTCATTGTCAGAAAGAGGAGCCCAGAGTAGAAGAATCCATGGATAAACTTGTACCTGATGACCTGCCCATTACGGCCTGGCTCCCTACGACCCTTAAAGAAGCTAAGAAACGCGGCTGGGACGAGCTCGATGTGGTTCTTATCACTGGGGATGCCTACGTAGATCACCCTGCCTTTGGTGCTGCGGTCATGGGGCGTATTTTTGAATCTCTGGGGCTGAAAGTGGCCATCATAGCCCAGCCGAACTGGCGCGATGATCTTCGTGACTTTAAGAAATTCGGAAAACCTAAGTACTTCTTTGGTGTGACCAGCGGAAACATGGATTCCATGGTGAATAAATATACAGCGGGGAAACGGCTTCGTTCCAATGATGCCTACACGCCGGGTGGATCTCCGGATTTTCGCCCGGACTACGCCACGACGACATATACGAAAATTCTGAAGCAGTTGTTTCCTGATACTCCGGTTATTATCGGCGGGATTGAGGCCTCTCTTCGCAGGGTCACTCACTATGATTTCTGGGAAGACCGGCTTATGCCAAACATTCTCACAGAAAGCGGGGCTGACCTCCTCGTGTATGGAATGGGTGAGCAGCCGATCCGAGATGTCGTGAAGTACCTTCAGAGAGGAACGCCGTTCTCAAGCCTACGCACGATTCCCCAGACTGCATTCCTTCAGAATGCTTCTGAAGAACTTCCAAAAAACAAGCAATGGGACACCTTCGAACTTACGGGCCATGAAGATTGTCTTGCTGATAAAAAAGCGTACTCGAAAAACTTCATGCACGTTGAAGTTGAAAGCAATAAGCAGTACGCCCGTCGTCTCACTCAAAAAGTGGGTGACCATGTCCTTGTGATCAATCCTCCGTATCAGACGATGACGGA
>CAMCYI010000042.1 GCA_945883845.1 Bacteriovorax stolpii | reverse complement strand
AACAAAAAAGATGCCCAGGGTTCTTCTGCTCTTCATCACGCCATCACATTTCTCGCTGATACAAATGCAACCAATACACAGAAAAAAACTTCAGAGAATCTCGGCATCCTCCTGATTAAATCGGGAGCTAGTGTAGAGGTCACAAATAGTGACGACAAAAATGCATATCGACTGGCAATGGAAGTCAACAGTCTGCCACTTCAGCAGCTCATCCGCAGTATCATGGAAATTGAGTATGGAACTCCGGACCTTGGAACATTCCGTTCTGTTCTTCAAAGTGGTGACATCAACAGTCTCAACATCATGCTCACGCGCTATCCGAATATGCCTTTGCTTTACGAGGCCATCAACCCGATCGTGATCGCTCTAGGTTTTCAGACTGAAATTACGACACTCAAGATGCTCCAGCTTCTGATCAGCTACAAGGCCCCTGTGAACGGTCCGGCCGATGCCGAGATGACTCCGGTGGTGAAAGCTACGACGATGAATAACATTGGTTTTGTGCGTCTCCTGCTTGATGCTGGTGCCAACGCTCAGTCAGTGGACCGTGAAGGAAAATCTGCTCTCTACTATGCTATCCTTCAGATGAACGCTCCTCTAGTCGACATCCTCGTACGCGGTGGAGCTTTTGCTAAATATCCCTACAGAAAAGATGCTATTCGTTTTGACTTTGACGCCTGTAAAATGATCAAGACCATGGAAAAGACCAATGATCAGGAACCGGCGAAGAGTACGTTGAAAGAAATGAAGACGACGTTACGCTGTCGCAACGGCCTCTTTGGTGGACTTCTCCCCTTCTAATCTGAAGAGTGGAATCAAAAGCAACATTCCCGGAATTGCAGCTACCGTACATACAATGAAGAATGTTTCCCATCCCATGATCGTTGCCATGTAACCAGTGGGTGCGGGCAAAATCACTCTCGTAATCCCCATGATCGAAGAAAGAAGAGCATACTGAGTGGCCGTAAATCGACGGTCAGTGAGGCTCAGCATGTAGGCACCATAAGCTGCCATCCCCATCCCTGCCGTGAGGTTCTCGAAAGCTATGACAGAAGCAAGAGAAGCAAAACCAACTGGAAGACTGACGAGCAAGGCAAAGCCTAATGTCGACATTGCCTGAAGTGTACCGAAAATCACGAGGGATTTTTTCATGCTCACTCTGAGCATCAAGGCACCACCAACCAGACCGCCGACAATCGTCGCTATCATCCCGAAGGTTTTTGCAATTGTTCCGATGTCAGTCGTTGTGTATCCCATTTTCAGAATAAAAGGTGTCGTCATGTTCGAGGCCATGAGGTCGCCGACTTTATATAGAAGAATAAAAAGAATGACGATGAATGCCCCGGGACGTGAGAAGAATTCTTTAAGTGGACCAACGAATGCATCGAAAGTCGTTTTCGGAGCAGCTGTAGCCGTTTTCTCCTTAGGAGATATTACTGTAAAGAGAATGGCCGGCGCCATGAGAAGGGCCATCCACTTATATACTTCAGGCCATGGAATCGTTCCTGCCATCACAAGAGCTAAAGCTCCCGAAACAATCATCGCAATACGATAACCAGTGACATAAACAGAGTTACCAAAACCAAGCTCTTCATCAGGCAAAATTTCTCTTCTGTAAGCATCGATCGCAATATCCTGAGAAGCTGAGAAAAACGCAATGAGAAATGCGATCACAGACAATTGAATAAGATTATCTTTCGGATTCACAGTTGAGAGAGAGAAAATAGCAATCACAAGACAGACCTGGAAGAATACCATCCAGCCTTTACGTCGGCCAAGAAAAGGAAGTTTAAATCTGTCGAGAAGCGGGGCCCAGAGAAACTTGACCGTGTAAGGAAGACCAATCAGAGAAGCGGCACCAATTGAAGTAAGATCAACACCTGCCTGGGTCATCCAGGCCTGAAGTGTTGAACCGATCAGAAGAAGTGGCAAGCCCGATGCGTATCCAATAAGAAGAAGACAGAGCATACGGTAACTGAAAATCTTTTTGATCGTAGGATTCATGTTTTCCTTAGAGGAAAGTCGTTTCGTTGTAGTGGAATGCGTTTTTTTTCAGGTCGACGCTGAGTTTTTTCGCTTTCACTTTTCCTTTGCGGAAAACAATCTCCTTCACAGCTTCCCCCAAGGCCCGCGCGAGTAACGGAGGAACAGCGTTCCCGATCTGGCGGAAGACAGCAGTCTGAGATCCGTGGAAGATAAAATCGTTCGGAAAACTCTGGCAGGCCGCTGCTTCTCTCGGAGTAAGGTAGCGCGGCTCAACCGGATGGTAGTAACTTGTTCTGGAAGTCAGAATTGTCGGGGCCGGATCTTTCAGCGGAAGCCGCTGGAGACGGGTCTGGCGGAAACGACTCTCGCGCAGCTTGTTCCAGTCGACATCGAAGCGAAGACGCTTCGGCAAAAACTCTTTCTCGTCGTCTTCGTATCGAATCCCGCGACCTTCAGGAATGAACTTCAGGCGCTCGCGATCTTCTTTATTTTTAACCGCGGCCAGTGCGACATCATGGTTATAAATTTTACCGTTCGGCGCTTTAAGATTTTTAAAAGCTTTCTCCACAGTCACCGGAGTTTTTTTCACACGGGTTCCATGGGATGGCAGAGGGAATGCCCACTCGCCGTCTCTCACACCGACGATGATCGTACGGCGTCTCTTCTCGGGCACACCAAATTCTTCGGCCGACATGACTCTCGCGTCCATGTTGTAACCGAGTTTCTCAAAGTGCTCGAAAATCTTTTTCAAAATATTTTCATTTTTCTTCGCCACAAGACCAGTGACATTTTCAAACAAGATGACTCTTGGTTTTGTGAGCTTTACGATGCGAACAAATTCTTTAAAGAGTTGATTACGAGTGTCTTCAACTTCTCCTCTGCCTACTGTAGAAAATCCCTGGCAAGGAGGTCCACCCACAACCATATCGACACGTTTACCATTCAGAAGTGTAAACAATTTTTTCTCAGAAAGTTTTTTGATGTCGCCAAGATATACAGCAGAGTGATGATGATTAGCAGAAAAACTCTGGATAGCTTCTTTGTTAGCATCGACACCGAGCAAGCACTTGTGCCCTGCCATTTCCAGCCCGTACGACAGGCCGCCGCAACCACTAAAAAGATCAATAAAGGTAAAAGATTTGGATGATGTTTTGTTCATAGCTATAAGTGTATAGATTCTCGTAAAACATCGTCTAATGAAAAAAGAAGACGCCTGATCGATATATCAAACCAACGTTAGTCATACAAAACATTGAAATTACTACGTTTTTTGCTGCAAAAAGTGTTTCAGTTCGTGATAAAATAGTCTGGAATACGGTTTAATCCCTACGTTTATTTTTTAACAAGAGGTTCACATGAAAAGACGCGAATTTTTAACAAGCACTGTTCTTGCAGCTGTTGTCTCTACTGTCATTGGTAAAGCATCTGGTCTTCTGAGCAACGTTGCTGAAGCTGCTGTTGTTTGGGTTGCTGCTGGTAAACTTGGTTACAAAGAAGTTTCTCCACAAGCTGCTAACAAAAAACTTTGCAGCACTTGCAAGCACTACGTTGCAGACGCTGCTACTCCAGGCGGCGGTAAGTGTATTCTTCCTGCTATGCAGACTGCGATGAAATCGAAAGAGGTTCACGTTAAAGAAGGCGCTTATTGTAATATGTGGGCGAAGAAAGCTTAATAAACTACGAGCACGTAAGCCCCTCTTCGGAGGGGCTTTTTTTTGCCTCATTGAAAGCGAAGACGATCCTCACTAATTTCACCTCAGCTAATTCCTCAACCTGATACCCCTTTCTCCATCCCCCTGCCTTCCGTAATTAGAACTGAAAAAAGCTGGTCTTAACGAAAACGACGCAAGGCAAACCTCCCCGATTTGCTCACACCGCATTATTTCTACTTCCCGTGTCAGAAAATATCAGTTTCCAACCTTAAGAATGTTTGGAATAAGGGTGTCAATTATTTGATGCTCCGGGGGGAAAATCAGAATGAAAAAAATCAGCACGTTACTTGTTTTATTGAGCGCCGCTCCTCTTGCCCACGCCGATATCGATGTGGTGTATGGAAAAGATAATCGTTTAGATGTTTATCAAAGCAGCGCATCCCTTGTAAGACTCGCTAAATCGACTGCTGCCATGATCCCTGTTGCCCTCTTCTCCAAAGGTGCTCGTGAAGGCGTTTTCGATCTTAATACGATCAGAACTCTCGAGACCTCACAGAACATTTGTCCGACAGAGGCTTTCGCGAATCAAATCACAGCAGCTACTTGTTCAGGCTTCCTTGTTGCTCCTGATGTGATCGTGACGGCAGGACATTGTTACAAGTCTTTCAGCACTCCAGAAGACGTCTGTAAGAAATTCGCATGGGTATTTGATTACAACATGCCTTCTGCGAAAGCAGACCCTACTAAGAATCTTTTGATCCAAAACATCTATCTCTGTAAAGAAATTATCAAAGCTGAACTCTCTCAGTCTCAGGACTTCGCGATCATCCGTCTTAATCGTGCTGTTACTGGACGCTCTCCTTTGACTGTCCGTAAGACTGGAAAAATTCCTAATGGAACTGCTCTGACTGTGATCGGCCACCCGTCTGGTCTTCCGACAAAGATTTCTGACGGCGGGAAAGTGAACAACAATAATCCGTCTACCATGTTTGTTACAAACCTTGATACATTCCACGGTAACTCTGGTTCAGCTGTTTTTGATACGGCGACTGGTGTTGTAGAAGGAATTCTTATTCAGGGTAAAACAGATTACGTTCCAAGCATCAAATCGAATCCACGCAGCTGTCAAGTTGTGAACAAGTGTGATGATCAGGCACAAAATTGTGCTGCAGGCGACGAACCGGTTCCACCGGGAGAAATGGTTCTCCGTATCACGAGCATTGTTAAGTATTTAAAATAGTCCGTAACTTCTCCCCGAGTTCGCTCGGGGAGATTTCTATCTCAAGATCTTTTTTCCTCGATGTGTCCCCTCTCAAAATACTCATTTTCGATTTCGAAATCCTGAAACACTTACTTAAATAACTGATCAATTCCTTGTTGGCCTCTCCGTCTACTGGTTGGCCCTTGATCTTAATTTTCAACCGGTCATCATGAATCCCCACAATGCCATTTCCCTTCGCCCCAGGCTGAATGTATACCTTGAGGAGTGACCCCCCGGCACATGTCCCTAAAAAACTTAATTCGTTCATATAATGATTCTAGCAATGAAAGTGGGCACTCTCCCAGAGGTTTCGTGTCTAAACTCCTGAATGCCTGCTGTATGCGAAAGAGAACTGTGTTTGGGGTTAAAATAGAAGAATGAAAACCCTGTGGTTTCTTCTTTTTTTTCTTAGTGCTAGTGCAGTTGCTCTGGAGATGGAATACACCATTTCCAAAAAAGGAGATCTGCACGAAGTGATCATTAACGCTGAAGATGACCATTCTGCTGATACAATGCCTGAATCCATCTACTATCTTGCCGAGATTCACTCGTTTAATATTTGCATGAAAGAGAATAAGCGTGTGCCCGAAATTAAAATGCAGAAGTCCAATCCGCCATCAGGTTCAGTGATTGAACTCCATCGCCATTTTGAGTGTATCAAGGCGGACAAGGAAGTTGTGAATTGGGTGAAGGAAAATAATCTCTTAATCTGTAAACTTGAAAAAGCTCACCCGGATATCAAAGAACTTTGTACCCGGGTGAAACCTTATTTAAACTCTAAATAGTCTTGTGATGCTCTTTTTCGCGACCCAGAAGTGAATACAGCGCAGGCACCACAACCAAAGTCAGAACTGTCGACACTAAACATCCACCGATGATCGCAATCGCCATAGGCTTGAGTGATTCAGCACCGGCACCCCATGCAAATGCGAGAGGAACAGCACCTGCCACAGTGGCAAAAGTCGTCATAAGAATCGGACGAAGACGCTTCGGACATGCATCCAGAAGGGCATCCTTAATTTTCAGTCCTTCATGGCGTCGCTGATTGGTAAAATCCACCAGAAGAATCGAGTTTTTCTTCACGATACCCATGAGAAGAATGAGACCGATCATCGAGTAAAGGTTGAGGGTCTGACCGGTTGCCCAGAGTGCAAGGAATGCACCCGAGAAACTGAACGGCAGAGCCATGAGAACAGTGATGGGATCAATGAAGCTGTTAAACTGAGTTCCCAGCACCATATAGGCAATCAGGATTCCCATAAGGAGTGCAAACACGAGACTTGTGAAGGCATCGTTATAAGTCTCAGCTGAGCCGGATTCGATCAGACTGTACCCCTGAGGAAGATGCTTCATCACCATTCCACGAACTTTTTCCAGTGCCTCACCCTGTGATTTCCCCGGAGCTACTCCGGCGAATACAGTTACGGCACGCTGACGGGCACGGCGGTTAATCGTTTGCACACCCGGACGCTCCTCAACTCTCACGACATCAACGAGCTTCACGAGTTCGCCCTGAATGTTGCGGACATAAATCTTCTTGAGATCGTCCATTTTGTCATGAGAGGCATCGGCCATCTTGATCCGGATATCGTTACGATGACCTTCCTTAGAATATTTCCCAACAACAACTCCGCCGATGAGAGCGTTGATCGTTGTTCCGATTTCCTGAACAGAAACTCCACGGGCCTTCGCCTTGTCGCGATCCGGGAACACGTGGATTTCTTTTACAGACTCTTTATAATCTGTATCGATATCGGTGTAGATTCCGGAAGCTTTCATATCTGCCATGATCAGTTTCGCAGTGTCCGTGAGTTTCTTGAAATCACCGCCAGTGAGTGTGAACTCCACTGGAAAGCCACGGCCGGAAGCCGAGAAACCTGATTGTGAAGTGTCCTGTACAAAAACTTTCGCACCTTCGAAATTTTTAAAATCTTCGCGGATCGCATTGATGACATCAGGCTGATACCAGGCCTTGCCGGTTTTAGGATTTATCGGTCGCTCAGATGGTTCATGAAGGGTCACAAACAAATTCGAAGAGTTTGCCTCCATACCGCCGCCGTATCCACCAACAGCAACGAAGTGACGTTTAACACTCTTATTCTTCAACAGATACTCTTCCACTTTTTTAGTGAGATCGTTAGTATAAATAAGAGATGCTCCGTCTGGTGCCTTCAGGCGCATCATGAAGTTACTCGTGTCCTGAACAGGAACAAACTCTTTAGGAATCAGTTTTACCAGATAGAAAGTCCCTGCGAAGAAAATCATCGAGGAAGTCAGGAGAATAATTCTGTGATTCAGGGCCCCCCGAAGGGAACTTTCGTATAACTTTACGAGCTTCTCAAAAAGATTATCCACGAATTGACCGAGCTTTGTTACACGATGACTCTCTTCCATCCACTGACTCGTACGCATAGGAGTCAAAGTCAATGCCTCGATATAAGAGAGACCTACGGCAACAGAAATTGTAATTCCGAACTGGAAGAAGTATTTCCCAATGATCCCGTCCATCATCGCAACCGGAAGGAAGATCGCAATGATCGCAACGGTAGCAGCGAGAGCGGCAAATGAAATCTCATTGGCACCCTCGAGAGATGCTTTCACTTTGTCTTTGCCCATTTCCTTGTGCCGGAAAATATTTTCAAGGACCATGATCGCATCATCCACCACAATCCCGATTGAAAGTGAAAGGCCCAGAAGAGTAAACGTATTGAGAGTGAAGTTCATGTATTTGAGAATCACGAACGCACCCAAAAGTGATGTTGGAATCGCAAGAATGACGTTGATCGTGGCAGAGAATGAACCGAGGAAAAGCCAGCATACTATCGCCGTAAGAATGGCCGAGAAGGCCATGTTGAAACCGAGTTCATGAATCGATTGATCAATAAACTTCGTCGTATCGAAGTTCACATATAGATCCATTCCTTTTGGGAGATCCTTCTGGAGCTGCTCCATTTTTTTCTTCACGCCTTCGGCAACCGCCATCGTATTCGAGCCACGCTGCTTTCTGATCCCAAGACCAATGGCATTTTTCCCGTTTGAACGTGAGATGCGACGGACGTCCGCAATACCCTCTTCAACATCGACAACTTCTTTGAGGAATACCGGAACATAGTTCGCAGCTCCCCCCCGTCGGATCATTGGTAATTTATTGAACTCCTCGACTGTTGTGGCTTCACCGAGAGTACGGACGTTTCTCTCAAACTTTGCGTCTTGAATAAATCCTGATGGTGCTTCTCGATGCTCATTCTGAATCGCAGAGATGACATCGTTGACTGTAAACTGTAATTTATTAAGTTTGTCGTTATAGGCCCACACGCGCAGGTTTGGATCGATGTATCCGGCGAGAAAAACATCGGCCACACCAGAGACAGTCTGGAACTTATCTTTTAATACATCCCGTGTGTACGACATCAAATCTTTCGGTGACATGTCCGGAGCAGTAATCGCAAGGAACATAATCGGTCGATCGTCAGGGTTAACTTTTGAAATCACCGGCGGATCCATCGCATCCGGAAGAAGTCTCGCGGCACCCTGAATCTTGGATTCAATTTCAGAGACTGCGACGTTAATATCTTTATCAAGGTTAAATTCGACGGTAATGTTGGCAGAGCCCAGACGAGCGGTTGACGTCACAGACTTCACACCTTCGACGGAAAGAACGGCCGACTCGATCGGATCGATCACGTCGAGCTCCATCACCTCAGGAGCTGCACCTTCATAGACAACCTGGACGTTCACGATCGGAAAATCCACATCAGGCATCTGGGAAATTCCCATTTTTCTCATGGAAATATATCCGAAGACAATCATGGCGAGCATGAGCATCCACGCAAAGACAGGTCTACGGATGGAAATATCGGATAAACTCATGGGAGAACTCCTGTGGCCGCCTGGAGATTGTGGTACGACATCAGGGACAGTGCTGAGAGCGTGTCGTAAGTCCGTTTTGTATTCATATAAAGGTTGAGACTCTGAAGAACCTGTAAGTTCGTTACAAGTCCATTCCCATAATCTTTTCTGCTGTACTGGTAAGCTTCCTCAGCTTTTTCCTTGGCACTTTTGAGAGTCACGAGCTGTTGGGTAATCTGCAGATAGTTCTGATAAATGACAGCGAGGTCGCGCTCGGCCGCACGGGTTGATTCAGATGTATTGAGTTCGGCGATTCTTTTGCCCTCAACAGCTTCGCGAACTGAGGCCTGCACAGTTCCGCCTTGAAAAAGCGGAATTGTCATCGCGAGACCTGCATCCCAGTCAGATGTCGAAAGAATCCCGGTACGTTTGAAGTAATAGTTACCGGTAAAATCAAGTGACGGGTAATGCGCACCTTTAGCTACTTCGACTTGTTTTTCGGCCACACGAATCTGCTGCTGGCTTGCAAGAATATCCGGACGAGTGCGGACTCTATTCAGATAGTTCTGGAGAGACCCATCAACATAAGGTGGGTCCATTAACGGAGCAAGCTCTTCGGGTTTCAGATTCGTGTAGAATTGAAAATTTTGTTCGGACTGACCAAGATTGATCACACCTTGCTGAACCTGTGAATCACTGGTGAGAAGTTGCGCTTCAGCTTCTACCAACTCCCCTCTGCGGGAGCGGCCGATAGAACTTCTTCCACGAAGCTCGCGGACGCGCTCTGCAGAAAGGCGTTTGAGTTCCAGGAGATTTGCCTGATCAAGACGGGAAGCAATGAGATTGTAATAAGAATTCACGACTAGCTGATAAAGTGTGAGCTCAGAAGAATTTTTCTGAAACTGGGCAAGAAGGATATTCTCTTTGGTGAGGTCCATGGCCGCAAGTGTTCCACCACGAAGAAGTGGCTGGATCACACGGAGGGCATAAGAGTACTGACGAGTCAGAAGGAATGGACTTGCTCCACCAGCAAGAGCATCAGGAGCATCAATGCGCGTATACGTACCAACACCAGCAATCGTAGGAAGGAGTGTTCCACGTGCGCGGGTCTTCTGTGCTTCACGTTGCTCGATCGTGGCATCGGCGAGCTTGAGAGTTTCCATATTTAAGCGGGCCGCTGAAAAAGCGTCTTTCAACGTTATCACTGCCGCGTTTGCCTCAACTAATAAAAGGAGAGGAAGGAAAAGAACCAACATTTTAACCTCTTTCATCATGGCCGTTAATTTATCAAGGACTGAAAGACCCTGGTCGAGCTGTTTTTGTTCTGTTGAAGATAAGTTGAGGATGCTTGCATTGAGCTTAAGTTCAACGGACTGCATGACCTTGTTAAGAAATTTTTTACCCGACGCCGTTAAAGCGAGAATCTGGCAGCGGCGATCTTCACCCGTTTTGCGTTTAACCAAACCTTTAGTGACCATCGATTCGATGGTTTTTGAAATGGCGGCAGGTGTCACCTGCATCATTTCCGACATCACCTTTTGATGATGGCCTTCTGAAATAAGCTTCAATAAACGCACCTGTTCAAAATTGATTTCATTGTGAAGATTGGCAATGACCTCGGCCCTGATAAGCCTCATCATCTGCGGAACACTGGTTTGCAATTTTTTACCAAGCATTATTTAACCCAAGAAATTGTTAACTAAGTTAAGCATTCTAAAAATCTTACACGCCTTTGTCATCAATAGAATGAAAGAGGTTGAAAGAATAAATGAATGAATTTTAACGGGAAAGATAGTGGAGTGTTCAACTCGCCCTTGCGCGTAAAAGAGAGTTTTTGTTAGATGCTAAAGGTGCGTAAAAAACTCTACAGTTTTTAAGTAACGTTTTTTTTAAAACGCTGTTTCTCAGGAGGAGACATGAAATCATTCGCACTACTCGCAACCCTAGGCCTTTCATTCAGTGCTTTTTCCGCCATCAATTCTTCATATTTTGAACCATTGGATGTCGACGCTCTCCACACTCAGGAACTTGCCAGAGAACACAAAGGTGAGGCCCCTCACTTTGCTGTACCCAAAGTAGTTTCTATCAACCCGACAAGAGACGGTTCATGGGAGAAGTCTTCTGAAGGCTATACCTGGAGCCACCGTTTCACAGCACCAAATGCTGTATCTCTGAACTTTGGCTTCAGCCAGTTCAATCTTCCTGAAGGAGCAGAACTTAATATTTTCTCTGCTGACCGTTCAGAATTCATCCGTACTTTCACGGCCCGTGACAACAACGTTAACAACGAACTCTGGACTCCGGTCATCATGAGTGACGATGTCATCGTGGAACTCACAGTTCCTGAAGAATCAATCGCTGATGTTCAGTTCGAAGTGGCACAAGTTGGTCAGGGCTTCAGAACTTTCGGCCAGTCAACTCTCAAGTCCGGCTCATGCAACATCGACGTTGCCTGTACTGAATCTGTGGGCTGGGAAAAAGAAGTTAACTCTGTTGGTGTTATCTCAACTGGCGGATCTGCATTCTGCACAGGCTTCATGGTCAACAATACGTCCAACGATAAGACTCCATTCTTCATGACAGCTAACCACTGCCGTATCAACGCAAGCTCTGCAGCTTCTCTCGTTGTTTACTGGAACTACCAGACTTCTAAATGTGGTGGCGATCGTGATGGTAAAATGACTGACTTTCAGTCAGGCTCAACCTTCCTTGCTTCTGGAAGCAAATCGGATTTCTCTCTCGTTAAACTGAACACAGCACCGGAAGCCAGATGGAATGTGAACTTCGCAGGCTGGGATGCAACTGCTGAGGGATACAACTCTCCGATGACAGCCATCCACCATCCGAATGTTGATGAAAAATCAATCTCATTTGAAAACGACAATGCAGTGATAGCTTCTTACGGCGGTCAGACTTCTCCCGGCGACGGAACACACGTTCGAATTACAGATTGGGACAAGGGAACAACTGAGCCAGGATCTTCTGGATCTCCAGTGTTCAACAAAGATCACCGCGTGGTAGGCCAGCTTCACGGAGGCGGAGCCGCTTGCGGAAACGATCTCTCTGATTACTACGGCCGCCTGAATACTTCATGGAACGGTGATGGCTCTAAGACGGGTAGCCTGAAAGAGCACCTTGATCCTGCCAAGACTGGTGTGATGGTTACAAACACCATCTAAGTTTTTCAGACTCTCAATGCTTACCGCTGTAAATAAAAAGAGGGCCCCGCAAAGGGCCCTTTCTTTTTATCCGTTCAAAAGAAATATCTTAAAGACATTTTCCTTCGGTAACCGCTTTCTTAAGAATACAACCAATGTTTTGTTTCTCGTCACCAACGTTACAGCCTACTTTCGCAGCTTGAGCGTCTTGTGAACAAACAGATCCATCAGCTTCAGGTGCCCAGTCGTTGCCAGCTGAAATGATCCAGCGGCAGTTCAGAGGGTTGCCGGAGAGCTTAACGATGGCACACTCGCCTACACCCTTGTACCAGCCTTCTTTCCAGATATCTTTGTTCGAGAGACCAATCAAAGAATTGATCTGCGCCTGATGAGCAGCAGAAATCGTTGGAGCTGGAACTGGAACCGGAACTGGAGTTGGAATTGGCATAGGAATTTCTGACGGCATTGGATCGTACGAAGTACCATCGTTGCGGTGATCAGCATCTACAACTTCTGCACAGAAGAAACGGTCCATACCAATCTCAGTATTAAACTTGTCCCGGTCATCAGCACATTCGTTATAAGCAAAGTCACAGGCATTCTCATTGTAGTTCACAACAACATTGTAGTTCTCACCATCAACGAGTTGGTACTGACAAGTTTCAACCGGGTTATAGCGGTAACCGTAACCCTCGTGAACGTAGTAAGGGTAGTTATCAATTTCCCAGTAACCATCAGTGTACGAATCACGAACAGGGAACTGAACCCATGTGCGGAAAATGTAGCGCTGTGGAAGATGACGGTAATAATCACGGCGTGAAGCATAGATCACACGTGTCCAGCTTACAGGGCGACCAGCGTGCGGAAGACCCGGACGAATCACACGGCCACCGTAGTGTGGTGGATTGTGATTTGTTGTCGACGTTGGTGGATTGTAACGTGGGCCACGAGTTGTCGGCGTACGCGATGCTGGCGTGTGACCAGAAGTCGGTGGCGTGTACGTTGATCCTGTTGATGAAGACGGTGGATTATAGCTTGGCCCACGAGGAGTTGAGCTCGTTGAAGAACTTGAAGAAGGCGGATTGTAACTCGGCCCACGAGGAGTTGAGCTTGATGAAGACGATGAGCTTGAAGACGGTGGATTGTAGCTAGGTCCACGTGGAGTTGAGCTCGTTGAAGAACTTGAAGAAGACGATGAGCTTGAAGAAGGCGGATTGTAACTCGGCCCACGAGGAGTTGAACTTGTTGAAGAACTTGATGATGATGGATTGTAACTTGATCCAGATGACGGAGTGCTTGAGCTGGAAGAAGTACTTGAACTTGATCCCGAGCTTGATGGACGTGAAGAAGAAGAGGACGAGCTCGAAGAACTTGAAGATGGTGGATTATAACTTGATCCACGCGACGGAGAGCTTGAAGAAGATGAAGAAGATGAAGAAGAAGTTGAAGGAGAAGAAGAACTCGAACTTGATCCCGAGCTTGATGGACGTGAAGAGGAAGATGATGAGCTCGAAGAACTTGAAGATGGTGGATTATAACTTGATCCACGAGACGGAGAACTTGAAGAAGAAGAACTCGAGCTGGAACTTGATGGACGAGATGAAGACGATGACGATGACGATGAAGAAGAGGACGGAGGATTGTAACTCGAACCTCTAGATGAGCTTCCTGAAGACGAGCTACCGGACGAAGAACTTCCTGAAGAAGAACTGCCAGAAGATGAGCTTCCAGAAGAAGATCCTGGTGGATTGTAACGAGAACCTCGGGTCTGGGCCTGTAGTCCTTGAGATGCGAGCGCGGTTACTGCCGCGAACAGAAGTGTTCGTTTGAACATGCAAATCTCCCTGATTGGTCATGATGATGGGAAGAACCTAAGCAATATTCATACCGTTTTTGTCTGTTTTTATTTCATGCTCTTGACGCATGACTCATCGAAAATTTTTCGGCACTGGTAGCACAATGATTCTGGATGGAATGGTTGAAGCGCACCATGCGAAGCGGCAGATCGGTTAGACGAAACCTGTGAGAGATTTTTGAATGAGATTCACAATCTCGTATTGCACACTTTTATCATCATCAATGTCAGTGTGATCAAGTGGCGAGAGAATGTTTTGAACACTCGTTTTCTCATGTTGGCGGGCAACATGTGGCCCATCATTTAAGAGCGTGCTCTTTTCACCGAAGACATTCAGATGCTTTCTGACGTTCTGAGGAATGATGTCGTTGTTATATCCAATGGCATCGATCGTAACGAGAAGATCAACCTGTCTGAAATTATTTTCAAGAGAGTCGAGTTCATTGGCCACTTCAACAGCTGTGTCTCCACCGAAACTATGTCCGACAAGAACGACAGGCTGGTTTGGCTGAACTTTTTTAATCTCTTTGATGATCTCGTCTTTCTGACTCCATCCATAGACCTTTGATCCGTCGACAGAATCAGCGATGCGGCCCATACCGGCGTAACCACTTTCAGATTTAGAAGGAGAACTGAATACATCCCAGCCCTTGATAAAAATAATCGCAGGACGTTTGAGAGTTCCATCTCGCACTGTGATTTCTTCCGGAGCTGCTGCTTTTGCTTTCTCTTTGATTTCTTCTTTCGCAGTTTCCTTTGCAATTTTTGATTCCATATCTTTGACAAGATCGGGATCAATTTTACTGCGCGGAATACTCTCCGGAGTTGGCGCAGACGGCGAAGAAGATGGAAGTGATGGCATCGATGGAGCTGAAGGCAAGGAAGGTGTTCCGGATTTCGATGAGCTTGAAAGATCTAATTTATAATCCGGACTCGCAAGTTTAGCATCCTTGGCATCCACTGCTTTAAGGGCAGCTTTTTTGAGCGAAGGATCTGCTTTCGGAACAGACAAGGCCTTGGATTGAGCATAGGAACCAGGGGTGGTTAAATCAGTTTTCATTCTTCCATCATAACATTTTCAGGACACTCTTCTGATCAGGCAAAAAAAGCTCATCTCCAACCAAAACAGTCGGTAAACATCCTCCTTTCTCATCCCGATAAGAATCCTATGAGTAAGCTGTTCTCGTTTCTCACATTCATTCTGATTCTAGGCTGCGGGAAAACCAGCAAGCAAAAATCATCCATGGCGATCCAGGATGTCTCTGCGATTTATAAATCTTCAAGACTTGATGTTCACGTTTTCTATGAAGACGGAGCCGAGCCTTACACAGAAGGAATCATTCCTGGGGTTCAAATCTGGAATCTCACGCAAACGAACTTAGAAGCATTATTTCAAGGGCGAACTATCGGGCCAGTCATCACGGTTCCTAAAACCCTCGCAGAGATGACCAGGCTGACAACGGCAAGCAAGGCCTCATGGAGTATTGATGATATTCTCGAACTTTCAAAAAAAGTGAATGTAAGCGCTCCAAGAGGAACTACGGCGTTTAAAATATTTTTTGTGAATGGTTCGGCGAAAGACGGTGCGGGAATTATCGGATTTCATATCGATCGTACGAGAGTCATTGCCATCTTTAAAGACGTCATCAAAGGCATGTCAGGGGGAAATGTATTTGTCCCTCGCTACGTCGAACAGGCAACGATCATTCACGAAATGGGCCATGCTTTGGGATTGGTTAATAACGGAGTCAAAAAACAAAGCGACCATCACGATGAACCACATGGTGCTCACTGTAAAAATCAAGATTGCGTGATGTATTGGACAAATGAAGGTACGGCAGACATGCAAGCATTCGCACAACAAGTCATCACCAATCGGTCTACAGTCATGTTCGATAATCAATGTCTGGAAGATTCAAGAAAGTACTGATTTACCGGCAGTGCTCATCAACCGTTTTAACAAAATGCTCAAGTTCAAGCGGCTTCATGAGATGAATGACATCTCTCGGAAATTTTGTAATGGAATTAAGATCTTCCTGGGCACTACAAATCGCCATAGGAATTTTTCCAATCGTATCTGCATGATGACTGAAAACGAGTTCTACAAAATTTACACCATTCATTTGAGGCATATGATAGTCGACAAGAATGAGTCCCGGCATTTTTTCCTGAGAAAGTTGTCCAAGTTCAGACAACGCCATCAGAGGGTCAGAGAAAGATCTGACATTGTAGCCTTCGAGCTCGAGAGCATACGACATCACATCTCTGACATCATCATCGTCATCTATGATAAAAACCAATTTCTTCATGTCCCCTTCTTAACCTATGAGGTCACGACTGTATAGAATAACATGACGTTTCAAACACAATCCCACGTTAGAATGAAGCTATCAGGAGGAATATATGCCAAAACAGGGACCAGATCAGACCCAAATTCAGAGGATTCTCTGGATCGCACTTACAATCTCAATTCTTATTTATGGAGTCGTCCTTAATGCTTTAGGGAAAGCTCAGTACCTTGCCCTGCCTGAGGAAACCCTATCTCAATGGGAGCTGCTTTCTGTGGCCATGAACTGTCTGGTTCTGGTGACCTTCGCCTTGAATAAGTTTGTCATTACCTCCATCAAGGAACCGCAAAAACGGTTCACCCTTTATATCATCTGCTGGTCTCTCAACGAGATGGTGGCCATGGCAGGTTTTATGGTGACGTTCATGAGCGCCTCATCTAACGGCTATTACTTCTTTCTTAACGCATTCACGGCCATTATGGGAAATATCGCCACATTTCCACGGGATCCGGCCCGGTAGGAATTACAGAGTCCCGGTTCCAATCAATTCTGCGAGAGGTATACATGGTCACGATCTTTTAAAGGAGTACTTATGTTAACTCTCGCCCTTCTGGCAGGACTTTGGTCTTCCAACTGTACAATGACTCAAACAACGACAAATCAGGGTTTCGCCCGCGATTCATACGCCATCAAAAAAGATGGTCACTTTGAACAAAAACGGACGTGGTACGTAGATCCTGTTTGTGCTGTTGAGAGAGAAGTTGAATCTGTGACTGGCACTCTTGAACTCGGAAAAAAGATTTCAGGAATTTTTGTGACGGCAGAAACTTACGAAGCAAATTTCTCAGATGCTGCAGGAACTGATCTTGGGGCAATTACTTCAAACGGTAAATCACTTCGACTCTCACGTGGGATGAAAAACTCTACGATGAGAAACACGATGGTTGGATTCATCGAATTCATCAAGCAGTAATCAGCTTTTAACGACAAATCCCCATTCGAGAACAACTTTACCTTCAACAATCATTCCTTTCGGCGGGTTCGGAAACGGGCCCGCCTGATTGAATGCTTCAATCGCAGCATCATCCATTTCTCTGATTCCACTAGGTCCAACGACGGTGATGGCTATGATTTCTCCCAATGCATCGAGAGTCACCCTTAAGGCCGTGATGACTTCACCTTCACGGGCAATGTGCCTACCTGCTTTATGCATCAGTTCTGCTTTTTCCTGAATTGTGCGACCCCAGAACTGCTCGAGCTTTTCACGGATACGATGATAAAAACCATAAAACTTAAATTCCTGGGTGTTGAGCTGAGTGAGATCCCCGAGAGGAACATTTTCTACATAATCATTGGTTGAACTGACTGAACGGCCATGGTCCAGAGAAGGCTTCGGTCCCCGCTCAGCATACTGTTTCGCTGCTGAAAGAAGAGGATGTTTTTCTGCCGGCTGGCCCAAATCAGAGAGATGGATATTTTTGGGGTTCGATTTTTTTTTTAATGCTGAAGTTGTTGCAGAATCTGGAACTGAAGGTGAACCGGACCCAGCCTTTTGAAACATGCCGTTGTTTCTTGCCATCGTCTGACGATCAAATTTTCTGTCTTTATCACTGAGAAATTTTGATTCCTTCGGCTTCTTAAAGTCGGACGGATTTTCTGACTGAACTACCTGACGAAAGTCCTTATTGAAATAAGCATTCCGTTTCAGGATCTTGATACGAATGGGTTTGTAGATCGAAGCTGGTAACGCTTTATTGAGGACACTCTCAATATACTTTGGCTTATAATGAAGTGAGAGAATATACATGTGTCCCAGCATCACAAGAAGTAAGATGAGTGAAATATATTTTCGTCGTTCTACCCTTGAGCGCTTCGCCATGAAACCCTCCTGACAGCTATCATTGTAAAAAATCGTTCAGGAGAGGTGATTTTTTTAATCCTAAAGATCGCTCTGTGGCTTGGACTCACAGGAAGTTAGCAGTAAGATCACCCTATGGAATATTCAGAAGTTCTACAATTCTGGTTTGGTGAAATTGACAAAAGTTCATGGTTCAAGAAAGACCATGCCCTCGATTCCGAAATCAAAAAACGTTTTGGTCAGATACATATACCAGGATCATCTTTTTAATCATGAATACACGCATTCGAAACATTAAAGAAAAACTTCTCTCCGACAACTGGTACATTCTCAAAAAATGGACTTTCGAGTATCAGAAAAATGATGGTAGCTGGAATGAGCAGTCCCGGGAAGTTTATGACCGAGGGAACGGAGCGACCATTCTCCTTTACAATAAAACAGAAAAGAAAATCGTTCTCACCCGACAGTTTCGCATGCCTACATTCCTCAACGGCAACGAAGACGGACTTCTTATTGAAACATGCGCCGGACTTTTAGACGGCGACTCTCCGGAAGAATGTGTCCGTCGGGAAAGCGAAGAAGAAACCGGATTTTCTGTATGCAACGTTAAGAAAATTTATGAGGCCTACATGTCACCTGGTGCTGTGACTGAAATCGTTCATCTCTTCACCGGAGAATACAGTCACCAGAATAAAAAAGGCCCCGGCGGGGGCCTGGCACATGAACATGAAGATATTGAGGTACTGGAGATCAGTTTTGAAGAAGCAAAAAGCTGGCTTCAGAATGGTAAGATCAAAGACGGAAAGACCATCATGCTACTTCAGCACGCCATGCTCTCTCAGATATTCTGATCTTCAAAAAATGCCGGCGTAAATTTAATCTCACCACGATTGAGTTTTTGGACAAGTGAAAATACTCTTTCCATCTGTGGCCCTGATCGTGTGTGATAGGACTCTTTCGTATAGCCCCACCAGTCCCAGCAGCCATTAGGATTGTTAACGAGCATATTTTTCTGCGCTTGAGGATAGAACACGACGATGCGGTTTGATTCTGCCCATTCGTTATATCCAGTTTTCATCATAAACGTATCTTTCAGGTCATCAACGGTCTGCTTGCATCCGTGAAAAGCAATGTGTATGCGGCATCCGGCACGTTCAGGATTTTCGCAGCCCAATGGAACGTAAGCATAGGCCGTCTTGTACATTGAAAGTCTGTCGAGGTCGAAAGTCACACCATCAAGCTGGTTAAAACTCATAAGCCGAGTCGGATTTGCCAGTGCTTTCGGCTGTAACGGGCCCATAAGGTGATTCAACATTTCACCGGCGATATCCCGACCGCATTTTGAAATAAACGGCGGCTGACTCGCGACCGTACAAGCATTTCCGAAATTTTCTGTAGGAAAAGCGTGCCCGACATTAAGTGAAGTTTCAGTTTTCATGTTTTCAGAAGGAACTTTCCACGCCTTGTAGGTATCGATCACGGCCTGAACAACTTTCGGTTCAACAGTTGAGTCACTTGTTCCGCCGAGTACATAAACTTTTGATGAGGTAAGATTATGAACGGGATCAATTCTTCCTTCGCGCGCTTCTTTCTCTGCTGCTGCGATAGATTCCAGCACCTGAGGAACTCCGAGAGATGTTTTCATGCAGCGGTTGAGGGCATCAATCATCTTCCCTTTCGCGCAATAATAAGGTCCGCCTGCGATGATGCCGACTCCATCAACATCATTTGAAAAAGCTGCGTGGAACTGCTGGGCCATATAAGCACCCGAAGAAATTCCTGAGACAGTGATGGAAGCAAAGGTTGAAAGGGGTATGAAAAACGCCACAAGGGCGAGCTTAAAAAACGACATGATTTCCTCCGGTGAAATACACCCCTCAATCTTAGAAAGGTGTCTACATTTTGGCCAACTCTCATATTCTGTTCGCCTGCATCATGCTAAGTGGGTGGAAAAATTATGGGAATTCTGCCCCTATTCGGCACTATGTGTGCATAAAAAAAGGTATGAAAGGTCTCTTCTTTTTCTTATTTCTTGCCCTTAGCTTCGCCGTCTTCGCTGATGAAGTCGTTCCTACCTATGAGTTCACCATAGAAGGTAAAGGGAGCATCGGATTTGAGCGTAAGTTCGTGGCCCTTGGAAACTCCACACTTCAGGATGCAGATTCACTTCTTCGTCCCTACGGCGGATACACAATCCTTTATCAAAGATTTTTCAGCACCAGAAGTCCTTCTGGCAGCATGTGGCAGGATGCACTCCGATTCCAGCATTTTTTGGAGCAGGATTATGGTGTTGCTGCCCCGGCAGAAACACTCGCCATGCGTATGGGTATTCAGAAAATATTTCAAAGTTCAAACGATTCTGAATTTGCACCGGTCTTCCAGGAGCTCGGATCTCATCTTTCATTTGAACAAAAGATTACTCTCAGTTCACAAATCGGAAACCTCCTTCTTGAAGGCTATGATTATGAGCGCGCAGCTGGTGGAACAAATGGCCCGGCCGTCATCACCTTCCGGGACATGATCGAAGCGAGAAAAAGTGGTCAATCTTCTGGTGTCTGTCGTGACATTACCGTGGCACTGACTCAATCACTCGATCAGATGGGTGTAAAAAACGCTTTCACTATCGCCTACCAAAGTACTCGCAGCGGACATGCCACAGTGCTCGTGCAGGACCCCGACAATGCAGCCAAAACCTATACAATTAATTATTACGATGTCACGTCCAACGAATCTGCCTCCTCTTCAACACATCTTCTTCAGGACAGCACAGTTCCTGATACTGCTATTACCTATGATGTTTACGATTTTCAGGGAAAAATTCTCACCACTCTCCCTTCCGGCCTTGGCCTAATCCTCAAAGAAATGACTGGCGGAGAAGTGACTGATCTTGATCCGATGGAAAAAAGTCAAAATCAGGTTCTCACTGCAGTTCTCGCGCGCAAGCGCGGTTTTGATATCGGTGCCGGCATTGGTCGAACACAAAACGGCGACGAAGTGATGGCGCTTACTGCAGGCTATACACTCAACTCTCAAAGAGCTCCCGGACGATACGCCATTGCTTTTTATTCAAACCAACGCGACTCAAGAGTAGGCCCTCTTGAACAGTCGGGTGTGTACCTCTCGGCCGATCAGAGGATTCAGTCGCGTCCTTACATCATCAGAACCCGCGGCGGTGGAGAGATCTCAACCAAAATCGTTGGCCGCTTCAGAACGAATGTTCAAATTCAATCTTACACAGATAACGGCGCCGGCAGTACTGAGAATTATACTCTCTGGAATTCCCGCGAAACTTACTCTGCTGGTTCGGAAGTCCAATACCGTTCAGGTTCCGGCCGCACACAGGCCCAGTTAGAGATGTATGCGAATGCTGGTTGGGGAAAAAACGACTTGAGAAACGAGCGCGATAATAACTTTGGTCCTTACCTTCAGGACTTTACCGTCAACGCCATGATAGGACACGAGCTCGCCAGCGGCCTTGATGGATTTGTCCGCGCAACTCTCACGATCCGGCAGGCAGAATTAGGGAGCCAGGCACGCACAGAAGGTGGATTACGCTACCGCTGGAATGATAATGAAGTAAGTCTGGTGGTTGGCCGTGAAGGAAGCCTAACTGGACCGCGACTCGCGTTCATCCCAGGCTCATTAGAACAATATTATGGAGAATTATCCGCGACTTTCAAAAAACGTTTCCGCACGTCTGCCGGCGTCTATTGCTCAACCGCGACTCAGGAATGCGCTCTCAAAGCTCAGGGTGCTTTTGTGCTACCCCTGAACTTCGGAAGACGCTAAAGCTTTAAAAATTGCATTTTAAATTCAGTCGCACTTACAGCACAGAAGAACGGTAAGCTCGCTATACCATCAACGATGACAGGTTGCTGAGTTACACACTCATTCGGCACTTCAAAACTCACAAGTGATCCGGACTTGATGACATCAACATAGTTTGTATTGAGCTTTGTTCCATCCACTATCTGGATTGAACCGTTGCTCGTTTCAAGGTTCACAACACTCGCAAGAAGATCCTGAGACGTGAGGAAGTCAAAGCGGTCAACTGTACTTTCAATTCTTGAGATGAACTCACCTTTCTCACCGTACTGAACATAGATCAGTTTCTGGAACGACTGAAGAATCGAGAGAAAGCCTTTGCTGTTTTTTGTCGTTGAAATGATGTCGATCAAAGGATCAAACTTATTTTCCTGGCTTAAGGCAAGCACGGTTCCGTCGAG
>CAMCYI010000041.1 GCA_945883845.1 Bacteriovorax stolpii | reverse complement strand
GGCTGCAGGAAATACGAAAGGATCTCGGAATCTCTGCTCTGACATACGTGCGCAATCTGATTTACGCGACTCCTGATGGTCAGGGGACGGCCCCGCATTTTGATCAGAATATCAATTTTGTTCTGCAGGTGCGAGGAACGAAGAAATGGACTGTCGCTGCGAACACTCATGTTATGAATCCGATGACGAGACATACAATGGGCCAGCCAGCTGATCCGGAAATGATGACGTATCTCGAAGTACCTTTGCCTCATGCAATGCCTGCAGAGACGAAAAGCTTTGAGTTAAAACCTGGTTGTGTGTTGTTTGTCCCTCGAGGCTGCTGGCATTCGACGGAAGCTGAAGGCGATGCGCTTTCATTGAATTTTACGTTCACAGCACCAACATGGGTAGATCTGTTAACGGCCGCACTTCGTGGGCGGCTGATTCAGTCGGCGGGCTGGAGAGAGACAGCTGATCTTTCAGAAGAAAAATTTAGTCTATTGCTCGGACAGCTGGTGGAGGATCTCCCAAACTGGAAGGCCGGAGATATTCTTGGAGCTACTGAAGCCTGATCCCACATTTTAATTAAGTTTTATGCGGCCAGAAGTTTTTTCTTCTAAGCCTGAAATTCTTCATCAGTCAAAATCCCTTGTTCTTTAAGCGCAGCTAGTTTTTGAAGCTGGCCGACAAGATCAACCTGCTGAATAACTTGCTGAACCACATGCTGAGGATTTCTGCCTCGATGTTTATATTCATGAAGTGCATCGTTAACGATGTCTGTAAAATGCTTGGCCTGCTTCTTCTGAATGTTATCTATTTTAATTCTTGGTCGATCGTTGGATTGGTCCGTCGTGTGGTTTTGATTTTTTGCATAAATCCTCCGGGTTGGAGGTGTCTAGTTCAATTGGGGGTCATGAACATTTTTCATATCCTAAAGAACTTAAGAATCTCTTACTGTTTGCGCCCTAAGCGTTATGTAGACCTTTTGTACAAGTGACTTTTTCTGCTCCAGTGGTATATTTCACCAATGGAGACCATTATGAAAAAAATTTCTTTCCTCTTTCTTATTACACTAACTTCTTGCCTCTGGGCCGGTGGTGGCCAGGACCTTCGTACTGTTGGTCATGTCGATATTTCCCAATACATTGGTAAGTGGTATGCGATTGCGGCCCTTCCACAATTTTTTACCAGAAAGTGCGTCGGCCAGACAGCTGACTACGGCATTATTAATCCCCAGACTATTAGTGTGCTTAATACATGTCTTAAAAAGAAGGGATCGAGTTTAATCGATGGACAGGCGGTTGTTGTGAATGCCGTTACGAACGCAGAACTCGAGGTAACTTTTAACAACTTTTTTACCCGCTTGTTCAGGGTTAAAGGTGACTACAATATTATTAAGCTCGATGCAGATTACAAATTTGTGACGATCGGCAGTCGTGATCGCAAATCACTATGGATCATGTCGAGAACCCCTTCAATGCCTGAAGAAATTTATCAGCAATATGTGCAGGACGCTCTCGCGCAGAAATTCCCCGTGGAAAAACTCATTCGTTCTAAATTCTAGTGGGCATCTCAAGGAGCATGTTAGAGAAGTTTGATGCTTTCGACCTGGAAAGTGTTGATCGTATCATTCGCATGGCATGGGAAGACCGGACAAGTTATAAGGCCATCACTCTTCAGTTTGCCCTTTCTCCCTCAGAACTAGTACACTTTATGCGCTATCATCTTGATAGCGCGCGTTTTAAAAGATGGCGTAAAAGAATATTCGAGCAAGGTAAATTGAAGAATACGACGCCTGAAGGATACAGGTTCAAAAGCCGGTCTCAGCGCATTGACGGCAGTACTAAAAATTATAAATAACTAAGCTTCTTTAAGTTCCGTATGAAGTTTGAGGGCGAGGTTCCCCGCCTCCGATCTCACGAGATAGGCAGGCTTTTCTACGGTCCCATTTCTTTTTATTTTTGATCCCTTGATTACCATTTCGATCGGACCCATGTGCACTTCTTCTATCTTCCCCTGAATCACTCCACCGACCCAGTTCCATTGAATGCGGGCGCCTACTTCATAAGGTTCAAAAACAATTTTATGTTTCATTGATTTCTTACTCCTATTACGATTGCAGCTTTCAGTGTCCAGAGTCCTGTTCTGATCCAGTTGGTTCTGACGAGTTTTTTTATCACTGCCAGATCTTTTTTCAAAAGCAATTTTTCATGGAGTGGCACCTGAAGAGTAAAAGTACTGAGCTTGATGGCCAATACGATGCTAAGAATGGGAATTGCCCACAATTGTTGGTTGTAGGCACTGATCACACTGACACCTAATTCAATAAGCATCAAAGGAATCACAAGCCAAGAGATTGCTCTTTGATGAAACTGCATGGCGACCACAAAATCGCTCTCACTGATATGAAAGAACATAGGGTAGTGCACTACCTGTACAACCCAGATCAAAGACGCGAGAGCAATGGAAGTGTAGAGCTCGATATGTGAAAAGGCACTCATACTACTCAATCGACTTCCAGAGGCGATCAGCTTCAGAAGGACTCAGTTTATCGAGGCCCATAGAGAACTCCGTAATGGTTTCTGAACCGGTTTTTCTGATCCCTCTCATCATCATGCACATGTGTGAGGCACGGATTCTTACTGCAACTGCAACTGGGTCGATGACTTCAAAGATTCCTTCAGCAACTTCTTTTGTTAATCTTTCCTGCACCTGCAATCTTCTGGCAAAAACCTCTACCACCCGGGGAATCTTTGAAAGTCCCAGAATTTTTTTCTTTGGAAGATAGGTCACACTTACCTGACCCCAGAACGGGAGCATATGGTGTTCGCAGAGGCTGAAAAAATCGATGTCACGAACGCTCACAATACCACCTTCACCTTCAAAGATTCCCTCACCAACTGCGTCCTTTGCCGTGAGTGCGTAACCACTGCAAATTTCTTTCATGGCCTTGGCGAAGCGATGAGGTGTCCTGATGAGACCTTCGCGTTCTGCATTCTCTCCGACGGAGGCCAGGATTAGCTCAGCTGCACATTTGAGCTTTTCAGTTGGCTCGGTGAAGTGAACAAGATGAGTTTTATCGGTAAGATCGAAGGCATCGTTGGGAAATTTCATGTAAGGCTCCTTGGAATCATATTGTTGCACAGGTTTTGTTCATATAAGTACTGTGCAAAGGTTGTGCTATAATTTAATTATGAACCTCACCGCACTTGTCCGACTTATTGGCATCAACGAAAACACCCTGCGGGCCTGGGAAAGGCGCTATGAAGCTGTCCTTCCTTCCCGGGATGAGAAAGGTCGCAGAAACTACTCTGATCATGACGTGGAAAAAATTAAGCTACTTTGGTCCCTTGTCAAAGAAGGCCACTCCATTGGCCTGATCGCACGCCTAAGTATTCCAAAACTCAAGGCCCTTCTCACAAAGAGTCTTTCTCCTCACTCCTCGATAGCGGAGAAAGGTAGTGCCGAAGCAGAGAAATATCTTGAGAGCATTATCGCATCACTTGAAAAGTTTAATCTTGAAAGTCTTCATCATAGCCTTCAGCGAGCGCGCTTTGAGCTCAACATAAAAGAAATCGTTATTCATCTCATCAAGCCCCTCATGGAAAAAGTAGGAATGATGAGCGAGCTGGGAAAACTGAGTATCGCCCAGGAGCACTTACTTTCTTCGCTTCTCCGGGATTATTTAGGGAATATTCACCAGTCACTTTCTCCCTATGATTTCTCGGCCAGAAAAAATTCTAAATCAGTCTTTCTCACCACACGTGAGGGAGATGTCCATGAGTTTACCATTCTTCTCGCGGCTATCCTGTCGAACGTTTATCAATTCCAGACTTATTACTTAGGGCCAAATATGCCTGTGCATGATCTGGCCCGGAGTTGTCATATGTTCAAACCGGACTTCATAGTTCTCGGCTTCACGAGACTTCCGAAAGAAAAGGAAGCGATCAGCCCGCAGGATTTTCTCTCCATCCTTGATGAGGCAGTGCCACGGAAGATTACATTCTGTTGTGGTGGTGCCAGCGACAGTGCCCTGAGTATGATTTCAAAGGATCGACGGGTTGTAAAACTCGGCGGTCTTTCTGATCTGGATAAATTTTTTGCCTCTCAGTCTAATCTTTAAAGGAAGTGCATATGGAAAAAACAATTGTCATCACCGGGGCCACCGGTTTCGTTGGAAAAAAACTATGCCTTGAACTTTTTTTAAGAGGCTACAAGCTCAGAATCCTCTGTCGATCCATGCAGAAAGCAAAAACCATGATTCCACTTCCGGTCGACTTTATTGTCTGGAACGGAAAAGATACTTTGCCGTCTTCAGTGTTTGAGGGGACTGATGGCGTGATCCATCTCGCGGGTGAATCTGTTGCCGGTGGACGCTGGACTGAAAAACGTAAAGAAAAAATTTTGGAAAGCCGCACGCAAACGACTTCCCAAATCTGTGGGGCGATTTCTCAATGTCAGAACCCACCTCCTGTGATGGTTGGGGCATCGGCCATTGGGATCTACGGTGATCGCCTGAATGAAAGTCTCTCAGAGACGTCAAGTGCGGGAAGTGATTTCCTCGCACGTGTATGTGTCGCCTGGGAAGAATCCTATCAGGGATTCAAGGGGCGACTTGTGCTTCTTCGCACTGGAGTTGTCCTTGGACACGGAGGTGCTCTTGAAAAGATGCTTCTTCCTTTTCGCCTCGGTGCCGGTGGCAGACTCGCTTCCGGAGATCAGTGGATGAGTTGGATTCACCTTGATGACTTAGTTAAGATGTACATTTTTTCTCTCGAAAATCCTTCTCTCTCTGGTGCAATGAATGCTGTAGCACCTCGACCGGTCACCAATAAAGAATTCACAAAAGAGCTTGGACTTGCCGTGAAAATGCCAGCTGTCTTTCCAGTGCCCAGGGCCATTTTAAAATTAGTCTTTGGTGAGATGTCTTCAATCCTCCTTGCTTCGCAAAAAGTTGTTGCCGATAAAATCATCGCAGCAGGATTCACATTTACTTATCCCGGCCTCGCTGAAGCACTTCGCTCGATCCTTTCTCCTGGTGGGAAATCCGGTTGTTCCGTTTTTAGTTCTTACCAATGGCTCCCCCTGAACAAAGAAGCTGTGTTTAAATTCTTTAGCCAAGCCGAAAATCTCGAAGTCATCACACCGCCTTGGGTGAATTTTAAGATTTTAAAGATGAGCGATGACAAAATCAAAGAGGGGACGTTGATTGATTACAAACTCAAAATCAAAGGAGTTCCTGCATCGTGGAAGACTCTCATCCGTCGTTGGTCTCCGCCGAATGAGTTTACTGATGATCAAGTCAAAGGACCCTATACGATCTGGTCACATACCCACCGCTTCATGGAACTGCAGGGCGGAACACTGATGACGGATGAAGTAATTTACAAAGCACCCTTCGGGCCAATTGGACACATCGTGAATGAGGTGATGATCAGATCAGACGTGGCAAAAATATTTAATTACCGGACTTTCAAAATCCATGAGGTCTTGCCGAAATAAAAAAACACGCTGTGGGGACAGTGATGAGTCAATATTGACTTATAAGTATTTTTTGCGGAGTCGAAAGTAAACTTCCCCAAGGGCAAGGCGTTCTTCTTTTTTGGACTCTTTCTTGAATGAAGGCAACATATCTTCTTCCTCCTCGAGGTGGTGCCCTACAAGTTCGGCAAGGACTTTTACTTTTGCTTCGAACATATCGTTATCCGAAGTGTGCTTAAGTTCCTTGCAGAGTTTGTCAGCGAGACCGTGCTCAATGTCGCCTTCGAGGCCTTCAACCTTCTGGCCTTTTTTTGATTTCATTCTCTTGTACCAGGTCTGTTCTTCAGGTTTAGCGTGGGCAACCAATGTCGGCGCAAAAACTTTAAATGCAGCACGCTTCTGGGCCACGGTGGCGTCATCACTTTTCATTTTCTTGATGAGTTTCCAGATAGGCTTATGGTCTTCGAGGATCAGGTCGACGATGTCGCCTGCACCTTCTTGAGGCTGGCGTTTAGCTGCTTTCGATTTTTTAGACATGGTTCCCTCCGGAAAATTGGCAAGAATGGATCATGTCATACTTTTTCTGCCTTCTGGCCTAAGTTTGGCCGAAGAAACCCATGCCTTCCGATGAATTCCAGAGTTTAATCTGAGCATGAAAGATCAAACAGACTGGGTAAAAAAATGGCAGGACGGAGAAACTCGTTTCCATCAGGCTTCCTATCACAAAGAACTTGTGGAATTCAGCGACAAAGCTTTGAAGGGGGTTGTCTTCGTTCCCTTATGCGGGAAGAGTCGGGACATGCTTTTCATCATGAGCAAGGGTCACATAGTTGTGGGAGTTGAGCTCAGTCCGATTGCCTGCCGGGAATTTTTTCTTGAAAACAAAATTGAATTCAGTGAGTCTACCAGCGCTGGCTTCACCGTCTTCAAGTCTGAGAAAATCACTCTCTGGTGCGGGGATTTTTTCCAGCTACCTCCTCATGTGTGGAAAGAAATAAACAGCGTCTATGACCGTGCTGCGCTGGTGGCGCTCCCTAAAGATCTTCGTCGCCAATATGTCGCAGAGATGAAATCCAGACTTCAAACAGGGGTAAGTATGCTGCTTATTTCTTTCGAGTATCCGGATGGATCCCTTGAAGGTCCACCGTTCTCAGTGATGGAAGAAGAATTGCGTGACATCTTTTCAGGAACTACGATTCAGAACCTTAATGTGAAGGTCGAGGAAGTCCGTGCAGTGCAGGTAAAAGAGATCTGCTACCAGATCAACTTTTAATGTGTTAGACTTATTTTTGTAGATCAACATTTGATAAGGAGATTCACATGGCTCGCGGAGAAGGTGGACAGGATAAAGGCAAAATCAAGGGTAAGCCGAAACTGACTACAAAAGAAAAACAAGACAAGAAGAAAGAAAAGAACAAAACCAAAGGTAAGTAGTTTTGTGCAGGCCGGTTTATCCGGCCTTTTTTTTGTCTTCTCCCATAAAGCTTTGGCAAGTCAGGGTCTGGGTCTCTAAATCACCCGGGAAATTGTGAGTGTCCATCGCGGTATGATTAGTTCCCCTGGTGAAGGCTCTGTATTCAGTGTGCGGCTTCCTCTCTTCTCGCCCGGCTGTCCACTTTTCATCTGGACGGGCACACTTGGATCTCATAAAATTTTGCCATGGCAAATGTAATCCCACTTATCGATTTATCGGAGTCAGATGACATGACATCGGCGCAGATCGCAAGCGCATGCCAGGACCATGGATTCTTCTGCATAAAAAATCACGGAATCTCTCAGGAACTTCAAAAGAGATTGGATCTTCTTGGCCGGCAGTTCTTTGAGCTTTCGCTGGAAGAAAAAAATAAAATTCACATGACCCTCGGTGGACAGGCCTGGAGAGGCTTTTTTTCTCTGGGTGAAGAGCTCACCTCAGGAAAAGCAGATTTAAAAGAAGGCATTTATCTTGGCGAGCAACTTGGTAAGAGCGATGCCCGCGTGCAGGCCGGCTGGCCTTTACATGGAAAAAATCTCTATCCGGAAATTAAAAATTTCGGCGAGACAGTTGAAGAGTATATCGCGGGTTTAACGGCCCTTGCCCATCGATTAATGTCACTGGTATCAATGAGCCTCGGCCTCGATCAAAAATTTATCTACGATTATTATACGAAGGATCCAACTCTCTTGTTCCGGATCTTCCACTATCCACCACAGGCCCCTTCACAGGACGGATGGGGAGTGGGTGCCCATACGGATTACGGTCTTCTCACGATTTTAAAACAAGATGACTGTGGTGGCCTTGAAGTTCGGACCAGCGATGGATGGGTGGATGTTCCACCTGCGGAGGATGTCTTTGTTTGTAACATTGGAGATATGCTCGAGCTTCTGACGAAAGGCCATTACAGATCGACCCTTCATCGGGTACGGAATAAATCCGGAAGAGAAAGACTTTCATTCCCTTTTTTCTTTGATCCGAATTTTGAAGCTTCGATTCAGCCGATACCGACGAAAAACGATCTAAGAGCGCAGGACGAAGTGGAAAGATGGGACAATAAAAATCTCCATCAATTTAACGGTAAATATAAAGATTATCTGATTGGTAAAATTTCGAAAGTTTTTCCAGATCTCGCGAAGGGCCAGAAAATAACTTAGAAAGGGATGTTTCATGAAAAATAATTTAGTGCCATGGGGACCTGCTGAAAAAGCAAGCTGGTTGAAAGAGCAGAAAATTCAGCGCTCATATAAGGAAGAAGTGCTCTCGCAGATTGAGAAACTTAAAAGCACACTTGATATTGAGAAATATGGTGCTCTTTCATACGATCCTACCCTTTATCCGGTCTTTATTTTAAAGACCTGGAATTTTGATAAATACAAAAAAACCATTCTTATTACTGGTGGAGTTCACGGCTACGAAACAAGCGGTGTTCATGGTGCGCTTGCGTTCATGGATCGCGAAGTTCAGAAGTATACGGACCAGTTTAATTTTGTCTGTGCACCGTGTATCAGCCCTTGGGGCTACGAGACAATCAACCGCTGGAATCAGCTTGCCATCGATCCTAATCGGTCCTTCATTCCTGACAGTCCCGCAGAAGAGTGTCGGCTTTTTCTGAATGCGATGAACTCATTAGAGACAAAAATCTTTGCTCATTTCGATCTTCACGAAACGACGGATACTGATAACTCAGTTTTCAGAATCGCCAAGCAACAGCGCGATGGAAAAGAAGAAGAGTTGACTGAGATTCCTGATGGGTTCTATACAGTTGGAGACTCAGATAATCCGTGCCCGGAATTTCAGAAGGCGATTATAGTATCTGTAAAAAAAGTTTCTCACATTGCTCCTGCCGATTCACAAGGAAGAATTATCGGCGCTCCTCTCGAGCAGGAAGGTGTGATCAATTATCCCCTGAAAAACCTTTCATTATGCGCAGGATTTTCTGGTGCGCCTTTCACAACGACGACTGAAGTTTATCCTGACAGCCCTAGATCCACTCCTGAAAATTGCATTGAAGCACAGGTTGCTGCCATCAGAGGCGGACTGGAATATCTGAAAAATGCGTGAATTAAGACTCACCAAAATTGAAGGAAAGATTTATCTCTTTCCGGTGCCGGTCGACAAAGACAGGAAGTATCTCATTTTTTGTTCGACTGATCGGGAAGCTGAGAGCGTCATTGGCCTCGTGAAGTCTGGGGAAGTGACTCACCCGGACCTTATCAGCAAGGATTTTATCTTTCTCACGTATCACTCTGACAAGATGACAAAGATCTTTGTCATGAAACCTCAGGAGATGCTTACTTGAGTAGGTTGCTCGGCCTTAAAAACAAGGTTCTCTTGAATCACAGATTCCTCGGCGGCGTCTTATAATTGTTCTCAAGAGGTACTATGTTCCTACACTCCTTTAAAATCGTTCTTCCACCCTGCAGTCGCTCTCAAAACGAAATCGTCGACTGGACGGTTGAAGCTCATCGCAGATCACAGTCATTCTCTACTCCTGATCAGGAGGCAGAGAGATTTCTTCCGCTCCTGAGAAAATTTTGTGTGAGTGAAAAACTTATCTCTCGCAGATACTACGAATGTGATGAAGTCGATTCAAACTGGGATCAGCATCGCGTATATCGGGTGACTGAAAAAACTCCGCTAGGCTCTGATATACATACACGAAACAAATTCTTCGAAGAGAAGGCAGGACGGGTGTTCAACGAATTCTACGATCAGAATATCATTCCGGATCATCTAATCCACGTGAGCTGCACAGGATACGTTGCTCCGAGCCCGCCGCAGATCTATTTCAGCTGCAGGGACAAAGTTCCTGCTATCACACATGCCTATCACATGGGATGTTACGCTTCCTTACCGGCCGTGCGAATGGCAGCAGCCTTGGCGGTCGATCAGACCGTCGACGTGGTCCACAATGAAATGTGCAGTCTCCATCTGGATCTCAGTCATCACACGCCGGAGCAGATGGTGGTTCAGACTCTCTTCGGTGATGGGCATATCAAATACAGTCTCAGCCCTGAGTGCCGGGGCCGGGGATTCAGGGTCCTTCACATTGAGGAAAGACTTGTGAAGAATTCTCTCGAGGACATGAGCTGGGTGCCGGGCCCTCATGGAATGCTCATGACGCTCTCGCGTGAAGTGCCTGCGAAGATTCAGGTGGGCATCGAAGCCTTCGTGAAGACTCTGTGTGATCGTGCGAATCTCGAACCAGCAAAAATCCTGAAAGAATCGATTTTTGCCATTCATCCCGGCGGCCCAAAAATTATTGAGGCCATTAAAGCAAGTTTGAATCTCTCGGACGAGCAGGTTGCTTCCAGTAAAAAAGTACTTTTTGAACGCGGGAACATGTCGTCCGCGACCCTGCCTCATGTCTGGGAAGATGTCTTGATGAAAGCGCATCCTGGCCAGAGAGTTGTCAGTCTGGCCTTCGGCCCGGGACTTACGATGTTCGGGGGAATTTTTGAAGTGGTCTGAGTCCATTCTCATTGCTCCCTTCATCATTCAGGGCCTCTGCATGTTTGTGGATGAGTTTTATTTCCATTCAAAGAGGGGTCTTGCTCAGTGGGAGTCCATCGGGCATCCGCTTGATTCGCTCACTGTTCTTGCTGGTTTCATTTATCTTTTGACCACATCACCTTCGCCATCTCATCTGACCGTGTACATTTGTATAAGTTTGTTTTCCTGCGTCTTCATTACGAAAGATGAGTGGGTTCATCAGAAGTACTGCGGGCCCGCCGAGAACTGGCTTCATGCAATTTTATTCGTGCTTCATCCGTTGGTCTTTTTATGCGCAGGTCTTCTCTGGTGGCAGCATGGGAAGACTTATCTTCAGGTTCAGACGATGGTGGTCGCTGTCTTCATGGTTTATCAACTTTTACGCTGGAACATCTCATGGCAGAAGCAAACATAGATAATTCGATCTACGATAAGTACGGCGACCGCTGGTACACCGCCTATGATGATCCGGTCGCTCTCCTGCGTGCCGAGAGTGCGATCAAGACACCCTGGATACTGAAACGCATCAGGTTGATGGCCACCGGAAATGTTTCTGTCCTGGATGTTGGTTGTGGGGCAGGATTTCTTTCAAATGAACTTGCGCTGAGCGGGTTGTCTGTCACGGGAGTAGATCTTTCTCCGGAGAGCGTGAAAGTGGCGGCTGCCCACGACGGTACAAAGTCAGTGCACTATGAAGTCGCAGATGCATCGAGGCTTCCGTTTCCGGACCAGAGCTTTGACGTAGTTACGGCCATGGACTTTCTCGAGCATGTGGAAGACCCGGAGGCCATCATCAGGGAAATGGGAAGGGTTCTGAAGCCCGGCGGCCTTTTCTTTTTCCACACATTCAACCGGAACTTTCTCTGCTGGTTTGTTGTGATCAAGCTCGTCGAGTGGCTTGTGAAAAACACACCGAAGCACATGCATATTCTGAGACTGTTCATCAAGCCGGCGGAACTGGATAGATATAATCTTTCGGCGGGAATGAAAACTCTTGAGATAACAGGAATCAGACCGGCCTTTCGTTCGATTCCCTTAAAGAGTGTTTTTTCCGGAGTTGTACCTGAATCTTTACGCTTTAAGTTCACAAAGAATCTCTGGCTTTCGTATCTGGGAATGGCGATTAAGAAAGAATAATTTATTTACGATCCTGCTCCAGACAAACACCGAAGTATCCAGGTCCTGATCTCACACGCCCTTCTGAACGCAGAGGAACCTTCGCAATGATCCCGTCTGTCGCAGAAGCTAGAGGAATGCGAAGTGATGTGCTCATTGCACCGTTAATGGCCTTGTTGATCACATCCGTGGCCTTGGCGCGGATGAAAGGATCTTTTAATAATCCCGTTTCTGATCCATTCACAAGGTTCCATGTAATGCGTGGGTCATCAATACAGAAGTCACCGTTGTGACAGGCCTTCGGCTTAAAGTTTAGATTGATATTAAAGTCACCACCAAGTGATGTTCCAAAGATTCCGAATGGGAGAAAATCTTTCCGGCAGTTTCTCAGTTTCAGCGACGTCGAATACCGGCCGGCATTGTACTTAAGCTGAGGAGCATTGCTTAATGTGCAGCCGATGAGATCAGTCGGTAGTCCACAAGTCTCACCTTTTCCATATGAACACATACGTCCCGACGACCAGAGGGTTGTCAGAGTTTTATTAAATTCATTCATATCGACAAAGATCTGAATCGGGCAGTTAGGGATAGAGATATTCGCGTGAGGAGACGCTGTCGTTTCACTGCACATTGAAGGAAGTGAGAATCCAACATTCCGGCTTGAACCAGGAGTTACATCACCCTGGATTTCGACGAGGTTGAGGGACGTATCTGCGAGCTGGTTTTTTTCGATCTGCTTGATGAACGGATCGAGCACGGCGCGGATGAAGCTTTGTCGGTAAGCTTTAATTTGTGTTATGTCCTGCTTCGCGAGGTACTCTGGTGCCGCTGTCTCGCTTTGAAAAATTTTCTTCAGCTTCAGGAGGCGCTGACGGAAGCTTTCAGCAGCAATATTCGGGTAGCCCGAGAAAAACTTGATGGAGTCGTGGCCCAGCCATTCGTTATTGAGAAAGAATGACGCACCGGTATTGATAGTGATCGGTTGCTCCGGTGGAAGCGGCTGGCCTGCTACCCATTTCGCTCTTGAAGTCAGGCCAATACATGGGTGGTTCTGAGGGATTTTCTTCCCGGCAAGAACTGTGTGTGCACATTCGTAGTAGGCCAGAGAGTTGAGCATCGACGTAGAAGCATAGTTGAGCTCACTCATGAACGCAGTCGAGTTGATAAAGTTTGGCTGTCCATGGATTTCGGGATTGATGGAGTCTAGACCATTTTTTATCTGATCAGAGATAACATTTCCAAGTGCTTCTTTTACTCCGCCTTCAATAGATTCGCGAAGCGGCTGAAGAAGAGTCGGGAGAAGTTCGCGCTGAACTGCTTCGATGTCCCTGGCATTGTAACCGGATACTCCGGAAAGCTTCACTCCGGCAGCAACATCGATCAGCATTTGATCAGTGATAAAAGGGCCTGCGTCTTGCGGAATAATCCGGACATTTTGAAGGATGTTATTAGAAATCAAATTCACATTTGTCTTGATACAGATATCTCTCGGATGGTCGAGGACACCTGCTATGTTATCAATTGTGATTTTATTACTGGAGAGATTCGTGCCTGTTGTATCAAACGTGATGCTCGCACTCATTTTAAGTGAAAGTTCTTTGAGCTGGAAGCACATAGTTGCTTCGTTGCCATTATAGTCTGATGTCGTCGGCGTGAGCTCGAGTTTGTCGATCACGAGGGGAGAAGGAAAGCCAATCTTCACCGGATAAACAACCGGGATCTTATTACACTTTCGGACTTCAAGATTTCCTTCTAGGATCGAGCACGGAACGTAGAAACAGATCTTCCCACGAACAACTGGATCAAGGCTCATGTCACCGCAGAGACCAGGTTTCATACAATCGATGTTTCTGTAGAGAGGATCACCATCATTCTTTCTTTTCTGACAGACATCACCGAACGCAGGAAAGTCGATGGTCGGGATCTGAAAGCTCGTCAGGAGCAGATCCTGAATCGACGGGGCCACGTCTTTCAACAGATCAAGGACAGTCCTGGCAGACACGCCGGTGAAGGCCTTGTCTGAAACACTCACGCGCAGGAGCTGGGACTTGCAGAAGGCAGCGTCCAGCACCGTCGCGCGGGTTGAGAAAGAAGGAAGGAGAATCATGAAACCAAGGAGCAGGTTTTTCATAGAATCCAAGCATACTGTTATTCGGTTTTGGATTGATGAAAAGAGATGCGGTTAGAAACGTTTATGTAGGTGTCAGAAATTTTGATAGATAATTTTTATATAGGGCCATGAATGGGAGTATTTTTGATCAAAAAGAGAAGGTCGATGCGCCATTAGAGAAAAGGCGATACCGGCAATTCTCTTTACAGCATCATTCTGTTTTTCAACACTTCGGGCTTATATCTCCTTGATTTTCAATGGCCACTTCTGGTCTATGAGTTGCAAGTCAGGATGGGAAACGGGGCCCTAAATGAAAGCATTCAAATTCTTCTCTTTTCTGTTCGTGATCACTTTCTTTAGTGCAAGTGCCTTTGCGATTAATATCAATGATAACTTCCGCATCGACTTTGTGAAGCCCTATGGTGAGTATGGTTTTCGTGTCATGGGGAAAGGTAAGAACATTACGGAGCTTAAACTTGATTGCAGTCAGGTTTCTGAAATGGGTCTTGTGATCGGTGTTGTGAATGAATATGGAAAATCGAGTATTATGGTTCTTCCGGCCCAGGACTTCGGTGCAGATAAAATTGCATGTCAGCAGAATCTGAAAAAATATTTCGCAGGCGTTTATTCAAAGCGTGGCATCGCTAATTTAAAGCATAAAGCAGGCAAGGGGATGATTAAGCTGAACATCGCCCGTGGCGGATTCCTGGAAAATTCTAAGAACGATCAGATGCTGGTTCTTCGCTAGCTGTTTCGTGTCTCACGACACATTTCAGTATTACACGGTCAGAATTCTCTGATGTACGGAACGAATCTGCGGGTCTATTTATGACCGCATGAAAACAATAATCCTATCAACACTCGTGTTATTTCCTACTCTATCAAGTGCGAGCAGATGTCTGCCTGACGACACAGGTGTGGAAGCATTTGCTTCACGCTGTGACGTTGTGGTCGTCAGTACGCGTACACCCCAGTGCCATGTGAATGAACCGTGGAACTATCCTTATACGACCACAGATCGTAATGATAACTGGTACCACGTTCACGGCTGGAACCAACTATCTCTTAAAGCAAAGAATTCAAGTTGTGATATCAACTTCGATGATTGCAAGCACTTCGCATTCAGACAGTTGGATAAGTTTCGTGATGTGAATAACTGTGGATACGTTTCTGTAGGAAAAAGTGTGGAGTATCGTTTCCGGACTTTTGATGCTGCCAGGAACGTTGAGTCTGAACGAACAGGCCGCATGATCCGTTAATTTTAATTCATTAAAAAAGGGCCCATCACCGTTAAAAGTGATGGGCCCTTTTTTTATGTTACATTATTTCAGAATGATCTGAACGCTCTGAAACGATTTCTTCATCTCTGGTTTTGCTGCATTCAACAGTTCACCTTTCAGATCAAGTGCCGCTTCTAGTTCGAGCTTGAGCTTCATCCCTTTCACTGGTTTCTTCACCATCGCATTTCTGAGATCAATGCTGAGAGCAGGTTTGCCTTCTGAAATCCCGACTTCGATCGATCTTGCGACAGGGTAGTCAGACTTGAGAACGGCATCGACCTTGTGGCCGAAGAGAACTTTGTGCTCGATTGAAAGATCAAGTTTGCCTTTGGCAGCAAGTGCACCTTCAAAAGCGATAACAAGTTTTTTATTAGCATCAATAGAAGCTGAACTGATCGCTGTCGGTAACTTGATCGGAAGCATGTCTTTGGTCATGACTTCGAGAACGAGAGTTGCTTTAACGATAACTTCTTTCGCGTTTGCAGAAACAACTTTAACTTCTTTTGACTTCATAACAACAAAGAGCTTTGGTTCTTTCTCAAGTTTGACATTGATGGTGAATGCCTTGAATTGAGTGTTCACTTCTTTGATAGAAACAAGCATCGGGATTTCATCAACGAGACCATTCGTGTTGATCTGGATGTTCGTCTCAGCTTTTACCGTTTTCTTTTCTTCTTTGTTAACTGTGATCGTTCGCGTGCAGGCGTAGCTCTCAGTACGGTACTGAGTTTCCATTCCACAAACTTCTTCAGAATAAGGAACACTGTGGCAGTCGTTATGGCCAGGATTGGTGTGACACACGTAACGTGAATCGTTACTGCACTCTTCATCAGAGTAGTATTCTGTGTGACAGTTCGGAGAGTCCTGAACAGTTGTACAGCTCTGACCGCCGCCTACATCGTGACAGCTCTGGCCTCCGCCGACAGTCGTACAACTTGATTCACCATTATGTGGATTCGTGTGACAAACTTCACGGGTCGGACGTTCAGTACAGACTGTGCTGCTTGGAATGGTAGTACATTCCTGGTGGCTTCCGCCGCCGGAGCAGACTTCGCGCGATCTGCTGACAGGGTGGCAGACGCGTTCAGATTCATAGCCGCAACTTTCTGATGATGGAACGTATGTACATTCTTCTCTGTAGCGTGTGACATCGTCACAGACTTCAATTTGGCCTGTCGGCACCTGACGAGTGCACGTATCCGGCACTTCTTTTTGTTCCGGAGTGATCACAGTAACAGCTTTTTGGGCAGTGAGTATTTCAGCGTTCTGGCCGTTGAAAACAAACTGGGAATCGAGCTGAGCGTGGGTGATTGTAGGGATAGAAATAAGTAGGGCAAGGGCAGCCTGGCGGATCATAGTGACACTCCTGTAGATGTAATTGAGCGTTTTAGTGCAAAAAATGATCCAGCAAATGCCTGTTAATTATTCAACGCTTAACGCGGGTCACATTTGCACTAGTGCCAAACATTTTTTTGCTACGCAATGTCATTTTTTCGAACAGACCAGATAAATCCGTCATACCAGAAATGAAGAAGAGAACTCAAAAGCCAGAAATTTCCCATGAAGGTGAAGGTGTCGATGTTGCGAGCAATTCCCAATGCGAGGCCAATAGTCAGCATCATGATTCCACAACAGATCATCATCGCTTTCTTATTAATACGAGGATGTTGAAAGCGCTCAGATAGTGACGGTGCTTCACTGATAAACACAATAAAGATGTATTGAAGAGCGTGATAAATGTTGAAGTAGTGGGCAGCGTCCGCAATGGAGTAGAAAAGTGCAATCAGAATTGCAGTTAAGCATGTCGTTCCGAGCAAAGCAATCTTTGCTCTTGAAATCCGATATCCATTCTTCATGAGCTCGCGATAGCTCATAACGTAGTAAACAATGTAGACCGATCCGAAAATGATCAGAGGGTATCTTAAAGATTCGATCCATTGATTTAAAATTTGTGTCTGAGTTGCTCCAAGAATGAGAACTTCAGAAATTCCTTCGATGCGCTGATTGTCCGGCAGATAGGTGAGCATGATGAGATGAGGAAAAAGACAAAGGACAAAGCTGATTCCGATATCGAGCCTGCGACCTTGATGAGGATCATTCCCATTTCGTACATCGTAAATGCGTCCGAAGCCAAAGGTCTGGAGAATGGAATGCCACTCGTCCCAATAAAACGCGACAACGGCCATGATACCGACAAAAGCAGTGGAAATATAAAAACCACAAAGAACGATGATGGGAACAATGGTAAAACGCATAGGAAATTTTCTGAAAATATTTCCGTTCAAATGACTTCGGTAGAACACCATCATCACATGCGTGTGAGTCATGATAGCGGAGAAGGCGATGAACCAGTCTGGTGTCGAAGAATCGTAGAGGAAAGATCCTGTAACCGCTCTCGGCATGCTCACGAGTGTAATCAACACGAATGAAAGTACCGGCGCTCCAATGATGAAGAGCATCTCAAGGGCGCGGCGATTATCTGGTCTGACTGTGATGGCTGTATTCATGTTGTGTCAGGACTCACCGAAGAGAATTTGACTTGAAGCTAGACAGCGTGATTGTCGATCAGTTTTCTGACGAAGTTTGCGATTCTATGTCGGAATTTCCAGGCAATAAGGCCCACGATCGCCAGGACGGCGAAATAGACGATTTTTTTAATCGCTGACATCTGGCGGGTATCCGTAGGTGTGAGGTCTAAATCCTGAAGGCTTATTTGATTATTCATATTCCGAATTTTAAATGATCTTACAGCGTTCGGAAAAGAGGAATTTCAAGAAAACTTTAGATGCTTAACTTTCCCCATGCGAGCAGAATTTCCTGACCAAGGAGCATCTATGAAAATGACCAAGAAAGGTTCTGCAGTCTGGAGTGGCGGGATTAAGGAAGGAAAAGGCAGTATTTCCACGGAAAGTGGGGCACTGGTGAACTTTCCATACGGATTTAATGCCCGTTTTGAAGGGGGAAAGGGAACCAATCCCGAAGAACTCCTGGGTGCTGCCCATGCAGGTTGCTTCACGATGGCCTTGTCTAAAATCCTGGGCGAAGCCAAACTCACGGCAGAAAGAATGGAAACTAACGCACAAGTCACTCTTGAGCAGAAAGGTGACAGCTTTGAGATCACATCTGTGCATCTCACATTGAGAGCAAAAGTCCCTGGAGCTACTCAGGAATCTTTTTCAGAACTCGCGAATAAAGCGAAGACAGGATGCCCGGTTTCAAAATTATTTAAAACCGAGATCACCCTGGTCACTTTTTTAGAGCCGTAATTATTTGAGCTGGATCAATTGAACGTCGTGAGTCCTGGTGTTGGGCACGTACAGAATTTTTGTTTTCGCATCGAAATCGATGTCGGCCACGTCAGTAAGAACCGCCAGCGATGTAGCACCCTTAAGAGTTCCGATAATTTTATTTTCTTTCACATCAATCCAATGAATAGCTTCTTCTCCTTTCAGAGTGAGGAGGAGCTGTCCATTCGGTAACATGGCAAGGCCATCATTTCTGCCAAGCTCCGGGACAAGTGAAGTCACTTCCTTCGTCTTGACATCAATCACTGAGAGGCCACCTTTGGGTCCGTCTTCCATGCCTGTACCATCCGCCTTAGATTTTCCATAACCGGCGACATAAAGTTTTGTTCCCTCGAGATACAGGCCATTTGGTGCATCACTTAAAGTCGCGAATACTTCTATCTGATTTTTACCAGATTCAAAGTTAACGAAATAAATCTTGGAACCAAATGTGTCTGAAACATATAAATTCCCTTCACCATCGAGAGCAATGTCATTCAAAAGAATAGCTCCAGGAACAGGATGTCTTGTGACTGAACTGGTTTTGAGATCGACTGAAACCACAGAGTCGATGTCAGTGACGTACAATGTATCTTTCCAGATTTTCATTCCTTTAGGTGCATGTAATGAGGACACCCATTTTTCCTGAATCATTTTTCCATTACGGTCGAGCTTGTTAATCCAGCCGACATTATCTCTCGCGTTTCCTGGACCGGACATGTTGCTGACATAAAGAAATTTTCCATGAAGGAGTGCGCACTCCGGACGATCCATCCCTTTTGTGAGCGTGGGCAGTGGTGCAGATAAAACATAAGTTGATTGAAGAAGAAGAATGAGTGCTAACAATTTCATATGTGGTCTCCTGGTGAAATAAGAAAATGATATTTTACCAAGGCTTGAGCTGTCATTCACGAACGCCCTGGGCTGCGAAAAAACTGCCCCAGGGTTGCTGACTTCGCAACGGCCAGATCGAATAGGATTGACCTATCGTTTGCGTTAACAAGGAAGTCATATGATTAAGACACTTTTCTTCAGCCTCGTTCTCACATCGTCAGCACTTGCTCAGATTGCGGAAAGACCTTACCGCAGCTCCGGAAATACTTATCATGGTCCTTCCTCCTACCATCCGATGCCACAGACCGATACCCGCATCAGAACAAGTCCGACAAACTGGAACACCTGTTCAAATTGCGGTTCGTTGGGCACGAGACTAATACGCACAGGCCCTGTCACATCGATAAAAATGTCGAAATATTGTCGCCTTCCCGATGGAAACTTTCAGGCCTTTACGAAAGAAGGGACAGTCAATCTTGTCCCCGCCACCGATGAAGTCGCAGAGGTCCTGGAAATGTTCGCTGATAAGGCCGCAACAGAAGGTGACGTCACTTTCAATGTTTCTGCATCTGTTCTGTCGACTCGAACGGCTCAAATTCCTCGCGGGAATGGATCAGTAGAATTCAGCGTTCTTCTGGTACGGAAAATTTTGCGTTAAATTTTAGTGGGCATGATTAGAAATTGATTTCGACTTTTGCCTTCGGGACTTTCACATCAAACCATTCACGCAGATCCAGATCGAGACCCTGGCCTAGCATATAATTGAAAAGTGCCCGGCGAAGACCCACTCCAAGAACATCGTGATCCACAAATCTTTCCTCGATGAAAGGCAGTTCGTTTTTCGCGAAAAGTCCGTGCTCAGGTTTCTTGAGCGGTAGAATTTTAACTTTGAATTTTTCAGGATGAAGGCCGACAGGAGAATGCGCCGTGAGAGCGAAGCGATGCCAGAAGGCAGAGCTGAGATAATTTTTCTTGAAGAGCTGCCGGACAACTTCGAGACTGTCGATAGTTTCCTGTACCGTCTCTGTGGGAAAACCATACATCAGGTACGCGTGGACAAAAATCCCTGCTTCTTTAAAATTCTTCGTGACCGCAGCCACTTTGTCGATTGAGATGCCCTTATCAATGAGTTTTAAAACCCGCTCGCTGGCCACTTCAATTCCGCCGGTCACAGCAATGCATCCTGCACTTTTCATGATCGCAGTGACCTCAGCCGTGAAGTAGGGATCAAAGCGGATATTTCCCCACCATGTGACTTTGAGACCTCGTTTCAGGATTTCCTCGCTCATCGCTTTGAGGAGAGTGGGAGGAGCAGCTTCGTCCACAAAGTGAAAACCACTCACGCCGGTTTCTTTGCTGATGGCTTCCATTTTATCGACAACACTTACTGCTGAATCAGGTTCGTAGCGTCCGATGTAGTCGAGACTCACGTCGCAGAATGTGCATTTTTTCCAATAACAACCATGAGCAAGAACCATCTTGTTCCACCGGCCATCTGTCCAGAGCTTCTGCATCGGATTGATGGTTTCCATCATCGAGACGTAACGGTTCATCGCTAGACCACGAAAACTCGGGGCATCGAGATTCTTGAATTTTACATCAAAGAGCGAGGGATCAGAGTTATGGATAACTTTATTTTCTTTCCGGGACTTCGTACGAAGCAGCGGCCCTTCGCCGTTTTTAAGGAAGTGAAGAAGATGTTCGAGTGGCTTCTCCCCGTCATCAAGAGTGATGAAGTCGATGATGTCGAAAATACGAGAATCTTCGATTGAGCGAAGCTCGGTATTGACATACCCCCCACCAATGACAACTTTTGTTTCAGGAGAAACATTCTTTGTGGTCTCAGCAATTCTTAGGGCACCAAGAAGATTTCCTGGAAAGGGAATAGAAAGTCCAAGAAGATCCGGATTGTATTTTTGCAGAGATTGTTTTGTCAGTTCGCAGATCCATTCATCAAGAATTGTTTTTTTCTTCAGACGGTTAAGGATCGGAGTATATGACGTAAGTGACATTGCTATTTTCTCCGCGTAACGGGAAAAGCCAAAGTCTTCATCTACTCCTTCACGGATCACATCGGCGAGATCATCCAAATATAGGCTGCAGATGTGCTTGGCCTTATCGAGATCACTTAAACCGTTGTAGAGTTCAAGAACACCACCCTGATTATCATCCAGAGGAATAAAGCGAGGTCCTTCCGGTAATGTCTGGCGTTCAATGAAAGTCTGGAGATGAGGTGATTCATGAGTCTGAAGAAAAGAGATAACGTAATCAATGTTGTTTTCGTATTCAATCGAAGCATCAAGATAAAAATCCAGGAGTTCGTTTTTCTTTTTAGATTTCTTCACTTCAGCAGTTATGGCCTTCAGCCCTTCGCGGGAAAATATTTTCAATATAAGCTCGAGACCAAGATCCACCTGATTAACTTCATGTCCCAGCTTATCCAGATACGATGTCAGGTACGCCGTTGACGGGTAAGGCGTGTTGAACTGGGTTAAAGGTGGAATAACAAGAAGGACTTTCATAGGTTAAGATGGTTCTAGTAGTTTTCGATGAGAGTGGCAATGAATGTTCCGAGGTCCGGATCAAGTCTCATCAGGTCGGCCCTGCCGCTTTTCGTATAGGCACCCATCTGGTCCATCGGCGTTTTTGTTTCAGCGAGGTAGGCCTCGAGTCCCTGAGCGAAATATTCGTGAACACTCATGGCAGCGTAGCTATCAAGAAAAACATTTTTAGCTTTCGCTGCAAGGTAGAGTTTTTCCACCACGAAGAACTCATCTTTTTTCAGGGTCGTCATATGAATGAAGTGGCCGAATTCGTGATAAAAAGTGTTCGACGCCCCGACAGGATATTTACCAACCCGAAAATCTTTCAGAAGGCAGGTATTACGTGTGGCCTCGCCATCAATGTCATCCATCAAACGGTGGTCACCCTTGTATCCAAAGACCTCTTCGACAGTCTTGCCACGCCAGTGAGCGTATTCAGGAAGGTCTGTGAGGTGATCCTGGCGGGACATGATTTTGATCTTGATGCCTTCTTTCACAAAGTAGGGTGAGTAACTGGTGTCGCCCGGTTTCATCTGAGCATAGATTTCATCATAAACAGGTCTGAGTTCATCGAG
>CAMCYI010000040.1 GCA_945883845.1 Bacteriovorax stolpii | reverse complement strand
TGTCGTATTTTTCTATTTCAAGACAGATTACTCGTTTTACCTGGTTGCCGCTTTGTGATACTCCCCATCCATGAGTACATTTTCTGAGCTGGGGCTTCATCCCGATATTCTCTCCAATCTGGATCGCCTGAACTATCAGTCTCCGACGCCTATTCAGGTAAAGGCAATCCCCATAGTCATCGAAGGGCACGACGTACTCGGGATTGCTCAGACTGGAACCGGAAAAACCGCAGCGTTCTGTCTCCCCATTCTGAACCAGCTTCTTAAACCAAATGATAAAAAAAATACGCCGAAAGTTCTGATCCTCGCCCCAACAAGAGAGCTTTGTTCTCAGATCCAGACCTCTGTTGAAGAGTATGCCACGGGCACGAAGATTAAGAGTTGTGCTGTGTACGGGGGAGTCGGGCAGGGTGCTCAGGCCAAAGCGATCCGCGACGGTGCCCAGATTGTTGTCGCCACTCCGGGTCGCTTGATCGATCTCCTCGAGCAAAAAATTATCCGCCTCACTGATGTTGAAGTTTTTGTGATCGATGAAGCTGATCGCATGCTTGATATGGGATTCATCGACGATATCAAAGACATCATCGGTCGCTTACCTCCGAAAAAACAAACGCTGCTTTTCTCTGCGACGATGCCTGAAGAGATTGAATACCTTGCCTCTAAAATTCTCAAGCGCCCTAAGACGGTGGAAGTTGCGGTTCAATCAACTGTGGCCGAGAACATCGAGCAAAAAGTCATCTACTGCAGACGTGATCATAAATTCCAGCTTCTTAAAAAAATCATCAAAGATGATGTCACCGGCCTCGTTCTGGTTTTCACGCGTACAAAAAATATCGCTGATAGTGTCGTCGAGTACCTTGCTCAGAACCGTATGGCCTCAAGAGCGATTCATGGGGATAAAAACCAGAATGACCGTGAACGTTCTATCGCCCAGTTTGGTGAAGGCAGTATCAAAGTCCTGATTGCGACAGATCTCGTTTCCCGAGGGATTGATGTCGATGGCGTGAGCCACGTGATTAACTTCAACGTGCCTCTTGATCCTGAAAGCTACGTCCACCGTATCGGAAGAACGGCCAGAGCAGGGAAAAGCGGCAAGGCGATTTCGTTGTGCGAGCCTGGAGAAGAAGATGCACTGGACGCGATCGAAGAGCTCATTGGCATGAAAATCAAGGGCGAGAAGTTTGAAGGAAAAAACGAAACGTTGAATCTGAATAAAGCTGTCGCTAAAAAAACCATCGCACCTACTCCGGGCAAGAGTCAGGAAAAAACCGCCTGGCTAGATCATTCAAAGCGCCAGAAGCTCACGCCAGACGGTAAGAAAATTCACGTCAATCCTGCTTTCAAAAACAAAAAGAAGAAGAAAAAATAATTTGCTTCTAGGCCCTGTAAGCTTCCCGGACAATCAGTGCTAAATCAGAAAGAAAGCGCCATCTCGATGGAACTTCTTCTTTTGCATATTCTGCCATCGATTTAAGTTGTGATGGAATCTTATCTTTAAATTTCCAGGCCAGAAATCCAGACGTCGCAATACCGGCAGCGAGGAGAAGTCTACTTGCTGTGAATGTTTTTTTTGTTTCGTAAGCGCTCACACCAAAATCTGTAATTCCGTAACCTGGAAGCATTTCGGTTTCACTGCGATACTTTCGCAGATGAATAACGCCGGAGCGGTCAGCTTCCCATTCGAGTTTTGTATCGACGATCGGTCTCGGATCGTCCTCTGCTGATTGGTAGTCCTTTAACCCAAGGTTACGTCGTTTCTGTCTGCTTGATTTCTCTTGCTGCATGCCTCACTCCTTAGCTTCGTGATTTTGTCATTTTCTAGAATATCTTCTCTGTCCCGGTCTTGAAATTACAGGAACCTTGATTCTTTCAAAGGCCTGAGCACAATAGATTTGTCTTGAAAGAGTGCGGCTAGGAGAGAAATAATGGGCCTATGAAATATATCTTCCTCCTCCTGGCGTTGATCGTTCCTTTCAGCACTTTTGCGAAACCCTGTGGCCTCGCGGGTACGATCGAAGAACGCATAAAGGAATGCGCACAGACGAAAGGAAATTTCGTTCTTGTTGCTGTGACGGAAAAAGGTCAGGAATTTTATAAGGATCTTAAGTCGCATCTCATCTGGGGCTTTCGGATTCCTACAGACTTTAATCACTACGGTACTGCTAAAGCTTGTGAAGAAGATATCTCCGGCTATACGATTCTTAGTGCCCTCAAATGGCGACTTCCTTCGATCAATGAATATGAATCTGCATCTGCACATGGGATGAAGGCAGCACTTCAGAATACAGAACATACTTACTGGTCTTCAACTCCTGTTAAGCATCGGACACGAAGGCGCAAACGAACAGTCCTTATCGGGGCCTATCTTTGGGATAGTTTTGCTCAGAAATCCGATGTTGGGGACCTTAAAGATGGTGCGTCCGTCCGATGCGTAGCCAAAGAGTAGTGATATATGATGCTCTCCTTGAAGAAAGAATCTTTTTTCCAATACACGCTCTCCGACCTTCAGGCGCTATTCGAGACTGAGGGTCTTCCCGCGTCCGGTCCGGGCAAGCTCTTCAACTGGCATTACAAGCAAAAGCACTTTGATCCTTGTCAGAAAGATATCGCAAAAATATCTCAGGCGTTCATCGCGGAGAAACTTTCTTTCGATCTTCCGGAAATCGACACTGTTCAGGAGTCTTCGGACCGGACAGTAAAATTTCTTTTCAAGCTCAGCGATGGAAAGAAAGTAGAAACGGTCCTCATTGCTTCCAATCAGAAATACGGCATCTGCCTTTCGTCTCAAGTCGGCTGTGCCATGAAGTGCAGTTTCTGTCATACAGGATTGCAGGGGCTCGAGAGGCACCTTCAGACCTTTGAGATTGTCGGTCAGTTTCTCGCCGCTCAGAAATGGTTGTCAGAAACAAGACCTGAAGACGACCGGATTGCGACGATTGTTTTTATGGGGCAGGGTGAACCTCTTCATAATTTCGATTCAGTCAGAAAGGCCTGCGAAATTTTTCTCTCACAGCATGGAATGTCTATGGGTGAAGACAAGATCACGATTTCGACGGCGGGATACCTTCCGGGTCTCGAGCGCTGGAAAGCCGAGATGCCCGACGTGAACATTGCACTTTCTCTTCATTCAATGAATACAGAAAAACGAAACGAACTCATTCCGATCAATGCGCGCTTTCCGGTTGATAAAGTCATGGAAATCGTAAACCAGATTCCTGTGACCAAAAAACGTTTTGTGATTTACGAATATCTTCTTGCGAAAGGCTTCAATGATTCGGCAGAGGATGCACGTGAGTTGGGAGAGGCCCTTCGTGGTAAAAAGGCATTTGTGAATCTGATTCCATTTAATCCGTTCCCGGGTGCGAAGTACGAGAGACCAACACAAGAAGATGCAAATTCGTTTAAGGCCATCCTTGATGAACTTGGTGTGCCGAATCTTATCCGGTTCACCAAGGGTCATGACATTCTTGCGGCCTGCGGACAGCTGAATTCAAAAGCATAAAAAAAAAACGGCCGGGACATTTCTGTCTCCGGCCGCTCTCATTTATATATTCTTTAAAATTTACTCTTCGATAAAAGCGGCTGGGCAACTCAAAGTTTGAAATTCTGTGAGGTTTGTTTTGTATTTTGTCGCAAGCTCCAGGTTGGTCAAAGCTCGAGTTGTGTTTTGTTTTGCGATTTCAACGTTTCTTGGATCACAGATTCTTGCTGCTGCCTTGAAGCTCGCTCCAGCAGTTGTAAAACCTTTCTCTGCAGCAGTGAATTGTGGAATAGCGAGCTTGATAGTCGCGCATGCTTTTTCCGTCGTCTCTGCTGTAGCAATTGTATTATAAAGATTTACACCCTTATTATGGGCCTTAACTCCACCATCAAAATTCTTAACACCAGCATTGAACTTGCTTTTGCAAGCAGCAGACTGAGCGAAAGAAAAAGAGCTGAAAGTAAGTGCGAGGAGAATGATGAAAGCTTTCATTTTGTGTCCTTGTGTATGTGAGTGCGGCTTTGAATATCATTGTCTAATATTTTAAGTCTTTTCGCAGGACAGTATCGCTTGTTTCAGATACGTTATAAGCTTTAGCGAGGCCCATATGACGACAAAAATTATCTACCCCGAAGAGAAATACTTTAAAAGCTTCTTCGAGACTCTCTCCAAGGTCGCAGCCGAGCAGATTTATATTGAGATGATCGAAGCTCCGCCATTTGAAAAAGTGGCCGGTTTTCAGAAAAGTATCATTGATAAGGATGGTTCCGCTTACTATGCCATCCACAATGACCAGGTCGTAGGCTGGTGTGATGTTTTCCCACTGGATAATCCTCGTCAGAAGCACAGAGGATATCTGGGTATGGGTCTCTTGCCGGAATATCGCGGGAAGGGCCTAGGAACTCAGCTGATGACGGCGGTACTTGCTCACGCGAAAAAATCTGGCCTCGAAAAAGTGGAGCTGCACGTTTATACAACGAACATTGCGGCGATCGCTCTCTACAAGAGATGTGGTTTTGAAGAAGAAGGGATCATCAGGAAATACCGCAAGCTTAACGGTCAGTACTTCGATTCCATGGCGATGGGGAAGTTTCTTTAACTAAGCTAACTTCTCACTGGCCTCTGACAAATTTCACAACTCCGTCCCGGATCCCGAACACAACCTGCTGCAGGCGTTTCGAGTAGTAGGTTGTCTGACCAGCGATCGCGACCTGGAAATCTTTCTGCTGAAGAGCTTTAAATTCCTTTGGATCATTGTAGTGAAGACATTCTACGTAAGCGTGAGCATGGCCGTGCATTTTGCGTGAGATATAGAGATTGCGGACAAACACACCCGGAGCAATGAGCTTCGAATTTCCCCCACCAGAAACATCATGAACAAGACCAAGTGTTGAACTCAAGTTGTTCACGACAGACTTTGCAAGGCCGAGAGAGGCCTTGTAAGTTTCAGGATCAAGAGCATGCTTAAGAACATGCAGGCGATCATCCTGTGTGGCCCATTCCTGTGCCGACAGGGCACCGTGGATATAGGTTTTTACTTTTGAGTAAGGGCTAGTTCCTACGCCATTCGGATTCCCCGGAGGATCGATCGTATCGTAGTGGAGCACAAGAGAGATATCCGGCTTAGCTTCGTCGATAGCATTAACACGTGCCTTAAGATCTTCTCTTACAATGAAATAATTTTCGCGAGCGCTTTCTTTAAAGAGGGCCTGAACCTTTGAGCTTTTCTCAAAAGCTGAGTAGAGTGCCGGGCCAGGTGCTGCAACAGTCAGGAGAGACTGGAACCAGTCCTCGAGACTGCGTTCACGAAGAGCGAGACGTCCAAATTCCTTGAGGTCCAATGACGACAATGTAACTTTTGAGACAGGCTGATGATCTTCGCGTGTGAGAGTGACAGTGGCGCCCAGCTTTTCAAATTCAGTTTTAAGAAGTAGGGCTGTCTGAAGAACGATAAGACCTTCCGAGATGATGATCCCGCTGCGATTTTTAACGTACTTCCCAGTGCGGAGTTCCCAGTCGCGGGTACTCATGTGGCCGGGATCAAGGGCAATGCGAAGACCTCTCAGTGGTTCTTCTTCAGAATTATTCCGGGCATTCGTAATGTTCGCGATCGCGTCCGGTATGTAAGTAGAATCTTTTGTCGGAGAGAATTCAAAGTGAAAATCTTTCTTGGTATATCCATCGCGATCCTGGAAAACATCCATCGAATCAGTACTTACTCTGACGAAGCGACCGAACTGTATTGTCGTGTCGATAACATCCAGAATCTGTTTCATCTCAGCGAGTGACGTTGCCGATTGAAAGACGCGGATGGAATCTTCATTAGAAACTTCGGTAGGGACTTTAAAGTAGTTAAAAACGGCTTGAGCACGGGAGTAGGCCTGTGACGGAGGAAGTGGAAGAAAATAAAATGATTCTTTGTTTTCATCCTGGAATGGATCGATAGCAACGCTGTCGTCTGTTGCAAATACAGAAGTAGAAAGGAGTAATACCAGTGCGCACATAAGTGTTTTCATGCAAAAGTTTTATCATAATTTTGCTGAAGGTCGCAAAGTCTAAAATGTGATAACTCACTACAGTAAGTGGCTAGAAATTGAAGAAAAATGCCTCAGTGTCAGCGTTTTACAGGTCCAGATCAATTTCTCTATACTCATCTCATGCATATTCAAATTCAAAAAGTTCCTTTCATGACTGACTGGAGCAAAGTTTCCGTCACTGAGCACGCTGGTGAAACCGGCATGGCCCTTTGGAAAACTCTCGAAGTGGGAAACATCCGCGTGCGCATGCTGGAATACTCAGCAGGCTATCTCGCAGATCATTGGTGCTCGCGAGGTCATGTCAGCTGATCTCGAGAAGCCATTTCGTCATGAGTCTTACCGAAGCAGCAGAATCTTTTTTTGAACGCAGATGCCAGACAGAAAAATCACCACGTGCTCCGCACTCGAGGTCAAGCTTCGAGAGAGTTTTATATCTTAGTTTTGTAACTATCGAAAGACTGGGCAGGCAACTCCAACCGAGTTCGTTTTCAACAGCAGACCTTACACCAATGACTCCATCAATACTGAGTTCCGAAATCATCTCAGGAATGAATCCCAGAGTATGTTCCATGTCTGTGGATGACAGCCTGATGTAGGGTTTTGTACCACGGATCAGGGCAGATCTTTTTATGAGCGATCAATGGATCGTTAGGTGCTGAACGACAAGGTGATTAAGCCCCGATCAGACAAGCGATAGTTAGGTTAAAACGCCACTCTTAACGTGGCGTTTTTTTTGTGTTTAAAATTCATGCCTGACGAACTAACATTGTCTTATGATGAAAACAAAGACCGGCATTATTGCACCTCCCAAGGAAGCCTCAGGTTCTCAGAAACTAAATGCCTGGCTTATCGATCTTGGTATTGTTGCCGGACTGACCTACGTCATCTATAAATACTTCCCCATCTCTTCTCTGGTTCCACAACTTTCAGGTTTTCATCAAATCATTGCTCTTGGATTTTTGATTTTTTTTCTTTTCATGGTGATTCCGAATTCTCTCCTCTCACAGACAGTAGGAACATTTCTTCTGGGTCTGAAAGTTTTGAAGAAAGAGAGTTACAAGCGTCTGAGTTACAGCGAAGCTTTTCGACATAGCCTTTTTCTTCCGGGGGCTTCAGAAGTCATTCATCAAAATCATAAAAAACATAAGAATACGAACCTCGATGTAGCCTTTTTCTTTTTCTATCATGCGGTCGTGACTGTCGGGGTTTCAGCTCTGATTATTTTTTATACTATCAAAACACCGGTGCTCAATATTGATTCCATCGTGAATTATTTCAAGAAGAATGAAGTTGTTGAAACGATCGCCTTACCGGTCCTGAAAAAAATCGTCGGTACAGTCCTGGTCACTGAAAAGGGTACAGCTTCGCGCCCAGCTGTTGAGGGAGAAGAGCTCTTATCTGGATCAATCGTCGTCACGCAGGAAAAAAGTTCAGCACTCATCGCCTTCGGAGTTGATTATCTTGCCCAGATCAGGATCGCTGCACGCTCGCAAATGAGTGTGGATGAACTGATGAAGATGAGTGCCAATGGAGAACCTGAAAGCAGCATCTTTAATCTTGTGAAAGGTGCGATGACTGTTTCTGTGACCAATAAGAAAAAGCCGATAAACCTGAAAGTAAAAACTAAGTACGCTGTCCTGGGTGTGCGTGGAACTCAGTTTGCCGTCATAAGTGATGACGTGAATCCTACCCTGGTTGCTGTCCGGGAAGGGACAGTGGATTCGACCAACCTTCTTTTTCCAAAAAACAATGTGATCACTGCGAATATGTTTCTTCTCATCAACAAAGATGGTCGCGACAAGGAAATCACAAACGCAGAGGCCATTAATAAGCTAGACTGGAATCTTGATTCACCGGAATGGAAATCCCCCGAAGTCAGCGAGGTTCTGACTTCCCTAGGTGATCCTGTGTTTGAAACCGCTGAACCTCAGTCAATATCTGCTCCGGTTGTCGTTGGCACGTCAGAAGATTCTCTCGTCCGAGATGTGACTCTTGAACTGGAGGCGTTTAAGTTTGAAACAAAGGTTATCGAAGACAAGCTGACTTCTACTCAGGTCACGACCAAAGAAACTGAAGATAAACTCACAAAGGATCTTCCCGGTATTGAAGGGGACATCACTTGTCTCTCTGCGAGTCGCAATCCCTGTAAGCTCTATTTTGAGAAAGAACTCATCTCCCGCGGATTTCCGTCACTCTTCGGAACTCCAAGGCTCATCGAAGCCATCATTGCCGACCTGAATCTCTACAAGAAAGAGCAGAATGAAAAGATAGCCGCTCTTAAAGCTGATGTGGAAGATTTGAAGTCAGTACTTGCCAAACGTCAGGAAGTCCTTGCAGTGGCCCAGACTAATCTCGAAACGAAGTTGAACCTCGATGTTTCCCTCACTAAACTGCGTGATAAGACTCTATTGAGAAGATAATCCGCGAAGTAAGGATTTCAAGCCTTTGTTTGGCGTGTAACGTGACTCTTGAAGAGTGCAAATACTCCGCCTTCCGTGCACTCGAGAAATTGAACTAGACCAATAACTGTGGTGATGTTTCTGTTGGTAAGTTTGCTGAGTATGCGTTCCAGACCCTGGGAACAGATGGAACAGTAGAAAACGAAGTTCTCGGTCGTTTCAGAAAATAATTTCTTCTTATCGAAGGCCGGAACTTTGTAGAAAATTATTCGCTGGAATCGTAAAATATATTCCGCAGCCTTGTCCTTCTTTACTTTCGGCCCAGATATCTCCCTCGTGAGCTTGAACAATACCTTTGGCAATCGACAAACCGAGTCCTGAGCCTTGCTTCATTCCCGGGTCTTTTTGCCAGTAACGGTCGAAGATTTTTTCCAGGTATGACTCTGGTATTCCAGGACCACTGTCGACGACGGAAAATTGAATTTTATCTCTGTTTTGTGTCGCGGTGATTTTCACTTTTCCTGAAGCCGGTGTGAACTTGATGGCATTCCCGACAAGGTTCGCAAGGGCCTGGTCAAGCTTGTCCTTATCAGCGTAAATCTCTACATCTTTCAATTTGCAGTCATACTCAAGGGAAATGTTTTTCTCAATGGCTTGAGGTGAAAAAATCAGCTGACTATCACTCAAAAGTTTTTCGATATTAATGTTTTCCTTATCGAGCTTAAAAGTTCCGGATTCAATTTTCGAAAAGAGAAGGAGCTCCTTAATGAGCTTACTCATCTTTTGACCAGAGAACTCGATGGCTTCAAGCCACTTTGAAGTTTTGTCATTCAATGAAGCTAACTCTGTGTTCTTCCGCATGAGGTTTAAGCTCAGTTGAATTGTCATGAGAGGAGACTTCAAGTCGTGGGACACAACTGAAAGCATGTGCTCCCTGTCCTGGATCGCGTCCTTCGCCTTTTTAAATAGGGTCGCATTTTCAATCGAGATCGAAGCACGACTAGCTATGAGCTCCAGGAACCTCACATCTTCTGAAGTAAACGTGCGAGCAGGATCTACCATCCCGAGTGACATGCATCCGATAAACTTGTCTCTGGCGATAAGCGGGATGAAGAGAAGAGACTGGATATTGAGGCTTTCCAGGAGTTCATACTGTTCGTCGTTGATAGCAATGCTTTTCAGCATTTCACTCGTCACAGAAGTGAAGTGCTGAGTCTTCCTGATTTTCATGATGAAGTCCGGAACATTATAATCTTTCGAATGAGGTCTCTTCCTTCCGCAGTTCAGGATGAGTGGTGAGACTTCGGCGTCTTTGTGAACTGCTGCCTTCGTAAAAATGGAATTACTTTCCTGGAAATAAATGATGTTAAAGTCGGCGAAGAAAGGCACGCTGAGTTTTGCGAGTCTGTGCATGCGCTCGTCGTAGTCCGACGTTTCATCCAGCATCCTGCCGGCGTCGGATAATATCGCAAGATTAAGTTCGTGCTTTTTCTTCGCGGTTATATCCTGGACTGTGCCCCGTAGGGCGATGATCTCTCCAAGTTCATTTCTGATGGGCTCTCCGCGTGCCATGACCCAGAAGACAGATTTGTCATGCTTCAAGACCTGAAGTTCAAGGGCATAGGGTTTCCCGAGCATGAGTGTTTCTGTAACGGCATTTCGAAGAAGGGAGCGGTACTCTTCAGGATGATGGACGAGGATTTCTTCGTAGGTCAAGGGCGGAAGTAACGGATCATGATCGAATATAATGAAGAGTTCATGAGACCATGTGACCTTGTTCTCCTTGATATTCCAGTACCAGTTTCCAATGCATGTAAGTCGTTGGGCTTCTGCGAGTTCGTGGATACTTTTTTGAAGAGCATCTTCGGTTTTCTTCCTGTCCGTGATGTCGGCAATGAACTTTAATACCTCTTTCAGATTCGGATCAGGGTGAATGACTGGAGCGTTCCAGACGGAGACTTCAAGAAGGTGACCGTCTTTATGTAACCGCTGAGTATCAATAACGTGAATGTCCTGATTTTCTTTCGAGGACATGATAAATTGATCAAACTCCTGGCGCTTATTTTCGGGCACGCACGGGAAAGGAAGCCCCATGACTTCTTCAGCTTTCCATCCCAGCATTTGTTCTGCCTGAGAATTCCAAAGTGTGACTTTTCCTTCTGAGTTCAATTTGATGATCGCAAGAGGACTCGCATCAAGGAGGGCCTGAAACTCGGCGTTCTTCCGTGAGGCAAGGTCCTGTAGCTTTGCGTATGCCTCAGCAAGGTTGAATTCTGCGGTTGTTCTTCTCTTCTTTTCACTGGCGAGACCTTCGAAAACGACCTTATAGGAAGAAGAAAGAGTAAGACCTTTTCTGTGGAGAAGAGTCCATGCGATACCGAAAGCCGTAAAAATCAATGGCAGGATGAAGTAAAACGCCTCAAAAATTTTGTTCTGATAACTATCAGTGATGGTCATCGCCAGGCAGGTGATGGCGATGATCAACGGAGGCATGAAGTAGGGATAACTTTTACTGAACTTCGTGTTGGTCTTGGTGATGGTGTAGAGGTTATAGAAGAGCCACAGGTTCGAGACCCCTGTAACTAAAAAAATGAGCTTATGTGCTTCCAAAAGAGAGTCCCTTGAATAGGGACATTTTTAACCGGAAGAGATGTTACATGTAACTTAATACTTTATGATTTTTTATGACAGTGGCCCTAGAGATCCTTAAGGGCCACCGATTTTTAACGGAGAACGAACTCGCTCGACCACACCACAGAGGAGTTTGCTCTAAAATTGCTGCCACCAGTTTGAGTGATATTAACTGTTTTCCCGCCCGCTCTCATTCTAAAACTGATTCCTGCATTTGTGATTCTGCAGTTACTCAGGGAAAACTGGCCACTCACCAGATCAAAAGTTTTTCCATCTTTTACGCCGCTCGCTGAAATGGTCGCTGCTGTTTCATTGAAATTTGAGAGCGTAATTCGCAGTGGCTTACTATCTTTTGCTCCCGTCTCAGTGAGAGTGGCCGTGCCAGAAATCAAATCACCGAGTCTTTGCAGGCAACGAGTATCATTTGCCATGGATGAGAATGAGAGAGCAAAAAGAACAGCAGTCAAAATCGTTTTCATAAAAGCTCCTTGTGCGGCCTCAAGTTCAGTGAGGCTAATTTACCGCAGATCCGCGGACAGCGCATTGCATCGTGTCAAAAGTTCAGCATGGGAATGACGAATGAAAAAGTGATTGAATTTAATGAGTTATCGGTTTTTCTGGACAACTGTTATTTGAGTCAGAACACGGAAACACATTACTGGGCCCGTTCGGCCGAGACGGTGGCATTACCACCACGATCAAACTTCACCGTATATTGAATGGGGTTACAACAAACCTCGCAGTCCACCACTGTGTCCTGAGAGTTTCCGTCTTCCGGATAAAATTCCATCCAGATGATCTCACCACAAAATGGACATTGGACTTGAAAGTTCGTTTCCATTTAAACAACGTTCCCATATTTTCTCCAGCGAATCAATCGTGAAGACTCCGAGCTTGCAGGCATCATTCTGTTGAGCGATTCCCAGATGCGATAAAGTAAGGGAACTGGTTTGCCAGAGGTGCGGAGGATGTAAGCGCGATCCTGAAAGGGAACGCTGAAAGCAAAACGGTAGAGGTGGGGTTCGCCGTCACCGGACCAGAGAGTAGGATGGTGGTGGTTCTTTCTTTCCGGGAAGTCGTTCAGTTGGCAGAGGGTGTCCCGCGAGTTTTTCAAAATAATGATGACGTACCATCTGATGATCAACAGGGAGTCCGAGTTTTTCTGCATAACTTGTAATGATGGGGCCGTCATTGCCGGATGGGTTTCCATCAGGGCACGGTTTCAGGTTATAGAGTCCGAATTTGTCTTTATAAAATTTCATCGCTTAAAATTTTGTCACCAGATAGAGCATGATCAATCCGAAGCTGATAACAAATAATGTATTTCTCACGAAATAGCAGGCAATACTCGAGGCCAGTAAAATCAGAAATCTTTCTTTTCCACCAATCCAGGCAACCTGTCCCTGATAAAAAAATGTGGCCGGCACAACCAGAGCTGGGAGAATGGCAGCTGGAATGAACGTAAAAAGTTCTTTAACCTTCGGGGAAATATTCATTTTACCGGAGAGCGCGATGAAGAATCCGCGGATGAGTATCGTTCCTACCGTAAGAAGGGCGACATTAATGAGAAAATAATTTGGCTCAATCATACTTTACTCTTTTTCTGAATGATCACCCATGCAAGAGCAATGGAAAGTAAGGCCGTCACCATCAAACCGGTTTTCAGCGGTAAAGCAAAGAAGAGGAGAGAGATGATCGAACTGAAAAGGGCCACGGCCCCGTGATTTTTTGTTTTCAGTGTCGGTATAAGTAACGCCACAAAACTCAGGGGAATGGCATAATCGAGAGCAAGTGAAGCAGGAGCAAAGTTTCCGAAGATGTAACCTGCAACCACAGATGCATCCCACGTGAGAATCATACAAAGAGATGTGCCGAGATAAAAATTTACCGCTTCAGTATTTGTATTAAACTTGTCATGGTTGGCCGACATGGCAGCATAACTTTGATCAGTCAGCGTGAACGCAGTGAAAAATTTGATTAATGGGGTTGAGTCTTTGAGATACGGTGACATCGCAGCACTATAGAGAAGAAATCTGAGATTGATGATGAGGCCTGTGGCGACGACAACAAAATATGCGGCATTCATCTTCATGAGGTCGACCGTTGCAAGCTGAGCGGCCCCGGCGTAAACCGATGTGTTCATCAGCATCGCCTGCCAGAATGAAAGTTTTGCTTCAGAGAAAGCGGAACCCATGACAGCGCCAAAAGGAATAATGCCTGAGATGATCGGAAGGACTGAACGAAAGCCCATCTTGAAATGTTTCATGGACAGAAGGATAACATAAAAGAGGGCCAGCCCGAAAGCCGGCCCTTTGATTTAATTAGCGACTTTCTCCATGCATGCGTTGGCCGTGATGATGAACGTTCAAGATTTCTTATCCAGAAGACCCGTCAATCAATGGATCTGTTTCTAAATAAAAGTCTTGAACGTCAGTGCTTGTTCATGGAACAGTTTTCCATTGAACAAAGCTTAGATCGATCTAATTCCTTTAAAATCATTTCCCATTTTCATCCGAAGTTTTGATGACCATGTCTTCTCGGCCTTCTGCTCATCTTTAATGCTAGCTACCTTCCGTTTGCCTGTGCCTGCTATGCTCGATACTGAGACCACCATAGCTAAGATTACAAGGGCGCTTTTCATAAGAACCTCCGGTTCTGAGTGGCCTCTCTCCTGGCCTTTCCCCTTATGTTGCTTAAACGGTGCCAACCCTAAATATTGGATAATCCGAGATACGGTGTCAGCGTGGCCGGAGCCAGACTGGAGCCGTTTAGGTGTGCGCTTCTAAATTCAAGTTTTTACACAAAAAGTCGATACGTCTCCAATGAAAATCATTCTTATTCTCGCCTCTTTGCTCTCTTTCAGCGCTTACTCACAAACTGATGCTTCTGATACTCCGATCTGGGGGCCTGGTGACTGGGCCTATGTCGAAGGGCAGGCATCGTCAGCGGGAAATGCACCTGGATGTATGAAGACATGTCAGAGCCGCACCGGACGTTGTGCCACTTCGAGTGATCCGAGCTGCGCGTTTGAACACTGCACCGGTTTTGATTCAGTTTGTGTGGATGGAAACTTCAGGTCTAAATGTCATGTGGATGTGATCCGTTCATGTCCGGAAAAAGCACGTGCCTGTCAGGAAAGACCAGCACCCGCACCCAATGGAACGGTTGATCCTGACGATGAAACTGTATTCTACTGAAAAGAAACCTGCTGAATCAATGGCAATGGGTCTTTCGGGAAAAGTTCTTTCGATAATTCTTTCGTCTCATCAAAATTATTTCCAGAAATAAAAATCCTGGCACGTGTTGGAGTCATGATCTCATCTGGCTTCTCAGCTTTGAGCTGAGTGAGCATCATCTTTTTAAAGATACCTGCCATAAGTGGTCCCTGCTTGATGTATGAAGTCTTCGTCGTCGAAAGATCGAGACCCTGGCCCTGTTCTTTGATGAGTAAATCTATCGCTGGGAAATGCGTGCAGAATTCACCTACCACGTCCCACTTAGCTTTCGGAGCGAGAAGAGCAAGGTCTCTTTTTACAGCTAGTTTTTTTTCTTCCTGGATTGCTCCGTGCTCAATCATGTCGACCCAGTTGCCCGGGCCAATCTGGGAGATCACAATTTTTTTACCTCCGGCGAGTTGAAGTTCGGTCTTTCCAGTTGCACTGTCGATTTTATCGCCTTTCTTCTTGTACCAACGATCCTGAGTGACAAATTTGATATCGTTCAAAGGAGCAGGGACATTGTAAGCTTTTGCGATGGCACGAAGATACGCACCGGCGCGAATCGTTGCCGGAGTCGCGAGGATGGCAACGTTCACAGTCTGCGAAGTTTTTAGTTTTTCATCAATCTGGTTTTTCATTTCCTGAACAGAACTGTCGATGATGGAAATGATCTTATCGGCACGACCATCTTTCTTTTTATTCAGGATTGTTTTTATGGCCTCGAACTGAGTTGAAGCAGTATTGCAGGCGATGAAAACATATTCCGCACCGTTATCAAATGCTTTGGTAATTCCGCGGGCAGAAAGTTCGGCAATCTTCTCGGGAGTTTTTTCTCCGTAGGGTGCGTTGGCGGTATCACCATAGTGGCTGATCGTGAAGTTCGTATTGTGAGACTGAGAGAGTTCAGAACTTTGTTTTTCAATCTCCTTGGCAGTGAAGAATCCGCCGAAACCTGAATCAAACGTCGCAATGTGGACATTTGTACGCGCAAGAGAAACTGTTGAAACGAGGAAGAAGAGAAGTGAGAGTGAAATTTTCATCCTCGTTTCATATCATAGGGTCAGTTCAATTTTCTACCACGAACCACAGAAGACACTCGTGCAACCACAGACTTCCTTGCAGAATTTGTCAGGTCTTGGCTGGCCGTGGCACTCAGCGCAGTCTCTTTGAGGTTCCGGACGTGTTCCATTGGGCCTGCGGCTTACGTCAGTTTCTGAGCAGAATTCACCGTGGCCCCAGCCGTAAAGCGTGCAGAGGTAATATCCTTTACCTTCGTCACAGGTCGTTGTCTGTCGTACGCAATCGATTCCAACGGCGTAGGCATTGATGGACATAAAGCAAAGTACTAACAAGGCGAGCAGGGTTTTCATAGATCCTCCAGGTTCATCTGGTGAATCTAAAGGGAGGGCAGGGATAAGAAAAGTTCATAAAAGTAAAGAAAGATTAACTGATAGTTATAGGTCGATCTTCTTGAGAAAAGCTTCCATGCGGACGGACTGAACTGATTCAGAACTCCATTCCTGCATGAAAAGATCAGTATGGTCGATGTCGTTCTGGATTCCCACATCGCGGCCGAAATCTTTGAGTCGCTGGTTATCCACCGGTATGAAACCGTCATTCGGGCCGAAAGATTTTAGAAACTCTGCAGATTTCTTCATGAACTCCGGAACGTCGGCGGCATCTTTTTGGGTACGCAGATAGACAGTCCTCTCAGAAAGACTTTTCTTCTCTTCGGGACTGAGCTTTGAAAAACTTTTCTGAAGATCACTGGCAATGTTTTCAGTTCTTAATGAGTTAAGCACACGAAGCGCATTGAGATAGATCGGATTGTATTGATTCCCGCCCCGGCCCCATTGTTCCTTAAAATCATCAATTGAGCGGGCCATGTACGGTGAGCCCTGAAAAGGAGTGTTGGAGTAGACGGCACACTTGATAATAGAAAACGGAAAATCTTTTGCGAAAAGAGCGAGGGTATGAGCGACTTCAAGTCCGCCCTTACTGTGAGCGATGACTATCAGAGGTTCTGAATTCGAACGATAAGCTTCAAGGAGCTTGGTTCTCAGGGAAGTTGTATTTTCCATCACCGTCTTGAGGGAAGACGGCATAAGAACGCTCACACGATGAGACCCACGTGACTTCAACAGAGATTTGAAAGATTCAAAGTAGTGAGGAACTTGTTCGTTGTTGATCCCGCCGACGAACACGATGTGCTCAGCCTTCGAAGAAAGCGAAAAAAAAGAAACGAAAAAAAGAAGAAAGCATAGGGTTTTAGTCATTCTTTTTTCTACCATTCTGGATGTGAAGCTTCAAGAATTCCGGTCTTCATCCTTTAATTTACCTTAATATCGTCATTCTCTGACCTTATGGTCATTGTACCCTGCGGTGATCTCTTTATCATGGGAATGAGTTTAGAGGTAAATCATGACTGACCCTTACGTAACCCTCGGTGTATCCAAAACCGCCACGCCAGAAGAAATCAAATCTGCTTACAAGAAACTTGCGCGCAAATACCATCCGGATCTGAATCCCGGGAACAAGGAATCTGAACACAAGTTCAAAGAGGTCGCGCACGCATTTGACCTGATCGGAACAAAAGAAAACAAGCAGAAGTTTGACAGCGGTGAAACAGACCAGCAAAAGCAGCAGCAATACGAAGAGTATATGCGACGTGGTTCAGGCAATAAGCAGAGACCGTTTTATCAGGAAACACAAGACGGAAGCAGCAGATATTCGAGTGCCTTCGGCGGCGGAATGGACGATGATATTTTCTCAAAATTTTTCGGTGGCACAGGAAGGGGACGGAACGGAGGTGTCGAATTCCCGGGTGAAGACGAGCAGTACCAGCTTGAGGTTGATTTTCTGGAAGCTGCCCGAGGGGCGGAGAAAGTAATTACATTACCTAACGGAAAAAAACTTCAGGTCAAAATTCCGGCCGGTATTCAGGAAGGACAAAAACTAAAATTCAAAGGGCACGGTGGCCCGGCCCTGGGAAGCGGATCTCCGGGTGACGCTTACGTCTCAATCTCCATCAAGCCTTCCTCAGAGTTTAATCGTGTAGGGAAAGACATTATTTCGGAAGTTCCTATTAGTTTGTTTGAAGGAATCAATGGTGCTGAGATTGAAATCCAGACCATCGATGGACCTGTCATGTTGAAGATTCCGCCCGGCGTTTCAACCGGAACAAAGCTGAGAGTCAAAGACAAAGGTGCTGGCAGCGGCGAACAGCGGGGACACCATATTGTGTCGCTAAAAGTGGTACTGCCGAAAGATCCTCCCCATGGGCTGAAAGAGGCCCTCAAAAATATAGAGAAACAGTTTCACTATTCGCCCCGGGGTCACTCATGAAAAAACTCATCCAAATCCACATCGAAGAGGCCTGCGAAGAATGTAAGCTCAGCATTGAGGTCATTAGAAAATTTATTCTCGAAGAATGGATAAAACCATCAGACCCTGAAGAACTTTTGTTTGACCAGGAGGACCTTGCCCGCATCCACCTGATTCTTGAACTGCAGGATGATTTTGGAGTCAACGATGAAGCCGTTCCCATCATTCTTCAGTTGCTCGATCAGCTACATTCCCTCAGAGGGACCGTGAGCCGTTTAAACCGTTAAAATTGGGTAAGGATTCCTGCCTATTTTCTGTCTGAAATTTTTCAGATGCGGTTGCTGAGTTATTTCATGGGTGATAAGCCTAGAGTAATGAAAACAATGTTCGTTTCCATCTTGGCGGCCTTTTTTATTTCCTCTGCCTTTGCAGCAGAGAAAGCATCTGTCGTTTGCCGTGGTAGTTACGAGATTGAGTCTGCAACACACTCTCTGCTTCTCAAAATCTATAATGTGGATGAAGCATGGGAAATGGATCTGAAGGATTCAGTCGCAGATCTTACGCCGACCCAGTGGCGGGTGCCACTTGATAATCGATTCCTGTTAAGTCGGGTAGAATATTATTCTTACGATCCGGTCAGAGTACGCATGCTCTTTAACTCGGTGAAGTTTTCAGAGAAAGGGATTGCCATGATCCCATCGCTTAACAAGGACAACCCCATCCACATCAAGTGTGATTTAAATCCAAAATAAAAAAGCCACCTTTGGGTGGTTTTTTTTTATATCGTCAGAATCCACATCGATTATTCTTTTTCAACAGTGCTTGCAACGAATTCATTTTTTCCGTTACTGGTTCAATAAATGGGGTCAGTGTTACGTAAGTCACAGAACAGTAAGTGATAGAGTCCATGTGAAAGAAGTTCAGATAACCTTCTACTATAAATTATTTGATGTAGTTTGTTGGAAATTAACCATCTCGGCGTAGTAGGGGCAGTGAACTGCTTACTAAAGTCGGGACAGTATCAATTGATCCCAGCTATACAAGGAGACCTCAATGAAATTATTTATTCTCGCTTCAGTTGCTATGCTTTCTCTTTCAGCTTTTGCAGGAGTGACTTGCAAAGGAACTAAAGAAGGAAAGAACTTTCGTTTCGTTATGAGTACATCTGATGAGTCGATCACTTCACTCGTCGCTTCGGTGGATGGGAAAGTTGTAGGAACATATTCTGGAAGTACCCTTTCAGTGACTCAACACGCTTATGGAACTGTGGTTGCCACTCGCCCTACAGACTATTCACTTAAAGGTGTTTTAGTCGTTCTTGGTGTAAGCAACATGGATAACATCGCCAATGTTGATTTCTACCCTGAAGTTTACGCTCAAGGGATTTCTGTTAATTGCAAATAATTTTAGATTTGATTTCTTGAAATAAAAAAGGGCCCAATGTGATCTGGGCCTTTTTTTTTTAATTTCAAAATTTAAGAAAAAGTTGATTCAGCATCGCCGCCAGTCTCTTCCCACCACCATCCAAGTTGCGATGTAAATAACCACTATCCAGCACTACGGCCCTATTCTTGCCTTTCGCTGGAGTCGGGGTTGATTGGTGAGCTACTTAGGTCCAAGATAATAGTCATCCTGTGAACATTCGGCAGGAATATCTGCACACTGTGGATTGGCCTGCCCGGGAGATAGCTCTCTCTTAAAATAGGAATAGGAAGAACACTTCTGATAGCCTTTGATACCAACTGGACAGTAACCAAAGAGAACTTTTTTGAACTGATTCGCACTCATGAGTGAAGCAGCTTCGGGTTTTGGTTTTCTGATGATGGTGAGTTTATCGCCTTCCAGAGTCGAGACGGCGTCCGTGGAAGTTCCTTCCACGAAGCTTCCTGTTTTTAGTGCTTGCAGTTGAGAGCAGGGATCATTCTGGCCTTCGAGATATCTTCGGCGCTCGGGGGAAGTGCTGTTCCAGAATCTCTGGCAAGTGCCGCCACAATTACATACGGTCGTTTTACCATAGACGTCTTCAAAATAACTACTCGGTAGCCCCATAAGAGTATTCCTCTTCGGGATGATTCGGCAGGTTTCCTGCTTACCATTACTCGAGCGGAGGGAATCGTCGTACTCATCCACCAGACCCAGCATATGAAAAACTTCATGGGTTATGTTCGCGCAATCCATCGTCGAGAAATTCAGCATGTTGCTGGGAAGGTTCGGCTTCAGAACATTGATGGTCAAACTGTCCGGAACCTCGGTTGGCGGCATTCCTCTGGCAGAGATAGGATCAATGATTCTAATTTCAAGAACTTTTCCACTGGGACCACTAATTTTTTTATTCGCCATCTTGATACAGCCCAGAACCTGCTTTTTCATTTCCAAAGTGCGCGGAGTGTTCGTCGCACCCTCTTCAACGAAATTGAGATTAAGTATCGCTTGATATTGGTTTTCACCGATTCGTTTCATCGCATGACTCGAAGACAGACCAGTCCAGGATGGCCGGCGGATGAACTTCATTACCTGACCCACTTTCAGCGGAAGTCCCTGGCATTCTCTTGTGTTCATGGATTTTAAAACGGCATCGGAGAGAGACTTCGAAAAAATCTCGGCACCATCTTTAGAATCTTCGGAACAATCGATTTCGCTAGCTCCGACGAAAGCGGTTGGGAAAATGAGAAGAAGAAGAAGGGCACTGATCCGTATCATGGTCTTCTCATCGGAGTCCCACGCTTAAACCTGACAAATGAATAGTATCTGAACAATTAAAGAGACCTGCTTTATGATCCTTAAAAGATTTTATCCCTCTCACATAGTCGAATCCACGAATTTGTCGAACTTGCCTTGGCATGAATATCCCTTCTACTGCTCTTTTTAAGTCATTTTACTCGCAAACCAGGGACTTTTTTAAAAAAAATGGTCTAACCGTTTGATCCGTGACTGATATCTTTTTATAAAAGGACAAAAAAAAAGGCCACCCTAAGGTGGCCTTCGTGAGTGAGTGCTTATTCAGCTTTCTTTGTGCCTTCGCCGTTATCCGGGTGCTCGTAGTACATCAGAAAGTCTGAAGGTTTCTCTGAGTCAACAAGAGCGAGCTCAACAACGTCCTGGTTCAGGGACACAGTGGCATCGAAGACGTCAAGGAAGAGACCGATTTTATTTTTTACAATTCCGTTTGAAGAATCGTCTGCGTTTACTGAGTGGAAGAGGAACATGCCATCACGTGGCTCAGACACTGTGAAGTCACCTTTGAGGAAAGCTGATTCCGGGTGTGTGAACATCTTGATGCGTTTTTTCTCAGACATGCGGGCCGTGTAAGCTTCGTTGATCACAAAAGATGCTGTATCAACGTCGTTGGCCTTACCGAGGTTAAGAACAACGTCGTCTTTTCTGTGGTACTGAGAGAGGTACGGGCCACGAAGATAGCTCTTTCTCCATGTCGATTCGAGCTTCGCTTTTTCGTAAGCAAGTTTCGCTGTTCCGTACTGAATTCCGGCTTTCTTCTTGATGTCTTTTGACGGGAAGAAAATTTCTTGCGGCTCAGACTCGTTCGAAGGACTGATAGTGGCACCAGCGATAGGGTTTTTTGGATCAAAGTTTTCTGCGAGAGTGAAGATTCTTGGTTTTACGTCTTTCTTCGGAACGATCTGGTTCCCCTGAACAACGAGTGGCCAGAGCTCGAGAGTTCCTTCTTTAGCACCCGGGTTCGCTTCATAAGCAGCGATTGTCGTTGTGATGTGGTTCAGGAATCCGACTTTCTTCGCGATGAAAGGAATCTTATTTGAAATGATGTAACTTGGTGCCATCGCGAGAAGATCAACGTACTCGAGGATGACCACGTTGTATGATCCAGCATCATTTTCTTTCGGGTGAAAGTAGATGCGCATGGCTTTCTTGTTGTAGCCATTGTGGCCTTTGCCGTAGTCAGAAACACCAAGGATGGTACCTGTTAAGTCAGGACCAATAGACGCAATTTTTCGAGCCGGCTGATTCGTGTTCGCACACGAAACTGCAAGCAAGAGAGAAGCAAAAAGAAGCATTGTTTTCATAGAGTCTCCATATAATGTGACTGACTAAAGTAAGCTGTAAAAAGTATGTCACGCAGGTGTATTTGGGGAAAGGGAGACATTTTTTACCTCGCTTATGTTAATCTCAGGACATAACAAAACAACCGTTAACCAAGTGAGCTGGTCGGGTTTATGATTATAACCGAAAGACTTATTATTCAGCCATGGAGCGAAGGTAAGGCCTCTGATTTCTTTGAGCTCAGTCGCGATGAAGGTTTCACTTTGTTTCCTATAACGATCTACCGGCAGGAGAGTGTGGAAACGGCCAGAGAATGGATTCGCGCGGCCCTTGAGCTCAATCGGACGACGACTTTGGGGAAATGGGCCGTCATGGAAAAGAAAAGCAGTGCACTGATCGGACTTTGCGGATTAACACCCTGGGATTTTAGGGAAGAAAAACTTGTCGATATTACTTACCGTTTGCGCCAATCTGCATGGGGAAAAGGCTTCGGCCTTGAGGTGGCCAGGGCCCTCGTGGACTTTGGTTTTAATAAGCAAAATCTCGATCAGATTACAGCGACGATTACTCCTGACAACACGGCGTCGAAGAATGTCGCGAAAAAACTCGGCATGATTTTCGATCAAAGCTTTATTCTCAAGGAAGTTCCGACGGATTTATACAGACTCTATAAGACCAATTGATTAAAATATTCCCATGAACAAACCACAATTCACTCCTCCGCAAAACGTTAAAGATGTACTTAGTCGTCTGACTCGTCCCAAGAC
>CAMCYI010000039.1 GCA_945883845.1 Bacteriovorax stolpii | reverse complement strand
CTCGGGGCATTTTCATTCTTCATTGCTGGATTTTATCTGATGCTTATTGCTTGATGACCTGATTGGCAGGTCTGTTGTTATCAAGACATTTCTTTGCGCCGAAAATTTCGAGACGAAACCCCTGAAATGGCCTGAACTTTACCTGGTAGAGATTTTCAAATCTCGCTGTATCCTGCAGATCTTCAATTTTCAACATTGCTTTCTGCTCATAGAGTTCCTGATTTGCCTGAAAAATGGCCTGCACACGCTCACGATAATTCGGAGTGAGAGAAACAACAAATCTGTCGTTCAAATCAATGGGCTTAAACGCTGGACCTTCAAGACCGGATTGAATTTCGATATTCACATCCCGCAATTCCGGATTGGTTTGTTTGATCTCCAGAAGGGCTGCATGAGCAAATTCCGCGCGCTGCCTGGCGAGTGCAGAGTTGCGTGAATCACTTTGAGGATCAATCACCTGACGGCCATTCTGAGTAATATAAAAAGGCAAACGAGCTGACATCGAATTCACGGCAATTTTTGTGAAGCGAACATCTCTTTGGGATGAAATGAATTCTCTGATGCGGGCCTTGAGTGAGTCGACCTGATCTTGTCCCACCGTACTGCGGGCCACGCCAAATTCAGTGGGAAGAAATGTTTTGAGGAGACTCTCTTCTTTTTCTTCGCACACTGCGCGTGCATTGATTCCGGTCGCCCCAAAAGTGGAGTGAGTTAATAGGAAAATGAGAATTAAAGAAAACTTGTTCACGTATAACCTCATTCACTTATCGGCTTAGGAATAATAAGGTAAATAGACCTAAACATTTTTCAACTACTCGAAATTACAAGATTTATACTTGACAAAAACTATAAATAAATTATACACTAGAGTATTCAACATTGAGAAGGAAGAATCGTGGATATACAAGATATTTTGAAGCAGAAAATCCTCATACTTGATGGTGCCATGGGTACCATGATTCAAAAGTATAATCTTAAGGATGAAGACTATCGCGGTGAACGCTTTAAAGACTGGAAGCACGCATTAAAGGGTAACAACGATCTTCTTGTTCTGACAAAACCTCAGGTCATTGAAGAAATTCACAACAAGTATCTCGAAGCTGGCGCTGACATCATCGAAACAAATACATTCAGCTGCACTCGCATCTCCATGTCAGATTATCATATGGAAGAGTTTGTTCCCGAACTCAATCTTGTGGCCGCTCAACTTGCAAAAAAATGTGCAGAAGCTTTTACAAAAAAAGATCCTTCCAAACCACGCTTTGTTGCCGGCTCCATCGGGCCTACAACAAAAACAGCTTCACTCTCTCCCGATGTGAACAATCCTGGTTTCCGCGCGGTTGATTACGATGATCTCGTTAAAAACTATTACGAACAAACGAAGTATCTGGTTGAAGGGGGAGTCGATATTCTCCTTGTAGAAACAGTTTTCGATACACTCAACTGTAAAGCCGCCCTGTTTGCGATCGCTGACTACTTTGAAAAAGAAAACAAGAAGCCGTTACCAGTTATGGTTTCAGGTACGATTACTGATGCGTCCGGAAGAACACTTTCGGGCCAGACAATCGAAGCTTTCCTCTATTCCATTTCTCATTTTCCTCTACTCTCAGTAGGAATCAACTGTGCTCTTGGTGCTGAACTCATGCGCCCTTACATCGAAGTTCTTTCTAAAGAATCTCCCTTTAACATTTCTGTTTATCCCAACGCCGGACTTCCGAACGAGTTCGGTCAATATGACGAAACTCCTGCCCACATGGCCGGCACACTCAGTGACTGGTTCAAGAACCGCTGGGTCAATATTGTCGGTGGATGTTGTGGAACAACCAATGAGCACATTGCTGCCATTGCGAAAGCTGCTGAAGGTAAATCTCCGCGTACCATTCCTGAACTTCCGAAAATTCCCCGCCTTTCAGGACTCGAGCCGTTAAAGATTTTTCCTGGTTCAAACTTCATCAACATTGGTGAACGTACAAACCTCACAGGATCAATTGCTTTCAAAAAACTCATCATGGACAAAAACTATGAAGAAGCTTTGAGAGTCGCCCGTGAGCAAGTTGAGAATGGCGCGAACATCATCGACATCAACATGGATGAAGGGATGATTGATTCTGAAGCCGTCATGGTGACATTCCTCAATCTCGTGGCGAGTGAACCTGATATTTCTAAAGTTCCTGTGATGATTGATTCTTCAAAGTGGTCTGTCATTGAAGCCGGACTCAAGCGCGTGCAGGGTAAAGCGATCGTCAATTCGATCTCACTTAAAGAAGGCGAAGCTAAGTTCATAGAACACGCGAAGCTCGTGAGAAAATATGGTGCTGCAGTCGTCGTCATGGCCTTTGATGAAAAAGGACAAGCAGACAATTACGAACGCAGGATTGAAATCTGTAAGCGTGCTTACGATATCCTGACGAAAAAAATACATTTCGCCGCCGAAGACATTATCTTTGACCCGAACATCCTGACTGTTGCGACGGGTATGGAAGAGCACAATAACTACGCAGTGGATTTCATCAACGCAACGAAATGGATCAAAGCGAATCTGCCCTACTGTAAGGTAAGCGGGGGTGTTTCTAACCTTTCGTTCTCTTTCCGCGGTAACAATGTGGTTCGCGAGGCCATGCATACCGCATTTCTATATCATGCCATCAAAGCGGGTATGGACATGGGAATTGTAAACGCTGGCGCACTACCTGTGTATTCCGACATCCCGAAAGACCTCCTTGATCATGTTGAAGACGTCATCTTCAACCGCAGGGATGATGCAACAGAAAGACTCATCGAATATGCGGGTCAGGTAAAGTCTCATGGAAAAGTTGAAAAGAAAGATGATGAGTGGAGAAGTCTCCCAGTAGAAAAACGCCTCGCGTATGCACTCGTTAAAGGTATTGTTGATCATATCGACGTCGATACAGAAGAGGTTCGCAAGAAAGTGGCGAAGCCACTTGAAGTTATTGAAGGCCCTCTGATGGCCGGCATGAGCGTTGTCGGAGACCTTTTTGGCGAAGGAAAGATGTTTCTTCCTCAGGTTGTGAAATCTGCACGAGTGATGAAGAAAGCTGTCGCCTACCTTCAACCCTACATTGAAGCTGAGAAAGCCGGAGTGGTTGTTAAGAAAGGCAGTATCCTCATGGCTACGGTGAAAGGCGATGTACACGATATCGGAAAAAATATTGTGGGGGTCGTTCTCGGATGTAACAACTACGACGTTATTGATCTTGGAGTGATGATTCCGTGTGAAAAGATTCTCGAAGAAGCGAAAAAACTCAATGTCGATATGATCGGCCTCTCTGGTCTGATTACTCCCTCTCTTGATGAGATGGTTCATGTGGCCAAGGAGATGGAACGGCTTAATTTTAAAATTCCTCTTCTCATCGGTGGAGCTACAACTTCACGGGTTCACACTGCTGTTAAGATCGATCCTCATTATTCCGGATCCATCATTCACGTTTCCGATGCCTCAAGAGCAGTACCTGTCGTGGAGAAATTTCTCAATGAGAAAACAAAGTACAACTGTCACAATGATCAGAAAGCTGAATATGTGAAGATGCGCGAAGCTCATGAAGCTTCTCAGCGCAATGAAAAGTTCCTGACACTCGAAGAAGCCAGACGCAATAAAGTAAAGATCAACTGGAACGAAACTGAAATCAGAAAACCTGTGAAGCTTGGTGTGACCGTTCTCGATAACGTTTCTCTTTCGGAAGTTATCCCATATATCGACTGGACACCGTTTTTTATGACCTGGCGCCTGCGTGGCGCATATCCGAATATCTTTGAAGATAAGGAAGTCGGCGTTGAAGCTAAAAAACTTTTCAACGATGCCACGGCACTATTAAAAGAAATTGTTAAAAATAAGTCTCTGAAACTGAAGGCAGTCTTTGGGCTCTTCCCGGCCAATAGTATAGGAGACGACATTTCAATCTATGCTGTTGATGACAAAGTCCATGAGTGGACGTGTGATACCCATGGAAAACATCAGAAAGTCCTGAAAGTCGGAAATGAAAGTAAAACTCAGGCCACTCTCCATATGCTTCGTTCACAAAGACAGATGGAAGAATCGGATTCGGCTAACCCTTCTCTCTCAGATTTTGTAGCTCCAAAAGAATCTGGCAAAACAGATTACGTCGGTGCCTTCTGCGTGACCTCTGGTATCGGCCTCGAGGAACTTTCGCAGGAATATATCAAGGATCAGGATGACTATAATCACATTATGGTGAAAACTCTTGCAGATCGACTGGCAGAAGCTCTGACAGAATATCTTCACGAGAAAGTACGTAAAGAGTACTGGGGCTATGTCCCTACTGAAACTCTTTCCCATGAAGATCTCGTCAAAGAGAAATATCAGGGTATTCGTCCGGCACCAGGTTACTCTGCTTGTCCGGATCACCTAGAAAAGAAAACACTCTTCAGACTTCTCGACGTTGAGAAGAATGTGGGGGTTCAGCTGACCGAATCAATGGCAATGACTCCACCTTCTTCAGTGAGCGGTTGGTTTTTTGCTCATCCTGAGGCACGCTACTTTAACGTCGGTAAAATCGGGCGAGACCAGCTTACTGATTATGCACGAAGAAAAGATATGGCCCTCAGTGATATGGAAAGATGGCTCTCGGCAAATTTGTTTTAAAGGAAATTTATGGCTAAAGTTGTAGATCACATTAAAAATTCTCAGGGAAAAACTTTGTTCTCTCTGGAAATTCTCCCTCCGAGTACTGGTGAAAGTATTCATAAGCTGTTTGATAACGTCGCACCACTGATGGAATTCAAACCTAAATTCATTGATGTCACATACCACCGTGAAGAATATGTTTATAAGAAGATGCCTAACGGACTTCTGGAGCAAAAATCTATTCGCAAAAGACCAGGAACAGTTTCTATCTGTGCGGCCCTTATGCATAAGTTCGATGTTGATACAGTTCCCCACATCATCTGTGGCGGATTTACGAAAGAAGAAACCGAATACGCTTTGATTGACCTGAACTTTCTGGGGATTGATAACGTCCTTGCCCTACGTGGAGATTCCATTAAGGGCCAAAAATCATTTGAGCCTACGCCTGGCGGTCACAGATATGCTGATGAGCTGGTGTCCCAGCTGAGTAATATGAACAAAGGCGTTTATCTCTCTGATGAGCTTCAGAATCCGACACCGACAAAATTCTGCATTGGTGTTGCCGGTTACCCGGAAAAACATTTTGAATCACCCAATATCAAAACTGATCTAAAATTCTTAAAACAGAAAATAGCTAACGGTGCAGAATACATCGTGACTCAGATGTTTTTCGACAATAGCAAGTTTTTCGAGTTTGTGGATAAGTGTCGTGCTGAAGGGATTACGGTTCCCATCATACCGGGTCTTAAGCCCATTACGATGAAGTCACAGATCTTCAATCTTCCTCGAAATTTTTTCATTGATATGCCTGACGATCTTATTGACGCTATTGAGAAATGCAAAAATGACGATGAAGTTAAAAATATAGGTGTCGAGTGGGCACTTAGTCAGTCAAAAGAACTGATAAAACAAAAAGTCCCATGCCTGCATTTTTATTCAATGGGTAAATCGAATTCAATTCAAAAAATCGCTTCTCAACTTTTCTGATTACTCGCGGGGACACTGACGACAGTTGGTGTCCTTTTTATTTGTGAGTTCACGCAGCTCTTCTACTTTCTGATAGAAAAATTCCTTCACCTTCCTACCCTGCTCATTATCCAGGAGCCAGGCAAGCTTGGATACACCAGGAAGTGTTTTAAGAAGCTCATCAACGACTTCAGGCCCTTTAATGATCTTCCGCTCAGACGTGATCATATGGATCGTGCTCACACAATCCTGTCTCGAAAGCTCGGGAAAATCGATGTATATATTTTCATCCCGGGCGGATATGAAATGAAGATTCTTATCCAAATGCTCAAGTCCTTGCTTGAAGCGAAGGCATAAGGGGCATTCAGGATCAAAGAGAATGATGGGCAATTGATGTTTCATGGGCATTTTTATTATATCATGTTCGAAAAGATATTTCCCCGAGGTAAGAATGGACCGTCGCGCGTTTCTACAGTTTCTAGGCGTTTCTGGCGTGTTGGCCTCAATGCCCCTGGATCTTCTGGCCGCAAAGAAAGTTCCTTTCAAAGGCCTTCCAGTCAGCCTTGAAGACAAATTATCAACTGCTGAGGGCCTGACCCACAAAATTCTTATCCGATGGGGCGAGCAAATCAACGCGTCCTCAAAGTTCGGTTTTAACAATGACTTCATTGCCTTTCACCCTTTGGAAAAAAATCGTGCCTTACTCTGGATCAATCACGAGTACGTTCATCCTCTTTTCATCAAAGGGATCAATCGTACCAAAGAAAATATCGATGCTGAACGTCTTGAAGTAGGAGGCAGTATCATCGAAGTTGAGAAAAAAAATAGCGACTGGATCTTCGTTAAAAATTCTCCTTACAACAGACGGGTTGATGCGCTCACAGAAATTCCTTTTGCATGGGAAGGTGGAATTCTTAATTCTAAAACGGCGATAGGTACTTTAGCAGGATGCGCTGGCGGGAAAACACCCTGGGGAACATTCCTTTCCTGTGAAGAAAATTACGATATGTTTTATGGCGAGCGTGACCGTCAAGGCAATGTCACACCAAGCTGGCTAGGCTGGGATAAAGTTTATCAGTTGCCTCCCGAGCATTACGGATGGGTCGTAGAAATTGAACCGAAAACTGGAAAAGCCAAGAAACTTGTTTCTCTCGGAAGATGTGCTCACGAATGTGCTGCTGTCACGAAATCAAAGAGCGGAAAGATCGTAGCATATACAGGAGATGATACGAATGATGAGCATCTTTATAAGTTCATTTCGGACTCGAATGATTCTCTGGAGAGAGGAAAACTCTATGTCGCAAGCCTTGAAAAAGGTGAATGGATCTCCCTTGATATCAACGACCAACCCATCCTTAAAAAAAATTTCAAGGATCAAACGAATGTTCAGATCTATGCAAGAGAAGCTGCAAAGTTAGTTGGTGCAACTCCACTGGATCGCCCTGAAGATATTGAGTTTGATCCGCTTACGGGCAACGTTCTTGTTTCTCTGACTAACAATAAGAAGAAAAATAATTTTTACGGATCCGTCATGAAAATTGTCGAGAAAGACAATGATCCCGGTTCATTGAAATTTACCCATAGCACTTTCATCGCTGGCGGGCCTGAAACTGGATTCGCTTGTCCGGACAATCTTGTCTTCGATCCGAAAGGTAACCTGTGGTTTACCAGCGACGTCTCCGGCGACAATATCAATAAAGGACCTTACTCCGGTTTTGGGAATAACAGTCTTTTTGTCTTCTTGAGAAGTGGCAGCAAGGCGGGTGAAGTTATAAGAGTAGCGAATGCGCCTGCTGATGCTGAATTCACGGGACCTTGCTTTTCACCTGATTACAAGACACTCTTTCTATCAGTTCAGCATCCGGGTGAGCTCAGCATGTCTCTCGATAAACTTACGAGCAACTGGCCAGATGGCGGGATACCAAAGCCAAGTGTCATCACACTTCAGGGCCCGCTTCTCGATCAGATCGTTCAAGGAAAATTATGAAAAATGAAGAAATGAAATCCTTTGTAGAAATCTATGTATGCAATCATCGACGTGACGAAAAAGGAAAAGATGATTGTTACAGCAGAGGCTCAAAAGATCTCACTGACGATTTAAAGAAATGGGCGAAAGAAAACCACGGGAAAGAAATCCGTGTTTTCCGCAGTGGTTGTCTTGGAAAATGTTCTGAGGGTATTGCAATTGCCTGTTATCCGGAAAAAAAATTCTTGCTGGAAGTTGAACCTGATGATGAGAAGAAAATAAAAAAGGGCCTCGAAGAGGCCCTTGAAGAAATCAGAAAAAATTAAGACTAAAGACTGATCGTTTGTTTGCCCTGAACATCAACAGAGACACGTTTTGATCTCGCACCTTCAAATGACAGGTCATATTTCCCAGGGATCAGGATGATATAGAAACTTCCATCTGGATTGATTTTGTATGTCTGGATTTCTTTCGTCTCTCCAGCTTTGAAAATCTTCACCATCTGATAGTCAGCTCTGTCCGTTAGACCCTGAATACTAGGTCCCTCAAGACGTGTGAACAAGTGCATCCAACCTGGACGGTTGCGTACAACTGTTTTCTCGCGCATCTTTTTGTAGTTCGGGTGGAATCCATCCCACGTGCTGTTTACTTCGATGACGAAAGGAATAACCTGGTGCTCAGTGTACATCCAGTCGATATCGCCACCGTCAGCATTATAGAGAAGTTCCCATGCAGTGCCGGGCTTGTAATCGAGCTTTTTCCCGATCTCAGCACCGATAGCTTCGACGGCCTGACCTGTCGGCGTCTTATTAGGACGGCAACCGAAAGGATAGATCACGATTTCTGAATATGAGTGATATGAAATATCAAAAACCGGCTTGAGTTCGCTGACAAAATTAATCATCGCCTGAGTTTCCGGTTCAGAAGCCGGAGCTGTTCCGCGGTAGTCCTGAGCTCCTGTGCTCGCACTCGATCCCTTACAAGAATTCCAACCGGTAGGATAGTTGCGGTTCAAGTCCACACCGTAACCATTTCTTGTGTTTTTTCTCCACATAGAATCTTCATTCCACATCTTGTTGTTACCATCGACGTTAAACATCGGGATAACCCAGATTTCGTAGCTATCAACCCATTTAGTGACTTCAGCGTTTGAACCATAGTTACTGGTGAGATACGAAACCATGTCTGTTGTAATTTCCGGAGTCATCACTTCGCGAGCATGGTGCATGCCGTTTACGAGGATCGCGGGCTCAACTTCATCAACGCGAACGTTATCTGAAATCTTGATGGCCCAGATGTCGCGGCCTTCGAGCGATTTCCCGATAGATTTAACTTCTGTGATGTCTGGATATTTTGCGTGAATTTCTCTTATAAAATCCTCAATCTCTTGTGGATTTTTATATTCCTCATCAGGGGCCATCGCAAGATTCTGCGGGAAAGAGAATTTGATATTCGCTTTCTGAGCAGTGATGCGGGCAAACTCTTCTTCAGTAAGAAGAGCTTCGATTTCCATTGTTTTATAGTTCACGCCGGTAACGTCGAACTCGTTAGCGCGTAAGAATGTCTTCATTGAATCCGTAAGATCGAATCTTACGATCAAAGGGGTAGATTGAGATAAGGCAGCTCCTGATATCAGGACTCCGGCCCATAAAAGATTCTGAAACGTTTTCATTTTTTCTCCTTAGAGGTGCAAGTCCACCAAGGACACCAAACGGCGAAGGAAGTGTAAACAAAATGAGAAGATAGTAAGAAGAAGTTTGAGGAGAGCCGTAGAGATTTGGTCGGATTATGCTGAGATATTCAGCTTATCTGGCCACAAGGATTGCATCTCCTGACGGTAAGGAGCGATACGTTCTTCTTTATAACCTGTTTGCTCGAAGGCCTTGATCAGAAGCTTCATGCAATCGTAGTCGCGGATATTGCGGTTGTAGAGCTCCATACCTTCCTTAACAATATGATTGGGATCCTTGGCCTTCTTGGAATTGATGAGAAATCCGCTGACCAGAAAATCTTCATCGTCATTTGAACCGGCCGGAAACCTTGTCAGGAAACCAGTTGCTTCGTCCTCAAGATCGTGTTCAACCAATAGCTTGATGATGGCACGGATAAATTTTGTGAACTCAGAGCAGGAAACAGCGACATTGTCAAAGTAAGTCGATGCAAGTTCCATATCATTTTTAATAAGATGGTGTTTACCGGAGATGTACATACCGGCCCCGATGTACTTCGTGACAATGCTTGAGCGTTCTTCAAGAGAAGTAAAGATCTCATAGTAGAACTGCATATCCTGATAGTTCTCTGTCTTAATCGCAAGGTGAATAATCTGGGAAAGTCTATCCGGATTCGCCGGGAAGAACTTCGCAATTTTTTTCACTACCTGATAGGCCTCATGAAATTTATTATCCTTCATAAGAAGATCGAAGAGTCCTACAAGACACTTGTAGTGAATGTTATTGAAGTTCAGACCATTGTTGTAAGAGCCCTGGGCTTTTCCTGACTCTGCTTTTAAATACTCGGCTTGACCGGTATAAAACAAAGCGAGAGCCGGCTTACTATGAAGCTTCATGGCATCCTGTAAGACTTTGATGGCCCCATCGTACTTGGCTATTGCGATCATATCCTTACCTTCTTCTACTTTGAGAGTGTACTCAGAAGGTTTAACTTTGGTAGAAATTGTATTTAGCAGGCTGTCCTGGATACTTTGAATTGTGTAGGGCTTAATGATAAATGAATCAACGTCTTCCTCAGCGGCTTTAGCAACGGCGCTCTGGGAAATATTTGAAGTAACAAGGACTAGAGACATTTCTTTTTTATGGGGGAATTTCTGACGGATAATTTTAAAGAGATCAAATCCCGACCCGCCTGAAATAAAATAGTCTGAAAGTACGACGCCAATGTTTTTAGTGTTGATAAACTCTTCGGCTTCCTGAAAGGAGCCGCATGAATGAATCATGTGCCTCTTACAACCGAGGTCATACATAATCTTCAAAAGTCTGTTTCGGGAACTGGGATTTTTATCAACGATCAAAATGTCGTTGGCATCCACATACTCCTTAAAGACGGCCTTCTTATCCATAATTAATTGCCCGCAGCTTTATTAAGGAACTTAGTAATCTTATTCTGACGTTCGCTTAAAAAATTCATTACTTCTGTCCAGTTTTTAGTGTAGTTTTTGTCTATCACAAAAATCTGGCTTTCTACTGTCATTCTGCCCATGACTCCAATCAAATTAAAAACCTCCACGTGACGAAAATCATGGAAAGTCACTTTGAGTTTTGCGATCGTGCCAGGAGCTAACGTATTCTCAAGTCCCAGAAGCAGTGAATCCGCATCAAACTCAAGCGGTCGGGCACAATATGAATTCTGATCCACAGTAAGTTCAAATGAAATTCCATTTTGTTCTGACATATCAGACATATTTCTTTCAAATTCAACGAAATCAAAAAGCAATCCATTCACGAGTTTAAGGAACTCCGGAAATGGCTTATTCTTATCAACGTACTCACAAATACCAGTCAGCAAAGCGGGGGATTGGGAAACTTCCGCAAATATCGTCGTATCGCCAATATTTTTTCTGTACCATTCGACGAAGTCTTTAAGATGGCCGTCACTAAGTTCAGGACTGGAAAGGACCAGATCAAAGTCATAGATGCCAAACAGCTTTTTAGCTTCAGCGAAACTCGAGGACATAGAGCACTGAGCTCCATTTTTCGTCAGTTCCTGCATCAGCTTTCTTGAGCCGACTTCGTCGCTATCAAGCAGCATAATTCTGTTTCCGTCAAATCTGATCATACGCCCTTCGCTCTTTTTATAAATGCATCAATGTATTCTTGTCTCTGCTGGTAGAGCTTCATGAACGATGAAAAGGATTGTGCATTCGCATCGGGAATTTCTACAGTGAGATAGCTTACCTGGTTTTCAAGGTTCTCCAGCGAAACGACCAGACCATCAAATTTAAGGCTGGTTACTTTTTGCAGATACTTAAACCGGAGATCCAGTTTGATTGGTTCATTATTTTTAAATCCCTGCTCGGACGCGATGAAGATAAGAGTCTTTTCAAAAAAATCATCGAGCACACACAAAACCTTAAGGTCCTGTTGCTGAAGAACAGCAATTACGTCTGCTTCTTCCATCATCGCTTTGAGATCTTTATCAATTTCTTTTTCAGCGACCAAAGGCTGTTTAATCTTCGGATCTTTGGCCTTCTTCAGAGGCAAGACATTATCGTGCCCAGTGATGTCACCGTGATTGTGTTGTTTTTTGGCGCCAATCGTATATTCATCTTCATCTTCAAATGTCGATTCACTCGAATCTTTGTTTTTATTCTTCTGATCTTTCTTAGCGTACAAATCATCACCGGACTCTGCACCAGAAGCTTCTTTGCGTTCTTTTTTCTCCCTCTCTTTGCGGGATAAAATATCATCTTCAGGACCTGTCGCTTTGTCTTTCTTCGAGGGATCTGCAGTTGCTGCCGGAGAATCTTCAAAAAGATCATCCTCAGTCAGCATTTCTGCTTTTTTACCACGACCATAGTGAGTATCTATCTTATCTGTACTGCCAGTTCCACCAAGATCCTTGCCTTCAGTTTTCTGATACGTGCCGCCTTTTTGTTTTTCACGGGCCACTTTATCAGAGGATTCTTTTGAACTGCTTTCTTCACTCGCTGAACCGTCTTTTTCTGAACGTTTCTTGTCCTGCTTCGCTTGTATTTCTTTTTCCGCAAGTGGAGAAGAATCTTTATCTGATTGAGGCTGTCCATCCAGCTTCCCACCGTAATGGGATTTCAGTTTCTCGGTAGACGATTTTCCACCATACGCTGACTGATCTTCAGATTCCGGCTCAGCAGAATTTTTATTATCTTTATTTGCCTGCGCGCCCCTTGATTTGGCAGCTGCATCAGCTTTTTCCGCAGCAACAGCTTTTTCTGTCCCACCACCATAGTGAGTCGGAATTTTATCTGTCTTAGATTTACCTTCATAGGCATCAGATTCTTTTTGCTCTTCAGGAGTCAACTTCCGCTCAGGCTTAGAACCGTCTTTGTTATAAAATTTTGGAAGATGGTCGGTAGAAGTCTTGCCAGTGATGGGACCTTTCTTCTCTTCCTGATATTGATTCTGATGGGCGGCAGCCGGATCAAACTTCTCCGCCTCGTTATGGCCTTTGTAATGAGTCTGATGCTCATTGTTCTTATTCGCAAGGCCAAGCTGAGCGCCCTCTCTGTGCTTTTCAACACCAGATTTCAGGAGATCATCTTTAGCTTCGTGAACCTCAGCTTCGTTATGGCCTTTGTAATGAGTCTGATGCTCATTGTTCTTATTCACAAGGCCAAGCTGGGCACCTTCAACTGGTTTGTCTCCGGCCTTGCCTTCGTGACCCTTACGGGAAAGTTTGTCTGTTGAGCTTTCACCTGCGTAATTGCCACCGACATCGTCCGCCTTACCACCTTTTCCACTCATCTTACCGTCGCCGAGCTTCTGATCTCCGGCTTCGAGATCCATCGACATTGGATCAGTATTGATTTTATTTCCTAAAGGATCGTTTTTTCCTTTCATCGCATCAGTTTCAATATGATCAGTACTTCCTTTGCCTTCGAGATTTTTCAACCAATCGGTAGAAGAATCAGATTCAACTTCGGCTTTGTTATTCAGATTGTCGGCATCTTTCTTAAAGACGAGCTCTTTGTTAAAGCTTTCAAGAATTGCATTTTCTTTCGTCTGGGCGTAATCCGAGTTCTTGCAGATTTCTAGAAGCTTATCCTTCAGACTTACACGAACAATCTTGGCACCATTATCATGATAAAAGAGTTCAAAATTAGATCCAGTCACAAGCCAGGTATTTTCTTTCCAGACGAATTCAGGCTTCTGATCCCCCTGGAAGTACCATGCACCGGTGCCTCCCATGAAAACTTCTTTTTCATTGCCCTTAAATTCTATCTTCCAGGCATTGGCCTTGCCTTTGACTTCGGTGAAACCCATTGCTGACGGGCCTGGTGCTGTAAACCTTAGCAGCCAGCGGCCAAGAACTTTTTTGCAGTCTGTTTCTTTTTTAATTAACCAGATGTCATCTTCACATTCCATCGGAGGAAGCCAGTTTGCTACATCTGTTTTTTTCTGATCGGGTCCACCCTGAGTCTTGCTTTGATCCAGGGATTTTACGTTCATGGCCGTTTTCGAATTATTCTTGATCTGGCCATTGAGCGATTTAATATAGAAATCAATCTTGAAGCGCAGAGCTTTTGTGTTTGTCGAAGGATCTACAACGTCGAGAATTCCAAGTTTCTGGATCGCTTTTTCATATTGCTTATTACCAGAAAAATTCACGATAACGATTTTTAAAATCGTATCCTTAGCGCCTCTTTTAGCCATTTTTACAAGTGAAGCAATCTGGATCAAATCTTCTTTCTCTGCTAGAGAAGCGAAGACAAGTGACGCGGGTTTATCACTAAGGTAAGTAACAAGATCTGCAGCCGCAGAAAATTCTTCGGATTGATACGGATTCGAACCACCGAGAGCTTCAGCAAGAACTTTCCATTCTTTTCGGAAGGTGAATTTAATGACGTCCATATTGTTGCTCATTGGCCCACGTGTTTTATTATGAAAGTTCGACATACACTTATCGACATTTATAATACTTTCTTAATATTAAAGAATGCCTTTCGGGTTTTCCTCATAAATAAAATCGGCAAAAATTTAACGTGTAGTTTTAAAGCTGCGTAAGTTACTATAAACATATGGAAGACAACGATCAAAACATAGAACCGGAGAACCAAGAGCTTCTTCAGGATCTCTCTGAACAAGGGAAGACAGAAGAGCTTGTGGAGATGTTTGAAGAACTTCCTACCATGGATGTTGCCGAATTCATGGAAGAGAAACCTCTTGAGGATACTATCGCGTACCTGCAAAAACTTGACATGGATGATCAGGGAAGAATTTTTTCGGATTTCACACGCGACCTTCAAATTAAATTGTTTAAAGCACTTGATCGTCGATTATTCGCAAAAATTTTTGGGTCAATGTATTCAGACATCCGTGCCGATCTTTATCAGGAACTTTCAAAAGAAGAACAGATCGAGCTGATTCCTTATCTCGATAAAAAAATTCGTGAAGACGTCATCATCCTTTCCGCCTACCCACCGAATACTGCCGGCGGGATCATGAATACAGATTTTGCGACCATCTTTGCAGATATGACGGCAGCTGAAGCACTCACCAAAATCAGAACTGATGCTCCTTCGAAAGACATGATTTATTACATTTATGTTGTAGATCATACGATGGTGATGAAAGGGCTGGTGACTCTTAAAGATCTCGTTATGCATGAACCCCAGGACAAAGTTCTTGAGATGCTCAATGAATTTTTCGTTTACGCTGAAGTTAATGAATATCGCGAATCTGTAGCTCAAAAAATTGAGAAATACGATCTTGTAGCTGTCCCGGTTCTTAACAGCCTCAATCAGCTCGTCGGAGTTGTCTCGCACGAAGAAGCGATCGACATCATCCAGAAAGAAGTGACCGAAGACATGGAAAAGATCATGGGGATCATGCCTTCGGAAAATGACGAAGAGTACATGGCGACATCTTCATTTCACCATTTTAAAAAACGTGTTATCTGGCTCGTCTCACTTGCTGCTGTTGGAATTATTTCCGGCATGATCATCAATGAGTATCAGGGCCTTCTTGAAAGTTTTATTATCCTCGCCATGTATATGCCGATGATGGCCGCGACCGGCGGCAATACGGGATCGCAATCTGCCACGGTGATCATCCGTTCACTTTCACTTGGTGAGATTGATGACAAAGACTGGGCGAAAATTATTTTCAAGGAAGCGAAGATCTCCTTCATGCTTTCCGTCTGCGTTGCAGTCCTGACCTATCTCAAGATCGCCTTCCTCTCATTCCATTCGATGCTTCCGCCCGGTTTTACGATGTCGACTCTTGGAATTGTCATCTCATTTGCCATTGCTATTCAGGTTGTCACATCTGCAGTTATTGGCGCAGGTCTTCCTCTTATTGTCAGAAGACTTGGAGGTGACCCCGCTGTCGTTGCGAGCCCCGCCATCACAACCATCGTCGACATTACTGGATTACTCATCTATTTCACTGTTGCTACTCTCACATTGGGTATTTCCTAATATCTCTTTTGCAATTAAGATCGTCTTATTCTCTGAGGAGTCTTTATCATGCAAATTGTCATTCTTTGTGGCGGGTCCGGTACACGTCTCTGGCCACTTTCGCGAGTGCTTTTCCCTAAGCAATTCGTAAAACTTTTTGGCAAAGAATCTCTTTATCAAAAAACGATTTCCAGAAATCAGAAAATGGCCCAGTCATTTACTGTTGTCATCAATCAGGATCAATACTTCATGGGGCTTGATCAGTTTGAAGAAATAAAATCAAGCCAACCCAAAAAATTTATTCTCGAACCTATGGGTCGCAACACTGCACCTGCCATTGCCCTCGCGGCCTTAAGTGCTTCACCTGATGACATTCTCCTCGTTGTGCCTTCAGACCATTTGATCGAGAATCAAGCCGCCTATGAACTCGCTGTGAACAAGGCGGCAGAACTAGCGTCTCAAGGAAAGCTTGTTACATTCGGAATCAAACCTTCATACGCAGAAACCGGATATGGCTACATCGAAGCAAAAGATTTTGATGTACTGTCATTTAAAGAGAAACCTGATGCACCAACGGCCCAAAAATATCTCGCTGCTGGAAATTACTTCTGGAACAGTGGAATGTTTTGCTTTCAGGCAAAATCTTTTTTGCAGGAATTGCAAAAGCACGCACCGGATATCTTTGAGCAAAGTATGAAAGCCTTTAAGAATACGAATACAACCCAGGATGTACGGATTAAAGCTGAGGATATGCTGGCGATTCGCTCAGACAGTATTGATTATGCTGTCATGGAAAAATCAAAAGAAGTGAAAGTCGTTCCCGCAGATATTGGATGGAGTGATCTGGGTTCTTTTGATTCGCTTTATGAAGCATTACCTAAAGATGCCCATGGAAACACAATTGCTGAAAACGTTATTCATCTTGATTCAAAAAATAATCTCATCATCGGTGGAAAACGTTTAATCTCCACAATTGATGTTCATGATCTCATGATTGTCGATACGACAGACGCTCTGGTTATCGCCAAGAAAGGCTCTACTCAGAAAGTGAAAGACCTTGTCCATGAAGTGAAAAAAAGAAATCCTGACATGGCCAACATTCACACGACAGCGCATCGTCCATGGGGAACATACACTATGTTGGAAAATGGCGGCGAATACCGCGTGAATCAGATCACCGTCAGACCAGGTGCCAAATTATCTCTTCAGTTCCATAATCATCGCTCTGAGCACTGGATCGTTGTTAAGGGTATTGCAACTGTGACTGTCGATAATAAGAACTTTACCATTAAGAAGAATGAATCCACTTTCATTCCTAAAGAATGCCATCACCAACTGGAAAACCTGGAAACTGAAGATCTGGTCCTAATCGAAGCGCAGGTAGGCGACTATCTCGGCTCAGATGATATTGTTCGATTGCAGGAAGATTACAAACACCCCTAAGGAATGTTGAGATGAGTTTTAATACATACCTCAATCAAATAGCTTCTTCTTTCTCTACTGGTGAAGCGGTGGAAAAAGTACCTGTTCCTATGACCGTCATGATCCTATCCCCTCACCCTGATGATGAATCAATTATCGGGTCACTTCCTTTCAGGTTAATGCACGAAAATGGGGCGCACGTCATCAACGTGGCAGTCACTTTAGGCTCAGATAAAAAAAGAAAAAAGGAAAGACTTCAGGAACTCACTGAGGCCTGCGCTCTACTCGACGTAGAACTTGTGACACTTCATGAAGACTGGAAGAGGAAAGCAGTCGAATTAAAATCCCTGATCCAAAAGTATCAGCCTCAGGTGATTTTAGCTCCCCATTTAAAAGACCATCATCCTACTCATATCAAAACGGGACAGCTTCTTACAAAAGCATTAAAAACTCTGGTGAAAATGAATGTTCTCGTCGTCTGGACGGAATTCTGGGGACATAACCCCACTCCAAACGTTCTTGTTGAAGTTCCAACTGACATCGTTGACTTGCAGATGCGTGCACTCGAATGTCATCGTGGAGAGATTGCGAGAAATCCTTATCACCTGAGATTGCCAGCATGGATGATGGATAATGTTCGTAGAGGTGCAGAGATTATTGATGGAAAGGGTGCCGCTTCCCCTGATTTTGCTTTCGGCGTTCTCTATAAATGGGAGTTTTACAAAAACGGAAAGAAAAAGAAATTAGACCTTCCGGTAAACACATTAAACCGTCTGTGCGACATTGGATCACTGATCGAATCAGTCATCATCTAATTAAATATTGAGATTTATTTTTGAAGCAGCTTCCGGATCAAGTACCAACGTAAAATCCGGATGCGACTTTAGATAGGTCACCGGACACTCAGGATCATCGTGGTGATTCATGAGATACTTAATTGCATCAGCTTTTGATTTTCCAGTCGCAAGCAACACAAGAGATTTTGAATCCAGAATCGTGCTGATTCCCATTGATAAAGCTTCTTTTGGAGTTTCGCCTTCAGAGAACTGCGCGCTGTTAGCAATACGTGTTTCTTCAGTCAGCTGAACAAGACGAGTTCTTGTCTCTTTTGTCGAACCTGGTTCATTGAATCCAATGTGTCCGTTTGTCCCTACGCCGAGAAGCTGCAGATCAACTCCACCACTCTCTTTCAACAATCTTTCATATGATTCTGCGTTCGAACGAATATCAATTCCATGAACCGGAGGAAACGCCACCTGGTCTTCACGGACTTTCCACGGAGTCATGACGTGCTCTCGAATATAAGTTTTAAAACTTGAAGGATGATTAGAAGGAAGACCTGTGTACTCATCAAGCATAAAGAAAAAGCAGAGGTCACTTTTGATCTTTCTTTTACCGAGCAAGTCAGCACACTTCTGATAAACGGGTTCCATGGTCCTGCCAGTAGCAAGTCCAAGAACGGATTTTGGATGAGACTCAATCTTATCCACCACCATCGTGGCCACCGCTGAAATAGCTTCCTCTTTCGAGGCACTCAAAATGATACGCATGAAGACTCCACGTAAGTTCAGATAGATAGTAAACGCGTGTTCAGAGGTCTTCAAGGGGGGAGACATGTAAAATATTCGGATTCCGAATCCAGTATTTGAAAAACGAATATCCTCCGGCTACAAATGGCCCATGAAAGCGAGCCTATCTCTCCTCATCATCGAAGACGACAAGTATACACGTTTGAATTTACGTGAAATTCTTTCGCCCTACGGAATCGTCGAAGAAGCATGCGACGTTGAAAGTGCGCGCCAGAAGCTCGCTGAAAGAGTTTATGACATCGTTCTCACTGATATTGAGCTCGGTGAAGGTTCAGGAATTGAGCTCATTAAATCAATCGTTTTGAGAGGCTCTCACTGCATCGTGATCAGTTCTTACGAGAGTGAAGCTGTCATTGAGAAGGCCTATACTCTCGGCGCACGTCACTATCTTTCCAAGTTTAAACTAAAAGAACAGCTCCCTGTATACATTCACAAGTTCCTCCAGGAAAAGAGTGCTCGTTTTCAAAAGTTTCTCAATGAAGAATTCATCACTCAGGATGAAGATCTCATTCAGGATCTTCGCCGCCTTATGGAGATTAACTGGAAGGGCCAGTCACTTTTCATCTCCGGCCCGACGGGAACAGGTAAAAGTCTTCTCGGAAAACTTATTCACGAGATGACACATTCGTCAGCTAATCTGGTTCATTTAAATTGCTCTGAAATTCCCGAGAACCTCCTCGAATCAGAACTCTTTGGCCATGAAAAGGGTGCATTTACAGGGGCAGACCAGAAAAAAGACGGCAAACTCAGACTCGCTCATGGTGGAACGCTTTTCCTCGACGAAGTGGGAACAATGCCACTTTCCATGCAGCAAAAGCTCCTTAAAGCTCTCGACGAAAAAACTTTTTATCCCGTGGGCTCAAATACGCCGGTTAAGAGCGAATTCACCCTCATAACAGCTACCTGTGAGGATCTCGCAGAGAAAATTTTCCGCAAGGAATTCAGAGAAGATTTCTTTTATCGAATCAGCGGCTTTCATTTTCATCTTAAACCTCTGAGAGAGAGAACAGCAGATATTGAACTCCTCCTTCGACATTTCCAAAAAAGCGCTACCAGACGTTTCGTTCTCAAGCCCGATGCATTTGAGGTTCTGAGAAAGCATCCATGGGCAGGGAACATTCGTGAGTTGATAAAAGTTTGCGAAAGATTCTCTCAAAACTCGAGTGGGATTGTGGATGGAACGCTTGCTACCAAAGCACTTCTCACTCCGATGACTGCCGGCTCGCCTTCTCATTCACAGCCTTCTGAATCTCTGGATGCTCAGATCCTCGAGAAAGGTCTTCGCTCAATCATCGCTGATATCGAAAGACGTTCCGTAGAAGAGTCACTTAAGCGAAACAGCGGTAAAGTCACGGCCTGTATCAAGGAGCTTAGAATCTCAAGCTCCGCTTTCTATCGAATTCTCCAGGATCACAAGATCCACATCTGATTGGCACAAGCCTTGCTTTAGGGTTCAGCACTACACTGAACCAAGGAGCTCTTGTGACCCTTCAAAAAAAGACCATTCAACGCTACCGCCAGCTTTTCCCAAACGACACTCTCAGGGAAGTCTCTACCCGCACGGGTATCCAGATCACCCGCGTTTTCCGACTCTTTCATGGCAAGAACATGAAGGTCGGAGAACTCGAGGCCTTCGAAACTGTGATTACAAATAAGATTGCAGAGAATCCAAGCTTTTCGAGACTTAGTTGTGCCGTTGAATCTGCGTCTTCATTATTAACTAACGATGAATTGAAAAAAATTGCAGACTACGTGGAAAGAAGAATTTCTCACAAAAACTTCGCCCGCGGTTACATCAGTACAACTCAATCTAATCTCAGTATTGCTTAAGGAGAAAATTATGCGTGGCTTATCTTCACTCGAAAGAATTATTGTTGAATGTATCGGAAAAGAATCTTTGAATTATAACCAAATCCAGTTTCAGACCGGACTTCAGGAGAATGTTTGTTTCAATATCCTGCAGGCCCTCATAGTCAGAGGCATTTTGAGTACCGACGGAGTTAATTATAAGCTTAGTCAAAATATCTCAGCTCTGGTCCTCGAAGAAATCAACTGTCTCAGTTCACGTCAGGCAGAATCACTCGAACTTATTGAAGCTTTGATCGATCAGAAGGATGAAAGAGTCTTCAAGTTCCAGAAAATTGCTCTCGATGATAGAGATGAGAAAATCTTCAAGGCCATGCTCCAAAACCTTGAAACATTTCTGGTTGATTGTCACAAGAAAGCTCAGGGCACAGTACCCGTGAAATCCAGAAAAGTTATTTTCTGGGGAATGGGCGAAGTTAACCAACTTATGCATCAGATGGTTAAAGGAATTGATCTATGAAAATTTTTATTCTTCTTCCTCTCCTCGCGCTCAGTTGCGGAAAAGTGACAGAACCTAAGGCCAAAGATCTGGCCGACGATGATGGTGACGGCAAAGAAAATCGAAGGGATCAGAATAAGTCTATTGCTGACCTACCGGATCTTGGCCTTATCAAGGGTAAAATGAAGATTCATTTTACTCCGAAGACTGTTGAAGTTGAGATTTCAAATAAACTAAATCTCGAGAAGAATGTCCTGGACCTTGTTACGAAAGGTAACCTTGTCTCTTTTTCACAAAAGCAGCAACTGGACTGGGCGAATCTCTCCTTTCCGAAAGTTGAATATCCCGTTCTGGACCAGGAAAACTATAAACTCGATTTTAGCTTTGGCGTAACCAGAAATCCTCCTTCTCAACTATGCTATGAAGACAGTGAAGGAACAAAAGTTCTGAAGAGCTGGTCAAACTTTATGGATATCGAATTAACAAGACAGCAACTTGAAAAAGTTCTTACGGGATATGGCAAACTCACTCTTTCTCGTTTGAAAGAAAATAATCGCAACCAGATGTCCACAGCTGAAATGGAAGAAAATCTCAGAAAAACCACTTACGAAGTCTATTATCTTGAAGGAAAAAATTCGCGCATCATGAATGTTTCAAAAAAAATCTCTTTTGATCGATTACTTAAAAAGCTAAATGCAGAAGAAGCTGCTTCGATTGATAAAATGAATTTATTCTTTGCCAGTACGACTGATGATGAAGCGTGGTGGTATCGTAAACTTAATTCACGGACTTTCGTCCTTGTAAAAACATCGCTCCAGAAACTTCAGGACAATTTTCTGACAGGATTCACCCGTTCCAATAACTCTCTCATTCGTCAGAATGGTCATGGGGCGAGTCTGAAAAACTCGCCGCTGACTCAGGAGCATGCTTTTCATTTTTACCGGATCCGTGCTCACAGATCTTTGAGAACTTTTAAAGTGCGCAAAGAAACGAAAATATATGGAAGTGGCGGAGGAAGAGAAGGAGATGGGCATCGCTGGAAATGTGATCATACCTGGAGAGATATCAGAAGAGTGCCTGCTCCCGAAGTCTCGTATCAATTTCTTAATGAAAATCTTCTGCTTCAAATCGATAAGAAGAATGTTGCATTAGGGGCCATCGATTTGAAAGTGGAAGAAAAAGAAGATAGCAGAGGCATCTACTGGGATATTGGATTTCAATCTCCGGGTCAGGAAGTAAGCCTAACGCTGAAATCCCTCCCTGCTGCGACATACTTCAAAACCGGCCTTCTTAATGTTAAGTGTACGAATGGAGGTTGGAGTCAGGAAGAAATTGATATCAGAGATTCAAATCAGGAAGAAGAATTAAGTCTAAAAATTGAGTCATTCGTTGAGAAGAAGGATTGAGGCCATTATACTTGTTTCATGGATCTCACTCTCGTTACCTGCAATATTCGATTTAACAATCCCGCTGATGG
>CAMCYI010000038.1 GCA_945883845.1 Bacteriovorax stolpii | reverse complement strand
AAAACGACGATGACCATTGAGCATTTTCAGATCTGGGAATACGGAAACGTCTTCTTTTACTACGACCTCACTGAGCCCTTCACGACAGATAGAGACGAAGATATTTTTGGTGGTAAAACCCGTCAATCGAACCAGTTTTTCGGAGGAATCGCTCCCACTCTCAGTCTTTCAAAAGTTACCGGCAAAGACTTAAGCTACGGTTGGTTTAAGGATGTTTCACTCCGTGTTGAGCTTGAAAACGGATCCGGTTATGGTGTGAACAACTTTCGAAATTATTTTTACGGTCTTCAATACGATCTCGCTGTCCCCGGTTTTGATTTTCTCTCGGTCAACACAGTTGCACGCGATAATCCTCTCTCTCCGGGAGTTGGATTTCAGCTGGGAGCTTTCTGGCAAATTTCAAACGAGTGGGGCCAGTGGTCACGCTTTCGCTTCATGGGCTTCGTTGCGACCTCTCCATGGGACGGTAACCAGGGCGCTAAAGAGAACCGCAGGCTTAAGCGTCTGACAGGTAACAAACTTGAATTCGATAATGGTAAATATCTCACGACTCAGCCACAGCTTCTGTGGGACATCGGCTATGCTCTCTGGGGCAAACCTATGCGCTGGGAAATCGGAACAGAATATAACTATTTCTGGAATCGGTTTCAGCTCAAAGGCAAAGACGAATCTGCGTGGCAGCTCATGACGAAGGTTTCTTTCTAGACTTCAATTCCAAACACAAAGCTTATCAGCAGTAATGCTAAGACGACGAAGGCCATGGTTCCCATGGCCTTTTCTTTTTGGCGGAAGAACAAAAATCCGGTCAGCATCACGCGAATAATGGGGAGGGAAATAAGAATAAAGAGTCCGGCATAACTTAAAATGACTGACCAGCCGCCGTTGATCGCCACATTAAAGAAAGAAACTTTCTGATAGGTGCTGAATTTATTAAAAGGATTTTCGGTCATACTGAATTCTGACATCCAGCCGATGAAAATAAACACACCAGCGACCAGCACACCTGCACGTAAAAACTTCGCAATTTTAAATTCGAGAGTTTCGATCTTATCCACGAATTCCTTTTGAGATCATCTGCCAGGCAACGATCCCCAGGACGACCACGAAAATTTTGCGGATGGTTTCGGCAGGAATTTTCGGAAGGATTTTTGCACCGATAAACGAACCGCCGATGATGCCAAGAGAGACCGGGCAGGCGATTTCAGGACGGATATCCCCTCTAAGAAGATACGCGCCGGCACTCGCAGAGGCTGTCACACCGATCATGAAGTTTGACGTTGCTGATGAAACTTTGATCGGCAGTTTCATGGCATTGTCCATGGCGAGGACTTTGAAAATTCCGCTTCCGATTCCGAGGACAGCGGAAAGGATCCCTGCAAAATACATACAGATTAAACCGATAGGAACGTTGGCAACTTTGTACGCGACAAGTTTGCCATCAGGTCCATGATACGAGCTGGAGAGTCCGAGCTTTGTGGCCCACGGATGCTCATCATGACTGACGCTGTTTGTTTTCTTTCTCAACATCATGAGTGCAGAGAAAAACAAAAACGAACCAAAGAGAAGATAGAGCCACTGAGGATTAAGTGATGCTGCAATCAAAAAACCGGAGATAGCACCTGTTACAGTTCCGATCTCGAGAATAACGGCCACACGTAAGTTTGTAAGATGATCACGCAGAAAACTCGCAGCCGCTCCTGATGATGTAGCAATAATTGAAATCAGGCTGGCAGCGATGGCGTACCGGATATCAATGTGGAAGATGAGGGTAAGAGTGGGAACGATGATGAGCCCACCGCCCAGACCGAGAAGTGAACCGAGGAAGCCGGCAAAGATAGAGATCGTTAAGAGAAGTAAGGAATACATGTTGTTTGATTATAGGTTTGATTTCTTGTGGAGGGAAGAGTCTGAGCAAAACGCTTTGCTGAGTAAAAGGGCATGTTTTACAGGCTGTCTCTTAATGGCCTTTGTGGATAAAATTTTTGCAAGAACACTTCCTTTAAGGAGTCCCATGAAAAACGTCAGTAAACTCAGCCTTCTTGTCCTCGCCGGCCTCGTAGCCTGTTCTTCATCTCATCAGGTTGCTGAGAAGAAGACTGTTTATACAAGCAGAAACATTGCTCGTCTTAACGTAGCACTTGATGATGAAAAAATTATCACAAGCAAAATTGAGAACCTTGTTCAGGACATTTTCCACTCGTACCTTCTCGGTCAAGTGGCCATGCAAAACTTTGATAAGCAACTTGCGAAGAATCCGAAGAAGGCACTCGAGTCAGATTCATACGCTGAACTGATGGTGATCCGCTCTTTTGTTGATCAGTTTGAAGAAGATATCAACGAAACATACCTCGACCTCGTATTGATCAGCGGTTCAGACGATTACTCAGAAGTTCAAAAAGGTAATGCTGAGAAGGCTCTTCACTCTATCGGCGAGTTTATGGTGAACCTTCGTTCTGAAAACTTAGAGATTCCAGAGTCTCTTCGTTTACTCGTCCTTTCGAACCTTGTTGAAAAACAAACCGGACTCTATGATGAGATGGATACTCTCTACAAGTCTGAAAGTTTCGCTGATAGCATAAAGTCAAAATCTGCTTTGAAAAAGAATATGGTTCGCGTCCGAGCGACCCGGATCAAGTACAACTCTGATCTCTCAAAATATAAAGTAGATCAGAAAGATCTTCAGGCCGCTCTTGATGTTGAATCACAGAAGCCAGAATTCAAGACATTTAAGGAAGATCTGAAAATTCGTGCGCTCCAGATGAAAGACTACATGAAAGAACTTAAAGGTGGCCGTAGCACGAGTTCAGATGTCATCTTTGCTTCTGCAGGAGCTTCAGGGAACATCACTGGTCGGGGCTTCATGGCTAACACATGGTCTTTGACTTATGATGATGGTCCGGGCGGAAAAACTTCTCCGACCGTTCTCAAGAACCTCGTTGATCGCGGCCAGAAGGCTTCATTCTTTATGCTCGCTAAACAAGTGGACGCCTTACCGACCATAGCGAAATCGATCAAAGACGCAGGAATGGATATTGCTCTTCACTCTTACACACACGCTCAGCTCACAAAAGTTGGTCCTGTTCAACTCGAGCGCGAGATAGGTGGAGCAAAAGCAGCTATCGAATCGAAACTCGGCGGTAAGATCAAACTCTTCAGACTTCCTTACGGAGCTGGTGTGAGCGTTCCAAATGTTCGCGCAAAAATTGCTGAGCACGGTTTGATTCACGTGTTCTGGAACGTTGATACTCTTGACTGGCAGGATAAGAACCCGACCAGCATTTTCAATCGTGCTCGCAAGCAGATGGAGGGTGCAGGTAATAAAGGTGTGATCCTTTTCCACGACATTCACCCTCAGTCGGTAACTGCATCAACAATGCTCATGGACTACTTCAAGGCAAATGCTGCGAAAACGAACCTCTGTACTGTTCAGCAGGTTGTAGACGCTCTTAACAATCAGCGCTCAAGCTGTAAGTAAGAATTTTTAGAATTTTAAATTGAGAAGGCCCGGGAAACCGGGCCTTCTTTTATTCCTCAACAAAATCCAGATTCTGATGAAACGTTTCCTGAATATTGATTAAGCCCCACACTGCAATTCCCATAATGATGATTCCCACCGTCAGACCAGATGTCAGCATGGACATATGAAAGTCATTCTTGAATGAGTTGAAGGCGAAACTGATAGGAACTACAGATGCACGAACAAAGTTCGGAGTTGATGTTGCCACTGTTGCTCGAAGGTTGGTTCCAAACTGCTCGGCAGATATTGTGACAAACATCGCCCAGTAGCCCACAGAAATTCCCATGATAAAGCAGAGCCCGTAGAACTGATCAACTGTTAGTCCACGCAGGAAGAAGAAGAGGCCACAAGAAATCGTCGTCATCACGAGGAAAAGAAGAACACTCTTTTTTCTGCTTTTAAAAAACTGACTGATCAGTCCAGAAGCCAGGTCTCCGAGGATAAGGCCCGCATAAGAATAAAAAACTGATTTTCCGGCGGCAATTTCTCCCTGAACTTCCAGAGGAATGGCAAACTCGGGAGATAGCGTGATTAAAAGTCCAATCACATACCAGAGAGGGGCACCCATGGCGATGCAAGCGACAAACTTTTTGAAGCGTTTTTTATTCTGAAAAATCTGAAAGAAATTTCCTTTCGCCACTGTTCCATGTGTCTTGATCTTATCAAATAGTGTGGATTCAAGAACACCAATGCGAAGGAAAAGGAGAGCGAGTCCCATACCGCCGCCGACGAAGTAAGCCGATCTCCAGCTCAGAAGGTCTGCAACAAACCATGCGAGAAGAGCACCACTGACTCCAACAGTAGCGATGATCGTTGTGCCATAACCGCGCTTTTCTTTGGGAAGGATTTCAGACACGAGTGTAATGCCTGCCCCGAGTTCGCCGGCAAGGCCTATACCTGCTATGAATCGAAGGATCGCGTATCCAGTGACACTTGTAACAAAGCCGTTGGCGATGTTAGCGAGTGAGTACATAAGGATGGAAAGAAAGAGAACGGAGAGTCTGCCTTTTTTATCACCGAGAATCCCGAAGAAGATTCCTCCGACAAGCATCCCTGACATCTGAAGGTTTAGCAAAAGAAGCCCGTCGTTCATGAGTGCATCACCGGAAAGTCCGAGTTCTTTCAGACTTGGTACGCGCACGATGCTGAAGAGGATGAGATCGTAGATGTCCACAAAGTACCCAAGAGAGGCCAGGATCAGTGCCGGCCAGACTTTACGGTCGAACATATTTTTATCCTTCGCTAGTGTTTTTCAAATTTTATAAACCAGAATACCAATCGTAACCACGCTCAGCCCAGTAATCACGGGGCCGCTCGTCAGAAAAAATGATTTTTCCGACTCTCTTAAGAGACTTGATTCCGTATTTGATCGGGATCATGAGCCTGAGAGGATGGCCATTGTAGCGGGAAAGAGGTTTGCCATTCATTTCCCATGCCAGGAGAGTCTGAGGATGAAGCATGGATTCCATGTCGATGGAGACGTAATACTTTCCGTCAGGAGTTTCGAGTCCTACATAAGAATAATAAGTTCCATCTTTTTTCTTACCGAGATTTTTTTCCGACATAAAATCTGAAAAACGTATACCTGCATACTGCATGTCTTCACTCCAGCCTTCGATACATCGAAACTCAGTTGAATGCGACGTCTTCGGCAGAACGAGTATCGTACCAAGCCCGAAACTTTCTTTCAGCTCATCTTGCACGACCTGAATTTTGTAATCACCTTCTGGAAGTTCAGTGCGAAGACCAATGGTGCCGTTCACGCGTGGTTTTTTACCTGAAGGAACTGTCCGTTCGAGTGAAATTTTTTTTGACTGGAGAGCGTGCCAGAGTTTCTCGTTTGCCATGAAACCATAGCGAAAAATGGACGAGGTGCCGTCTTTCTGCGGGCCAATTTTAATGAAGGTAAAAATTCCCGCAAGAACCAGTAAAAAACTAAATGCACATATCCAGGCAATCCGTTTTTTCTTTTTCCAGATTGCTGGTTCAGTTTCAATCCTGTTCATGTTCATATCCTGAGATCATCGATTGAAAAGTGGCCCATCCACTACGTCCTACCTGTATGAGGTGCACGATCAAAAACAATACCAGTCCTATCATCATGGCGAAATGAAGAAATCTTGCCGTCTGATATCCACCACAAAGAGCTGTAAGCCATCCGAGGAGTACCGGTTTAAAAATGGCAAATCCCGTGATGACAGCACCGAATCCCATGATGAGAGCACCTGTGTAGGCAACTTTCTGTGCAGGATTGTACTCGTCTGTTTCAGGAAATTTTCTTTTGCTAATACGAAGATCGGAGAGAATGAACGGAATGAAGTTCTTTAAATCACGTGACGTCGGAACAAGGGCGCGCCAATGACCCGAGACAAATGAATAAATCACAAAGAAAATGCCATTCGCAATTAAGGCCCACATCAGCGTAAAGTGCCAGCCCATCCCTTCCGCCAGACGATGGTGAAGGTTAAACTTTTCAACTGCCCAGGCCGGCATAGATATGTAAGCTGGGTAAGCCCAGTAAATCAGGATACCACTCCAGACCAGCATGAGTATGATAGGGACATTGAGCCAATGACTCAGGCGAAGTGAGAGGGAATGTTTATGCTTTAACAACATTCTATGATCATGACATCTTTCCATAGCGTTTGCCAAAGGTGCAGTGAGATAGTTATTATCACGCCTATGATTCAGACCCCACCTTCATGGACAAAATCGGCTGCAGGGAAAGTAGCTGCTTTCATCTTTATATCCTTGGGGTATCTCTTCCTTGGTTGGGTTTCACTGAAAGTGGCGACCATTAACGACAACTCTTCACCCATCTGGATTCCGGCCGGTTTTGCGGTGGGATGTTTGATGGTCTTTGGTGCCCGTTATGCACCTGCCGTATTTCTTGGTGCGGCCCTTGCTAATGCCACCGTCAACACGCACTTATACGGACTTCTGATCATTGGCCTTGGTAACATGATTGAGGCCCTGATCGCGTTCTATCTGATTTCCTTTTTCCTTCAGAGAAATTTCCTCAAGGGATACACTGAATTCTATTCACTACTTTTTGGTGCTGTGATCGCAAGTTTTGTCAGTGCTACTATCGGTTCGGTCTATCTGTATGTAGATGGAATTGTACCAGTATCTGATTTCACCTATAGCTGGTACACCTGGTGGAGTGGAGACTTGGTGGGAATCATGATCATTGTTCCTTTTGTCATGCAGATGCTTTCTCCAGTCGGAGAAAAAATTTCCCTGAAAAAGATTTTTTTTGCCATTCTTTTGACTTTGATATTTTTCGCGCTCACCTACATGGTGTTCGTTCAAAGCTACAATCTTTCATTCTCCTGGGCGCTGAATCCGATATTTATTCTGGCCGGATTTACCCTGGGGCATTTTTTGTCCCGTGCCATTCTGATTATCCTGAGTATGTTTATCGTTGTGTTGACAGCGAAAGGATATTCTCCTTATGACTATGGAAACCTTAATCTCAATCTTATTTACGCGCAGACCCTCCTGATTAGTTATTCTTTTTCCATCCTCTTCGTAAAACCATTCGATACGGGGTTTAAAGTCAGTTGGAAATTCATCTCAGGAATCCTTATCGCCTGGGCCACTCTCTTTTTGATTATTTTCCTGACGTTCAAATATGAAAGAAATTTCACCCGTGAAGACTTGAGAGTCTCCGTTGAGTCGGCGACAGAGAGCATGGAAAAGACGACCACTCAAGTTGAGCTACTGCTCAATTCTTCAAGTGCGATGGTCGGCTTGAAACCTGACTTCAGTGGCGAGGAATGGAAAATTTTTGTTGAGTCACTAAAGTTGAGAACCAGACACGATGAGATTAACGGAATTGGAGTTGTCTATCCTGTGATGAAAGACAACGTTCAGGTTTTTTTCAACGACATGAAAAAGCGCGGTTCAAGAATTAAAACCATTCATCAGATTGATGGCAATTATGCCTTGCAGTTCAGGGATGAATTTATCATTGGATTCGCCGAACCTCATGTGAACGACTTTGCCTTAGGCTGGGATATGGGGAGTGAGATGGAGCGAAGAAATGCAGCCAACAAATCCAGAGAAATAAAAGGGCCATTCTCAACAAAGCCTATCAAATTGATTAAGACTGAAGAAAATGGCTTCGTCATATTTAACCCGATTTTTAAAAACGTGGATGATTTTATCGGATGGATTTATATTCCTTTAAATACGAATATATTTTTCAACCGCGCTTTGAAAGAATTCTCTCATGTTCTTCGTGTAAAAATTTACCATGATAATGAAATGATCTTTAACCTCGATCGGTATCCTAAAGATGTTTATAAAAACCAGTCTTACCTTTTGAGGAAGACTCTTACAATTTTCGGTCAGGAACACAGCTTTGAATTTTATCCGACGGCCCAGTTTTTTACCCGCCACTCTGGATATTCTGCCATTCTTGCTTTACTGATGAACCTCTTCATGCTTTTTATTACAGGATTTCTTCTTGAGCAGGTGGTGTTCAGTCAACGAGCTGAAGGCATGGTCAACGAACGGACCCGTGAACTCGAGGAAAGTAAAATTCAGCTGATCAATTCTTCGAAAATGGCATCCCTTGGTGAAATGGCGAGCGGGATGGCCCATGAAATTAACAATCCTCTTACCATCATCATGGGTAAAATTAAGATCATTACTCTTATGATGGAAGAAAGTAAAATTGAGCATCCTGCTATTCTTAAAGAGATGTCTCGGATGAGAGTGACAACAGAACGAATTGGTAAAATCGTCAAAGGGCTTCGGTCTTTCTCGCGCGTTTCCGATTTCGATCCGTATGAAAAAGTAGCGGCTGCAACGATCGTACAGGAGACTTTCGATCTGTGCCGGGAAAAATTCAAGGCCAAAGGGATTATGATTCAATTGGGGACTATCCCAGATGTTTATCTTAATTGTCGTCCAAGCCAGATATCTCAGGTCTTTCTGAACCTTCTAAGCAATGCTTACGATGCTCTTCAGGATGAAACATTGAAATCACCGAAATGGATCCACATGGATTTTGTTCTCAGGACTGACAACCTGATTGAAATATCAGTTACAGATAACGGCCGTGGAATTTCTCAGGACATCGTTGAAAAAATTATGGACCCATTCTTCACGACCAAAGAAGCAGGAAAGGGAACAGGTCTCGGCCTTTCAATCGCCAAAGGAATTATCGAAGACCACGGTGGAAGGATCTGGCTCGATACCAAGTCTAAGAACACAAGATTTGTGATTGATTTGCCTTACCAGAGAACTGTCTGAATTCCTGAAACCTGACGAACTTCAACCCAGTTACTTTCAACAGAGAGCATAGAGGCAAGAAAATTATCTGTCGTTGGAAGACTTGCGATGTTGTCAGCTCTATCCGGATTGGTGAGTCTTGAGAACAAAAGTCTCTTGGCATCTGTGATCGGCACAATATGGATTCCGAATCCATCAGTGGCACGTTGTGAAGCCCAGAACTTGATCATGCGAACGCCATTTTTAACTTCGCTTCCAAGGAAGACAACCGAGTGGCCGGTTTCTAATTTCCCAATATGACCATTCCAGAAAAGCTTAAGGAAATCTCCCGGACGGGCCTTGGAAATATCATCAAAGTTTTCACCCATCATGGTGTCGCGGAAAAACTTCGCAGTGGCAGGACCATTTGAATTCCAGCGACCCCAGACGCGGACACCATCATTTTCAACATTTGGTTTGATCATTGCGAGAGTTTCGCGGCTTGGTCTCGTTCCACTGTAATCCCAATATTTCTGAAGGACTCTGTAGAAGACCATAAACGTACTGGTTGTGCAGTAACTTGGGAAAGCAATCTGAGGATTAATATCCAGATCATTTGATCGCCACGAGAAAGCATCACGAAGACGTTCTGGTGGCCTGCGCGTGAGTTCGAAACCACCCTTGGCTGGCATTTCATCTACAGCATCGAGAACCCATTGCTGGATTTGTTCTGCAGAAACTTCCATCGTCTGTGCCTGGGCAGATCCCAATAAAAGAGTGCTTAAGATAAAGAATGAAATAAAAATACGGTTCATTCATCTAGTCTATGAAGAATGGATTCTTGGATCAACGGGAAAGGCCCCGTTTGCCGCATTTTATGACGATGAGAGGGCAGTGCTGCGCCGCGCGTATGTAAAAATGTCGGAGCTTTTAAGTCACTCTTAATCAAACAATCCCGGGCAGATCATTTTCTTACGCTCTTTGAGGGCCTTCTTCTCTTCCTTGTCCTGGATGCGATCAAAGATTTCATTCATGGCGTGATACTTTTTGACCTTTTTGCAGACGAAGTTTTTCATGTGAGTGAGTTGTAGATCTTTCGTCGAAACGTCGGCATCCCAGGTTCTCATCATATGAAGAGCGTATTCTTCGCGGTAGGGATAATTGGTTTCGATGTATGAAAGAACATTCGTCACTGATTGGACTTTATCGTGGTCCATGATCTCTTCCACGAAATTCAAAGAGTTCTGCTTGAAGAGAGGAATCGCTTTGGCGATCTGGTCGGGGGCTGACACATAACTATTAAGGAGCTGGTTTGTTTGGTCAGCAGTCATCGATTTATAACCTGGAACGAAGAGATCTACTTTCTTTTGAACTCCAGCAAAGCGGAACATCGTTGTCCAGAGTTTTGTGCGTGCCAGAGGAGAAACTATTCTGAACTCAGCAAGAAACTTATTGAGGAAGTTTGTTCTATCATCATCAGAAAGGTCGTCGAATTTAAGCTGCGAATCGAGAAGACCGTCCAGATTGTCGGTGCCTTGAGCACGATCCAGCAAAAAGGCCAGGATGATAGATTTGTTCAATGTCAGGACGTCGGACTTCAGGAGATTACGAATATCAATTCTTTTAGCAAGTGCAGTAATCTTTCTTACTAATTTTTGAAAGTCAGCATCAGAGATGAATTTCACTAGACTCGTATTGTTCATGAGATCTTCAAGATCACTCAGCGATGATGCTGAGATCAGATTGTTAAACTCTGAAGTCGCCATGCCTTGATCAAAAATAATCCCACTCATGAACTCTCTGGCCTCACCAGGATTAAATTCGCGAATGCGTTTACCAGCGATGAGTTTTTGTTGTTCAGAGTATTGAGAGTAATATGAGCGCACACGACTACCTTTAAGAAGGTACGCCATGAGAGGCGCCGCCAGAACCGGCATCGTGGCCGGATCTTTTAATAGAACGTCCTGAGCTTCATCGATGAGGAAGGTCTGTTTCGCGAGGTGAGTACGATCCATATTGAGAATTCTCACCATGCCTGTTGCGTTCTTTATATCGATGAACGATGTCCAGATGCTGGAATCATTTTTCAGGATTTTCATGAGAGCGATTGAAGGAGAGTTTGCGATCCCGGTTCCACTCGCACTAAAGACTTTCAGCATGTCTGAAGTTGAATAAGAGTATGCCTGCATGAAGACAGGTATGTATGGAGCTCCGCCTTCAACTTTGAGCAACAGTGAAAGGATATATTCGCTGTCATCTTTACTGAAAAGTTGAGCCGCACTTGAGTTAACAACTTTCGTGAAGTCTTCAATTTTAAGAGATGTAATGTAAGCGCGCGCGAATTTGGCCACTGCTGCCTGAAACGAAGATTGGTTTTGTTTCAGATATGTGAGCATCTCGAGACCCTGATCGGGAGAAGCTGTAAAGAGAGCGATGATCGGATCCGTGAGAAGAGTCGGGTCTTTTTTCAGCTTGAGATAAGAGATGATGAAGGCGAGCCCGTTAGCACCAAACTGCGTAGGCTTTCGTGCGATGAAATTATAAGAAGAAAGTGAATCGTAACTGAGTTTTTCCATCGTCGTAGCGAACTGAGGAATATCTTTTGCATCAGCATTCTTCAGGAAATCATTAAAAACGACGTAACGGGCTTCTTTATCAAGAGCTGTGAAGGCAGAAGAGTCCTGCTCGACCATGTAGCTGATGATGCCGGCGATGTTTTCTTTCGAGAAACTAAAAGAGTTGTAACCTTTATAGAATTTTGACTTCACAAATTCAGCCGGAGCATTGCTGAAAACAAAATCAAGATCGATGAGATCTTTTTTCAGAAGCTCAACCATGTTGGTCTCGTAACCGGTCTTCCACGCAGTCGCAACTGCAGGCGACGCCTTGATCCGGGTTACGATCCATTTCTGGAAATCTGCGCTTGTTCCGGTAACTGGAAGGTCGAGAAAAGTCTTTTGCGGAATCAGGCCAGAACTTGCAAAGTCATTCATGAGAGCCTGCATTTCTGCGGCCGGTCTGTTGGCGACAAGTTTAGCGAAAGTCAGCTTGAGACTATCTGACCAATTGGCCTTCATTGAGTCTGCAAGTTTTGTAATGAAGTTCTGGCCACCGACTGCCTGGGCACCCGGGATAAGTTTCACAAAATCATCAAGGGAGATCTTGATATTTTTTCCGCCAGTATTGAGCTCGCGGACGTATTCGATGACGGCAGCACCGTCGCCATTAGCGACGAGTTTACCAATAAGGGCCGTATCTGAAATTGAGCCGACGTAAGTCATTCGTGACATCGTGAAAATATCTTCGTTGAAGACAACCAGCCATTCAGACTCGTCGTTGTAGTGAACAAGATCAATGCCGTTTTCATTCATCAAAAGAGAAAACTGAAGATTAGCGTTACATCCTGCGAATGCTGGAAACTGCGTCGTCTTTTCTTTTAAGGCAGCGTCGTAGATACTTTTATTTTTGATCAAATCAAAAAAGTTTGCGTCTGGGCTTACCTTCAAGGCCAACTGCTGGTCACCGTAAGAGTGTGAACTGAATGGATTAGCTGCGATGTAGAATCCAACTCCGGCAACGTTTGAAAGTGCATCGTAGTAGGTCATCTGATAATTCAGAATCGCAGAGTATCCACCGTTCTTGATGATTTCTTTCTGAGCAGCATCTCTGTCTGCCATGTCAGATTTAAGAGTCTGGCCGAGAATGGCGGCATTGGTATAGTGGAAGTAGTACTCGTCGAAGTAGCGCGAATTACGGGCCTTTACGATCCCTGTTTTCAGGGTATTTGAGACTAATGTTTGATGGTTTGCCGCCTGTATAAAAGCTGTACACCCGGCGAGGGAGTATTTAGCTTTTCCACCCTGAATGAGGTCCAGGAGGTTCGTGCCTGCAAAGCTGGTGTAACTCACCAGAAGGAGGGTAAAAAAAGCGGTAAACTTCATCATAAAAGCATCCTTTGAGTTCATCTCAAATCAGATCGTATGATCTTGAGAGAGCAACCCGGATGCCAAGTTTCGATGTGAATTTATTTAGAGTTGGTACCAATCCGCAGACCCATGATGTAGGCGGTGGAAGAGCGTTTTTCGTTCTTAATAACGAGGACGTCTCCATCGATAATCACGGGAGCAGGGGATACATCAGACGCGGAAATCACTCCTTGAGGACCAACGTTTTTTTCAGTAAGAAGAATTCTTTCCTGAGCTGTTCGTGAGTTCTCAATGGAGATTGTGAGTTTTGCGTTTCCAAGACTGCCCCATCCATGATCCTTGTTCTGGACTCTGTCCGGATGAGTATCTCCCACCATGATGTCGAGAGAGCTGAATTTTTCACCAACCGGAAGAGTGATGAAAATTTTATTCTTATCAATTTTAATATTGTCGGGAAGCTTCGGTTGATTCGCGTGTCCTCTTGAATCGAGGCGAAGAGCATTCGGAAATGTTCCCATCTCAACCTGGCCGCCGCCGTACCATCTGTTTTTCATTGTTAGCGGATCACCAAAATCTGACTTCGGAGTAAAGATCACGTTTTGGTAAGTCTGTGCAGGAAGCGGGACAACTTCAACGTAGGCTTTTGAAAGCCATACTACATCAACACCAACGTTTTGAAGACGAAGAACGTTCGGATGAATCGGAGTATAGTTCTTGTCTTTCTTAACGATCCCTTTGTGTCCCAAACGTGGCCACTCATAGAGAGCATCGAACTCACCAGACGGACGGTATTCAGCAAATTTTGCACCAAGCTTACCTGATGAGGGACCTGCCCAGTAGCGAAGCTCATCACCGGGAACATCCTGAGTATAAACAAGAGCCGAAGTCAGTCCTGGATAGGCATCCCGAACGGGATCCTGTCCTTTCTGACGGTGACTGAAGCCGATCTGTGAAAGAGTGCTCTTGGCGAGCCTTTCCGGAATATAAAAATACACAATATCCTGAGGCTTCATCGCCATTTCAGTGAAATCGTATTCTGCAGAAATTTCTGTTTCAACACTTGGTTTATCAAAAACCTGTATGACAGTACCGTGTGATTCTTCATTCACAAGCTTCTGAAGCAGGGCCTGATTGGTCTGTGCCCAGGCACCAGCTGCCGTTGTTAGTGCGAGGAACATGAACATTGCTTTCATTATTCGAACTCCAGTTGTAATTCATATAATGTGGCCGGATCAGTTCCGAGTCCCAGCAATCTCATTGCGCCGTAGTTAAACGATGTTGTGCTTGCCGTGTTGCTCACGTCACCTTTGGTTGTGTTCCAGTCGAGAGTTTTTGCCTTCACTGTTGCTTCAGCTTCAATGTCGCCGAAGAACGATCCTTTCGGAGCACTGAACTTCACAGGCCCGCCCCAGTATCTCCAGCGATCTGAAGTTTCTTCTGTGAGAGCGTAGAGTTCCACTGACGTGTAGGCGGGAGATTCGTCGAATCTTCCTTTCAGTGGAGTTGAGTTATCTTTTTCATCCTGACGCTGAGTCAGGGAAACTTTCAGAAGTTTTTTTGATCTATGTGATTCGGGAATTTCAAAATAAATAACCTGGTCTTTGACCAACTTGATTCCACGAAGAGACCATTTGATAGCTTTGTCAGCTACTGAAATTGGGGCCGGACCTTCGGATGTCTTGCTCTTTACACCGGCACTCACAAATTGAGTGACGAGCTCCTGAGTGGACGGATAGGTAATTTTGTAAGTTTCAGTGACCTTATCTTTGATCAGTGTTTCTTCACGATAAAAAATCTTTGGTGTGAGAGTACCCACAGAACTTCCTGTGAGTTTTGCCACAAAGGCAGCATCAAGAGTTTTTGTAATACGATCAGAACTTTTCAAAACGTCAGCAGCTACTTTACATGCACCCACGACAGGGCAAAGCTTAATGACACCGATGAGTGGGGGAGACGTCTTCCGAGGTTTCGGAAGAAGTGGCACTTCTGTTGCTGGATCAAACTGACTATCAGCAAAGTTAAAAGTATTGCGAGATCTCAAAATGGCATTCGCTCTTTCAGCTCTGCCTGGTGCCCCGTCAAGAACTAGAATGAGATTCTCGCCTGCAATAGTCACTTTCATGAACATGAGATCAAGTTCCGGCTGGAGGGCACGGAAGACTTTATAGTCAGGAACCTGAGTGAGATATTCGATAAAGCCGGTGATTTTTTCTGCCTCAATGAGAACCGGAGCGATGAATTCACCCTTGTCGGCCCACTTCGCAGCATTGAATGTATAACCGTTGTTATGAACTTTATTCCAAAAATTCAGATCGAGCATAGAACGATCTTTGTCCTCGATCATGACGATGAGTTTCGAATAGATGTTCGCCACTTCAGGATAAACAGTTGTGAAGATCATATCCTGTGGGAAAAGTTCGAGCTTGCCTGAGAGATAATTGATGTGAAGATCCGTGATGTTTTTCTTGCGAAGATTATCTTCAACAATACTGAAGGCCAGAGTTCTCGCTTCCGGGAGAGTGAACGGTTTTCCACCATTAGCATCAAGTCTCTCCTGCACTTTGCGGTCGAGCCCCTGACTTGTCAAAGAGGCACTCACCACAGATAAGAAAGGGACTCTTTCTTTCATCAGCATGAGTTTAACAGCAGAGTAGAGAATGGATTCGATAGGTTCATCAGCGCCGAGCATGGCGAGCACAGCTTTCGTGCGATCCATCTGTGCTTCCGTGACTCCACGGTACATCATCTCTCCATTACGCGGGAAACGGACACCATCAAGGGTATCTGCTACCGGAGTGAACGGACGCAGGTCAAGGGTCCTGTCATAAGACCCGAAAGCAACAGCGGAAAATAGGAAAAGGACGAACCATGAGATGTTCATAGGCCTTATTTGAGCATTTTTGGTGCCAATTATTGAGGTACAAGTACCCGAGTTCCCGCCGGTTCAAACAGACAGGTGTCAAAAATCTCCACAATTGAAGGGGTCGGACTTTTCCCTTAAAATAGAAACATGAAAAACCTATTTTTTGTTGTTCTCATGAGTACTCAGGCCCTGGCCTTCGATTTGCCGAAAATTTTCGCGAAGAAAAGTAAGCCTTACTTCGAGCAATCTGTTGATGGCGAAATTTATGCTATCTCAGCGGCAAAAACGTCGAACTTAAAAAAAGTCGCAGCCGCCGGCATGGTTCCCCGTGGTGCTGCTGTCCTTACTCCATCAGGTGCACTTAAAAATGACGGAATTCTTCACATCATTCATGCAGCTCCAGGGGCGATGACTGAATCGGGGAAATATTTTGATCCGACATTGAAAGGTCTTCGTCTTTCACTTCGTAATACTATTGAACTCGCGAAGAAACAAAATCTCAGCTGCATTGCCATGCCGTTCATTGGTGGCGGGATCTTTCTTCACGCTTTTAAGATGACCAAAGAGCAGCTCGCAAAAGACATCGTTGTCACTCTCAAAAAGCTCAAACCAGCGACGGAAATCGTTTTCGTGACGTGGGGACAGGAAGACACTGAAATCTTCAAGAAGCTTCTGGATGCAAAAATCGGCACACCCAACTTCCGTCTTGTTCCCGGTTCAATTACAGATTTTAAGGCCCATCAGTGCAGCACCATCGTCAACGCGGCAAATATGGAAATAGTTTTCGGTGGAGGAATCTCAGGGGTGATTGGAAACGCCACTCAGAAATCTGCAGAGATCAATGGTGGAGCCCGTCAGCTTATTGAAAAATATTATCAGCAGGAATAGACCATTTTAGTCTTACAGTTCATCGAAATAATCGTCTCTTACTGTTAGGCGTCTAGATAAAATTGTGATCGTTCGTCTTCCCTTTGAGAGGCGATTGTCTTAGCATTCTGCCTTATGAATACACAAAATTACCACCCGGATCAGGCGATCAGAGACATACAACATTTTGGTGAGGAGGGTGGAGTCGTTCCCGTCATTGATGTTGCTTCGACATCAACTTTTCTAGATCCAAAAGACATGGAAAGAACTTTCATGGGTGAGCTGCAGGGATGTTATCTCTATAGCCGACATTCAAATCCTACGGTGAATATTTTCGGAAAAAAAATTGCAGCAATGGAAGGTGCCGAAGCTGCCCTTGGTGTGGCCAGTGGTATGGCCGCAATTTCATGTACGATTGATCAGATTTTTCGGAATGAAGGAAATGGTCAGGGGCATTTGATTGCATCGCAGACTGTTTATGGTGGAACGTACGCACTTTTTAAAAACATTCTTCCTGCCAAAGGAATCAAGGTAAGCTTCGTAGAAATTACAGATCTTAAAGCAGTAGAGAAGTTGATTACTCCTGAGACCAAAATCATTTATGCTGAAACGCTTAGTAATCCTTTGCTCAGTATGTGTGATATTCAGTCGCTCGCAAAACTCTGCAAAACTAAAAAAATTAAACTCGTGATTGATAACACATTCACACCCATGATGTGCCAGCCTTTAAGACTTGGTGCTGACGTCGTGATTCACTCATGTACAAAATATATTTCTGGATCAAGTGATTTCATTGCCGGCGCTATCGCTGCTTCCAATGAGTTCATCGCTTCACTCATTGATGTGAACACGGGTTCAGTGATGTTGAACGGACCTGTCATGGATCCCCGAATCGCACATGAATTGTATCTCCGCATGGATCATCTTGGTGTGCGTATGTCAGCTCACTCTCAAATGGCCCTCTTCCTTGCAAAACGCATGAAAGAGAAGGGGCTTCCGGTGATTTATCCCGGGCTTGAAAATCATCCACAGCATGTACTCGTGAATACGGTGATGCACAGTCAGTATGGCTACGGCGGAATTCTCACTCTCGAATGTAAAAGTGCAGCTGAAGCACGTGATCTCGCCACTGCTCTTCAGAATGAAAAATTTGGCCTCTACGCTGTCTCTCTAGGTTTCTCCCGCACACTCATGAGCTGTTCAGCAAAAAGCACTTCGAGCGAGATTCCTGAAGAAGAAAGGAAAAAGATCGGACTTTCGGAAGGACTCCTGAGGTTTAGCATCGGGTTTACCGGCGACGCTGAGACCATGTGGAAACGCTTTGAAAGCTGTTATAAAACCGTCATCGGTTAGGTTTTTTCAAGGATTTAATGCTCTAAGGTTGGGCAACTTTTGCCCCTCCTCCGGGAAGTAATCGGCCAATTTTATCACCTTCACGTTTGTCTAAGATTTTGACGAAAAAGAGTCTATGAAAAACGGACTCTTCATTTCCATATTTTTACTTCTCACTGTTTTCTCCTGTTCAAAAGGTGCAAACAAAGTTGAAGTAAAAATCAATAATAAATTTTCTCTTTCATCCATGCCGGGTGGAGCGATGTTGTACATCGAAAACCTCGATATAGGGGCCGCGAGTTCAGTGGCCATCACAGGGGAAACTCATTCCGTCATTCTGCCTAACGGTAATTGGCGTTTCACCGTCGTCGGTTGGGAGGATGTGAATCCTCTTTCGGGGACGATGGATTGCGGTTTTACGACTGCGAGACTCGACGGCACGAGCTCAACTGTGAACATCGACATTTCATCCGCTGCCTGTGATTCTTTAGACTTCAATCCCCCGGGCTACCGGGTTGCCACGAATCCGCTTGAGCTTGATTTTGTGACGTGCAAATCCATCGGTGCTGTGGCGAGCGGAGCTGATGATTGTAACTCAGATGTGGGACTGTCGAAATCCTACCGCCTCCGTATTCTTGAGTATGACTCTGCTCCGATCAATAATATTGCCATGACAGATAAGGGTCTTTCAACGAAATGCATCCCCGGAAACTCTACTCTTGGTATGTCACTGACGTCGACCAATCACATGCTGCCCTATGGACGTGGAGACGGACTTTTTGCTTACACTGTTGAGGCATTCTCTGATTTGAACTGCACGGCCGGGCTTCGGAAATATTTCTTTCCGCGAGGACTTGCGAATCTTTCTGCCCCAAATTCGAAAGTATTCCTCACGACTTCTCCCCGTGTTCGACTCTATCTACAGCACGGAGGCATAGCTCTTTCAGGCAATGGAGTTTTTGCTCCGACAATTGGCAGCGCAAATCTTGATACGACGATCAAAGTTATGAATAACAGCGGACAGGATATGACCCTCGTTGGCCTGAACATCTCGGGTGCACCCTTCGACTGGACAGGTGGTACGTTTCCCGGAACTTCAGGTTCATGTATTCTGAACAGTGTGCTTACTGACGGAACTTTTTGTATGGTTCAGGTGAACTTCACCTCATCGACGGTCGGAAAGTATTCAAAAGTCATAACCATGAATTACAGACTAGGAGCCGAGACCACTTCAAAGTCCCTCTCGCTTCCTCTCACTGGATCAATTGTCACTCCCGCTTTGCTGACTCTCACAGGTAACCCTTCTTTCGGTAACATCGGGTTCGGTACAACCGGGGTCACTCGGAACTTCACGATCAAGAACACCGGAGGCATACAAACTTGGGCAAGCACAACTTCGGTCACGGCACCTTACTCGGTCGTCAATTCTTGTGACAACGTGATCCTCCAGCCCGGAGAATCCTGCACGTTTGGTGTGTCACTTGATCCGAATTATTCTCCAGCTAACTATGCTCTTGATCTCAACATTCTCTATGGCACGGGTATCTCTTGGCCCACGATCATTCAGCCCCTCACCGGAACAATCGTCGATGCAGGAAATGCTGTCGTCCCCGCAAATTATAATTTCGCGATTTTTCCGATTAACACAACGAACCTGGGCTCGGTCACACTCACAAATAACACCACTATTGCCATCACATCACTTTCGTTTAGTGGCTTTAATTCCACTTTCCAGAAAAACACCACGACCACTTGTACGACAAGCCTCGCACCAGGTGCGAGCTGTGATTTAAAACTAAAATTTATTCCGACAACGAAAGGGCCGAAGTCGAAAACGATCACCGTTTCATATTACAACGGTTTTTCAACTGTCACGAAAACGATTGGACTGACTGGTGAGGCTCGATCTCCCGGTCCACTTGCTCACTCACCAACGAATTTCGGTGATGATAGTTATGTTAATGGCGGTAGCTGGGTATTGCCTGTGACTATCATGAACGACGGCTACAACATGGACGCAACTGTGTTCAGTCCAACCGTGGTTGGATCTGGTTTTTCAGTGACATTCCCAAGCGGGGATTGTACCGCGACAATTGCAGCTGGCAGCTCGTGTACATTTTACGTCTCGTTTAACCCAACAGTTCTTGGGAACCATAATGGAACTCTCAAGTTCGACTATAACAATGGTGGGGGAGCGGTTCACGAAGAATTCGCTATCTCTGCAGTATCGACTACGGTTGCAGGGCTCGTCATCAGCGGCGGTGCTAGCTTCGATTTCGAAGCAAGGCAACTGAACCAACTTGCTCAGCAGAGTTTTACAATTTCCAATAACGGTGGTGCTGAAGCGATCTTCACAGGTTTCTCATCGCTCTCCGCGCCCTTTTCCCGTACTCATAACTGTGGAGCTTCTTTGCCACCCAATGGAACCTGTCAGGTCACAGTTAATTTCACTCCTACTCAAGTACCAGCTGCATCAGACAGCTTAATTGTTCAGTACAATAACGGAATGTCTAATGACTCAGTTTCCAAATCCGTATCAGGTTCCGGGATCCTTGTGGCCAACATTCAGCCTTTCTATTCGAACGCTCCAAATTGGAACCACTACGTCGTGGATTCAACTCTTGGTGGCGTCTTTAACGACAACAACACGAGATGCATTGCGGGAACTCATCCAAATTGTCATCACGCCGGGGAACTGCGGAAGATCGTCATCCCTGACCTTAACAGCTGCAGTGCTATCACAATCAGCGAGCATCTCAATGCCTTTGACTGGGATTGCATCGATTTCGCCAACGCGGGTCCTGTGACTCTGCGTGGTCGCTTAAAGAAGAACAAGGGGCTGCGCGATCTGGTCGATGCCACACAATGGAAAGGAAATCTGGTAAGTGTCTTCAACTCAGGTGTAGAAGTTTTCCGCCATACTAATAATCAGTGGTGGATGAATGGTATCCGGAACATTGATGAGCTTGGCTCATACGCCTACGGCGATACGATTCCGACTCTCTCCGGTGGCCAAGTCGTGGGCCAGAACACGAGTGCATCGCCAACAGGAAACCTCTCTACGTGGAAGCTCCAGCAACCTGAGTTCATTTACGTGGCTTCTAGTAACACGACTCTTGCAGGACTCATTTTAGGTGCAGGCGAAGTATCTCTCGTGACTATTAACGGTGCAGAAATTTCTCTCGGCCACGATAACAATACTTGTAACTCTACCACTATTTCCGCCGCTTCACCGGACACCAATGCCGTTGTGTGCGGAGGTCTTGCGAATTTTAACTGGATCGAAGCCAAAGTTCGGGGTTTCAGCAATCTGACTGACAAAGTCCTGTTCTTGAAGAACGCGAACTTCATCACGATCAGAAACTCTACCATCACGTTCGGTAACGAATGCATCGAGATGCCTTCCCCTGGGGCGCAAGGACCGAGTCTCATTTTAAATTCTTTTGTCTCTTCCTGTGTGAACAACGGATTGCTTGCCAACAGCGCCCAGAATCTGGAGATCAGAGATTCAGTCTTCTCGAACATGTCCACTGGATACGGAATTTCTCTTAACGGCACCGGTGGCAATAACGTGATTGAAGATACCACCGTTCACTTGAACTACTACGCAGGGATCAACATCACAGGTTCCAATAATAACAACCGTCTTAATCGAGTCTCCGCCGTTAACACCTTGAGTGGGGCAGGGATACGAATCTTGACCAATGGAAATGTCCTGAATGGAATCAAGACTGGTGGTAACCACGGTGACGGTTTGAACCTCAATGGTTCATCAAGTATGCATAATAAAGTGGTGGGTCTGCTGAGTGTTCAGAATTCTGGGTACGGTCTCAATGTTGACAACGTCGCGAGCAGAAACACCATTGTGAATGCGACGATCGCCAACAACTACAAAGGTGCCACCTTCAACAATTCTACCTATAATACGCTCGTCAATAGCGTTATCTTTAACTCGTACGGCTTATATTCGGCACTCCATCTGAACAATGCCTCTCAGAATTTTTTCTCAGGACTTGCTGTTGCCCAAGGAGATGTGAACATTCGAATCGATGGCGGAACGAACAATACGTTTACGAAAACTGTCACAGGAGATAACCGGGGCTCATATGATTGCATGTATACCTCCGTGGGGGTTGGAAATACGATGAATGGAGTATCGATGAGTGCCTTTGATTCTCAGACGAACTGTGACCTTACGGGAAATTTGAGCCTCGCTACGGATTTCGTGGGCAACATAACAACTGATTCTGTGAACACCGCCGTGAACAATACCTTCACAGCGTTCAATAGTATTCAGGCTAAGCAGTTTAGTGACTTCATGAACCCATTCCGTTTCTGGGGACCACGCGATACAACCGCACCGATTGACTTTAGCTACGCCAATTCTGATAACTCTTTCTTCTGTGGCCCGTCCATGGACTGTCTTGCTTACGACTGGAGGTTTGTTGCTTCAGGTGCTCTCGTGGATCACTCAGAAACAGGATATGGTGCTGCGAACGAGACGTTCGTGGCGAATAGTGCGTGTCCGTCTGCTGTTGAGGGGTCCGTACTCACCACTGATTCTTTCTCAACGCCGAATACTTTCCTGTCCAACGCAACTGAGATCAATGATGACGGCGCCGGGAACGAAGACGGACTTTGCCAAAACGGTGAAGCATGTCTTTATACTCCGAACTACGGGATCTATCAGGGCGAAGGAAATCTCGTCGACTGTAACTTCCAGGCCGGAACATTTACCTCAGTGACGATGAAGGCCTTCCAGAGTTTCTCTGCTATCCCTTAGTTAGTAGAGAAAACTTGTCGGTTTATTGTCCAATCTTGACTCTCTCTGAGGGCATCTTTTGCCCTTCCATCCGGAAGTGATGCGCCAATCTTAACACCTTCACGTTTGTCTAAAATTTGGACGAAAAAGAATCTATGAAAAGTGGACTCTACTTATCCTTATTTTTACTTCTGACTCTTCTGGCCTGCTCAAAAAGCGGGACGAAAGTTGCTGTAACGATCAGTAATAGTTTTTCGCTTAAAGCGTTCACTGGTGGTGCACAAGTCTATGTAGAAAATTTAGATTCAGGTGTCTCGAGTTCGATCATGATTCCGGAAAATTCTGTGACCGTGACTCTTCCCAACGGGAACTGGAAATTCACCGTTGTCGGATGGGACGGTACAGCTCCCATGACCGGGAACATGTTTTGCGGTGGAACTTCTGCCGTACTTAATGGAAGTGCATCTGCCGTTAATATCACTTTGAGTCGACCTTTCTGCGACACGAGTGATGTTAACCCGCTTGCTTTAAGAACAAATGATGTTCCGTATGAACTTCGACTTGTAACATGTACTGATCTCGGCACAAGAACTTTGGGATCGAACTGCGACGGATCGACGAAGGGCCTGGCCCTTTCTTACCGGGTGAAGTTGATCGAGTTCCAGGCCCCTTCAATCGGAAGTATTTCTCCCTCGGACAAAGGTCTTACCTCTGCCTGTATTCCTGGTGACACAGGTTCAGACTCTACAACAGATACAGGCCTGAAGCTTCCTTACGGCCGTGCAGACGGTCTTTTCGCAACTGTGATTGAAAGTTTCTCGGATGACAATTGCAAGCTTGGTAAAAAGATAGCGTTTTTTCCGAGAGGGATTGCAAACTCAACTGGCGCACCTCTCTGGTTTACCGGAGGATCATCTTTAAAAACTGAAGTGCATATGATCTACGGGGGAGTTGCTCTGACCGGGCCCGCATCTTTCGGAGCGATCCTGACTGATACAACTAAGCAGTTGGTTTATACGTTGACGAATAAAACCAATGTCGACATCAACATTCAAAGTGTCTCGATTCCGACTTCACCATTTTCTGTGCAGACAAACAGCTGCGGTTCTACTGTCACTTCCGGGACTTCATGTAGCTTAACCATTGAGTTCGATAGCGATTCCCTTGCTGTGGGTGTCTACTCGAAAAGTCTCAGCGTGGCCTACACAGAGTCGAGTGTTGCAAAATCTACGTCCATTCCTTTAAGGGCCGCTGTCGGTGCTCCGGCATTCTTGACGATCTCCGGAAATCAGACCTTCCAGTCTGTGCCCGTCAACGTGGCAACGCAAAGAACGTACACAATAACAAATACCGGTGGCGTCGCAGCCACGGCGTTCACTTTTCCTTCACCGGGAAGCGGATATGCCTTTGTCAGTGATAATTGTGGAGCGGCTTTAGCTCCGGCCGCAACCTGTAGTGCTGTGTATAGTTTAACGATGACGTCTCCGGGAACCTATCCTGGGACCATCGATATTAACTATAGCAATGGCGGCACTTTTCAAGATGCCCTGTTAACCGTCTCAGGTACAACAGTGAACTCTGCCTACCTTACTTTCAGTTTATCTTCGTATGCCTTCCCAGGTACATTTCAGGGCGCAACTCAAACTCAAGTCGTCACTCTGACCAATAGTGGAAACTTGCCTGCTACCAACGTCACATTTAATTCAACTGGATCACACTTCTCGGTGGCCGAGAACACGGGTGGATGTCTGTTATCAATAGCTGCATCTGGTGGTTCTTGTGCTTTGACGATTACATTCTCACCACAGTCTGCAGGAAATAAATCCTTAACTCTCACGTCAACATATCAAAACGGCATTACCGGAGTTTCAACTGATACGACCAGTATGTCGCTCACTGGTGCAGTCGCAGTTCCTGCCACGCTTTATGCAGGTGCTTCAGTGAGTTTCGGTGGTGCTCATATTATCGGGCGTCTTGATGAAACGACAGTCACTGTTTCTCACTTTAGTGGAACAGTTGCGGCGACTTCATTCTCAGGAACTATCTCTACATCGCCGTACGCTTTCAAAGGTGGTTCTTTCCCAGGTACGGGCGGTACATGCGGCTCTCCACTTGCTGTTGGCGGAAACTGTACGCTGAAACTGACCTACCTGCCGGTTGCAACCGGAAGTGCCAATGCGAATCTTACAATCTATTTTAACAATGGACAGAATTCTGACAACATCGTTGTCCCTGTAACAGGAAGTGCGTCTCAGGGTGCGCTTCTTGATGTCACTGG
>CAMCYI010000037.1 GCA_945883845.1 Bacteriovorax stolpii | reverse complement strand
TTTTAAATCCCCGAGTGTAAACTCGTCCTCAATCTTCCAGATCCCGCTTTCGCAGAGTTTTCCTTTAAGATATCCAAGGTCTGGTTTCACGTTTTTTGAGATATACCAGATGAAGTCGTAGTAGTCGCGACCCTTAATCCGGCCGCCTTTGTATTCTCTGCAAATCAGTGCGTGAAGTTTGCCTCCGAAAAGACTCGGGAGTGTCAGGATGCGATAGCTGAAAGGAATCGGCTCTAGGAGAAAAAGAACTTCCTGTTCTCCCGCTGGAAGCGGAGGATTGGTATCGACCTCAAGCTTGATTTTGATGAGGTCATTTTTATTCGTGCCACTCCCTGTACTCTTGACTCCATCGATTATCAGGAGGTGCTCTAACGTGTTCGCTTTCAAAAAAGCTGAGTCCACATTGCTGGCACTGACTTTGCTTTTTTTCTGCGGTTAGTTTTAGTCCATAGGCACTGAACTCTTCAGGGAAACTTCTGAATGTGCATCAGGACGATACTTTTCGGGAGCATGAACTCGATGATTGAACTCACGTGAGCAAAACAGATGGCCATCATTGAAAAGACTTTCAATAAATCGAAACAGGATTGTCTGTTTGTTTTCACATGTTGGCCCATGTGAATCATTGTAAATGATCTAGCGGAGTTTGTTGAGGATTTTTAACACTGCAGGAGCTTCTTTGAAATCAAGCTTTGCCCTCATAATGAGAGCTATGAGTTCTTTCTGCGTGATCTTACCTTTCGCAAGGATTTCACAACCGCGGGTTTCAATCAGGTCGGTGCGCTCTGAAAGAGTATAATACTGAGGCCAGAGATTATCTTCGCTATTACTTCCTCCCGCGCAAAGGGGAATGAAGTGATCAATTTTGTACTGTGAGCGCTCGCCACTGAGGCTGTAGCCGAGCTTTTTATAGGTGATGAAGACCAGTTCTTTTGCGGTCCATTCCACGTCCCGATCACAGTACGGAATCTGTTCAGGATAGCGGTGAGAATCGGGCGTATGGCACAGGGAACCCGGAGTCTGCCTGAGGTCAGGACTTCGTGGGTAAGCATTCCCGGCAATAGAATTGAACGAGAGTAATAGAGTTAAAAGAGCCAGTTTGGTTTTCATTGAGTGCATCATGGGGGATTTCTCATGAATTGGGAAGACAGGTCTCCATAAGTACTTACTCCTACCCGGGTGTTACGTCAGTCAACGATGCGAAAAAATTACAGAGGTCGGTAGACGGATCCTTTGTTCTGGTATTGTCCCCGCATGAAAAAACTCACTTTGCTTTTCATCTGTTTTTCACTCTCACTCACGGCCTTTGCCAGACCGAATCCGGCGTGCGAGGACTTCAAGAAAATCCATAAACTTTTAAAAAATGCGACTCCTGAAAATGTGAGGTACATCCTTCCACACGCCGACTGGCTGGATAATCAGTATCGTCGTCGTGATCAGCAACAGGCCGCGAGCATCGTCGTAAAAACTGTAGTTCTTGCCCTTGCTGGTCTTCTTTCTCCATTTACTTATGCCTTTGAGCCATCACATCTTGGGAACGGAACATTCACGGGAATGTACGCGAGTAATCCGGAAAACTTTGCAACGTTTCTTTCTCTGAAACCTCAGCAGGCGTGTTTCTATCTCAATATGGATGATAGTTCAGCAGCTCTTCTCAGACAGCAGACGCGTGATGTGTGGGTCTACTTAGACAGGGCCCGCCGCTAAAAACGATCAATAGTTAATTTTTTTTAATTATTAATTTTGGATAATGTGTTCTTCTCACAAGGTATCTTCGATACATTAGGGGATGAAGAAATTTTTGATGAATTACCTGCAGGTACCAAGAAGTTACCACTACCTGCTGCGCCTCTTGGTTATATACTTTGCGATACAAAGTTTAATCCGGTTATTGTTTGTTATTGAAAACCCACCGGGATTTATTGATATCGTGGGTGTGTTTTTCTACGGTTTTCTTTGGGACACATTTGCCTGGCTTTTCCTCTCTTTACCGCTTTTAATCCTCTCTGCTTTTGTACCTGCAAAATTCATCATACGTTTTGATCGTTCACTAGCTGGTAAAGCCGTTACATTTTTCCTCTCCTGTATTCTTATCTTCGTTGGCTTTTGCGAATTTAACTTCTGGAAAGAATTCCACTCTCGGTTTAACTTTATCGCCGTCGACTATCTGATCTATACGAATGAAGTTCTGGCCAACATCAGGGAGTCCTTTCCGATGGACTGGATTTTAAGTGGCGTCTCTTTGTTGGCATTGGGATTTACTTTTTTTGCTGCAAGAATTCGCTTTCCTGAGGGAGATAAGTTACTCCTCCGAAAAGGTGTGTCTTTGACATTGTTTGGGGTTTTGAGTCCACTCTTATTCCTCTACGGCATAGGGCCGTCTCTTGAGATCCATGAAGAAGATTTTCATGAGGACCAGTTATCGCGAAACGGCTGGGTGGAATTCGTACGTGCCTTCCGTTCGAATAAGATCGACTACAAAAGTTTTTACTCTGTCATCTCTGACCAGAAAGCTGAGTCGCTTGTGGCCTCTTCGAAGGTTCCATTTTCCGGGATCAATCATCCATATAAGAAGAAACCGAACGTTGTTCTCATTGTCGTCGAGAGTTTAGGAGCGAAATTTATTGGACCTCTGGGAGGTCAGAAAGAAACAACTCCTTTTCTGAACAAGCTCGCGGATGAATCAGAATTCTACGAGAATTTCTATTCGACTGGAACAAGGACGGTGCGTGGACTTGAGGCCATCAATCTTTCTTTGCCTCCGACGCCCGGTTATTCCGTGGTGAAAAGACCAAATCATAAAAATCTCTATTCACTCGGAAATACTTTTCGCTCAAATGGCTACGATCCGATCTTCATGTATGGAGGTCGTGGATTCTTCGATAATATGAACTCGTTTTTTACCGGAAACGGATTTAGTGTCATTGATCAGCCAGACTTCTCAAGTAAAGAAACCACATTCAAGAACGCCTGGGGCGTCTGCGATGAAGATCTCTTCGCTAAGGCCATTCAAGTTATGGATAAGCGTGACATCGATGAGACGAAGCCAACTGTTCTATTTCTTCTCACAACCTCAAATCACAGGCCATTTACTTATCCATCCGGAAAAATCGACATTCCAAGCGGAGAGAGCAGGGTGGGTGCTGTGAAATACACAGATTATGCGATCGGTAAGTTCATCAACGAGAGTCTGAAAAAAGACTGGGCGAAAGATACCTTGTTTGTCATTCTTGCCGATCATAGTACAGAAGGACGAGGAAGGTTTGATCTCGAGATGACAGACTTTCATATTCCGATGTGGATCTATTCACCAGGTAACATCCAACCAAAACGTGTGAAGCGATTACTCAGCCAGATTGATCTTCTTCCTTCACTTATTCATCTTCTTGGCCTCAAGGACAGTTCTCCATTTTTTGGACAAAGCTTTTACAATGAGAACTGGACTGAAGAGAGAGCGTTTATCGGAAATTATCAGTACGTGGGTTTTTACAAGGACAATCTCCTGACCACTCTGGGACCGAATAGGAAAGTGAGAAGATTTACATATGATCCCAAAACACATCGCCAGTTAGACTCGCTGGAATCTAAAAATGCTGATGAAGCTATCAGCTATTATCAGCACGCTAGTTCTCTTCTGACCGGTCAGGGATACAATTTAAACTAAACTGGTCTTGTAAAAAATGAATTACATTCTAAAAGTATAAAGTTCTGTTAAAAGTCATTCTTTAACTTAAAATCATCTCATGAAGAATTTCACGACCTTGATTCTTACTATCCTGATGGTTTTCAGTTCTGTATCCGCTTATGCCTGGGGTTTAAAAGAACTCGGGGATGAAGCTGCTTCTCCGGTAACGACGAACGCGAAGTACGTCCTGATCGGCGGGACTGCAGTGACACTCACTCTTCTTATCTTTGAAGACTCGGTCATCGACCCTTTTCAGCAGAAACAAGTGAGAAATAAAACTCTCGGTGATTCTTCCCGCTGGGGCGACTGGATGGGGCAGCTCATACCCAATGCTCTTTACGTCGGAGGGATGAGTATCGCGGGATACAACGGTGATCCCGATGGCCACAGAAGAGCGATGGGAATGTTCAAGGCTTCCGCTTATGCGACTTCCGTAACAACGATACTGAAATATACTTTCAGGGAACCGCGTCCCATCGACAGCAGCTGGAAAAATTCTTTCCCTTCGGGCCATTCAACGACTGCATTCGCCTTCAGTGGTTATGTCGCTGCTGAACACGGTTGGGCATGGGGGGCACCGGCGCTGGCGCTCTCTACGTTCATTGGTTATTCGCGCATCAACGATAACATGCACTGGCTTCATGACGTAACGGCCGGTGCGACGATTGGTTGGGTATATGGTTGGGGGATTTCAAAATATCAGAAAAAGAAACAAGGCATAGGTGATGTCGAAGAGACAACTTTTGTTATGCCTATCCTCGATTCCAGAACCGCAGGCTTCTCACTCTATAGGGAATTCTGATTACCATGAGAATTCTCTCTGTCTTATTCCTTCCTCTGATTTTTATCAACATTGCTTTCGCTGAAGACAGACTTCAGTTCAGGCAGGTATTCACCGAAATTCCTTCAACAAGTATTCTCACTCTGAAAAGAAGTTTTTCAAAAGAATCCCTACCTTATTGGGGGGCGATTATTGGATCTACGGCACTTCTATATCACTATGATGAAGAGATCTATGCGGACCTACAAAAGCGGGGCCGCAACTGGCGCATTGGTAATGACGACAACACTAAACCTCTCGTTACCTTTAATGGACAGGAAATTATCCGGTTACCATCAGATACGGGGTCCGCTCTTTATTTTTTGGGTGATGGCTGGCTTCATGTCGGTATTGGTGGTGCATTCTTAGGTACTGGTAAGTTCACTGACAACACTCGTGCTTACAACACTGGTGTTATGCTCTGGCATGGAATTCTTGTTTCAACAATTTTCAACCAGACTTTAAAGCGATCTTTCGGCCGTGAAAGTCCGGAAGTCAGTACGGAGAAACGCGGACGATGGAAACCTTTTCCAGGTTTCAACGAATACAATACAAAGACTGCCAGCTACGATGCTATGCCGAGCGGACATGTCATGACGGCAACTCTGACGTTCACAATTATTTCAGAACAATATCCTGAATACAATCATATCGTTTATCCGCTCGCCGGCGTTTGGGTCTCGGCCCTAATGTTCGAAATGGTCAATAACGGCGTTCATTGGGCGAGTGACTATCCCTTGGGGATTGCGATGGGATACGTCGTCGGAAAAGCTGCCACAAGAATGGGAAAAAAAGAAACTGACCCTCAAAAGCCGGATACGACCTGGCATCTGGTTCCTACTTTTCAAGGACTGCTCGCCTATCGTGAGTTCTAAAGGATGTTATGAAAAAAGCAATTTTTCTTGATCGAGATGGTGTCATCAATAACACTCTACTAAAGATGGGTAAAATGCGCGCGCCGTATACGCTCGAAGAATTTTCATTCATAAACGGTGTTCGTGAAGCTGTAACGAAATTGAAAGAGAAAGGCTTTGTTCTGATTGTTGTGACGAATCAGCCTGACGTTGCACGAGGATGGGTATCCCGCGAAGGTGTGGATGTCGTGAATCAGTATGTGATGAGCGAGCTCGAGGTCGATGACCTGATTTCCTGCTTTCATACGGAGAAAGACGGATGCGAATGCAGGAAACCTAAACCCGGGATGCTGACGAATTCAGCTAAAAAATGGGACGTGGATCTCTCCCGGTCTTTCATGGTCGGAGACAGGATGAGTGACGTCGAGGCCGGCCTGGCCGCTGGCTGCACGACCATCCTCGTTGGGGACGGCGAAGAGGATGTTGGTCTTAAGTCCCCTCACTTCAGGGCGAAGGATCTGAATTCATCTGTTCAATGGATCCTGAATCAGTGATTACATTAACCGGACTTCTTCCCACGTGGAAAGCTTCCTCAACCGAAATTTCAAATGCTTTAAGCCAGAACTGATGATCAAAGACCTTTCGCGAATTGTTCAGCGAGCTTGTCTTTGTCCTTGAGACCAAGAGTGCGGTCGATTTCTTCTCCGCTTCTGAAAAGTATCACTGTCGATTGTCTTTCGACTTTATATTTTATTTTCAGGGCCTTTTCAAAATCAAAATCAGCGACGAAGACTGTCATCTTGTCGAACTTATCATTTTTATTGAGCTCGCCGATCATGAACTTCTGCTGCTGACAAATCAGGCACCATTCAGCAAAGAACTCGATAGCGTAAGGAGCTTCCTTGGAGGAGGCTTCGCTGACCGCTTTATCCGAATAAGGAACGATCTCGAGAGCAAAGGTCTCGAATGATAGGAACGTCAGAAGGAAAAAAAGTGTTCTCATAAAAATATTTTAACGTTAGCCGGGTATTTTTGGGAGAGGGTAGATTCTGACAAAAACAGACCTTACCAGTCGGGAGAAAGGGGCCCTGAACAGGCCCCCCCTGGAGAAATTAAGCTGCGCGGATGCCGATGAAGCCGAGGTAGCCGTCTACTTTAGCGAAAAGAGAAACAATGTCCTGACACAGGTTTTTGTTTTTCCAGTCTTGCTTGTAGTAAGAGCTGTTAACAACGACACGGTCTTTCAGGAGAGATCCTGTGAAACCAAAATCTTTCTGGATTGTTTCACGCTGGCCAACAGTCAAACGATCCCATGCACCCTTGTTGATCACAAGAGAGAGGCAAAGATTTTTGTTAACGTCGGAGATCATTTCAACGTCAAAGATTGTGTTCATGAATGTACGGTCAGTTTTCACTTTACCGAAAGATGGAGTGAAACGAAGGCCGTTGCGGATGAATGTACGGTCAAAGTTATATGACTTTTGCTCAACAGATTTCTCAAGATCACGAGTAACAGTCTCGAGATCTGAAAGTTCAAAGAATGTGTTGAAAGTGTTGCGGTATGACCAGTAGAGAGAAAGAACGCTCAGTTCTTTTTCAGAGATCTTGCCAGCGTAAGTCGTTGCGTACTCGCGTGGGTTAATGTCGATGAGAGCTACTGTGCTGATTTTTTCTGCTTTAAAAGTACGGAAGTCTTTGATGACTTCGTAGAAATCTTTCACGAGAGATGCTGAATTCTCAGCAATAACTTCGTGAGATACACCGTACTGAGCACCAGTAAGGAACTGGTAGAAATCTTTCAGCTGACCAGTGATCTTCTGGTTAGAGTACTGTGGGCACTCGATGATATCAGTGCAGAGATTGATGAGCCACTCGTTGCTCATGTACATCCACTGACCATCTTTAATATTTCCAGCTTCCATGTCGAAAGTAAGGAAGATTTTATAGTCAAAGTGCTTGTACTCAGAAGAGTTAAAGTGCGCTTGAACTTTTTCGCAGTTACCTTTCTCGAAATGATTGTTAACAACAACCATGATTCTTGAAGATACGTCAGTGATGACCATATCTGCACCAGGAACTGTCTTTGCACACTCGCGGTCAATAAATGCGTTGTTGAGAGACATTTGCTGGAACATAACTGGCGAGAGACCAGTGTAGAAACGTGAAGTTTTGTACGCTTTAGAAGCTTCGCCGTATTGGCCATGAATCATTGTCCATGCAGTTGTTACGAATTCTTTCAGAACAACGTCCTGAAGACCGTGTGAGCCTTTAGGCTGGAGGAGCCAGCTGAATGTGAACATATTCTCAGCTTCGTTAAGACCGTTCTTAGACAGAAAGCTTTCAAAGTTCTGAGTAACTGCGAGGCTTCTGAAGCGAGCATCAGTCGTCAGATCATTAAGTGAATCGTAAAAATTCGTTTTCATGGTGAAACTCCTTGTTTCATGTGTAAATGAAGTCTCAATTCTAGGGAGGACCGTAATTTAATCACGGGAATAAAGCTTACTTTTGAATATAGTGACAACGCCTTGAGGTCCGTAGAAAGTCTTACATCTTTTATGACCTGGAACTGCATTCAAGCTGTTTTAGTCAGGAACTAATTACGATAATTTTGTTTATTCATGATAAGATTTTATTAAGCAGGTAAATCAGAATGACTCCAACCCGATATTATTTCAATCTCAAGTGGCAATTGATTTTCGGCATTTCTCTGATATTCCTGGGAGGAGTATTCGTCTATACGATGTTGGCCATGATGTCTGATTCATTTCATTTTCCACTCTTCTTCTTCAACCTCTTTTATATGAACATCGTTTTTCTCAATACGTTTTTCTTTATGAGATCTCTTATTTCCCCGGTCCTGCAGATTTTTGATACAGAAGTTGTCCTTTCACTTCCTCTTCGCAAGGTAATTCCAAAAAAAGATGTGGATTTTTTGCTCATAAAGGGAAAGTACGCAGAGATTTCCTTCACGCACCAAGGAAGAAAATACTTCGATAGATTTAAAGTGAGATCACATGCATTCAAGGATTTTTCTTTGAAAGGGGATTCTTTTAGTAAAGCGCTGGGGTCCGGAAGTCATTAATTTCTAAATCTGGGGTTGCTGTCACTCCATACGTCCACGAGAATTGTAAGTAATTACAGACCACGAATTCCGGACGTAGTATTTTTCGCGAGCGTGCATCTACCGAGAGCAACAGTATCTGATACTGACTGCCCACCGGACACAGGTCTTCAAATTTTTTTAAGCTTCGCACTGAGTTCGTCCCATCGATGACGTTATAGACATCGTTTGGGGTAAGGCTCACAAAGTTACCTTCAACAATCATGTCATACACGCGGTTTCGTTCAACCAGTCGCCCATCGTTTTTGATGGTCTGGCCTAGTTCGTTGATCAAGTGGCTCATCTTTAGCCCCGTACCGATACAGTCACGACAGAATTTCTCTTCGATCACGCAGACATCATCTTTTTGGCAGAGAGAGCGGCAAGTTGAATCCTGATAAGCACATGTGAGAACAATTTCTTTTCTCAGTTTATCATTCCACTTTACTTCAATTTTCACGGATGCCCATGAACTGAATGTGATAAGAGAACTTAGAAGTATAAATACGATTTTCATGGCTCTCTCTTCTTCAAGCTGCATTTTGTTTCGAATTTAAGTTTCGTTGTTGATCCATAGGGATCAAACCGGAACTTGATCGGATCGGCACATTCTTTAATCATGAGTTTCCCGGACCCACCATCACAGTCAAATGACGTCAGCGTGGGACTCGCCTTATATGCCTTTGTAAAGGCCTCTACCATCGGACCTTCGCAGGCCTCTGCCGCACACGACTCACCTCGGGCAAGAGAAGCAGCACAGCTCTTGGAGATTGTCCCATATTGACGATAAGCGAGAGCAACCTGTTGAGGATTCAGGTTCCAGTTACGGGCGAGATCATTCGGATCCTGAATTTGCTGGATTAAACGCGCCATTCCCTTGATTACAAAGAAGGCAACTCTGAAGGCCGGGTTTATCGTAGTCGCAGCACCTGCTATCGTCTGAAGATTAATGGCACAGGTCACGCAGGCCTGAGTGTAATCATTTTTAGGAGTTCCATCCTGGGCAGCATTTGATGTGACATCATTTCTTGTTCGTTCTTTACACGAGCTTACAGAAAGTCCATTGAACTGGTAGTACTGATATGGATTCAACTTCGTCCCGGAGATCGAAACTGAACATGGGATTCCTGCCAGAGGACCCAGGTCAGTCATGAGACTGAGTTTCAGCCGATTCTTATCATAGCGGGGATCGTAGAAGACTTTTCCTTCCTTTACGATGGTTTCAAACGAAACAACCCGCTTGGGTTCGAGTGTCGTTGAAACATAAACCGGAGAAGGAATCATCCCAAAGATAGCAGCAGTGGCCATGTCCTGAAAGAAATCAAAAATAATTTTGTTTCGTTTTGCCCATGGATCATAAACTCCGCACGCGACTTTCGAGGCATAGGGATTTCCCATGTTGGAAGAAATTCCGCCTTTGGCCGGTGCAATTGAGGAAAGTGACTGGGAAACAGCGTAGAGAGACATCACGGAATCAAGAGTGAGGCGCGCGCAGTGAAGACCATTCTCACAAACTGAGGCACTCGATCCCTTGATCTTCAGGAATGGTCTGTCGGAGGTGAATTTTTTGATCGTCAGGTCTTCACCGTAAGCGTATTTCTTTCCTTCTACGAGGGTCATGTACCACGCAGAGAAACCTTTCTTGTCGAGGGTGAAACTATCGTCCCATATTTCTTTCTGCTTCAATCCGCTACAAAAAGCACTCACATTTTTTTTCAAATCAGTAAAGTAAGGCCAGACTTTATCCAGTTCAAGGTTATTGATGTCTGAAACAATTTGCTTAAGACCTGCAACATCTTTTAATCCCTGAATGTTTTCTTTCATGATGCCAAGGTCTTCGTCGAGAGCAACAGCGTACTCAGAACAGAGATAGTACAGCTCCTGCTTTAGTTCCGGTGAGAGTGTTGTTGTGTCGAGCTGGATTCTCTTGAGGATGCGATCAACCGGAAGGTTGTCTGTGATGAGTTTTAGGTTGCCCACAGCCTTGAGAAGTTTGACTTTGTTGTAACCACGGGACTTGATAAAATTATCTCTAAAGTTATTTGTCCATTCATCTGCACTCTTCTGACTACCTAGATGAAGTAGATCCTCTTCAAGAAGAGGCAGAGGTGAAGAGAATAGCTCATTTGGTTTCGCATCTGGCATGGCACTGTTGACAGCAAGTGTGCTCCAGTCAGTGCCTTCTTTTCCTTGGGTGAATGAGCGCAGGTTCTCTAGATTGAGATCCCCCTGAGAGCACTCTGCAGGCTTGATCGAACGACAGCCATTGGAGAAAAAAATCACCATCTCTTCGATGTTCACACTCTGGAAAAGAAAATCAAATGGCTGGGCCATCGCTTTCATTTCGGGAGCGTTCCTCATGGCCCAAGAAAGATAAATCTTCAGTGAGTTCCAGAAATCAAACCCGGTTCTTATAAATGTCTTGTCTGTATCTGCCAGATCAAACTGGTAAAGGGCGACTTCGGGCTCAGACGTATCGCTTAAGTCTGTGCAGCTTTTGACGAATTGTTCAGGAGTCTGCATTTCCTTTGCGAGTTCTTCCATGAGAACGCGATCAGGTTTTGAGATTCGTAGATTAGAATGGAAGGTTGAAAATTTTTTGATGACTTTGCAAGACACCCTTCCTGTAGCAGGAAGAGAGGAGGTCCAGGCATTTTCCAGATAATCATCAAGATCTCTGCAGTCATTTTTATCACAAGATAAAAGGGCATCTTTTAATGGCAGGTCAGTTATCTTTTCTCCATTAAGAGGAATGGCCGGAAGACTTCCATCGAGAAGTTTATCACCTATGAGACGAATGAGACCAGTCAGCGTGTAACGAAACTTTTCAATCCCCTGATTGGTTGTCAGGGTAGTATCGAGTCCTCTCGTTTTTGCAAGACGATACACTGATTTAGCAATATTCACGTTGTCGACAATAAGAAAGACAGACGTCGTAGGCTCGTAAGATTTCTTCGCACATGCTGAGCGATTAAAAAATTCAAGTGAACCATTTAAGAAGTTCAGATCTGAGGTTGTGTCTTTCCATAGCCGGGGAGCTGCCTGCACTAAAGAAGATAAAAAGAGAGAAATAAGCAAGATTGTTTTCATTTCATCGCATCTTAAAGACCATCTGGGTGCGGCACAAGGCTGAACCATTTTCTATTTCAATAGTATGTAAAAATGACCTTGAGCGATGGCTACAAACCGAAATATAGGGTTATAGAGAGGTACGCAATATTCAGGAGAATTTTTATGAAAACAAGCCTATTGGTTTTATGTTTATCGATGCTGTCCTCATTCCTTTGGGCGCAGAAGCAGCCACCTGCTGACTACGATGACCGCTTTGGCGGTGGAAACGATGAGTTTGAATTTGAAGTATTTGATAACCGTTCTATTTTAGTAGCGATTAAAAGAGATATGGATATTGCCTGTAATCATGCGGGTCTATGCACTTTGAGTGCAGTGACTTCAAACGATTCCCGTTTTACTGCTCAGTTTAACGTCGGCGAAGGAAGCCAAAACGGCGGCTGGAACTCAGGAAATGGCGGCGGCACGACTGTAATCGTTCCTAACGGCGGTAGCTGTACAACTGGTTGTAACAGCGAACCCTATTATGGACTCTCACTTCGTTACTCTCGCGGAACATGTACTCAAACAGTAAGAGTTCCACGCGCGCTCTACATCTCAATGAACCGTTATATGTATGGCCTCATGGCCGAAGACGGTGGCACACGCCGAGGTTTCACTCCCGCAGATGAAGCGATGATCATGTTCTATTCAACCATTATGAAACAAGCAAGCGGATGTACCGCTGCTCAATAATTCTCAATTTAGAGAGGAGTCTTAAATGAAAGCTTTTTTGGTTTCTTTGTTCATGCTCACTTGGGCCGTCAGCTCATACGCTGTCAGCCTCGAGTTCAGCTTTGATGTCAACAGTTCTGGTACTTCAATGTATCCATGTGACGCTGGTATTAGACACGCTCGTCACACTGAGCGCGTTTGTTACGATCGAGTGACTCAGGCGTCTTGTACACCAGCTCTTTGTACAAACCTTGAGCAGTGTAACTGCGTATGTACCGGCAGTGCCACAACAGGCGATGGTGAATACCGTCAGGATTTTCTTCAGGCGAAACACACTGCTTGGACTGAGAACGGAACTTACGCTTCATCAAGTGTTCAAAGTTCAACAGTCAGTGCTCTTGATTCTGGCTTTGCCAGAATTTTCACAAACAAGAACGAGTGGGATAAGCAGTTGACTGCTCTTTCTTTCAACCTTGGTTCTGAACGTTACGGTGCAGATTTCTACCTCGACGTATGTTACCGCGGTCCACAGATCGAGTACTGGCAGGCGTACCAGGGTTCAACAAACTCTGACCTTAACTACTTCCCGAACTTCGCGATCAAGCTTCAAGCAACTGTTACTGACCTTGTGACTTCTAACGGTCTGAACTACTCAACACTCGCTGACCTCAAGGTTAAAACTGAAGTTGCTTGTGACGTTCAAGGTCTTGGTAACTACGTCTATGCCCACTCAGGAACTGCAGCGACAACAACTCCGGTTTATGACAATGCTCAAGCACACGATCTTGTCAGCATGAGCTCTGGCGATAAAAACTTTGCTACTGGCTATGCAGCGTTCAACGCTGGATCTAATTTGTTCCTCTTGAACGACTGGATCAACCTCGGTAATGCAAACACTCCACGTTTCTGCAAAATCCGTTACACGTTCATTGAGAACGTCCGTAACAACACTGCGAACCCGTTGGCACAAATCCGTAAATGGAAAAACCACAAAGCTCGCATCTGTACGTACTCTGATATCTCTGAAGGCGCTAACTAAGACTTAAAAAAGGGAGGACATTATGAAACTGCTCATGTTCATGACATTTCTTTTGTCCTCCTCTTTTGCTCTCGCTTGCGAAGTCTCTGAACCTGGTTCGTTTGCTCTTTCGACCTCGATTCTTGAAAAACAACTCGTGGCCTATAACCCGGGCGGTGTGCTTCAGGAAATTCCGATTTTTCGCGCATTCAACTGTAACAAGATGGCCCTTGGTAACAAGTACCTCATGATTGCGTTTGGACCTCAGAACCAGGAATTTTCAGATCGCGTCGGCATTTTCAACTTTTCTCAGGAATACCGCGACTCCGGTTGTTTTATAGAGAACTCACCATTCAAAAAAAATCAAACCTTTGACGAACGTCTTACTCTTCTCAAAGAGCGTTGGCACTACCTCAAGAGTTGTTACGAAGTAGAAGTGGAAGAAGAGGGGCCGATCGGTCTTTCTATGCCGGATGTTCAGCCAGGTTGCTCTTATCGTAAAGTCGGGAAAAATAAGATGATCTTTAATGGGGGTTACTGCTACGTTAAACCTTCCATCGGGAGTTCGTATCTTGTTAACTTCCGACTTAAAGAACAGTGCAAGTCTTACGAAGGTCTCTCAAATCTCAAAATGAACGTTTCCGATGTACAGGGGATGCTCAATTTTTATAGTTCAGGAGATGCCAGCGGCCAGAGTATTGATTTGAACGCAATCTCAACTTTTCCTCTTCGCATGACTGTTTCACCGAATGATAAGCTCGTGAAGCCTTCTGAAGATTTCGGAATTCTCACCCCGCAATTCCCTGCGAATTATCAAATCCCTGATATCCATCTCGGTAAACCAGAGGCAAAGAACGTTGGTTCAAATCGCGTTCAGATAAAGCTCCCATTCTGGGTTGAAAATTCTTGCACGAAAAAATGTGCGGATGGAATCTGCCAGGGTACTTGCGACTATGCTCAGCCGATGATCGGAAACGTTGAATACTTTGAACTCAATCCTGCTAGGCCAAAACCGGAATTTTTAACGAGTTGGTATGAGGGTGGCGTTGGTCAGCCCTTTTATCAGGGTGAAATCTTCGGAACTGGATTCGAAATTCCCTCGGATCTTATTGAAGTCGGGAAGACCTACAGACTTGAAGTCGGGTTTAATGATCCTAAGTTTGATTTTGAACGGTTTAAAAACCGCATCAGTGGTAAAATTCCACGGATGCAGCAGCGTATTGGTGAAATCGGCCGCGCCCAGATCAGAACAATTCCGGAAACTAATCAGATCGGCGAGCTGGAGAAAATACCTTTCATCGAAAGTATCTCAGGCATAAATTTTATCGGCGACTCGATGAGCTCAATAGATCGCGCTGTCGCTGGTCTTCGCAATTATCTCAGCTTCAAGCTCTGGCCACCATATTATGATAAAGTCTGTAACGGCGAAGGGAATGATTGCCACGGCATCAAAGATGATTACCTGAAGCTCGTGCTGGATTTTAAAGTGGCGTCGTTTAATGAAGATGAAAGAACGTTTGCTATTGATGTGGTAAAAGTGACAAGGACTTCGAAGCTTGTTCCGTCTTATGTGAAAGAACATCCTGCGATGCCTTTCATCAAGTGTCCGTTCTAAAAAGAAGGGACCCTTTCGGATCCCTTAACAATCAGCTGATTATTTTTTCTTTTTCTTAGCGACTTTTTTTGCCGGTGCTTTTTTCGCAGCTTTTTTCGGAGCCGCTTTCTTTGCCGGTGCTTTTTTCGCAGCTTTTTTTGGAGCCGCTTTCTTTGCCGGTGCTTTTTTCGCAGCTTTTTTCGGAGCCGCTTTCTTAGCAGGAGCTTTCTTCGCCGGAGCTTTTACAACAGACTTCACAACTTTTTTCACTTCTTTTTTTACAGCGGCTTTCGCTTTTTCGATGATACCAGGCTTAGCTTTTTTTGCTTCTTTTTTAGGAGCTTCTTTCTTTGCTGCTGGGTTCTCATCAGCGGAATCGACGAGCTTTTTATATTCAGCTACCAGCGTATGGTAAAAATCCCACGAGTCTTCAGCTTTGAGTGACTCGTATTGAGCATGGAACTTTTCATAAAGCTCCAGGCTTTTTGCCTTAATGAGGGTGAGGATATAGAAGCATTTCTGTCTCATGTCCTGTTTGTGATCAGCTACGTCGCTTGGGAATGTCATTGGGGGTTCTCCTGTTATCCATTAATTATAATGAAGGACCGGAATCACGCTATCAAAATTTTAGACACCCCTGTGAAACTTTGCCCTTATCTCCCCCGAAAGGGCCTAATTTGAGTGAAAATGGTCCAAACGAGGTCTTATGAAACTCTTTCTTCTGTTTTTTATCCTTTTGGTCTCAGAGGCCTATGCCCAGCAGGGTGAAAAATGCAGCCGTGATTACGCTCAAAGGGCCTACTCACGACTCAAGCAGATGCCGATTAAGGATAAGACTATGCATTGCGCGCTCTCATGCGATCTCTCCAATAAATGTACATCCGGTGTGTCGGCGGTTCTCGGAATCGCCAAGGAAGTCTATGACGTTTTTGGGCAAGGTAATGCCGAGTGGGCCGATCTCGCTGCTGATTTTAATGGAATTCGTCTCTCGAAGTACGGCGTGGCCAGAACAGCTAACCAGTGCCTCATTTCTTGCTCAGCACTTTACGAACCAAAGTAGAGTCGCTATCGTTTTCTTATGCGTTTTTTACCATTACTAATCCTGATTAGCCTTCCTCTTCATGCCATCACATGGACCTACGTCACGAGTGACGGAAAGAATAATCTTCGGCAGCGAATTGATGATAAAATCCGGAATTTTCGTCTGAATAGCAAACCTTGCAGGATCGATGAAGTTGTTAAACGAGGTCAGTCTGATGAAACCCGGGCCGTCATTTGTGAGCTGACAGATGAGTTGAAGGTCACCACCATCGCGGCTTGCACGACGGTGGCGGGTAAAGTGACTAATGTTAATGTTGGGGACTTAAGTTTTATTCAGGGAACAACAGTGCACTCGGTAATTCTCATTTGCGAGTGATCTTACTTTAGTATTGAGCATCGTCTTTTTCAACCTTATCACTTTCAATAATCCCTGGACCTTCTTCCTCGGCCTGGATGGTTCTGTCTGATTCTGTCAGATCAGGATCTCCGGAATTGAGGTATTCAGAGAACTGCAGGCCTGATGTCAGGCTTGAGGCTGAAGATATATTTCCATTCATAAAATCCATCGCATCTCTGCGGTAAATTTCACGGGCGCGGGCCACAGACATACGATTCTGGATGATGTTGTCGGCGAGATTGAGAGCGAGAACGTTCATCTCTTCGCGGTTACAGCGTGATGAAATTTCGCCCCGTGTACGATCTACAATGAGACTTCCGTTGAAGCGCCAGAGATCATCCACTTTATCTTCGGGGATGCGATATCCTACGAACTGCTGGAGTACATCTTCGTGAGGAGTAGGGAAGTTGTGCGTAATTCCCTCACGGTAAACGACAGAACGCTTGAAATAACCTGAGTCTCTCCATGTGATCGCTTCTTTAGTCACGAGTTTAGGTAGTCCGTATTTATCCATGAGATCGTCGACAGCGAAGCGCGAGGTCACAGGCCATCCTGAGACGTAACGACGCAAAGTATCCTGATCATTATAAACGGTTTTTCTGCTCTCATCTTTGTGGCCGGATGACCCTTTGTGCGCACAGCCTGTGAGGCAAAGCGTGACAAAAGTGACGGCCAGTACGAGTGAACTCTTCATATTTTCCTCCTGGGAAATGTTGCTCACCCCAGAGAAGCAATACGGGTGCCGGAAAACTAAAAGTAAATACATAGGTATTGCCTCATGAAGCACTTGCACCTAAAATGTTCGGATGAAATTTATTCTTCTTTTTGTTCTCGCTATGCCACTCATGTCTCTTGCTCAGGAGTCTGAAACACTCGATGAAATTGAAGTTCTCGACCACAGCAGTGGACAGGGTCTGACTGAATACGCGCCGGTGGCAAAAACGCTCAAAGAAAAAGACATTCGTAAAAAAATGCAGCCTACGGTTGCTGATACTTTGCAAGGAGAGGCCGGAGTGACGGCCACATCTTTCGGTCCAAACTCCTCTCGTCCTGTTTTGCGCGGACTCGATGGTGCACGCATCCGTCTTTTGCAGAATAGTCTCCAGCTTCTCGACGTTTCCACCCAGAGTGTGGATCACGCGATCCCGGTTGAGCCACTGATTGTTGATCAGATAGAAATTGTCCGCGGTGCCATGGGTGTTCTTTACGGGGCCTCTGCTGTCGGAGGCGTGGTCAATATTGTCACTAACAGGATCCACTCAAGTTTTGAAGAGGGCAACGTTATTGAGCTTCAGTCTCAGGGTGAGACAAATAATCATGGGCTCTCGAATTCAGTCCGGATGGATCACGGAAAAAATCAATGGATGTTCCACGTAGATGCTTCGACCAGAAATCTCCAGAATCAACGCATTCCAGGTTATGCGCTTTCTAAAAACGAGCGCAAAAATAATCCGGATGGCAAAGATGAAAAGCACGAGCTTGAAAACAGTCAGAACAGACAGGATTCAATCGGCACGGGTGTGACAAGATTCTTTGACCGCGGGATGATCGGTCTGGCCTTTAATCATTTCAAGTCGGATTACGGTACTGTCGTTGAAAAAGAAGTCACGATCGGGATGGAACAAAATCGTCTCGAGCTTCATGGAGAATACCGTCCTGAAAGTTCATTGTTTCAAAAGCTCAGACTTAAATCGGCCCAGACAGATTATCGCCATCGTGAATTCGAGGGTTCCGTAACGGGAACTTTCTTTAAAAACATCGGCAACGAAACCAGGCTTGAAGCTCTCAATAAAAATGGAAACATTCAGGGTACGACGGGACTCCAGACAGATATTTTTCATTTCGCGAGTCGAGGTGAAGAAGCTTTTCTTCCGGATGCAAAAAACGAAATAGCAGCTTTGTTTACTTTTCAACAGCTGACTGTGGGAAAAAATATCTACAGTGCCGGGGCCCGGATCGAGAACACTGATATCCGCAAAGAGTCTTCTGTGACTTCCGAAGGTACAGACCGCTTCGGCTTTATTGGTTACAACGCTTCGGCCGGCTACGCGTATCAACTCAACACTGAGTCAGCTCTTGCTTTGAATTATTCCTATACTGAACGAGCGCCAAGTTTTCAGGAGCTGCTCGCTGATGGAGCGCATCTTGCGACCGGAACATTCGAAGTCGGAAATGCAGGTCTCTCTAAAGAGAAGGCCCATGGAGTTGAGGCAAGCTATAAATTGGCTTCTTTAAAACAATCACTCTCCGTCGGACTGTACACCCAAAGTTTTCATGATTACATCACATTGAATCCCAATGGAGATGTTAGTGATGGCCTTCCGGAATTTGATTATCGTCAGGTCGATGCCGTTCTTTACGGTATTGATATCGATGCAAAACAGCTCCTCACGCAGAATGAGAAAGGTGCATTGAGTATGACTTCAAAATTTGACTGGATTCAGGGACGTAACCAGGATGATCATCAAAATCTTCCGAGACTCTCTCCTCCGCGATTGAGTCTGGGTCTTGAGCACATGAAAAGTAATTGGGAGAGTGATATCGAGGCCCAGCACTACTTTGACCAGAACCTAAACGCTCCTAATGAAACGCGCACTCAAGGTTACACGCTGACCAATGTAGGCACGCAGTACGCCTTCACCATGAATAATTCAAAGCTCGACGTCTTTTTCAGGATCAGAAATATATTTGATGTTGAGGCGAGATCTCACGTATCTTTCCTGAAAGAGGTTGCCCCTCTTCCAGGAAGAAATCTTATTTTAGGTGTACACTGGCTTCTGTAATCAGTGTTGTAGATTAATCTGCTTATTATCGCCATGCTGTTCATAAGGTTTACCCGTGATGACAGCTTTTGCAAATCCCAGTGCCTGGACAACTTTACTTGGTGGCGAATCCCAGAATTCAGCTGTCTCAGCTTGCACGCGAATCAGGCATAATTGCGGATCGTTCAGACCTTCCGGAAACCATGCCTTGTAGACAGGATTCCAGAGGTCCTGCATTTTCTCTTTATCCGTGACAATATTTGCCAGTCCTGAAACCGAAATATATTTCTGTTTGTCTGGTTGCGCGTAGGCGAGATTCACTTTCTGGTTTTCTTCCAGCTCATGCACTTTTGGCGAATCTCTTTTGGTGAAAAACCAAAGCTCACCATCAAAATTATTTTTATCAATTTTTTGTGTCGACATGGGCCGGCTATAAAGTGAACCGTCGCGCCCTGCTGTTGTCATCATTGTAAAATCAATATCGGAAATCATGTGGGCAAGTGTTTGCAGGTCTGTCATAAGAACTCCTTACATTTATGAATCAATCAATCAGTCAGTGAGTAATATGTTGAGTATCTTCCATTGATTTCGCCCGGTGTGCGGGTGGATCACTAGCTGGAAAACTTTCTTTTAACTCATGATCCAAAAGGTGCTCTTCGTGCCTTTTTTCCTTCTCTGTTGTCATAAGGCCATCAAAGAAAGACCAGATTTTATTCTTATACGTCTGGATTTTATTCTTAATAGCATTCTCGTTGAATAACATACGGTCCTCTTTCATTTAAAATGTTTGCACATAACCGATCGTATTCGGCAGTGAGTGTCTGGTGTGGAAATCGATGAACTCTCTCACCATCGTCTGGTTGAAAGCTGCAAGGTCAGCTGGTTTACGACTGGTAATAAGATTGTGATCAACCACAACTTCTTTATCTACCCATCTCGCTCCTGCATTAACAAGATCGGTTTTAAGTGAAGACCATGAGGTCATCGTCTTACCTCTCACAAATCCTGTTTCGATCAAAGTCTGTACTCCGTGACAGATCGCTGCTATCGGCTTGTGCTGATTAATAAACGTCTGAACGAAAGCAACTGCATTCTGATCATTTCTCAATTTATCAGGATTAATAACACCACCAGGGAGAACGAGAAAATCAAAGTCCATCGAGAAGGCATCAAGGACGGTGTAATCTACGTGAATTGATTTTCCCCAGTCATTTGAAGTCCAGCCCTTAATTCTTCCTGGTTTCAGAGAAACAATATGAACCTGAACACCGACGGCTTCGAGTGCTTTTTTAGGTTCTAAGAGCTCTGATTCTTCAAAACCATCCGTGGCAAGAATCGCTGCGTGAGTACCAGACAGTTCACGGATGTCTTCGTCCATGTATAAATCTGGCTTCTTTTGGATTCGGTAATTGAGCTTTTCGAACATAATTCCCCCTTGGTCATATAACATTAAGCAAAATGAGTGCCGGCCTTTAATGGCCCTTGAGACGACCTAGGTTCTACAATGGGGCAAAAAGGAATCTCAACTTTTCCAGTCTGCAAATTGCAAGGGATTAAAAAAACTGCCAAGATTTTGGCAGTTGAAATTTCCCCACCAAAGGAGTTGGTATGGCCGGAAGCATATGGAAAGGTTCAGTCAGTTTTGGTCTCCTCAATATTCCCGTCTCATTACAAAAAGCGCAGGAAGGAAAAGAACTCCATTTTTCCATGCTCGATAAGAAAGATCTCTCTCCCATAAAATATAAAAAAGTCAGTGCGAAAGATGGAAAAGAAGTTCCATGGGACAGGATTGTTAAAGGGTATGAATACGAAAAAGGTGAATTCGTTATCATGGATAAAGATGACTTTAAGGCTGCCAATCCGAAGGCCACTCAAACTATCGATATAGAGACGTTTGTGGATTTCGAAGATATTGATCTTCTGTTCTTTGAAAAACCTTATTACCTGGTTCCGCAGAAAACTGGTATTAAAGGGTATTTCCTCCTCGCAGAAGCTCTAAAAAAAACAAGCAAGATTGCCATCGCAAAAGTGATTATTCGTACCAAACAGCATCTTGCTGCTGTTATGGCGAAGGGAGATTATCTCGTCCTTGAGATTCTGCGATTCGCTCATGAAGTACTGCAGGTCGACGAAGTCCATTATCTCTCTGAGGTCAACAGGCCAAAATTTACGGCTAAAGAAGTCAAAATGGCGGAAGAACTTATTGATGGGATGACTGAAAAATGGAAACCGGAACAATACAAGGACACTTATAACGACGACATCATGAAAATCATTGAGCTTAAAATTAAGGCCGGTGAGGGACATGAAATTGATAAGGGAGAACTTCCTAAGGTTGAGAAATTTTCGAATACCAATGTGGTGGACCTGATGCCTTTGTTGAAACAATCTCTCGAGGCCAGGAAGAGAGGACGAAATTCTTCAGTTTCTGCAACTTCAAAAACAAAGAAAAAAACGGCTAAGAAAGTTACAGCGAAGAGAAAAAAAGCGAGTTAGAACATGGCGAGGTCACTTCTTAAAAAATACAACGGCAAACGCGATTTCAAGCTCACGAAAGAGCCTGCGGGAAAGAAAGTCACGAAGAAGAAATCCAGGAAGCTCACTTTCGTTGTTCAGGAACATCACGCCAGTCACCTTCATTATGATTTCCGCCTGGAGATGGAAGGTGTCCTGAAAAGTTGGGCCGTTCCTAAGGGTCCCTCACTCGATCCTGCTGATAAACGTCTGGCCGTTCAAACGGAAGATCATCCTCTCGAATATGGAAAATTTCACGGTACAATTCCTAAAGGGGAGTACGGTGGCGGGGAAGTATTTATCTGGGATAATGGAACATGGACACCAAAAGATGAAGATCCGGTGACAGCACTAGAAAAAGGGAAGTTGGAATTTTCTCTCAAGGGAAAAAGACTTAAGGGCAAATTCATCCTGATCCGTACTCACTACAAGGGAAAAAACAATAAAAAGAACTGGCTACTTATCAAAAGGCACGACGAAGAAGAGATTGTGTTTGAAGAAAGGAAAGCTACAAAAAAGGTAACCAGAAAAAAAAAGTCTCTCGCCGGGTCTGATAAATGGCCTGGGTTTATCCCTCCTGAACTCCCTCGTCTCGTCACATCTGTTCCCGAAGGGTCTCAGTGGATCCATGAGATGAAATACGACGGTTACCGGATGCAGGCCCAGGTGAAGAACGGAATTGTGAATTTCTACACCAGAAGCGGGTTAGATTGGGCCTCTTCGTTTCCTTATATCATGAACGCTCTTGCGAACCTCAATATCCATAATGCCATTCTGGATGGTGAAGTTGTTGCGATGGATGACAAGGGAAGAACGAATTTTCAGCAACTGCAGAATTCGTTGAAGGCTAAAAGTGATAAACACCTCCGGTACTACATCTTTGATCTTCTCTATCTTGACGGAGAGGATTTGAGGAACAGGCCTTTACTCGAAAGAAAAGAACTTCTGAGAGACGTTCTCAAGGGAGCGGGAAAACTTCTTCAGTATAGCGAGCATCTCACTGAAGACGGCAAAGGCTTCTTTGAGTTGTCCTGTGAGCACCAGCTCGAAGGTGTCATCTCCAAACAGGCAGATTCGACGTATCATTCCGGCCGCAATGATCTCTGGGTGAAAACCAAATGTGGCTCTAGACAGGAATTTGTCATCGGCGGATGGACAGAGCCCCAGGGGGGAAGAATTGGAATCGGGGCCCTTCTCCTCGGCATCTATGAAGACGGTAAACTTCGCTACTCCGGTAAAGTGGGAACCGGCTTCAACACCAAAACCTTGCAGACCATCGCTAAGGAACTCAGTCCTCTTGAAGTTGAACACTCACCCTTTAAAATACAATCACCGCGCAGTAAATCCATCCACTGGGTGAAGCCAGTAAAAGTATGCGAAGTTTCTTTCGGTAACTGGACCAACGAAGGAATTCTCAGAGCACCTGTGTTTATGGGTATGCGGGAAGATAAAAAGCCGAAAGTCATTCATCGTGAAACTGCCAAGCCTACAGCGGCCACCAAAGAGGAAGTTCCTATGAAAGTTTCAAGCATCTCTTCACCAGATAAGGTTCTCTTCCACGAAGACGGAAAAACGAAAAAGGATGTCGCAGAATTTTACCAGAAGATCGGTAAAGTTATGTTGCCGTATCTTGAAGACCGTCCTCTCACACTTGTCCGGTGTCCTCAGGGGAGTAGGGGAAAGTGCTTTTTCCAGAAACACATCACAGGAAAATCTCCTGCCTCCTTTCATCCACTGGACATAAAAGAAGAGAAAGGGACAGAAACCTACATCACCATCAATTCGGTCGAGGGACTTCTCGAACTGGTCCAACTGAATGCCTTCGAGCTTCATGCCTGGAACAGTCACCGGGATTACATGTCACCTGATCAGATCGTGATGGATTTCGATCCGGGCCCTGGTGTCCCCTGGAAAACAGTTGTGAAAGCGGCCTTCGAGCTCAAAGAGATCCTTGATGATTTAAATCTCAAGAGTTTTGTGAAACTCACAGGAGGGAAGGGGATTCACGTTCACATTCCCATAGCTCCTCTCTACAACTGGGATCAGATTAAATCCTTCACTCAGACCCTCGCCCTCGAAATGGTTTCACGAAATCCGAAAACCTATGTCGCCAACATGTCTAAGGGCCTGCGCAAGAATAAAATCTTCGTCGACTATCTTCGCAACGGCTATGGCGCCACCGCCGTCGTACCTTATTCCCTCAGGGCAAAAGGAAAGGCGTGCGTCGCTCTTCCTCTCACCTGGGAAGAACTGAAAAAGGTAAAATCCCCGAACGAGTACAGTATGGAGAAAGCGCTGAGGAAAATCAAAACCCGCAAGCGTGATCCATGGGCGGGAATGATGAAGCTTCATCAGGAGATTTCGATCCTGACGCCGGCGAAGAAAGAAAAGATGCGGAAGAAAGTTGCTTAGTAGGTGGACTGGATAAAATACCGGAGAATCTCTTTCACTTCTCTCGTCTTTTCACGAAACATGTCTTTTTGTTCAGCACTCAATGTGGGAATAAACTTCTGAATGATCTCTAACGTTTTGCTCTCTGAGAAATTTACTTCCTGATGAGCAATATAGATCCGATGAAGTTCTTTTTCCTTCTCAGCAGATGATGAGCCTGAAGACATAACTGTTTTGAACTTCTCATGAAGCGCCACACGTCTGGTGAGGCGAGTGCGAAGCTGTTTCCTGAAAAACTGATCGTAACTTCTTATGACCCCACTCTGAGTTTCACTCAACTTCCCGATGAACTTTTCCAGGGCCTCTTCAGCATCCTCACGACGTTCTTTCTGAGTTTTGCTGGCATATCGCTCGTTTTCATCTTTCATGTTCTCAAAAAATTCTTTCTGCTGCTTCTCATTGAGCTTCACCATGTATCTCGCCATGAGCGTAGAAAAATCCGATGAGATCTTTCGATAAAAGCTTTCGAATTTTTTATAGATGGGTTTGACTTCTTCACTACTGCCCAGCTTGATCTGATCAATCACTGGCAGCATTTCTTCCGCGATCTTTTTCTCCTGATTCAGGAAAAGATCGACATCTTTCTGGAGTTCATTTTTTTGGTGTGAGGTTAGGGGAAGGCGTTTGGTGACCTGATACTCGAGCATGGTGTCCGCATTCCGGACGACCAGTTCCTTGGCCGCACAGGCCACAAAGAGGGTTAAAATCAATATTAGGGATAAAAATCTCATCCTCAGAATTGTCCCACGACCCTTGAGGGCCGCCACCTTGTATCTTATACAAGAATACCTGATCTTTTTTGTCCAAGGGTTGTCAAAGTTTGACGGTTTTTGCATCCTATTGTGATGACGACACCGATCTATCGATCCAGCTACGAATACAAGGAAATCCTCCGTCTTCTCCAGAAGGCTTCAGAGGAGTCGCATAACTTTATGTGGCAGACTCTCGATAGCGGCCGCCTGGTCGTGAATATCGAGCATCTCGAGATCGATTTCGTGGCCAGAGAAGTGGTGATCTCACTTGATAAGAATATTCAGCTCAATCCGGATAGGCCTCTTTATGTAAAACTCGATCACCGCAGCAGCGTGTTTAAAATTGTTGCGTTTGAGCAAGCTCAAAAAAATGTGCAGTTCGCTTTCCCGGCCGAAATCAAAACGCTTGAACTGCGTGCACACCCTCGTCACTTGTTTGACCTGAAACTTGAAAAGACAGTGTGCTTGAAACCATCTCTCACGAATCAACGCGAGACAGGTGGGGGGATCAATGTTCGGGTCATGGATTCCTCTGATTACGGACTTGGTCTGATTCTCTCTGAGCAAAATAGAAATTTTTTGAAAAATAACCGAATTCTCTGGATCACTCATCTTCGCGAAGTTGAGCTCCGTCATCCGATCCTCGCCGAAGTTATTTACTTCACTTCAGAGGGAATCGGCCGCAAACAGAAAGATCTCAAAGTTGGCCTGAAGCTTTCATCTACGATTCCACAAGAAGCCTATACAAAATTTCTCCAGTGAGACTGCAATGAAAATGTTCCTCATCCTTTTGCTTGCATCAACTTCTTTGTGGGCACATGAAAAAAGTGTGCGAACAAATGCAGACTTCCTCGCTACGGCAAATTTCCGCGAGCAACGCCACCACGCATGGCCATTCCCGCTTCTTTCCATTGGCCACAACATGCAATCCTATCAGGACTACAGCGGCTCACCTTATTGGCACGATGGCCTTGATGTCCGAGCGAAAATTGATCAACCGATTTACGCAGCTGCCGGCGGTATCGTGGTGAATATTGAAAACTACATCCCAGGTAACCCAATGTACTGGGAAGTTGCGATCCTCGACGAAGAAGGCTTCGTATGGAAATACCATCACGTGGCGAAAGAATCGATCACGAAAGAAATCCAGGATTCACTCAAGAGTCAGCAGAAGATTGCTGATGGTGCCTTGATTGGAAATGTTGTTCGCTGGCCGATTTCGACGTACGGTGAAGTTTATCACCACCTTCACTTACTCGTAGTAGGGAAGGACAAGAAGTACATTAATCCGTTTCTCATGATGGAACCGTTAAACGATACGCAGGCCCCGGTTATTTCAAAAATCGGAATCGCAAAGAATCATCGTCCGATCGATGGAAACAAGGTGAAGGGTGCACACGCACTTTTCCTTGAAGCAACTGACCTCACACTCCACGAGAAGTTCCTTCTCCCGCCATACAAGATTTCATACTCGCTCGATGGCGCTGAAGAGAAAGTCGTCTGGGAATTTATCAATCTTCCTTCAGGCACAAACGACGAGCAGTATATCAAAGATTTTTATATGTCAGGCACGTGCGGAAACTACAATTGTCGTAAGTTCTACTTTAATCTGAATTTCACTCAGGAAGCCCCACGTGGCACGATGAATGTCACAAGAGGTGAGCACCAGATCCTCGTCAGCGTTGAAGATATTGTCGGGAATAAGACGAGCAAATCTTTTCAATGGTCGGTCGAGGACTAGTTCCTACTCACCGCATCTCTTAAATCATCAAGGCGTGCACGATTGTTCAGGAATGATTCCAGCTGCGATTTCAACTGAGGAGCAAGGCCTGCAGTCTCGGAAACGCGATAGCTGCGAGACGAGCGATCGTAAAGCACCTGAACAGTTCTATCTCTGAATCTAAAATTGAAATTCGATTGAGCACGAAGCAAAGTCTGCAATTGCTGAGCACCCGGAGTTTCACTACGAAATTGCGAGTTCAAAGCATCCGTTATATTCGCACCTGCGTCCGCTGACACATCGAGAGCGATCGTTGCACTATCAGTCGCAACACCACGGCCGGCATTACCCGCAGCACCACCACCAGCAGCAGAACCCGAAGCTCCACCACCGCCGCCAGAACCACCAGTACCTGAGGCCATACCCATCAATGCACCATTCGCACGGTCTGCTTGTGTCTGCGCTTTCGATCTCCAGACCTGCCCATCAACATCTCCACCGAGCCCCGCAGTACGTGCATCACTTGCAGGTGTTAACATGCCTGGCATATTCAACTGCGCTTGCGCCACAGCTGCATTTTCTTCCGCGGCCGAAAGAGGGACGGATCTATTTTGCGCTTCTTCGCGAACGATGCGACGGATTTGATCTGCAG
>CAMCYI010000036.1 GCA_945883845.1 Bacteriovorax stolpii | reverse complement strand
GGAGTTTATTTCGAGTCTTTGGATGGCGGTTACGCAAAGGTGTTTATTTAAACGATGAAATAAACTCCGCCAGTTGTTTTTTCTCTTCTTCATCGAGCTTGTAGGGCCATGGAGGCATGGCCCCTGTTTTTGTCAGATGCTCAATCGTGCCGTACTGCTGTCCTTTTAGTATACCTCGAGACAGGAAACCTGAATCATTATGACATTTGAGACAAGTCGGTATGTTGAGTTCCTGCCAGTTTTTGGGTCCATCGTAGGCCAGTGGACGTTGTCTTGGCCGACCATCAAGAATGAGATTACTCTTTTTCATTTTTATTCGACCGTAAGTTTTAATCCTGAGATTCATCATTCCAATGAGGGCCTTGTCTTTCAAAGAGTATTTCACTGAACTTGATTCGTAATTCGGACGAATGGCACGAGGACCATTGGCGTGACAAATGTAGCAAGCCGCCCTCAGCTCAATTTCTTTTCCATTCTTCACCTGATGGTAAGTTGCTGAGTAGGGCTCGGTCGTTTTATCAACCACTATTTTTATTTGATCCCACTTACTCTTTGAATAGTGGATTCCGTTATGAGACTGGGCCATGAGCCAAATGTCTTTTTTGTCACCTGGTTGAATAGTAATCTCATTGAAGACAGGGTCCTTATCCTTAGTCTTCGATTCAAAAGACTCCATCACCACGGGTGTACTGAGATCTTCAAAGAGTGCCGCTCCCAGAGAGAGCGACACGAGAAGAATAGGTAGAATCATCAAGACAGACATTTTCATAGGAAACTGTCAGCTCCACAACGGCGACAATCTGGATGAGGTGGGCCCGGAAGATCGATATCTTCGATTACTTGCGGACAGTGATTGAATGAATACATCTGGCCTTGAGAGAGGATTGTAACTTGATTTGCGCGCAAAATAGTGAGCTTTAAACTCATCGCACTCCCCATGCTATCAACAAGGGTATACTTGGTTCCTAGTAAACTGGACGGAACTCGACTCATGCCACTTGGAAGCTTATAGCCGCTGAAGTTCACGTGCTCGACGACTCGAGTACCGATGTTTGTTGTAAGAGAACCTTGAATCGAATTTCCGGTGACGGTGAAGCTGGCCTTCGTATCCTTTGTGACACAGGAATACGTAGCGGCTTCAACTTGAGTGAGAGTGAAAAGGGCCCAAAGAGCAATAAATCGTTTCATATAAACCTCCTGGTGAACGATAGGAGGAATATGGCCAAGATAATGCTTGTTTTAAAATTAATATATTTTATACGTTGATTAATTTTTCTAATAGCTGGTGAGCTATGCCGAAAGCCGATAGCAGAAGAGATTGCAGGTCCTGATTACTGAGTTCGTGGCGTCTTTTGCTAATACCCCGAACTATATTGAGAAAAGTAGATTTTTTCTTTTAAGGGCAGAACTGAGCTGAATGGCGCAAATAACTTTTTTCGCATTGAGAGATCCACTTACCATTTAGGAAGTGAGCATAACCATAAAACCAAGTGATGACTTTCGTTGAAGCCTTAACTGGAACTTTATCAGCAAATACTTCAGGAATTTTTCCATCAATATCAAAACACCAGCCATAGGCCATCATTTCATTGTCGCTTATAACTTCCATTGAATCCAAACCCACTGGAGTATCGAAGACCTGGTTAAGTCCAGCGGAAGTTCCTTGATAACTAATATGATGAAGATCCAAAACCTTTAAACTTTCATCCCCAACATTCATCCCCTGAACAAAGTTTACTTTTTCTGAAAGAAGTGGCGTCTCAGAGCAGGCCCCTATGAACTTTATTTCAAAAGAAAAAGCACTGTAAGAGCTGATAATAAGAGCAGTGATCAATATTAATCTATTCATGCAGGACGTTTATCTTTTCTTGAACTCTGGGTCAATCACAATATAAATCATTTCTTGGTAAGGTTATACCTGAAGCCTTCGATTCTAGTGAAACAACCGATGTAGATATTTTTGTCTAATTATTTCAGGCGTGATTTGTCCTTGTCATAAAACTCTTCAAGTATTTTTTTATCCTTTGAGTAGACCAATTTGCTGGTAATCATTCCTTTGTCATTATAGAAAAGTGATTCTCCATCTAGACTCCCGGCCTCGTCGTATCTCTCTACGCTTTTTAAATTTCCATTCGCAAAGTATCTTTTGACAGTTCCTATCGCAATTTCCCAGTTCCATTCGCCATGACCATTTGTATAGACCCCCTCTCGTGCCAGATTTCCATTTTCATAAAAATCTTTGATGCGAGCAAAAGTTCTGCCTTTCCTCACTTCAAATTCGACTTCGGTTTTTAACTTTTCCGTCATGAATTCCTTCAATTATCTCGATATTTAAGAGCCTTATCGTCTTAGGAGTAATTTTAGTTAAGTGGAAAACTAAAAAGCTCGGACAATCTTTGGGAGAGTTCGTTGAAAGTAGGTCAAGGTGAAGCTGTTTTGTGAACGAAGTCTGATAAAATGGACCACAGAGAGGTTTCTATGAAAAAGTCTTCTGTGTTAGTTTTCATCATTCTTCTGCAGATTTTTCTCAGCTGCGCTAGCCATCATCATGACCGATTTCCTAGTTCGGAGTACACAGAGAAAGAAGAGTTTTATCTCCGTAACCCGCGCATAAGACGCTAAAAATGTTACGTGTCTAGAAACTGCGAATGTCTGCGAATCTTTTCTTCAAATTCCTTCTCATCCGATTTGCTCAACGTCCGAGCAACCTTCGCATCACTTTTTTCCCATCTCGAAAGCCACTCCTGGCCTAGCAAGGTTGCTCCGAGTTTGTGTGCGAGCGAAGCTTCGTTGAACGCAACTGTCGTCGTACTTTTCGGACCGGTCGCTGGTCCGTAGCCAACGTTGAAGCCGACTGCGAGAAGTGTCGCGCGAACCGCAGTGGAAGCCGAGTAGTTGAGGAGTTGAACTTCATTTCCGCGGCAGTATTCAAAGATCTTGGAGAAGAGTACCTCGCTCCAGAGTTCGGTGTTGGTTTGCATGGAGAACGGATCGAAGAAAATCACGTGTGGTTTTGGTGATCCCTCGAACGTATGGGAGAAATCGCCCTGAATAAGTTCCCACTCGATGTTTCCCTTCGGAGATATCCACTTATTGTGCTTGATGAGTTCAACTGGAGCTGCGTGATGAAGGTGCGGGAAGACTGGTGCATTTCTTAAAGCAAGTTTCAGAGGATCGGTATCGTTCTCAAAACTCACGATGCGGATCTTCCCAGAGAAGTCCTTATCCAGAAACTCGTGGATGACCGCCATTGAATTATGGGCAGCACCCAGTCCCACGTCCCAGATGACGACTTCGTTAATATCGTTAAGACGCTCATCAATTCTCGAAGGCAACAGATAGAGGTTGCGCGCTTCTTCTTGAGGAGGATTTATTGAATGCATGACTTCGCCGGAGCTCTTTTGGCGGATACTGGAAAATCCACGATCGGAGTCGTGGACTTCGTAATCTCCGAGCTGGAGACGCTTTTCTCTTTTATGAGGTTTTACGGCGGCCATCGGGACATGAGGATTCTCTTCGTCGGTCATGTCGAGTTCAATTCTTTTCCGATTGTAGAAATCGAGGAAAGTATTGTTGAGAATATGTGAACGCATGTCACTCATGAGCCGGTGGTAGAAGGTAATGTTGTGAAGAGAGAGCAGGTGCCAACCGAGCGGCTCATCAGTTTTGATCAGATGATGAAGGTACGCGCGGGAGTAGTTCGTGCAGGCCAGGCAGTCGCAGGCAGGATCGAGTTTCTCCTCAGCGAATTTGTATACCGTGCGCCTCATCTGGAATTTTCCGAGACTCGTAAATGCAACTCCTCGCTGGCCATACTGGTTCGGGAGAATGCAGTCGAACATATCGACTCCGCGGTGAACCGCTTCGAGGATGTCGATCGGAGTTCCCACACCCATGAGATAGCGGGGGAGATTTTCGGGAAGCATGCCTGTGGCGATGGCCGTGAAGTCTTCGCGCTCATTTTTTGTTTCACCGACAGCAAGACCGCCGATGGCGAGGCCGTCGAATCCTTCACCGTTAACTCGAAGATTGATGAGGACGTCGGCACTTTGTTTGCGGAGGTCCTCGTGACAGGCACCTTGAACTATCCCAAATATGGATTGAAGTGAATCGCCCCGGGCCTCGAGGCTTCGCTTGGCCCAACGATGGGTGAGTTCCATAGCAAGCTTCGCATCTTTATGGTTGGCATTGGACTCAATACATTGATCGAGGACCATCATGATGTCGCTGTTGATGGCTTTTTGCATATCGATCGAGAGCTCTGGTGTGAGGAGGATCGGGCGGTTGTCGACGTAGCTTAAAAAGCGCGCCCCTTTTTCATTCATCTCGCGAGAATGTGAGAGTGAGAAAATCTGGAACCCTCCTGAGTCCGTGAGCACGGGACGATCCCAGTTCATGAACTTGTGGATGCCGCCGAACTTCCTCATCACTTCAGGGCCCGGACGAAGGAGGAGGTGATAGGTGTTGGCCAAGAGGACGTTTGAGCCGGCCGTTTTGAGAGATTCGACGGTCTGGTTTTTCACGGTGGCCTGAGTGCCGACCGGCATAAAGATCGGTGTCTGCACCTCTCCGTGAAGAGTAGTGAACGTGGCCGCGCGTGCGCGGGATCCAGGGGAAGTGGCCTCTAACTTGAAATTCAATCGACTCATAGTAGGGGGAGAATACCTAAAGGGCCTTCCTATGAGAACTAGTGTCTAACATTTTGACATAAACTCTATCGACTTCCCGCAGCTTAGGGCCTTAAAGCAGGCATCACACTTGCTTATCCTAAGCTCATGAAAACCCTTTTTCTCACGATTTTTCTGTCATCAATATCCATCTCAACACTTGCCGCTGATGAAGATGTTATTTTCAACCGCAAGGCCACGAATGCTCAAAGAAACGAAGTTTCTAAAACGTTAAGCCAGGAAAATAATCCACCCCTGCCGATGCATGCCGCTATTGCAGAAGTCTGTTACGAAGCCGATATCTGTGCTCAGGCGAAAGATGGCGATGACATTCCTGATAGCTGCGAAGAAAACGATTCCGAAGACGAAATTTCTGTCGAAGATACTTGTTTCCCGGAACTGATGAGAAAAAAGTATAGCTGTAATCCTGACCTGAAAAAACTCAACAGACATTCTCTGAAGATTTTAGGACGCGCGATTCAGGATTCTTCCAGCATGTATAATTCTATTTTCGTCGATGTGATGATGAAAAGTCTCGGAAAGCGTATTAACAGTACGAATATGTGTATGGCGAACTTATCAGTTGAAGATTACGAGAATCTTAAAAAGAAATATCCCGTGCTCATGGCCGAATATGAACTTATGGGTAATGAAGCTCCCGCCCTCGGACAATATACAATGGATTGCTATGAGAAAATGAATCCCATCCTTTTCTCCGGTGACCATAACAAGCTTCGACGCTACTTCAATCTTTATAAGAGCACCCTCAATGCCATGAGTATCCTCCCTCAGTTCAAAGGAAAGGTGAATCGGGGAGTGAGACTGCCTTCAGCTGTGCTTGCCCGTCACAAGGTGGGAAGCAAGGTTTGCTATAACGGCTTCACGTCGACTGCTGTTCACATTCCTGCTGATTATGGCAATAAACCGCGCAATTATTTTTTAAATGATACCTGTGCTCAGCGCATGTATATCACCCAGCCTGCGACTGGAGTCGTTCATGGGCGTCTTATCGGTGAGGCCTCCGGTTCGAAAGGTGAGAATGAAGTTTTGTTTGAACCTGGTGCTTGCTTCAGGGTTGATAAGATCACTCCACGCACTGATAAAAATCCGGAAGATGATGGTACGGAAGTATGTGAACCCGGCGAGCGGGTCAATATTGAAATGACTTTACTCTAATACAAATTTCTATTCGAGTTCGTAGTTGACCTTCAGGAGATAGAGTCCCCGCGGATCGGCTTTTTTCCAGGGCCGCTGCTGCTTTTGTTCTCCATGCAGAAGACTGGAAAATTCATCTTTCGTCAGCCTGCCATTTCCGACCATCCAGAGTGCACCTACAAGGTGGCGGACCATGTGTTTCAAGAACCCCGAGCCGACGATACGGAATTGCCAGCAGGATGTGACCTCTCCCGCCGTGAATAAGGTGTCCTTAAAGAAAGCCTTCGGATCGATCATGGTAAGATCGCATTGAAGGATGTCCCGGATTGTCGTGTTAGCGATGCCACCGATCGACCAGAAATTTCGAAAGTCGTTTTTCCCCTTGAGCATGGCCACGCAGGCCTGCATGTCATGGATGTTCAGAGGGAGTGGGGTCTGTGCGATATAGCGCTCCTCCTGGCCCTGGACTGTGAAGAGGTAACGATACTCTTTTGAGAGTTGATCGACGGATGGGATGAAGTCTCCTGCGCACGGGGAGAGATCGAGACATTTGATGTGCGAAGGCAGTGCCTCGTTCAATTGCGCAGCATTAAGTGGTGATGGATCCTCGACCGAGATTTTGATCACCTGGCCAATGGCGTGAACACCTTTGTCTGTGCGGGAGGCGGCCCTCGTTGTGAAATTTCCACTAAGGATTTTTTGCAAAGATTGGTTGAGGTCACCCTGAATCGTGGGCTTTCCAACTTGCAACTGGAAGCCCAAGTGGAGGCTTCCGTCGTACTGGAGAATGGCCTTGTAGTAATTCATGTTATCATCATACTCAGGAATTTCGACTAACGCATCTTACGGTGCAATCTGATCCTTTCATTTCCAAACAGTCTGATGGAACCTGAGATCTTTTTATCTTCCAAAACAAAGTGTCCCGACACGGTTGTCGAGGATGTCAGTCATCTCTCCACAAACCGAACGATTCACGATCTTGCTAAACTTCACTGTCCCTTTAAAGTTGCGGTACCAGAAACGAGTCTCAAGATAAAACTCTGCTTTGCCCTGGGAACATGTGCCGGTAACTGAAACTGTCTGTCCTTGAACATCGAATTCACCATTAAGAACTCCCGCTTTACACGTGAAGCTCGCACTCTTTCCGATAACGTAGTTGCTTGAGAGATCAACAGAGACGCTTTTGTAGGCCCCTTCGATGCTGTAGTTCATGGCCTTCGCATTGAGGGTCAGTGCTGTTGGCAAGTCAGCAGCATCCGGCTTAACTGCTCTGAGAGATATCTTTTGTTCACTCAATATGACGCCTTCTCCGGAGCGACTGTACGGCGAGATTGAATAGGTGAGGTTGAAGTCGCTTCCCTGTTCAATGTATTTTGGAATGAGGATGAGTTCTTGGCGCATCGACAGGTGCGTGTCTCGAGTGGTCGAGAGATTATCGGGCTTAACACTGATGAGTTCGTTGCCCGCGACATCTTTGAAGGTGCGAGTGACCGTGATGGAGCCTGGCCCGAACTCTGTGCTGTTCCACTCAGTGAGAGTGCGTCCATCGTTTGTTGTGAACTCGATCTGGTGAGTGGGGTAGGAGAACAACGTCATCCCCTGAGCTTTATCTAAGGTTTCGAGTTTAATCTCTGCGAGATAATCGTAGCTGGCCGTGTTCTTCTTTTTGAGGAAGGCGCGAATCGTGCCGCCGTTTGAAGAACCGATGCGTATGCTCGCCTGACGAAGGCGGAAGTTTCCGAGTGCGTCGATGTTCGAGGTTGTGGTCCTTTCGACTTCGCACCAGCCATCACTTCCGGGGAACCATGAAGTTCCGCACTCGGAGAGTTGCACCTGAAGTTCGAGCTCGGAGTTCGCCATGTCCGTGAGGTTCTGAACACGACCAGAGTGGCCGGCGTACTGGAGAGATCTCGCTGATGCGATACCGGTGAGAAGCAATCCGAAGCTCATAGCGTACAGTTTCATAGAAACTCCTTTGATGCGGGCACATTATCAAAGGAGGGAATGCGGTTCCAGTTTTAGGTGTGACAGATATTGCTATAAGTGTCACAGATGATCACGGGTTTTGTCTCTTCATCGCCCGTATATGGGCCAGGTCTCGTGATGTTTTTGTCTTATGACACTTGAAACATAACAACTGCAAATTATCAAAACCCAAAGCACTTCCTCCGGCCCCGATGGGTACGAGATGGTCGACTTCAGGCTCACGCTGATCTTTTAGTTTCCGATGATGCCTTCTGATCTTCTTCGGTGTTTGTAAGTCAAAGAGGTATTGGGCCAGGATATTTTTTTTGAACTTTCTGATTTCGCTCTGGATGGACTTTTTTAATTTTAAGGCCTGATCCACTGGCATTTCTTTTAAGGACTCAATCTTTCGCGCTATTCTTTTTTTGGTATTGCTTAGTTTGTCTTTCTTAAGAGTTTCCAGAGTCGAGCTATAATCAAACTTGCAATCGGCACATTGATTATGTTGTCTTTTAAAAAGGAAGAAGAAAGATTGCGGGTTTGATTGGGGATAACAATATGCTGAAGAAGTTTCCAGACAATCAATCGAGCAATACTTAGAACGAAACTTTCCCAGCTCTTTTTGATTGCACCAGGCGCAGAATTTTTTTCCATCTCTTCTAATGGGCCTTAACCAGTTTTTCGATACAGATCTGCCCGAGGAATTTGTGATATTCGTTAATTGAGGATTTCCGCAATCAACTGGAGAGTTAATCATGAATAAATTGTAATAGGACACACGCCGAGTTTCCTATTAATATTTACCACTGTATTACCCGGCCATCCCAGTTCAGGAAACTTCCGGATTGAGCAAAGGTCGCTCCAAAAATCACATTGCAAATATTTGCTGCTGATTCCGACGGACTGTGAATCTTATGAGTCACATTTGTAGAGAACTTTTCACTCAAGCTCGTATGAGTCGTCCCAGGATGAATGGCAAGAACCAACGATTTTTTGTGAGACCGGCGCCATTCGATCGCGATGTTTTTTATAAATGCATTGAGAGCAGCTTTGGACGCCCGGTAGCCGTACCAACCTCCGAGTTCATTCTCTCCAATGCTTCCGACCATTGCTGAGAGGGCCACGAAAACAAATCCGTCATCTGAAAGGTGGTTGCGGACGACTTTCGCTAGCACAGGAGTCAGGACAGCGTTCGCCCGAAAATACTCAATGAGTTTTTCCTCACTGATATCTCTGAGAGACTTTTCAGGTCCACCAAGCTCGTTTTCCAGATAGCCCACAGTATTTATGATCATCTCAAACTTCACCGATGGAAATGAACTCATGAACTCTGTCAGGCCGGATTCATTGATAACATCCGCGACCGCGTTATGAACGCGGGGATGCTCAACTGGGGAGCGGGTAAGGGCGTGGATGACGAGGGATGAATTTTGGTCCAGTAGGTGGTTCATGATGGCTTGACCAATTCCACCGGTCGCGCCAAGGAGAAGAACGTGCTTGATTGAATTTAAATCTATTTTATCCATCGTTCTATTTTAGCCTCCGGACCAGTGTCCTGAAACGATAAAAGACTTTAAGCATGATTTGTTCAATTAGATTCGATAACGAGATACTTTTTTAATCGTTTTGGGCCTGGAACGGCTTTTGGCCTAGTTCAGAAGTCTCCGCTTCGGATTTAAGATGTCTCTGTGATCAAGCTCGATGATTTTTCCTTCCAGTGTCTGGGCAGATTCTGAAAGACGCAGAAGTTATTCTTCGTCATCTTCGAGAGAAAAAAACGGGCCTCTACGCACATGCTTTCTATCCAAAGCAGAACTGGAGATATCACTGGGCAAGAGGGAACTTGTGGGTCGCATTATTTCTGGTGGAAGCCTCGGCGATAGAAAAGGAGTTTCTGCCGTACCTAAAAGAAGAAATTTCTGCGCTGAAAAAATACTACTTTCGCGGAAAAGGTCTCCGGACTCTTATCGATGATCCCTCGAGTCCGTTTGAAAGTTCGGCGACAGCACTTTTTGGATACGTCCTTTTGAGGGCCAAGGATCTTGAACTGGGGGAGTGACATCTCTTCAGTCCTTTCGGAATTTGTGAAAGACAAACAGTTCAAAGGAGTTTCCGGACCCACGACAGCGTTTCCGTTTCCGATATACTATCGCTCTCTCATTCCCACCGGGGAGTATGCATATGGGACAGGGGCCTTTCTTCTTTGGTGCTCCGCTCGCCACAGTGATTGAATCTAAGGGGGGGCTTTGGTTTGCCAATTATTCCTGAATGCTCATAAAATAAGCAGCATTTCCTGCACAATCTTTAGATTTACACTTAAATAATCCTTTACGAATTTTTAGCTTCTGAGATCATTAACCAAATTAATCTCAAGGGGTTTTATGTCCGCTTTTTTGAAAGTTATAGTTCTGATATATATTGTCGCATTGAATTCCGCATGTACAAGAATTGAGACAGGTGAGGTTGGAATTCGGATTGGATTTGATAAGCAGATAAACTCTGGCGAACTTCTCCCCGGCAGTTTTAATCAGACGCTGGTTGGAAGTGTATTAACCTTCCCCGTGAAGGACGTGAGTGTGAAAGTTGAAGATATGACCCCTCTTGCGAAAGACAACAGTACAATGAAAGATTTTGATGCTGTCGTGATTTACAACGTGAATCCGCAAGCTGTGAGCGAGCTTTATGTTTCGAAAAATAGATCATTTCACGCGACCTTCGATAACGATATCTTTCTTATGTATAACTACGTCCATCAAACAGCGAGGAATGCGATTTATAAATCTGTAAGAAAGTATGAAGCTCTGGAAATGAATGATAATCGTCAGGCAATTGAAGGTGAAGTTAAAGAGCTTATGCAAAGAAGTTTCGCTGATGAGAAATTAGACGGGTCCGTAACGATCAGCCAGGTACTCGTCAGAGTCATTCTTCCTGCTGATTCAGTTGTTGCTTCTGCAAATGAACTTGTTAAAGCGAAGAATGAATTTAAACAGAAAGAAGTTGAAGTTCAAACTGCCAAGAAAGAAGCGGAAAGAATTGCAGCTCTAAATGCGAATAAAGGGGCAATTGAATATATGGGCGCCATGGCGAATTTGAAAATTGCTGAAGCTATTGCAAACGGGAAAGTGAATACGATTGTCATCCCGTTAGATTTTAAAGGCATGATTAATATTTCTAAATAATCGAATGTTACAGAAATAAGTTTATAGCTTAATGATGTAACCGATAACATCCGACCAGAACTTCGCCGTGTTCGTGAGGTACTCAAAATCCACAGTATCGAACTTGTCGCACTTTGAGTGATAGCATGGAGTCGTGTCTCCATTTCGGTATTCTTCTGTGAGGCCCATTGCCTTAAAGCCGGCGTTTCTAAAAGACGTATGGTCTGTTGCAGTTTCCGACGATGAATGAAGTGTCATGGGATAGCCACGATCTGTTTTTACCTTCTGATATATGCTCATGAGATCTGCGGGGGCTTTTTCAAGCTCGATGGCCTGGTCTTTGTCCTTGTCCCACGCCATTTGATCGATGGTGTGAACGGAGTGGATGTTAAATTTGCTGGTTTTGATGAAGCTGGCAAAATTTTTGGAGCCGACGAGACCGCGCTCTTCTTCGTCGAAGAAGACGATCAGAACATTTTTATTGCGACCCGAAAGTTCAGTGAGTTTTTTTGCCAGTGACATGACAACACCAACTCCGGAAGCGTTGTCGTTCGCACCGGCATTTCCCACACTGTCAAAGTGAGCGCCAATGACAACGTACTGATTGGTGGAGCTCGATGCATGAAGTACGGCCCACAGATTAGTTGCATCACTTTTGTAATCATGTCTTTGAGGAGAGTACCCGAGTTCTACCAGTTTCGCTTCGAGATACTGAATGGTCTGGAGGCGTTCTGCGACAGATCGTCTTTCCAGAATCCGATGCCCAGAAAATGTATCCTGTTCACCAGCGAGGACTTTGACGACGTCGTACTCAATGGTTTCGCCGTAGAGTAGGTTTGTCATTCCTGGATCAAACGACAACGGTGAATTGAGTAAGGAAGGGGCACTTTTGGTTCGCTCAAAGCGTGCGAAGGCCAGGTTTAGATTGAAGCTTAAGATGAGAAGAAAGAGTGTTTTCATGCTTTATAAATTATGATCGTTCCATCAAGATGACAATTATGATTCAATCTTCCCATGAATAATCATCTTCAAAACGCTAAGTATCTGCACGTCCAGCAAGTCCTCGAGGGATTCGAGGTGGTCCTTGGGTGGGAAACCCGAAACAAATACCGCATCCTGGACGAAAACAAGCAACCGGTTGCCTATGCAGCTGAACAGGAAAAAAGTTTCCTGAGTTCCCTCATGAGACAGTTCTTCGGTCACTGGCGGTCCTTCAAAGTCACTATCTTCAATCAACAAAGGCAGCCGGAATATTACTTAAACTTTCCATTCCGTTGGTTCTTTAAAACTCTTTATGTGAGTGATGCCTCAGGGAAGCCCATCGGGAAACTTCAGCAGCGCTTTGCTTTATTTCGGAAAAAGTTTGACGTCTATGATCAGCACGAGCAACTGATTGCTAAAATTAATAGCTCGTTCTTCAAGTTTTGGACTTTTGAGTTCTACCAGAACAATCGAAAAATCGGATCGATCCAGAAGAAGTGGTCAGGTGCATTGTTCGAGTTGTTTACGGACAAGGATAATTTTGTCGTCACGTTTGACGATTTGAATATGTCGGTTGAAACCAAGGCCTTGATCATGTCGACATGTTTGATGGTGGATATTATTTATTTTGAGAATAACACCCGGAAGGGTGGAGTTATCGATTTGTTGGATTGAAGAGAAAAAAACGATGAACATGAACCTCGATCTTAATTCCTACCTCCGCCGAATAAAATTCACCGGCGAACTTGCTCCGACACTTGATGTGTTAACCCGCATAACCGAAGCTCATGCTAAGGCCATTGCCTTTGAGAACATCGATGCGGCCTTGAGTGTTCCGATTCAACTTTCCAACGAGGCTATTTTCGATAAGCTCGTTACAAAAAACCGCGGCGGCTATTGTTTTGAACAAAACGGACTTCTACTGTGGGTGCTCGAGTCTCTTGGGTTTCATGTGAGGCCTATAAGCGGCCGGGTTCGACTTCGGTTCACTGATCGATCTCAGGTGGGGCCGAGAACGCACGTGTTTTTGAGAGTCGAGATCGGCAACGAAACTTTTCTCACTGACGTCGGGATGGGATCGGCTTCTCTGACTGGAGCTTTGAAACTCGCCGAAGGAATAGATCAGGAAACTCCCCATGATACGAGACGGATCGTTCGAGACTCCGGGCTCTGGTATCATCAGGTGCGATACGACGGGAACTGGAAAGACGCGTGCGAGTTTACCCTGGAGGAGATGCCTCTGATCGATCGCGAGATCGCCAACTGGTTCACGAGTACGCATCCGCATTCGCATTTCAGAGATCGGCTGGTGGCTGCCCGTGCCCGTGACAACGGAGAGAGGCTGAGTCTGGAAAACTTCGATTTTACCATACGGCCAAAAAACGGCGAAGCTGTTAAAAGAAAGCTTCTGAGTCAGAATGAACTTATCGAGGTTTTGAGAAATGAATTTGGGCTGCAGTTATCAGATGAAGTGTGCGTGGGAATAAAGGCGTTACCGTTTTTACTTTAAGACAACATTCTGTCTAGAGTTTCGACAATTCCTGCTAACAGCCAACAATCCATACCCACATTCAATGGTTCATAGAAAAGTGACTGCAAACAATCTGTGGATGCGATCTCTCCATACATCAGATGTTCATAGGAATTCGATAATTTCATCCCAACTCAACTTGAACTCACCAACATTTCCATTCGAAAAAGCACTATCATCTAGCTAACGGGACTATCCAAGGAGATGTATCATGAAGAACACTCTCATCAACATGGCAACAGTCAGCTTTGTTGCCATGGGCCTGCAAGGATGCCAACAGAAGGACGGCTTTTACGAAAAAGTCACCCCTGGATCAGAAGTGCTTGGGCCGGAGTTCAGTCTGATTCCTCCGGTAGACAACAACCCGGCACCGGGACCGCTTTGTGAGCAAGGAAGCTCGGCCTCTGTTATCTGCAATCCGCTAGGGGGCGGAGATACGACACCTCCTTTGAATCCTTCTGGCCGCAATGGCCTCATTGCGTTTCTCTACGAAGGAGATCCGCAGTGGAACAACATTGATCGGTACTCGGACGACGGTTACAAGCACCCTGAGACCATCTACTTCTCAAACTTCAACGTGCCTACGCGTGCGTTTGACGAGGGCTTCGGATTTTCCGCCACGGAATTTCTCAAGAATAAAAACGACGAAAAACTGATCGAGTGGTTTGCGATCTTTGCGAAAGGAAATCTCAAGCTCCCGGCCGACGAGAGCGAAGGCTTCTATCACATCGCAACCTTAAGCGATGACGGCATCCGTATTTCTGTCGATGGCAATATGATTATCAACAATCCGAACACGCACGCGCCCACCATTAACTGCGCGGGCCAGCTCGTGAGCATGCACCACTCGGAAGAAAAACCTTTTGAGCTTGGTTACTTTCAGGGGCCTCGCTTTCACATCGCCCTCATGACGTTCGTGAAGAAAATTGATGATCCTGGATCATTTAATGGAGGGGCCCATTGTTCGGGGTCTAACGTTCAGGTTTTGATCGATGATGGGTATGAGGTCATGGCCGCAGACTGGTTTACCCTGCCTGCTGGATACTAGATATCCCGTCCGGCGAACCGTATGTTAAGCCAAAGATATTTTTGGGTCTTTACCTGTTAAGTGAGCCAGAAAACAGAATATTTTCATAAAACCACCCTTCATTTCCGGAGCCGCTATAGTGAACTCACCACTATGCTCAATCTTGCTAAGGATGCTTTATGAAACTTCTCGCGGCCGTTGCCATTGGCCTTATCTCTCTCCAGGCCTTCGCCGGAAACTTCCTTCCCTTTCAAAAAGTCAGTCTCACGTTCATCGGGGACTGCAAGAAAGCCGAAGTCGACATGATCCACATAGACGTCGATGGACACCCACATCTCAAGCAATACAGTAATGAAGAATACAATCGCAAAAGATTTATCCCGTTGAGTGTCACCGGCCGGGACGTCTTCTTCTTTGATAAATCAAAACCTGACAGGAAGATAAAAATCGCTACCCTCAGACTCTCTCCGGAAGAGCATGCCCGCGAACTCGAGGGCGCAAACGGCAAATGCTATATGCTCCCGATGGATAGAAAGTACGACATTGAAATGATCATGGAGCCAAACTTCGAACTCGGCTACGACGATAAAAACCTCGGAGAAAAATGTGTCGCTGACGGCAGGTCAACAGGCAACATGCAGACCACCGGCTACGTGATGCTCCTTGATAAGACGAAGAACAAGTCCGCAAAGATGATGTACGTTCAGTCCTACGAGCACGAAGTGAAATGCAAGAGTGCAGCGACTGTCGGGTGGGGAATTCTTGATGTGCTAGCATTCCCGCTTTGGATCTTGATCGGTGGCGGCTGCTAATGAGTAGAGTGACAGAATGGCACCACAGGCCCTTATTTGTGGGTATAAGCTTTAAATCTCTGTCACTCTCGCAATCTCATATTTAAATTGAACGCTCTTTGTGATTTAACTTAGTCATAAGAGAGGCTCCTATGAAACGTTTGATTTATGCATTTGTAATGGTTGTTTTTAATTTCTCGGCATCCGCATCGTACAATCAAGCACCACCATCTTTTGCGCATAAAGATCACAAGGCCATCTTCGTCGACTTTGATCATGCATCCTACGTTTTAAATTTTGATAATCTTTCAAAACTGGCCACTGTGGAATCGACTATTGATTTCACTGTTACCGAAGAAGGGTACCCGATCTTCGACCTGGTTCCTGAACCACTTGATGTAACCCTCAATGGCCTACCGGTGAAAGTGGAACTCACGCCTGATCTGGATAATCAAACTCAGCTGAGGGTGATTCAACTAAAAGTACCTGCCGGCACGTATCAACTGAAAATCAAGCACGTCATCACCGAAAACGTCGTGTTCAATGAGACTGGTGTGGCCTCTGCCTTCTGGCTTTCAGATCTGAACGACAGAGGATATCTCGAGAAATATATCCCTTCTAACGTTGAGTTCGATCATTATCCGAAAAAGTTTCATGTGAACCTGATGGGCTTCGAAGGTGTTGCTCACACTATCAAGGCCAACGGCAAAATTGATAAGATCAGCGACAGCGAGTTTGAAATTACTTATCCCGAAACTTACACAAGCTCGTCAGTTTTTTTCCATCTCTTTCCCGAGAAGGCGATTACAAAAAACGTAAGCTTCTACTACACATCAATCGATGGAAGGAAACTTCCTGTTGATATCTACTCCGTGGTGGAGATCGAGCCATTCGTTGCCCTGACAAAACTTCTTCTTGCCGAGCTTGAAATCGACTACGGCCCTTTTCCTCATGATCAGGTGTTGATCTATGGAACAACTCTTTTGAAAGGCGGGATGGAATACTCGGGTGCCACGGCGACTGGTCTCCTTTCTCTTGGGCACGAGCTCTTTCACTCATACAATGCCCGCGGGATTATGCCTGCCAATGGAAACGCAGGCTGGATGGATGAAGGGATGGCGAGATGGAGAGATAATATGTATCGCCAGTCAGCAGTCATTGCTCACAATTCAGCAAAGCTTGCAGGCCATTCAATCTGGCGCAGAAGTACGGATAGAGATTCATATGCACAAGGGTCGGCCTTCCTGGCGATGGTTGCTCATAAAATGAATCTCAAGGGAATGCATCTCAAAGACTTCTTGAGAGATTATTTCCAGCGCAATATGTTCACATCGGTCACGACCCAGCTCTTTGAAAAAGAACTCATCGAGGCAACGGGGATAGATTTTTCAGGGGATTTTAACCGCTACATTTACGGCCGGTACACTCCGGAAGAGAAGTCGATGCCCGTGATCCATGCTGAGGATCCGCACCATCCGGAGTTTTCGAAAGAAGAGTTGTTGAATCTGACGATGCCTAAGGGGTAAATTCAGAGCGCCGAAAACCCCGTCGAGTTGCGTATGAAAACTTCCCCCGATATCCAGAATCAGCCTGTGAGCTGGCCTTGCCCGTCACGCTCGTATTCTGCAAAGAAACACGACTAAGGCGGGTGACTAAAACGGCTAAACTAGCAAAAGATAATATTCGTGCAAACCATTACGGCAGCCGAAGAAAAGTTAACTGTATCGAAAAGAAAGTGTCGTGCTATGAATTTTAAACTCGCTTGATCCACACGTCCAACGGTGCTGAGATTCCTTTGAGACGAATTCCCTCAGTGCGCTGAAACTTTGCTTTTAATTCATCCGTGAGCGACGCCCAGATTCCTTCAGTGATCACGAGATCCGTTTGAAGCTCTTTACTTAAAGATTCGAGGCGGGCCGCCCGATTGACTGAGTCGCCGATGATGGTGTGCTGGAGTTTTGTGATGGAGCCGATGTTCCCTTTGATCGTGTTACCCCGATGAACGCCAATCCCCATGCGGAGCCTGGGTGATTTTGGCGAGTTTTGAAATTCATCAAGTCGTTCAAGCATCTGAAGTGCTGCTTTAACTGCGGCGAGATTTTGCTCATCTTCATTGAGACCTGCGTCCGGATCGACGTAAGCGAGGATTCCATCTCCGATGAACTTATCGACGATGATCTGATGAGTGGCGAGGACATCGAGCATTTCTGTAAAATACTCGTTCAGGAGGCGCACGACTTCGCTTGCTTCGAGTGTCTCAGAGAGCCGAGTGAAGTCGCGAATGTCCGTCATGATGATGGTGAGCTCCTGGCTCTTTCCACTGACGGTGACGATCTCTTCTGAAAGCGCACGTTGGGCCACCTCGCCGCTCACGAAACGCGAGAAAGATTTCAAGAGATTCATTCTTTCGCCGAGAATACGAGAGAAAGTATTCAATTGATCAAGGAGTGATCCCCAGAGGCCCCACGCTCCCTTGACGCTACTCACGTATAGAAACTTTCCTTCGCCGAGTTCGCGCAGATGCGTTCCTACTCGCTTTGCGTATTCAAGTTCTGAAAGAAAGTGGAAGACGTAAGTAATGATCATCCAAATGACCACGAAGCCGATCACCTGAGTTACCTGAGCGATGACCTGCGCCGAAGTCAACGGTAAGACGTCGACTCTGTCGACGAGTGTAAACTGAACTCCGAGGAAGTGGAGGATGGTCGTGATCCCTGCGATCCCCGGGAGCATGGTACGAAAGGTGTGATGGCGCCAGGCCTTAGAAAATGTTCCTCGCTCAGATTTTTCAGGAATCAGTTCCGATAGGGCCCAGTTAAGACCATAGGACTGAGTAATACCAAGGAGGAGACTTGCGAGAGCTAGGATCTCCGGAGCTCGGGAATTGCCTGTAATGTGATTGATCTCGAATAGTCTCTGAAGAATCATTAGACCAATGATCGAACAAAAGAGGTAGGACAAAAAAAAGAGAAATGAGGGATGTCGTTTAAAGAACTCCGGAAGCTTCTGGGAGGATTTCACTATGAGCCAGATCAGCGCAAAGTTGAGGGCGGTCACGAAAGTGATGAAAGAACCAGCGTAAGCGCAGCCAAAAAAGAAACCGGGAATCCGGAGGGTGGGACAAATAGAAAGGCCGTAGAGAGAGATCAGCGGAACCAGGGCCATGTTCAAAACGGTAAAGCACGTGAGGAAGATAATGAGTTTATTAATTTTCATTGCGCCTGAAACTCCACATTCGTAGTCCTGGTTTCCCAGGAATTATTCTTTCTCTCGAAACGCACCGGGGGAGTGAATTTGCGGATCTCCGCGAGTTTACCTTCTGAGTTTAACACGAATGGAATTGTTCCCACCACTGCTCGAACAAAGAAATTTGAGGGACGAAGATTCCAATTATGACCTTCCCGACGGAACTCAAAAGAAATCACCATGAGCTTATCCGGAACAAAAAGCTCGAAGTTCCATTCCTTCATGTTCGGATCTTTTTTGATGCGCGCGAGGAGCTCGGGAGCGATCATGGGTGGAACAATAAGGTCCGGATGGTCTTTGAGAGAAATGTTTTGTTTGTCACCGTTAAAGTTTGCCTTCCATTCATCACCTTCTTTTTGCATGACGAATTTATCACCGGACTGCTTTTGAATCCATTCGTAGCGGTAGAGCTTATCTTCTCTCTTCTCCACGGTTTCTTGTGAGAGAATCTTTCCCGTCGTATCCAGAAACTTTGTGGAAGTGACTGATCCGGTTTCTTTCACGATGAGAGTAAACCAAGGTTCCTGGGATTTTCCTATGAAATCGGCGCGGACCGGAGCTGACAACATGATGAGGATTATCCCGAAGCCCAAATGCGAGCCGACTGTCAGACGTCCCAGAAATCGATGTGTTTGGCGAAAGTTTGCGTGTGCGAGGTTGTTCTGCGAGTTCCGCATCCAGCGAAAAAGAAAAAAAATCGCCGGAAGATTACAGGCGAGAAGGACCAAAAGAATAACCGGATCCCGAAAATAAAAAAGCATAAGGCCCTCACTCAGAATGAAAGTACTGAGAGAAAAAAAGAATGTCCGCTCGATACCCAGGACCCGGCTAAGAGTGAGGTCTCCACGTCGTGCGTCCTCGTCGTGCTGATAGATCTGCGTGATTGGATAGGCCGCTGCGATGAAGAGCGTGCTGATGAACGCACCCAGGATATTTTTTGCATCGATGACTTCTCCCAGAGATATTTTCATCACAAAAAAGATCAGAGCACCCTGAAAGAAACAGACGCTGAGTGTGCTTAACCATGGGTTTGCTTTCCAGCGCGTGCGCGGATGACTATACAGTTTGCTGACGATGCCATAGAGAAAAAGAAGACCAAAGATCTGAAAGCCTTCGAGATAAAAAACCAGACTCAGGGCCAAGCTCTCAAGAGCAAGAGACCACAAGAGAAGGTCCACCGTTATTGGCGGTGGAACTTCCAAACCACCGATGCTTTCCTGGTCCCGGTCGTAGAAGGAATTGTACCCATTGCTCGCAGGGAAGATAAGTGCCAGGAGGATCGTGTAGAGGCCCCAGGTTTTGAGAGAGATATGATTCTGTCCTACCAGTGCCAGAAGGATCACGGGTGAAAGAAAGAGTGATTGCTTGAAGCGCAGGTGTCTTAATGTACTTTTGCTGAGCACTTAGAAATCCCGGGTGAGTCCGATGCTCGGAAGAAGACTCTTGTGACGGAAGCGGTCATTGTCTTTTCGCAAGCGTCTCGTCGTCGTGAACTCGGTGAAGGCGAAGTTCGCTGCAAGTTTAAGCCCCCAATTATTTCCCAGGTTTCGTCGCACGTAAAACTCAGAGTTAAGTGAGCCTCGGTCATTCTCACTAATGAGAAGCAGGTTCACTGGCGTAGGTCTGGCACTCGCAGTTTCCGGAAATGAGGCGTCGTCGCTCTTCGGATTATACCGGGCCTTTTGTTTTTTTCCGAAGCTTCCACCGAAGACATCGATGTTCGTGCCAATGCCCCAGGTGTCGGTCCAGTCATAGAAAATCTGAAAGACTGTGTTGATCGAAGTGACTTGTGCAGAATTCAGACGAAGGTCGTCGATGTTTTTTTTCTTATCACTCAAGAAGATCGTTTGGGGTCCTTCCTGACCTTTCGTCAGCAGCGCGGGAGCAGTCTGGAAGTTCTGTCCTGAGGACCATTGAGACGTTCCCCGAAGACCAGCACCCAGATAGAGGCGAGTGCCACCGATTTTCCAAAAGCGGGAATAATCAAGTGACAGTTGTTGTTCACGTGTTCCTGCTGCAGTTGCAACAGAAAGCCTGTCGAAGGCATGGGAGCTTGAGGCGATGAGAAATATCACAAGTGCAAGGTATTTCATTTTTTCTTCTCCAGAGTCATGGTTAGTTCAAGAGGAATAGAATCATCAGCATCGATAAAGAGAAATTTTTTTACGATGATCCCAAAGTCCGAGCGTCGGAGCTTCCACTTCGCTTTTACTGTCATGGTCTTTGCTCCATTATCGAGGGCGATGGTCAGCGGGATATTTTCAGCGTGGGTTTTTCCGTGAATGCTCCACTCAAGCCTGGCCTCTTCACCGGGTTTCACTGGACTCAGGAGCTTGGCAGAAATGAGAGGGTAGGCCGGAGAGTTTTTTCCTGAGGCCGGAAGTATGTTGTCTTCGCAAACGTGGTCCGCCGGGAAATCAGATTTCTCATAGTCGAGAGTAAGAGATTCCAAAAGATGGCACTTGAGTTTTTGATCTTTGATTTTTAGAGTCTCTGCTCGGAGAGAAAATTCGGCTTGAGTCACCGACTTTCCTTCGGGATCCCAGCTTAGATTACCAGAAATATTGTCTGATTTCGCCTTGTGCTTTCCTAGGGAATAAGGAATTTCAAGGGAGAGTCTACTTTTAATAACGGTGTAATCATCTTGAGCGTACGCCGTAACACACAGTAGGGCCAAGAAAAGCATTACCATAGATACCTCTTATGGGGTTTCTGGTTAGAGTAGCAAGTGAAAGAAATATTACACTTTTCTCTTTAGATTGAAAGATTTACTGGGAATCCTTCTCTCAACCACCGCCTTCTTAGCCCCGCAACTTCAAAAAATCCTCGGACTCGCGAGAGATGACGCCGTGATCCTCAGGGGAACTAAGCACCTCATCACCGGGGAGCGGCCGGAACCTAGGTTCTGTCGGAATATGCTCAAATTAAGAATTTAAAGAAGCTCCAAAAAATATGGAGAGAAAAATTCCACAAAGATTTGATTCTCGGAGAGACCTCGGACGTGAGTCTGACAAGTATTTCAGTATCCTCTCTGAAAAACTCCAGCCGTTTTGGTCTAATGAGCCTGAAACTTAAAACATATGATCCATAAAGGTAATGAAGGTCGCGGTAGTGATCAGTGATTTCTCCAATGGGTCCTTGAACGCTCAGAAATGGTCCGTGGTGGATATTGAGCTCACCACTTTCCATCACTCCGGATGTCCTTCCGGAAGCGAACTCCACTTTGTAGGGAGGTAGCTGTCCCTTAACAAAAGTTTCTCTTCGTTGAAGCTTATCCCAGATTTTTTTGCACTGATTCGCTTCAAAGCTCCAGCTTTTTTCAAAGACGTGCTCATTCATGATTAGAGTCCACGAAGTTTTTCATCACTGATGTTAATGAGAGTGAATTCATTACTCATGATCTTCTTACCATTTACTTCTATAGTGCCTTTAAAGCGAAAAGAGTTTTCGAGTTTTTCAAGAAGAGTGACGGATATGATGAGTCGATCTCCCGGGCGGGCGAAAGATTTATATTTGGCAAATTGGACTGATCTTAAAACTCCGAGTGCGAAGCCTTTGGTTTTCTGTGAATCATAATCCGGTACAGGAGAGTGATGCTCAGAGATCAGAAGTCCTCCAGCTTGAGTTGTCATCTCTTGCATCATTGATCCTGGAACAATCGGCATTTCCGGGAAGTGACCCTGGATAAAAAAATGGCCTGTTTCTGCAGTGAATTCGGCGCTTAAGAAATCTGCTCGATGCTCGATGACTTCATTGATTAATAGGTAGGGTGGCCTGTGGTGGAGGCGTTTGGTGATGAGTTCTTTTTTCATGGGTTCATCAAATCAAAAATACCTCTGAATGAACATACGCTGGCATTAGACAAATCATAGATGAAGGACAATACTTTACCCATGATCGCTCGTTTAGTTCTGAGTTTAATTCTCTTTATCGCCGGAATTGTACACATTGTACGACCTGATTTTTTTGATCCTGCGATTCCATTTCCTTTGAAATACGAGATTAATTGTCTGGCAGGAATTATTGAAATGGCCCTGGCGACATCTTTCTGGATTCCCAGGTTTCGTGACCTCGGTGCTCGCCTTTGTGCTTTGTGGTTTTTGATCCTGATTCCCATCCACGTTTATATCTGCGTGATGGAAATACCTATATTCGGGATTTCCAATCCAGCTTTTCTCTGGGGGCGCACTCTTTTTCAACCAGTCCTTTATTTCTGGGCCTTAAGTCTACAGGAAGAAGGGTGGATCATGTCTCAGAGATGGAGTGACGTTGTTTTCCTTCATTACGAAGTTGACCAAAAAAAACTGCAAGAGCTCGTTCCCTTTCCTCTGGATCTTTTTGAGGGGAAGGCCATTGTGAGTATTGTTCCTTTTGTCATGAGTCGCATCCGTTTTCCTTTTTTGCCACCCATTCCTGGTTTCTCAAAACTACTGGAACTCAATCTTCGCACTTACGTGACCGTTGATCATAAGAGAGCTGTTTATTTTTTTACTCTTGATTCGAACCATTTGCCGGGAGTTCTGATTGCCCGGTGGTTTTTTGCGCTTCCGTATCGCTGGGCGAAGCTTAAGATTAAAGTTAAGAATGATTACGAATTTTCTTCAGCGAATTTTGAGATTAAGGCCAGACCTCAAAGTATAAAGGTTGCTTCAGCTTTTGATCGATGGGCAACTGAGAGGTACGCTTTGTTCACGCACAGGGGAACGAAAAATTTTTGTGGTATAGTTGAACACAAATCTTGGGACTTGCAGGATTTAGAGATCGTTTCTCTTCGTGATGATTTTTCGTCTATGTTAGGTACAGATTTAAAAGCGAAATCCTTTCGCGCTTCGGCCTATGCAAAAGTTCTGGATGTTCGTTTTAGACCGTTTCGAAAGATGGCATCTAGTTCGTCAGTTTTATAAAACTCGGAAAATCGAGCATCTTCGCTTGAGTCGTCTCGAAACAGCGACGAGCGCATTAGTGCAGAATATCACGCACCACTTGAGATTAGGTCGTCAAATAGATATGATTGGATGAAACTAATCAAGAGACACAGGGAATCTCATATAACAAAAAGAAGCCTATAATCGAGGCGTAAAGATTTAGTATGCTATTTATTCATATGATATTCGCTCTGTTCGTTTCCTTAAGTAAGGTTGCTGCCTCCAGTGAGAGTGATCTCGCAAAAAAGTGCATTGATAAAAACCTGGGTTCTTGCCTTGAACTTACAGCTCACTTTATCAAGGCTTCTCGGTGGAGTGAAGCCTTTGCATTAGGTGATGCCCTTTGCAAAAAAGACGCCCTCAAAGGATGCACTTACGCAGGAATCGCCGCTATCGCCAATGGAAAGGCCAAGGTTGGTTTTGATCTTCTTTCTATGGCCTGTGATGGTTTCGAGCCTTTTGCCTGTCAGTCGCTCGCGGATATCGCCAAAAAGAATCGTGAAGAAAAAATGCGATATATGTATCAGAAGCGGGCCTGTTACTATGGATTAAGTGAAAGCTGCAAAGACCTCAATAAACCTACAAACCTTTATAGTTTAAAAGGGCAGGCTATTTTTAAAAGTATTCTGGCCGACTGTGAGACTACAAACTCTTCGTCTTGCAAGGCCCAGCTGCAGAACCTTGCTAAATGCTCAGATCCTCTCACTAAAGAAGATTGTTTTTTTATACCCGGAGATCTTTCCATTGTTTTTCGGGCGAAGCTCATTCAGGATGTTGCAAAGCTCGGCCTTGTCAAAATGTTTGCTGCTCAAAAAGTTTTTAAGGAGAATAAGAAACGTTACACTTATGATCTTTCATCACTCATGCAGGATAAGAATGATCTTACATCATCGAAGTATGTTTTTGGTTTTCAAGTCGCTTGTACTAAGAAGTTTGAGCACAAAAAAGCTCAAAGCACTTCCTTAGGCGTTCATCCTCAGGGGTACCAGGATTTTTCCCCGCTCACGAAACGAAGTATCATGGCGTTCTTTAAAAAAGAGAAGGGCGTTGATTGTTATGATCCGAGCCTAAGCTTCGATGCTTATGCTGTAGGGAAGTTGGATCCATTGAATCCAACGGAGTTTGATATTTGGAAAATCAACAGAGATGGGAACATCATTCAAGTTCAAAACGGATTACCGTAATTAGTTATCGATCGGCCGGCAACAAGTGAGCTGTAGCTTCGAAATCAGAAAGCGAGTGTCAGGCGAAAAAAAATGAAATTGCCCAGATTGTTAAACTTGGATCCCGCACAGTTACTTGTCCTCCTTATACTAATGAAGTGAGGGACGAAAGCCTGCAGCTATTGGCGGCGGCGGTAGCGGGGCAGGGATGAGAAAAAGTCGAAGTTGGGAGTAATGAAAAAAATATTCTGCAATAAAAAAGCCCCCCCATCCGAAGACGAGGAGGCCCATTTCTAATTACCGATAAATAATCGACGAGATCCGGTCATTCCAAAAACTTCCATAATCACTCAGACGATTTACTTGCCCATAGAGAGTCAAGCTCTGTCCATAGTAGTTTGCATCTTCATAAACCGTGATGCTCATACCTTGTGGGATAATCGCTGACGAGAAGCGATCGTTCACACCGTATGAAGAAAGATTCGTGATGACATGCCCTGGTTCTACACAGAACGATCTTCCCTGGAAATTATCATCTTCATAGAAACAAGCCGCCTGATAGCTTGGGCCAGGTGTCGGTTGTGGATACGGCTGCGGATACGGCCGTGGATACGGCTGTGGATACGGCGCCGGACGTGGATATGGATTCGGTCTCGGTGCTGGTCTTGGTGCCGGACGAGGATCTGGTCTTGGTGACGGACGCGGACCTGGTGGATCGTATCGTGGGCCTCTTGGAGTTGGACCTGGTCTCGGTCCAGGGCGAGGGCCTGGTGGATCGTAGCGTGGACCTCTTGGTGAGGGACCTGGTCTATGTTGTGCGAGTGCGCCTTCTGTAAGGAGCAGCGCTAACAAAAATAGCGAAACCATCCGTGAAATATTCATAATCTTCCTTCGTGAAAAAGATGGGACATGCTTTCATTTAAATTGAAGGAAGATGAACTTTATAGAAAAAATCGAAGGCTATGAGACAATGAAAGTTTTCAGCGCATTAGTGGAGACAAAATGGCTTCACTTGTACATGAAGGTTGGCCCAAGATTAAAAAAAGGCTGTGATTGTCTTCAGTACCACAGTTCGAATCCGATCATGCTCAGATAAAATGTCATGGTTACTCTGTGGGGCAACAATCAACTGACAAGATGGATGTTCACGACAAAACTCATTTTGAATTCCACCATAAACAATCTGGTCGTTTTGCGCCTGGATTATAAGTGTAGGGGTTCGCATCTCAGGCCCGATCTTATAGAATGCCCAACCTGCTTTGAGAGATTCAAGGCCCCAGTTATATGTCGGTCCACCTAAAGCGATGGACGGAGTCCGTTAAAAATTTCAATAGAGTTATTGAACCGTGCCAGACTATGAGTGTAGATGTTGTCGGAGAATTTGTAATGTTTGAGATTGAAGGGTCCACTGCCGGGGAAGTAGTTGTTTCCAAGTCCATGATTGACAGCAAATCTGACAAACTTAAAAGTAATGTTGTAGCGGAACTCCCCACCGGTTCTGATTTCAAACATCGGTGCAGCGAGGGCCAGCTTACTAAACACACCTGGATGCTGATGATCATATAAAGTTCCGATGGCCGCTCCCATGGAGTGTCCCAGAAAAAAAAGCTCTTGATTTTGACTTTCACGTGAGACAACTCTTTTAAGAAACAGATCCAGATCGTTCACGTAATCCTGAAATTTTCGTACGTGACCCTTAGAGGCATCGGCCAGCATCCTTCCGCTCTGGCCTTGACCTTGCTCATCCATCATGTAAACGCTGAAACCTTTTTGATATAGATCATAGAGTGTCTCCGCATTCCGAGCAACTGCATCCGTACGTCCGGGCAGGCAGACAATGGTCTTCCGGGAATCACTCCGACGAAAACTTTTGAAGTGGAGTTTAATGCCTTGAGAATTTTTCAGGTAGCGTGACGGACTCTTGTTATAAAAAGGAATTACACGTGCGTTGAACTCGCTCGCGTAATTTAACTCTGGAATTGACCAGGAGAATTGAGAAAAAAGGAGAACGAAAAAAGTAAGGAGCATCTTCATGTATTCGATACGTTCAAATATGAGGCCACCATTTCATTGGAAGGGTGTTCTGCGTCTGGGAAAAAAAGCCCGTGGAAATTAAAGATGACTGAAGTGATTCGATAAGAAAATTAACCGAGTGTTTTTAGATTGGTTGCGCGCATGAAATTCCCCGTGACTTAACTTCTGCCATGAACTGATCCAGAAGTGATTGCTCAGATTCTTTTCGAAAGTAAAGATGAATGCGGTTATCTCTCTCCCTGCGCAAATCATCGATCAAGAACGTGAGACGGTTTACTGTTTTGAATTCAATACCAGCATCGAACATGGCCTTCATAGCCAGATACAATTGGCATTCAACGGGGAGTGTTTGAATCCGCGGATTTTCAAGAGCAACTCTGCCTGCGTTGATGACCTCTGGTGAAACTAAACCACCTCCGGTGATGGTGAAGTGTTCGGCTTCGTATTTTCCGCAGTAGTAATTATCGCTGTGACAACCACGGCCCGGTTCACTGGCATTCTCAAATCGATCATTAACGAAAGAGACTCTACGCTTGTGCGAATCAAGATTGATGAGACGGCTGAATTCCTTCGCCACTTCGCGTGCTGTGAGAGTTTCATTACGCATGAGGTATTTCAAATGATCTTGTCTTCGATCCAGGTACCATGAGCCAACGACAGCGATGCCGTGGTTGTCGACGGAGACCATGGTTTTGTAGTCGCCAATGTTTCCACTCGAAGCACCGACCACTGCAATCTTGTCCGATCGGGGATGAGAAAGGGTTATCCAGAGTGTGGCGTGAGCGGAAAGTGCAAAGAGGACGAGAGATAGAGAGAAGAAGTATTTCATGAGGACCTCTGTGTTAGAGGTGAGTTTTATCACGAATTGATACTGACTTGAATGTCATCCGGAAAGTTTAAGGATGGCTTAAGTCACACTGATGCTAGGCAAATCCCCCTCACTTGAGGCCATTTTCATTCGCCCTGATAATAGATCCAGGTGAGAACTCACAAAAAAACCATCATCATCATTCACGGCGCCGGCCCCAGACATTACCGCTCTTTAGAAGACGGAAGTGGAGACTGGCAATCCACACTGGCCGCTGAACTCGTTGCCGATTATAAAGTCCTGTCACCTCAGATGCCATCACCCACTAAACCAGTTTACGAAGAATGGAAGATCTTGTTTGAGAAGTATCTCGCCCGCGCCAAGGGCGACGTTATTCTGGTGGGGCATTCGCTTGGAGGGTCTTTGTTACTCAGGTATTTGGCGGAAGAGCGTATTTCACAGAAAGTCGCGGGACTGTTTTTAGTGGCGGTGCCCTTAAACACAATGAGAGGTTTCGAAGCTCCGAAAGATTATTCAAAACTCTCACTGATCAAGAATGTATTTTTGTATCACAGCATGGATGACGTGGAAGTGCCGTA
>CAMCYI010000035.1 GCA_945883845.1 Bacteriovorax stolpii | reverse complement strand
AGACCAGAGATGCGGGTATGAAGGTTGATGTACGGAAGTCCAGTTACTGATCTCCCCTTCTTATTGGCATCGTTCGGGAAGAACATGGTATTCGTGCCCACGAGCTTGCCGTCAATCAGCACAGGGCCGCCAGAATCACCGTGGCACACACTCGGAGAGCCGACGACGTAATTGGTACCAGGAGTGATGAATAGAGACTTATCAATAGCAATTGCATTCCTTCTGAGGACCTTCGTGAGAACTCCAAAGTTCAGCTGAAACACATCTTTACTGATCACCTTCGTCGTACCGGATTTTTTAATCGGGTGGAATGACGACATATCATTGTTATTGAGCTGACAGCCATAACCGACAAATTTCACCTGCGCATCCGGGAGAACAGGCTCGTAGCTGATCTCAACCGTCTCGAGCAGTGGAAAAATGCTGTCGGGTTCGATGAGGACAATCGCCATATCCAGAGACGAGAGACTCATTTTCTTCGGGTTATAAGATTTGTGTCTGAAAATCTTTTTGATCTTGAGAGGTGAGTAACTAAAGGCCGAATTATCCAGGATAGTGCTATAGCCAATGCTCTTTGATCCTTTCTTCATCCCGTCAAAACAATGAGACGCCGTCAGGAGAGCGTTGTCGCTGATCTTAGTGGCCGTACAGAGAGAGGCCCCTTTGTTCATCCGGATAGCAATGTTAATAATTCCGTCATTGATATCAGTCTCATTATCACCGCCAATGACAGGGTTGTAAGCGTACGCACTTACAGCAGTTAGAGAAACGATCATTGAAATCATCAATTTGTTCATGGCAAATGCTCCGGGTAGAGCACTTTCATATCACGGGTCTGAATATTGTAATGAAGAGGTGAAAAAACTATAGTGAAAAAAAAGGGACCCCATCGGGTCCCTTTTCCTGGGTATTTAAGGAAGATTACTTCGGAACAACAGTCAGGATCTCTTTCTTGATCACTTTTCCGGCATATGAGATCGCCAGTTCCATGCTCAGAGTCTTCGCCTTCGCAGCGTCTTTAAAGACGTATGAGAAGCGAATTTCTTTGTTGGCACCAACGGCGATCGCACCAGTCGTAAGAGCACCTTCTCTCATTTCCATAAGACTTGCAGCTTCACCTACCGGAGTCAGAGAAAGCTGGTATCCGTCTTTGATATCTTCAAACTTCGGCTTGAGACCAACAGTCACGAAATGGATATTTCTTCTGAAGACACCTTTGATATCCGGAGTTCTGTTGTACGTGAGCCCGAGGTCATGCGCAGGGTTCGCAGAAAGAGTCTGGATCAGTTCAAATTTTTCCTGACGAGCTGGTTTATACAAATCCCCTGGAAGATCAACAACACCGCGAACGATCAGCTTCTCGCCTGCCTTCGCAGACGTGAGGATTTTAACTTTAAGTACAGGAAGGCTTGTGAGAACAAGAGCACCCGCTTCGTTAAGGACAGCTTCGCCCAGAACTTTCTCCGCGTTCACGACTTCAGTGATACGAATCATCACTGGACCTTTCAAGGCCACCGATGCGACGTTCTTCACTTTTCCTAGAATAGAAACTTCTTCACCACCGCGGAAATTTTCAGCGGCCAGTTCAGAACTAGCTACAGTGAGGAGTGGTTTCACTTTTAGGAAGCCAGTGAGTTCATTTGATGCATCAACTTTAGCTTTGGCACGGGCCTTCTCGAGTTCAGAAGCATATGCCGTTTTATAGGTTGCTGCGTAAGTCGTCTCAAAGATTTCAATTTTTCCTATGCGTAGACCTTCTGCGCGTCCAACTGCAGTTGCTGCAGAAAGTTCACCCGTGTAACTTGATTCTCTCTGAGACAAGTTAGCGGCGTTGAACTCAGCATTGAACTGTGGAGTGTAGATCTGCTGGAAAGAAGTTCGGGCAGCGGCCACGAAGTTCGCAGCAAACGATCCTTTGTATGAGCTATCACAAGCGGCCTTGAAGACTGCGAGAGATTTATAAACCTGAGCACAGTTGGGCGTTCCGTAAGGAACAGTAGCAGGCGCCTGGAAAGCAACCTGAGGATCACTCAATCTGCGGGCCTTGGCCTCAATCGAGTTCACATCTTTTGCGACCTGAGTAATACCAGCATCAAGTGGAGTTCTTAACTCTTCACTACGGGCAATCTCATTGGGCGTAAGCGGAGAGACAGCATCGAGTGCTTCTTCAGCAGAGAAACTCATTCCCATCAACTGAAGTGACTTCATCACCAGATTTTTTGCTAGGAGTGGCTTTTTGAATTCAGCTTGAACATATTCTTCAAAGAAAACCGGTTTGAAATTTCTTTGGGCAAAAAGCTCAGCATCGACAGTCGCTTTTGCACTTGATTCAGCAACGGCGCGCGCGCGGTCTTCAGCAGAAGCCAGACCTTCAGAGTAACCCTGATCGTAACCGAGGATTTCCCCTCTTACACTTCCCCAATGTTTTGCTTCAGCCAGGCCAAGTTCACGACCAACGGCCACACCATTCTGTCTTGAAAGGGTCGCAGAGATCTTCTCTCCTTCTCTTGTGCCGAGAGCAGAGCCAGCAGCGGCCTGGCCTCCTCCAAGACTCTGAGCTTCGCTGAGGTAACGATTATAAAGATTGGCACGTACGTCCATCTCATTCTGAGCGGCGTTCCGTCTGCGGGTAACGTCAGCAAGTTTTACTTCGTCTCTTGCTACAGATGCAGTGAAAGTTGTTTCATCACGTCTTGCATTTGCAAGGTCACGTTCTCCAGCAGAAATCTCGCTTTCGTCATCACGAATCCCCTGCTCAAGGCGTGGGATCGAAGTCTGATGCGAACGGATTGTTTCAGATGCAGTTGCCATCTGAGCATTTAAGTTTCTTGAGCGAAGAGTGAGATTAGAAATTTCAGCGCGTGTTGCTTCTAGGGTCTTGATAACGTTTTCGAGAAGCTGACGATGGCGAAGAACGGCGATTTCATCATTACGCACTTCTTGTCTCTGACCTTCAACAGCGTTCGTACGAATCTCCACATTCCGGCGAGCGGTCGAGAGTTCGGCCTGATAACGGTTGATTGAATTTTGCTGCTGGGCACGTTGAGAAACGAGTTGTCTCTCGCGCGCTTCAGAAGTTGCAATACGAGTTGGCAACATCTGTTGGTCGCGACGAAGAGTTTCGATCTGCGAACGAAGTGTTCGGATCTGAGCTTCGCTTCTCTGAATCTGAGACTCGAGGTTTCTGACTTCGGTCGCAGTATTGCTAAGAGTATTTGTGATGGCGTTCAGTTTTCTTTCGGCTGCTGCGATTTCTTCCGGCGTTCCACCTGAAGAACGAAGCCTTGCGAGTTCGGCCTCCACATTTGCTTTACGATCTGTAAGAGCTTCAAACTTCGAGCGCTCAGTATTGAGTGAACTGTTAAGTGTTCCCATTGCGCTTTCTGTGCGTGAAATTTCTGATTCCACACCAGAGATGCGTGTTTCAATATTTCTGAGGTCGGCCTGCATCTGGCGCTGCTGACTTTGTTCCTGTTGAATTGAGCGATCAAGATTCTGTGCTTGTGAAACTTCGCGATTGAGATCGGCCTCAGCTTCGCGCTCCTGGCGTCTGAACCCTTCAAGTTCTGATTGAAGTTCACGAAGGCGCTGCTCTTTACGGGCAAGGGACGCTTCCATTGGTCTCAGCTCATTCTGTGCCTGCTGGGCGCGGAAGCTAAGATTACTTTCTTCATTCTGACGAGAACGGATGTCACTCATCACACGTGAGTCTTCGCTTCTTAATTGTTGGATCTGGTTTTCAAGTTGCGGGATCTCGCGACGGAGTCTTGCTATCTCATTCTGCGAAGAAGATATCTGTCCTTCAAGGTCAGAGATGTGGGCCGTCATCTCACTGATGAATCTCTTGGCTTCAGCAAGTGAAGCTCTCGAAGTATTCAACTGCGACTGAGCAGCGTTTGTGTCCTGCACGAGTGAACGATAAGTTGATTCGTAGGGAGCGTAGTTAATCTCATCGGGAAGAGTCTGCGCGAATACCGGCATAGAAAAAAGACAAGCAAGGACCAAAAGTTTTTTGGACTTCATTGAGATACTCCCTATCAGATTGAAGGTCTGCTCTCATGTATACGCTAAATAAATAAATTACAGAAGAGCTGTCAGAAATTAAAAGCCTAAGTCTATAAATATGGGGACAGTCTGACATCGACTGGTGTCGAAATGAGACCAAAAAAAAGGGGCCCCTGCAGGCCCCTTCTTTTTTATCTTTGCTAAGAAGAACTATGGTCTTAGTAGCAAGCGTTGTAGCAATCTTCGTAACACTCGTAACCGTAGTAGTAGTCGTTGTAACAAGTTGTATCGCAAACGTAGACGTCTTCACAGTATCCGCCGCCGCCGTTACCTGAACCTGTGTATCCGCCAGCAGCCAGTGCTACGGCAGCTACAACAATCAACACACCGAGACCGATATAAAGAACAGCATCGCCGTTCCAGCTAGCACCTGCTGAGTACGATTTTTTCATCGTAGCTACCATGTACTTAGAAGCGTCTTCAGATGACATCTTGTTGAGAGAGATCATGTTGAAAGCTGTTTCAAGATCTTTTGCAACTTTCTGATCTTTAACTTCAGACTGAACGAAGTTGATGAGGTCAGAATTTGTCATCCCTTTGGCCTGAAGATCACGGATTTTAGCAGAGAACTCTTTCATCTTAGCTGTGTAAACGGCTTGATCTTTCTGATCCCAGTCAACGGTCAGAGAGAAGTTAAGCTCGTCAAAAGCAGCCTTGAGGCCCTCGTTCGTAGCAGCACTTGCCTGTACAGAGAACATGGCAACTACCATCATTGTAGTGATGAACTTTTTAAACATGAGAAACCTCCTGAGTGTTTAAGCTATCCAGGCTTTTTATAATATTTCTTCCGTGGGCAAAAGCCCGAATGAATTAGTTAACCTAAGTTTTAGATACCCTTATGATTAAGCGCCTTAAGGATGCTGATTCTGTCATTGAAGGGAGACGAGCACATGTCGTCACAACTCTTCAGGAGACCTTCGATCAGCTCGTTACGGATGCTCGAATTCGTTGTGAGGTTGTTTCTGAGTTCGTACATAAACGCAACTCCACGGTCCTCACCGACGATCTTCTTCATTTCCCAGAGAAGGCCGAACACGAAATCTGTGTTCGCGTACTCTGTCATCTCAAACTCAGTCATATAGTTCTGTTTACGTTTCGCACTCTTTCCGTTGTACACATTGTACTGCTTAATTCCCTTCGCAAGCGTCGGTGAATCCGCAATCTGACCTGCGAAGAAGTCTGCCATCCCCTCGATGATCGCTGTCGAGTGAGAAAGTACGAGTTTATCGGAAAGAGCGATGTGCGCGTACTCGTGGTAAATGATTTCAGGAACCATCGCTGTATCAAGCCAGTACCATTTGCGTGAGAGTGCTTTTGTGACAGGATCAACTGCACGGAAGCCAAGCTCCAGCATCAGTGATGCTCCCACAGTACGGATCAGACTCTCTGAAGAGAATGGTTTCACTTCAGAAGCTTCGTCCGTTACAGACACGATCACGTTTGTGAGAAACTTATTCAGGGACTGCATGTGAATCTGGTTTCTGAAGCTCGCCATGAGCACACTGAATTCCTGGGTGCCGAGATTGTTCACTTTCAGATCATTGATATGAATTTTCTTAGAAGGTCTGAACCAGATCTCCGCACCCCATGGAGCGACATTCCTTGGAGCATAGCCTCTCCCTGCAGGAATTGAGAGAGCATTGTTAAACTGTGGCTCGTAAGCATCGTTGGTGAAATGCCCAAGTTCAGAGAACTGATTTGAATGCTCAATTCTGATCGTCATTTTCGGGAAGTTCGCAACATAATCAGCTTTAACAACATCTACGAAGAAATTGCGTGCCTTCATCAAATGGAAATAGGTTGTAGCAGCACGCAGGCGGAGTTGTTCATCAGCGTTGAATTTCACCGCTGTCTCTTCCTTGCCTTTTACGATCTTAAAGTATTTTCCGTCGAAAGCTTCTGTACTCTCAAGGTCTGTGAGGGTTACGGTGTCAACTTTCGGATTGTGATTATCATCACGAATAAGAGCAGTCGTTGAGAACTCACTCGCAAACACGCTGCTTGCGAAGAGGAAGGAGCTCAGGATTAGGTTTGTCGTTTTCATTAGAATAAGCTCCCGTTATCTTCCGGATCTGCGTCTTTTTTAATTACTGTTGCTTCAATCACTACAAGGATGAGTGTTGGTACGAATCCATATGGAGGCGGGATCACAACACTTGCCACAGAGCTGAAAGTTCTGAGCCACACCTGTGCTTTTTCCCAGAACGTTTTCTTCGGATTCCAGATGTCCTCAAGGCCGGCCAGTTGTTCAAGTTCAGATCCTGCGACAAAACTCACTTCATAAGAAGCTGCGATAAGATCCATATAGTCCGGTGAGCGGCCGGCGAACTGGCTATTAAGTTTCAAGAGAGTCATCTCAGAGCGGAGTTTCTTGATCGCAAAGCGGAAGCGCTCCATCGGTTCAAGAGGAATGGTCTCCGTTGACTGGTCACGGTTATGAATGACGATTTCGATACTGTTGGATTCCAGACGACGACGGAGCTTTCTCATCATGTCGGCCATGAGAGCGATCTGGATTTCAGAGTAGTTTTCAAAGAGACGCTGACGGTAACTCATCTTCGTCTTGTCAGCTTTCGTTGCAATAAAATTACTGCGCTCTTTCTGGTCACGAAGCGGGAACTGAGAACGAAGGATGCGCAACTTCTGAGAATAATCCTTCAGAGTCATGCCGCCGTTTTCAAGTTCATTGATACGGGCCTGCTCAAGTTTCACATAAAGAGCTTCTGTAATAATTTTTTTCTTCCTGGCCTGGTTGAGGAGGGCTTCAAGATTTTTAGAGTCAAACTTCTTGTCGTCTTTTTTCAGGTCAGAGAAGAGGCCCATGTAAGCTTCATCAAAACATCTTGTAGCAAGCTTCTTTTCAAATTCCGTAACGAGCTTAAGGTTAGCCTGGAGCTTTTCACCCGTTCCAGCACCTGAAAGTTTCGCTTCATCTTTGTCATAAACAACTGTCGTCACAACCTTATGTGCTTTCAGGAGAATGCTGGCAGCGACGTCATCGATCTCATTCTGTTCTCTTAAAAGATAAACAGCACCTTCGTAGTTATCGAAGTGGCGGTTGAGAGTCACAAGAGACGTTCGTACTTTTTGATTGATGTCGTAGACACAAAGATTGGGAGTTGAACGAAGTGCATCCTTATATGCAGTCAGGATCTCTTCGCCGTCGAAGTCGCGCTTCGCGTCTTCTATATTTCTTCTGTACGAATTCCCCGAATAAAAACTCGTCCCTTCCCGGTCATTGCGGAAAGATACACTGTCCTGGGCGAGCAGTGAGAACGAGACGAATCCGAGTGTGAGCCAGAGTGCGCGCATAAAGTGTCCTTCTTTGGATCTTAAACATACCATCACAACGCGTTGCGCTATTCTAAGCAGGTAAAAAAGAAAGAGTCTTTGAATTCGGAGGGTTAGACCTTGGAGGTATTAAGATCGGCCAAAATGAGGGCGGTCAGACGGCGGACACCCTTCTCCAGGGCCTCCACAGAACGGTAGGGATACTTTTCCATCGGAACGTTTTTATAGAGACAGTGATGGATGAGAGCGACTTGAGTGATGTGAGCGTAAAGAGTTCCAAGGGCAAACGCCATGTCTTCCTGAGAAACAGGCCGTCCGGCTTCAGCGGCGATCATTTCAGCGATAATTTTTCCGCCGGGTGGCCCGAAATTTTCATCTTCAGTGCCTACTGAAAAATGCTGGCTATGTTTCACAGACATGAGGATCTTAAAACGTGTCACGAGGTCGTGAGAGCTGCCCAGGAAGTATTGGAAGAGATGGACGATGGCGTCTTCCAGGCGAGGATTATGAGCTGAGCAGTAGGCCTTCATCTCAGCCGCGCACTCGCCGAAGCCCTGAGTAACGATCTCTTTAAAAAGATTTTCTTTGCTTGAAAAATGATAGTTCAAAGAAGCGACGTTCACTTCAGCAATCTTGGCGATGTCACGAACCGAAGTCCCTTCAAAACCATGGTCCGCAAAGAGCACACGGGCAGTCTTAAGAATTTTTTCTTTCGTACATAAATCGTTCATATATCCCTATAGCGTAACAAATCGAATGGGAATTTTCAGTCTCATTTCATCCATTTCTAAATCTTTTGGGATCGCCTTAAACTTACCGATTCTCTTAACCGCATCGAGGGCGGATTTATTCAATGGCCCAAATTCAGAGGGGGATTCAAGTTTTATATCAGTGATTGAACCGTCTGCGGAGAGCGTAAAGGACACGACCACTGTCCCCTGCTGGCCTAAGCGCCGGCTGATGGGAGGGTAGAATTTATTGGCATCAATCTTTGCCCGGAGCTCGGCCTGGTAAAGAGTCTTGAGGTCAGCGATACGAGTGCCGCTCACGCTACCCATGGCGAAGGCAGCACTTCCGGGTTTGCCGTTACCTGTACCTGATGTTGTTTCATTTGATGAAGCGGCCACTGACGGTTCAACTGCCGCTGGTTCTGAAGGGGCCTTAGCAGCAGGCCGCTTAGTTTTAACTTCAATCGGGGGAGTGAAAGTTTTCGTCATGAGCTTCGCCAATGTACCTTTCATCTCGCGGCCCGAAAGCTGGAGTTTGAAAGCATCCTGATGAAGGGCCTGTTCTTTGGAAGTGGACGCAAACTGAATGCCGGCCAGAAGGATCAGGGCGTGCATCAAGAGAGCAAGGCTCAGGTGGAAGGAGTACCTATGAGTCATCTGAGTTTTGTATAGCAAACACTAGACGAAGTCCATGCCCCGTGACAAATTTACAGCTCTAAAACACAGCTAACTCGTGGAGAATCCAATGTCACATCAGTGGCAAGAAATCAGCACCCTCATCGGCTTTCTCTGGAAACATAAGCTCTTCACTCTCGCTAAGATCGACATTCGTCTGGGTAACCTGATAATCGCTTTGACCCTTCTCCTGTTCGCAGCAAGACTTTCGCGTCTGGTTGTTAAGATCATTAATAAAAAATTGATCATGAAAATCGTCGACGACAAGGCTTCGCAGACGACCTATCAAACTTTTGCTTTTTACGGCGCCTTTGCCGGTTTCGTGACACTTTCACTCACCGTCGCCGGCATTCCCCTCACCGTCTTTACGGTTGTCGGTGGAGCGCTGGCCATCGGAGTTGGTTTTGGTTCACAAAATATCGTGAATAACTTTATTTCAGGCGTGATTCTTCTTGTTGAGCAACCGATTAAAGTTGGTGATGTTGTCGACATCGATGGCATGAGCGGAGCGATCCTCGCGATCAACACACGCAGTACGAAAATCAAGACAGCTGAGAATAAAGTTTACGTCGTTCCGAACAGTTTTTTCCTCGAGAAAAGTGTCCTCAACTGGACGTTCGAAGAATCAATTGTGAGATCTCATATTGATTTCGGTGTTGCCTATGGGTCCGATACAACTCTTGTTGAAACTCTTTGCATGAACATCATGAAAAACACGAAAGGAATTGAACAATCGCCAGCACCAAAAGTTTTTTTTGAAAATTTCGCTGACAGTACTCTGACTTTTCAGCTGCATTTCTGGTGTGACATCAGCCAGGTTGATGGTCTCGCTGAGATGAGAAGTCGCATGCGTTTTGAAATCGACCGGAAGTTTCGTGAGAGCAAAATCGACATGGCCTTCCCACAAAGAGATGTGACTCTCAAAATGACAAGGCCAATCGATGTGAAGGTTCTTTCTTAGAGATTCTTCTCAATCATTTCAGTGATACTTTTATCATCCGGAGCGAGAGACGGACGGAATCTTCCGACAACTTCGCCTTTTTTGTTCACGAGAAACTTCTCAAAGTTCCATCCGATTTCGGCCTGAAATTTTTTCGGCGTTTTTTCCGTGAGAAATTTATAGAGTGGACGCTTTTCCTTACCTTGAACAGTTCGCTTATTGAGAAGTGGAAAAGTGACGTTGTATTTTTTCGAACAGAATTCCTTCATGCCTTCGTCACTTTCCGGCGTCTGACCATTGAAGTCGTTTGTCGGAACACCAAGAAGGATGAAACCTTTTTCTTTGTATTTCTGGTTGAGAGTTTCAAGGGCCGCGAGCTGGGTAGTATAACCGCACTGAGAGGCAATATTCACAATCATCACCACTTTTCCCTTCAGCGAATCTGTGTTGAATTCCTTCCCTTCGATACTCTTTTCCTGGATGCCATAAAGATTCTGGGCATAGGCCTGTCCCATTAGACAAAGCATGATCAATAAAGCGCGCATAAATATCTCCTTTGATTTGAGTCTATTATGGAACTAAAACCCCTGAAATTAAAGGAGCAATGAGAGCGGGAAATTGCTACAAAACTTAGACCCTTATCTTGCCTAACTAAGAAGCTTCACGTAAATTGACCGACATATGGAACTCCAGGAACTTAAAGTCAGCCTTGATGGTTTAAAACTCGAAATGACGGGTACGACGACCAGCAATTTGACTCATGAGCTCAACGACCTGGTTCACGCCGGTGGGAAGAAATTCCGTCCGGGACTATTGTTTCTTGTGGGCGAACTCTTCAACCTCAAGCCAGCCGAACTTACAGCTTACGCCCGCGCCGTGGAGCTCACCCACTTAGCAAGTCTCGTTCACGATGACGTCATCGATGAATCTGACAAACGCCGTAATCATCCCACACTCAATTCACTTCGCAACAATACAACAGCGATCCTTGCAGGTGACTACCTCCTCGCTTCGGTGATGGGAGAACTCGCTCTCAAGAACAACAACGAAATCCTGATTGATCTCACCCGTTCAATCCAGGACCTCGCAGATGGTGAATGGCTTCAGTACGATCTCAAAAGTAAAGAGCGCGTAGAAGTTCAGGACCTCGAACTCATCGCAATCAAAAAAACCGGAAGCCTTATTCGCTGGTGTTGTACAACTCCTGCGAAGCTCGCTCACTTTAAAGATGTAGCGACACTGGGAATTCTCGGTGAAAAAGTCGGACTCATTTTCCAGATGGCCGACGACATCGTTGATGGACTCACTGTAAGTGGGCGTCCTGCGTTTCAGGACATCATCAATGGCCAGATGAACTATGTTTCACTGAAACTCATCGAACTCTATCCTGAGCTCACCAACGCTGTGTACGCCATCAAGGGTAATGCAGGTGCAACTATTCCATGGACAACAACTCAGTACGAAGCTGCGATTACTGCTGTTCATGAGGCCATCAATGTTGAGTGCGAGAAAGTTCTTTCAACATTTTCTTCTCTCTGTCGCATGAATAAGAAAGAAGAACTCATGCCTCTTTTTGAGATTATGATTAACAAGATCCAGTCGAACTACATGTCATTTTTTGAAAACCTGTCTGACCGTAAGGTTTAAGCGCTCTTTATCTTCCAGAAAATACTCTGATCCTTCTGATAACGTCTTCGCATAAATACTGCCGAGACCGTGGCGCATGAGCCGCGCTTTGTTGCCGAAAATATAAAGTGAGTTCCCTGGTATTTTCAGATCCTTCATTTCGCCCGCTTCGTCCTCGTAAAAAAACCGACAGGTAGAACCGAAGTTAAGACCAATGACTGGGGCCAGATCTTCATCCTCATCTTTATCCACGTGAAGACCCATGGAAGAATCTTTCGTATACATATTCACGATGACACTTTCAGGACTGTAATCGGGCCATGGAAAAAAATCCCGCAGGACTTCAAAACACAACTCCCGCAAAACTTTTGGTATGGAATGAGGCTTCTCACCATTCTCAGGAATGATTGGATAGTACATGTAGTCTTCAGGATTCCAGTAGAGGCCGAGGCACATGTATTTTTTCACGGGATACTTTGGAGCCTTGTGGAAGCGATTGGGGCGCAGGGGCGGATGGTGAAAGCCACGCAGGGAGTCTCGTCCTTTCTGCTGAATGAGTTTCAGCCAGAACCGTGCATCTTCAGGTTCGAAGAAGTTCTCCAGTATGACAAAGTCTTCCCGTGGTCGTATGATTTTCATCACAGGCAGTTTACAGGGGACGCACCATGAAGGACAACGACAAACAAATCCAGGAATGGCAGAACAAGGTTAGACATAACTTTGAAAGTGCTGGTCAGCTGGAAAAGTTTCTTTATGAGACGATGGATAATTTTTATTATCGTTATCTTGAGACTGCTGAGAATAAAAATCTTCATACAGAGCAGCTTGCGAAGAATCTCTGGGGAGCTCAGAGTTTTGAGAGCAACATGGTCGATGCGCTGAAGAATCCGAATCCGAATATTAAGCCCCATGTGATGGATCTCGCCAAGCGCGTGCCGAAGGCGCAGAAGCCGATGGTGAGGTATAGGCTTGCGGCGTCTCATGAAGGACTCTCGCCGGATAAGGGAAAGCTGACGTTGATTTCTGAAGTCAGTTGGGATTTTCCGGATTTTGCTGATTCATCGAAGGCTTTTCAGAAGAAAGTGATCTTCGCATATGCTGATATTGCTGTATTTCGGAAGGAACTGGCCCTCAAGCTTGAAGAGGCATGCACTATTTTCATTGGATAGTTGTCACTTCCGCTGGCGGAAGTAATTTAACTCATTTATTTTCAGGAAAATTTTCGACGTGAACTCTGGCTGCTTTCAAAGGAAAATATTTCAGGTAAAGCTTTCGCGCAAGCCAGAAAACGAAAAGACCGACGCACGCCCAGAGAATATAGACTTTAAAGACTTTCAACTTATCCAGAATCACATCACCATATTTAGAAACGAAATAAACCTGGGTAGGCACTGAGATAAGAACAGCAATCCCGTCGATCAACATAAATTTCCAGATAGGAATTCCAAGAAGACCACAGCTCATGTGACCGGGAAAACGCAATCCCGGAGTAAAGCGGAAGATCCCGCAGGCGAGTCCACCATAATTCTGGAACCAGCGATTGATGCGATCGAAGCCTTCACCAGCAACTTGCTTCTGGAAAAATTTCGTCTTAATAATGCGGCCACCAAAAATTTTCCCGAGAAAATAAACAAGGTTATCACTTCCAAAGACCGCGAGTGTGCTCACAATACATAACGTAATAGTGTCCACCCCCTGCGCGCCTGGAAACGGCGGCGGATACTTGTCTGGATTGTGGGCCATGTGTGCAACAAGACCTGACGTGACGAGAACGATTTCTTCCGGAACCGGAAGTCCAAAAGAACTGGCGAGCATGAATGCAACCATGAAACCGTAAACGTACATCGGTTGGTAAGCATACTGTGAAAAGAAGGCCAGTAAGGAGGCTTCGCTAAAGTCAGGCATGGGAGAAATTTTAAGGGATGATGCGGGTTAATGGGAAGGAAAAAGGGCCTCACACTTTTTGTTTTGTTGCACTTAGCCCTGAGACAGTAGCTCGCGAGGCTTAGCTTCTACAATGCGCCACGACGATACTAAAATGGTAAGCGTACAAAGAGTCAGAAGGAAGACTCCCGGGACAAACATCCTCATCCAATCGATTGTTAGGCCGAGTTTAAATATTTCCCGGCCGAGAACCTGAGCAATTAACCACCCAAGGCCAAGGCCCATCGACATGGCCACAAAGAAAAGTGAGCCGAACTCGATGAGGAGATTGCGCCTGAGATCCATCGCAGGAATTCCCAGACTCTTCATCAGTGCGATGTCGTAATAACGGCGGTAAACCTGATCATGAGAAAGTCCGTATAGGATCACGAAACCAACCAGCAGACTTAAGTAAGAAATGATCTCAATCGCCTTCCGGGACTTATCAAAGAGCACAGAAATTTTTGAAACGAGCTCTTCAACATCAATAAAAGAAATGTTCGGGAATTTTTCGGCTGCTTCACGTTGAAAAGAAAGTTTTCCTTCCCGGGTTCCAGTCGGCAGAACGGCGAGATAGGTTTTCGGAGCACCTTCAATCATACCGGGTTCAAGAGTCACAAAGAAATTAGGATAAAACGATGTCCATTTCACTTCGCGGATGTTGCGAACAACACCTTCGAGTTCCACACCCTGAATGTCAAAGAGAACTTTATCACCGATGACTATACCACTGCGTTCAGACCAGCGTTTTTCGATGGAGACATAGACAGGGCCATCCGTGATACGCGGCTCTTTCGGAAATGGCTCCCCTTCCACGATTTTTTCGGCGGCCGTGAGATAACTGCGATATGTGAGATTGAGCCCGTTGTTGCGGACACGCTCGTCATCATCGTCTTCCTTACTTCTCATCGAGTAAGAACTTTTCTTTTTCTCAAATTTTTCATCGTTCACCTTAATCAGGCGTGCGCGGATCATGGGTGTGATCGCATCGAGTGGTGCTTTCTTCTCAAGAGCGAAGGCCTTGAACGAATCAATCTGCTCTTCTTGTATGTCGAAGATAAAAAGACCCGGTTTATTCTTGTCCCAGACAAATTCATTCTGGATCATGCGGTCAAGTTGAAGAATGAGAGAAATGAGTGTGGCACCTAGAGCAATCGAGAGAAAACTCAACGTCAGACGATGTCCGCTACGGGCGAGACTCTTGAGAGCAAGTCCGGTCGGAAGATCCGGCAGGAGCAGACCACGATGGGCCGTCGTTTTTCTCAGGAGAATCTGCAGCCCTCTTACAACGATGGTTGAAAGAACAAATACCAGGATGAGTGAAGCGAAAAAGAGTGAGCCCACTTTCATGGAATCGGCGAGATGCCATGAGAATGCCCAGAGCAAAAGCAGGAACGGAATAAAATCGTAAAAGCGAAAACGCCCGAGTGAAATCTTGGCCGATTTTAGCTGCATACCCATCGGTGTACGCAAGAGTCCCGCGAGAAGTGGAACAAGAATCGAAAGGGAAAGTCCGAAGAGAAACGGCAGATTGGAGAAAACCGGCATGAGATCGAGACTTGGTCCCAGATCAAGACCAATACTTTGAGAAATCATCGGTGCAAAAATCTTGTAACCGGGAATGACAATGAGAAGATCAAGAATCATTACGATGAAAAAAATCAGCGTGTACTGAGCGAGAATAAAACTTGTGATCGTTGTTTTTGTCAGGCCGAAAAGATTCATGAGGCAGAGATCTTTGAGTCGCGCCTGAAGATGAGACTGGTAGAGATAAAAAATCCCAACGAGAGAGAGTACCAGACCAATCAGTGCCGCGAGCGCCATGAAGTTAGAAATCATATGAATCACACGGCCAGTTTGTTCGCTGGAGTCCTCCGGAAGAGACACGCGGACTGCTGAATCATTGATTTCTTCATAGATCTCGGTTTTGATTTTTTTCAGGTCCTCTGTACTAAGACCTGGAAGACGGAAATGCCGGGCGAAACCACCGGTCACGCCCCGTTTCATAAGTCCAGCCTCAGTCAGTTTGATGAGAGGAATATAGGCACGTGGTGCGAGAGAAAAACCACGAAGTCCTACCGATGTATCATTGATGACAATCCCTTGCACAGGAAGCTGAATTTCACCGACCTGAAGGATGTCACCAATTTGAATATTCCACAGTTCCGAGAGATCACGTGAAACATAAAATTTATCTGTCGAAAACTTTCCCGTTTGAAGAGTGATGTCTCCATAGAAAGGGTAAGCCCCCTCGACTCCCCTCAGTTCCACCAGCCGGGTCTGATTCTTTACCGGATGCGAGACCATGGAATAGAGATCAGTAACCTGATAAGTATTTTTATCTTTCAGGATGGCCGAGACTTTTGCCTGCTCTTCAGGAAATAATTCCCTTCGGGCAGAAACAACAAAGTCAGAGGTCAGAAGATTGTGAGCGTTGTTCTCCAGCTGGGTTTTCACCTGTCCCGCAACGATGCTGATACTGACAAGTCCAAGAGTGCCAAGAAGAAGAGTTGATCCCAGGAGAAGGAAGAAGAAAGGATAACGACGGAATTCGCGGGTGAAGAAAAACTTCTGAATCAAGTCAGGCTCCCGTGCTCGAGATGAACAGTGCGCGAGCAACGTCTCGCGAGATCAGGATCGTGAGTCACAAGAATCATCGTGGTGCCGGTTTTCTTGACCATTTCAAAGAGGAGATCCATGACCTTTGTACCGGTTTCCTCGTCAAGATTTCCACTTGGCTCATCGGCGAAAAGAACCGAAGGTGATGTCGAGAGCGCGCGGGCAATAGCAACACGTTGACTCTCCCCTCCAGATAACTCAGAAGGAAGATGATGAGCACGGTGAGAGAGACCCACACTCTCGAGAAGGGCCTCAGCTTTTTCCCGGGCATTCTCACGTTTAAGAATACTCAGTGGCAGAAGGACATTTTCGAGTGCGGTCAGAGTTGAGACAAGATGAAACTGCTGGAACACAATTCCCATTTCCTGAGCACGAAAATGAGTCAGCTCTTTTTCAGAGAGACCTGTGATATTTTTTTCACCGACAACGATGTCACCATGATCACTGCGGTCAAGGCCCGCGAGAAGAGAGAGTAGAGTCGATTTGCCTGAGCCGGATTTTCCGACAAGTGCCAATGTCTCCCCTTTCACAACATCCAGAGTAATTCCTTTCAGGACTTCAATGCGGGTACTACCTTCGCCAAAACTCTTACGGAGATTTTTTACGGTCATCATAAAAGTGGCTCGATGCTTTTCGCGACAGTTTCGGCAACCATGTCCTGACCTTTTGCATTTGGGTGAATGCCGTCCGGAAGATTTAAAGACGGCACAGCGGCCACATTCACGAGGATAAAGGGAATGAGACCTGTTTTATATTTTTTGGAAAGTTTCGGGTAAAGATTTTCGAATTCCTTGCGGTAGGCTTCGCCATAGTTCGTCGGCATCTGCATGCCTGCGAGAATAACTTTTATTCCGCGCTCCTGAGCTTTCTCAATTGTCGATGCGAGAAATTTTTCTGTCTCTGGTATTTTAAATCCCCTGAGACCATCATTGGCCCCAAGAGCGAGCACCATGACTTTTGGTTTCGCCTTCAGATACCAGTCGAGACGCTTGAGACCACTCGCTGACGTGGCCCCTGCACTTCCGCCATTGATAACTTTAACGTCAAAGTTTTTTGCTTTCAGCTTTTTTTCAACCAACGCCGGATAAGCCTCCTCACGCGTGAGCTGATAGCCCTCAGTCAGCGAGTCTCCCAGCATAAGGATGGTCGTCGTCTCAGCGAAAGCAGAAAACGATAGCAGAAAGAAAAAGATGAACTTCATAAATCAATTCCTGAAATATTTTTTATAGCGGCCGGGTCTCATCGAAAACGTCACCCACAACAGGGGATAGATCATTTTCTCGAGGGCAGGAGTCGCACACTCGTAAGTTATGTCATCAATCACCTCGCAACGGAACTCTCCGGTCCGAAGAATCCTGTGCTGGTGACGCCAGCCCTTGAGGGGCCAGGGAAGAATCTTTCCTTCGTCAACGAAGGCCCATTCCTGAGGTTCGTCCCGGGTTTCTGTAATCACACTCACCCACTCCTGGGGAATGCCACCTAATTTCATCAGGAGATGGATTTCATCCCCCACATTGCAACCATCAAAGCGCACTGTCTTCACACTCGCCCATGCTGGCGTGAGATAGTCGAAGAGATGACGGTCGAATTTTTTGGCCACCGCCTTCACAGGCTGTGGAAGCGGAGTCCGGAAAAGCAATTTCATTTTTTCTTTTTGAGTTCTTCGATCTCGGATCGCATCAGAAGCATCTCAGCTTTCATAGAAGCAATTTCACCATGAAGCTTGTTGATCTCAGCAACGTTGAGACTGATTCTTTCAACGGTGTTATTACCATCCATGATGTCATTGCGAAAATATTTCTGGTCACCTGGCTTGCCGTAGCTTAGATCAGCGTGGCCGGCGAATACTGAAGTAGAAAAGATGGATAAGAAGATAAGAGTCTTCATGAAACCTCCCGAGTGGATGCTCCTATCCTATCTCAAAAAGAGGCTGTCGGTATGCAGCAATGGGAGGTAAAAACGGGGGGAAGACTCCCCCCGTGAGAATTAATTGTATTTCGAGTAAAAATTCATAGGTTGTTTTACTTCAACAACTCCGCCGCCCATAGGTTCAGGGAATGAGATACCGCGAAGAACGCCGGCAACGCACCCTTTAATCGTTCTGTTAATGGCCTCAGCTCCCGTAACATCTACGCGCTTAACTCCACCATTCGGACCGATATCAAAGTTAAGATTCAGAACACCGGAAACTTTAATGTCTTCCACGCGCTCGAGCTCACTCTGGTAGCAATAACGGAACTGGGCCAGGTGCTCGAGAAGGATTTTACGGATCAAATTTGGATCCATACTTCCCATGACCACAGTATCTTCCGGAGTACCAGCGAGAGCGATTGTACCTTTCGTTGAAAGGCCTTCAGCACCCTTACTTGTTCCGATGATTCCCGTTGTAGCACCAGTAAGACTTCCTACGTTCGTAAGAATTTTTGCTTTCTCAAGAGTTCCACCAACAGTTCCCGTGATTGTTCCATCACCAAAACCACGGCCTCTACCATCACCGACTCCACCCGTACTTCCTGTGCCTGCACCACCGTCATCGATTTTGCTGATCGTAAAGCGTTTGCCCATTTTAGAAGCTGAGAGGCTCTTGATGGCAAAGTCGCCACCTTTATAGGTATCACCAGAACCACCACCGAGAGAATCCGTCTTCATAAAGTCACGGCCACCGGTTCCGACGTTCGCGGCCTGAAGTTTTCTGAAGTCAGTACCCGGCTTGTACGCCGTCATGTTCTTGCTTGCAGGATCACCTTTTTGAACGTCCTGGACCTTCGCGGCTTTCGGATCACCGAGGTGCTTCGAGTTCGCCACTTGCTTCAGTGTGCCCTTGTCGATTTTCTGCTTCACAACCTTCTTCACGACCTTCTTTTCAGGGGACATGAGCATCGGCTTCACAGCTTCGACTTTAACAATTTTTTTCGTGATCATAGGCTCAGGCAACTGTACAAACTCTACCTTGATTGCGTTATCGCGGAGATCCTTCTCCGGCGCTGGTGCTTCCCAAGTCATCATCATAAAGAGTGAATGAACAACGACGCTGAAAGTGAACGCTTTCTTGAGAAAGCCTTCTTCAATTTTTGTCGTGGCAGAGATGTAGAAGCTCATTTTAGCCCCCCCGATTTTTGAGTTTCGCGGCGATAGAAAAATTCTTAGCGCCTGCGTTCCTCGCGATATCCATGATGTTCATGACTGTCGAGAGATCTGAATCTCCGTCACCTTCAAGAATCACAGTATCTGTTTTAAGTTTCGTTAAATTTTCGGTTACTGTCTCACGCAGATTTTCGAGAGTTGCTTTGTTACCCTGGACCGCGATTTCGCCGGCCTTCGTCAGGGAGATCACGAGGATCGCATCTGACTTATCACTCACGGCACTAATTTCCGGCAGGTTCACATCAAGTCCCGATTCAATCGCTGCAGATGAACTCACCATGAAGATGATGAGAAGCACGAGCATGATATCAATCAGCGGTGTCATGTTAATCTCAGAGACGATGCCGTCCTGATCGTTGTTGTTACTGTTCATCGACATAAATTACTTCCTCGTTTTTGTGAGGATCAGCACTTCAGCTGTGTCTTCAAGTTTGTTACGGAAGTCTGCTGCAATCGAGTTAACTTTAGTCTGGAGGAAGTTGTAAAAGATAACCGCGACAACAGCCACGATGATCCCTGCAGCCGTTGCGATCAATGACTCAGAAATACCCGCTGCCACAACCGAGAATCCGCTCTTACCAGTTGCACCGATAGCGCGGAAAGAGTCCATGATCCCGAGTACAGTTCCGAAGAGACCAATGAAGGGTGCTGAAGAAGCAATCGTTCCAAGCATCCAGAGATCTTTTCTAAGGTAAGCATTTACTTCGCCGATTCTGCGGCTGAGTTTATCACTCATAGCATCCGCTGATGCGAAATGATCTTCCATCAGAGGTTCGTGAGCACGAGCGAGAACTGCCGGGCCATTTTTAACAACCCACTTAAGATCAGCAACTTTATTGCTGGCAATCGCGTTCTGAACTTCATTGTCCATTTTCAGATAGTCTTTCTTAAATGCTTTAAGAAAAAACCATTTGTGAATAGCGACAGTCCAGACCAGGATTGAACAGATCGTCAGTGGGTACATGATAAATCCACCTTGGTGGAAGAGTTCGAGAGCGCTCATAAAGTTCCTTTTCTAAAAGTTATACCGTTTACTGTTTGTAAAAATTCGTCCTAATTTTTTCTCATTTGAATTCATTGTAACCTTTCTTGACAGGAGGCGTCAACAATTATTCCAAGTACTTACGTGTCTAATCTCCTGACAGCTGTCTAGAATTTAGACAGGACTTTGGGGTCCCAAAACGCTAGTCTGAGTTCTATGAACATCAGTATTCTGGGTCTTGGGTGGCTGGGACACCCTCTTGCCCTCACGTTACTTAAAAAGGGCCATCAGGTTCGGGGCACCACTCGGAGTGAGGAAAAGAAAAGATTTTTTGAGTCGCAGTCCATTCCTTCCGACCTACTCGTTTATCCGGAACTCCCTCCTGGAAGTCTTTTTGAAGCCGACGCCGTTATTCTTAACATTCCTCCGTTTGAAGGACAGATTGAATGGTTCAAGCGCTTTCAAATTCCACGAGATGTTCAAATTATTTTTGTAAGCTCCACTTCAGTATATGGAAATCATTCAGAATTAAAAACAGAAGTTTCAGAAATTCAAATGGATACTCAACTTGCGTTTGAAGAAAAATGGATTCAGGAAAATTTTAAGAGCTGGTGCATTCTTCGATGCTCGGGTCTCATCGGCGGAGAAAGACATCCTGGTAAATCACTCTCTGGTAAAAAAAATATCAAGGGACGCAAGCACCCTGTGAACCTTATTCATCTGGATGACGTCATAGGTTTCATCCTGACTCTTATCGATCAAAATGTGTCGGGGCAGATTTTTAATGTGTCATCTGATGAGCATAGGAACAAAGAATTCTTTTATAGCGATTTTGCTCAAAGAATGGGATTGCCCTTGCCGGAGTTTGATAACGCAGATGACTCCGATGGAAAGACCATCTCAAACGAGAAGATGAAGCAAATCTATTCGTTGAAATTTCCTACAATGACTTAAACATCTCCACGATGTCTTTTTCCGACGGAACAGATCCGTCGATATTTTTTTCCGCGAGAAATTCCGGATTATACATTTTCGACATCGCGCGCTCACCACCATCACAAAGAATGGAAATGATCCGTTGGCCTTTGCCGTATTTTAGGGCCGTGTAGAGTGTACCAGCCAGGTTTAACATCGCAGACATTCCCATCACAAGGCCTTCCTGCTCGCGAACATACATCGCAAGACTCGTGATCTTCTGGTCATCTATGGTCACGACATCGTCCTGGATAATAGGATCGTAGTTGGCAACTCTTCTTGTGATCCCTACTCCCTCGGCCATGGTGTATTTCCCATCAGTCCTGAAAGCACCCTCTTTATAGTAATGAACAATTCCCGAACCGACCGGATCCGGAAGAATCACTTTCATGCGGGAATTTTTCTCTTTCATGTATTTTGAAACACCGGCAGCAGTTCCACCCGAACCTGCGGCTATCACGACGGCGTCGATTTTTCCATCCATCTGCTTCCACATTTCAGGGCCTGTGGTGAGATAGTGCGAGAGCCAGTTATCCGGATTATCAAACTGGTTGGCCCACCAGTATTCAGGATTACTTTCACCAATTTTTTTGGCCACGAGGAAGAAATGTTTTTCATCTGGATAAATGACTGCGTCTGTTTCGATGATTTCTGCACCGTAGAGTTTCAGCACTTTATGTTTTTCAACCGCCATCCCTTTCGGAACAACAACAGTGACTTTGTGACCAAGGGCCTGACCCACGAGAGCGAGACCAATACCGGTGTTGCCGGCCGTGCCTTCAACGATGCGCATGCCTGGCTTAAGATCACCGCGAATAATCGCCTCAACAATCATGCGAAGTGCTGGACGATCTTTAACCGTTCCGCCTGGATTCAGGTTCTCGCATTTCATATAAATCTCGCAGCCCGTAAGAGCACTGAGAGACTGCACTTTCATGACGGGTGTATTTCCAATGACTTGCAAAAGGCCTCTCGACTGAAGTTTCGCTCGCAGATCCATTTATTTTCCCTGTATCATTAGAGGCATTAAAGTTTTGATTTTATACTGCAAAAGGTTTCTCATGTCTTCAAATCTCGCTCAATTTTTGCATCAAAAAAGGTTCCTTTCGGCCTCGATTGTGATGAACATTCCCGAGGTGCGCCAAAGCACGGATGACCTTATCGCCCTTCTGTTTCCTGAGCGCGGATGCATTGGCAAGCGCGAGGAAACCGACATTTTCATGCAGGTCACAAAGCTTAAGAAGAGATTCAAAAGTTATGTAGAATCCGTATCGGTACTTGATCCAAAACTTAAAGGCGAAGAAGAAAATAAGGTTGAAGCCTTTTTTGAAGAGCTTCTTGAGATCGTGAAGATTCTCGATACTGATGCCCTGGCAGCTTTCAGCGGCGATCCTGCGGCCTACAGCAAGGAAGAAGTCATTATCACCTACCCCGGTTTTTATGCCGTCTGTGTCCATCGCCTTGCTCATTCACTTCACAATCTCGGGATCCCTTTGTTGCCGAGACTTTTAAGCGAATATGCTCATGAAAAAACCGGCATCGATATTCATCCGGGTGCAAAAATTGGTGAGAGCTTTTTCATTGATCATGGAACGGCCGTGGTGATCGGTGAAACAGCGAACATTGGAAAGAACGTTAAGATCTATCAGGGTGTCACACTCGGTGCCCTCTCCGTTAAGAAGAAGATGCAAAGTCGAAAACGTCATCCGACTATTGAAGATGATGTTGTGATTTATGCCAGCTCGACCATCCTTGGTGGTGACACCGTGATTGGTGCCAGCTCAGTCATTGGTGGTAACACCTGGATTGTCGAAAGTGTGCCCAAAAACAGTGTCGTGATGAACCAGACGCAGACAAAAGTTTCAGGAAAATAATGGAGATCACCTGCTCCATAGTCTCGAAATGGAAAAAAGATAATAAGCCTTTCAATTTTCTGGATGTACGTAGAGACGATGAGAGAGAGCTTTCAAGTCTGGGTGGAATTCATATTCCCCTTCACGAACTCGAAGCGCGCTTTGAAGAACTCCCAAAAGATAAATTACCTCTGATTGTTTACTGCCATCTAGGGGTACGAAGCACATATGCAACTCAATTCCTCAAGTTCCATGGCTTCGACGCTTTATCTTTGAGAGGCGGAATTGAGGAATGGGCAACCCAGGTTGACCCGGAAGTCCCCCGCTATTAGAATAAGGGTCAGGAGAACTTATGCTTGAAATACCTTATAAAATTATGGCCATCGTACTTGTAGGAACCGCTCTCATTTTGGCTGTAGCTTTCGTGATCGCAGTCCCTTTCAATTTCTTCATGTAATTAAAAAAGATCATCCATTTTTTCAAGAAGCATTTCTGCTTTTTTCTTTTCCATGCGATTTTCGGGTGCGAGTTCTTCGATGCTTTGCTTTTGTGCGAGTACAAACTCGAGTTCTTTCTTAAATTCTTTTTTGTTTTCTTCTTTCACCCAGTAAAGCTCAGCAAAGAGAACGCGTGTTCCGAGATACTCAGGTGCTTTCTTGATGGCCTCTTCAAACTTCTTTTTACTTTTTTTCATGTCACCACCGGCAATCGATGGGGCCACAGCGTAGAATCCGCCCCAGTAGCGGGGAACAGAAGCATGGAAGAAATCCGGTTCGAGTTCTTCCACTTTTTTGATCATCGCAAGGATCTGGCCCTTATATTTGAGAGAAGAGAAAACGCCATTTGCTTTCGCCCACTTTCCTAAACTCGCGGCCGTCCAGAATAGAAGCGGAACATCAGCTTTTTTAAGTTTATCAATCGCGTCCTCAGGTCCTTTTTTAGCGAGAACTTTTTTGTAGTCTTCGTTGAGAGCAAGCCCTTTATCACCATACTCTCTGGCCTTCTCATAGAAGCGCATTTTTTCGTCGTCCTTCACCGCAAAGTATTCACCGAGAAGAAAATTTCCGCGTGCAAGATATGCCAGAACTTCGGTATTTTTTGAATCTCCGGCATGGGCCAGGTCAAACTTGGAGAGGGCCTCTTCCAGGATTTCCCTTTGATCGCGGGACTGCCAGAGTCTCTTGCCTTCAATGATCATGAGTTTGCTTTCAGCTGCCGAAATTCCCTGGGCCCCCACTGAGTAGGAAAGCAGAAGCGAAGTGAAAAGCATGAGCATGCGTGCCATAGAAGACTCCTTTTGGAATAAGCTTAGAGATTTATCCGGGGATTTCCAAGCAGAAAGCCATTGGCTTTGCGCATGAAGCGGCCTTATCCTTTCTTCATGGACACGCGCCTTAAAATCATGGTCCTCAACGCTCAGGATCTCTTCCTTTTCATGGATAAATACCAGGATGAGACCGTGAGCGAGATGACAGAGATTAAATGGCAGCTCATGAGTTCTTCCTTGTTCAGTAACAAGTCGAAAGAAAAATGTATGATGCTAGGCTTTTCCATTCTTAAGTCTGAAGCCGACATTGTGATGATGACTGAAGTTGGTGGCCCTGAATCTCTCGCGAATTTTTCAAAACATTTTCTGAACGACGAGTATCTCGCACTTTCTCTGCCTTCAAACTCTGATCGCGGAATTGATCTTGGTTACCTGGTCAGAAAAGAAATTGCGTTTCATTTCGATCTCCATTCCTACAAGGATTATCCCCTGCCGGAACCTGCGTGGAGATTTTCCCGCGATGTTCTTCGTCTCGATCTCAAGAATAATGGCGAGCTAAAAATGATTCTCCTTCTTGTGCACATCAAGTCCAAGCTCAACATGAGAGGGGCAGACTTTGAAGGAAGAAGCCGCCGAGTCCTTGAGATCAAAGCACTGGTCGATATTTACCTCGACCTCGAAAAACTCGGTGTACCGGTAATGATTGGCGGAGACTTCAACGGTCACGCTGGTGAGAAAGATACGGAAGAAGAGTTTCAGCAAATTTATAAACGGACTGATTTAAAAGACGTTGCCTTCCTTGCGAAAGTTCCGGAGGAAGAAAGATTCAGTTACGTGTATTTCAACCGCGGTGGAAACAGGTTCGTTCAACAGATTGATTATCTTTTCCTCTCGGAAAAATTCGCTCACATGGTAGACCCTCTGGGATGTGTATTTCCCCGCTACATGAACATGCGGGGTATGCCGCTCCCAGTTCCAAAACGCATGGAGCAAAAAAACACACTTCCGTCCGACCATTATCCTTTTCTAGGGACGTTTAAACTCTGAATTTCACAGGTTAGAAAAGGCCCTCGGGGAATATTCTGGCCTTTTTAAGGCCATATGATATTTTTACCGAAACCTTAGAACAAACTTAGAGTGAGGATTCATGGCCTACGACACGAAGAAAGACGCTAAAGACAAAATCCGCATCGACATTACTGATGGATTCGCCGTTGAGCGTGCCCTGAAAAAGTTTAAAAGACTTTGTGATGCTTACGGAATTGTTAAAGAGTACCGCGCTCGTGAAGCTTATGAAAAACCTTCTGTGAAGAAGAAACTCAAACTCGAAGCTGCTGATAAGAGACGTAAGAAAACAAGTTCAAAAATGCGCGTATCTAAAAAGATCTAGTGAAAATAAAAAAGCCGGCTTCCATGCCGGCTTTTTTTTGCCTCAATCCCTGAAGCTTCTATTCCTTATTTATGCATACGAAGAACTGTTTTCTTAGCATTCATTTGTAACAACATCGATTTAAGTTTAGCTTCCTTGGCCGCACTTGGTTTCTGAGAGTCGTAGTTCAACTGGATGTCGTCATTAGCAGGAGCAGCTTCTCTAACAACCAGCGCTTTAGTTCTCATTGCCGAACGTGATTTAGAAGCTACTGCTGATGAAGAAGAGCGTGAAAGGATGTTATCAAGTTTAACGATCTGAGAAACATCGGCAACCAGAGCAATCCCGTTCTGGCCAGCATTTGCACCTGTGAAAATCCCTGCAGTAGCGATCACTTTATCAAAAGCAACAACCGGGAAGAAGTTAAGACCAGGAAGTTTTGCACCAATGCTGTCGAAAGCAGAGATAGGAACAGCAACACCAATAGCTGTTACGTTTCCACTGATTGTTAAATAGAGTTTTGCACCTTTTCCAAGGTTAACAGCAATCGTCTGATTGTTAGCAATCAAAGGAATCGCGTTTCCGTTTGGAAGAACTGCTTGTGAAGACTGGTATCCAACGAGCTCAGACATGTTCACAGAAATCTTGATCATGTTCACACCACCAAGCCCTGGAACAAGTTCCACTGTTCCGATTTGGTTCGACCCTTTTGGGTTAATGATAGGAAGAGAGATCGCAGCGAAAGACATTGCACCAAGGTTGATATTGGCACTGAGAGAAAGCATGATTTCGTTGTTTGCTGAGGTAGTGGTCGATACATTGACCCCACTCAGAACACCGCCACCATTTTGTCCACATGACACAGAAAAGACAGAGATCATCACGATTGTGACGACTTTAGCGAAAAGATTTCTCATGAATATACCCTTGTACGGACATTGTGTCCTAAGGTCGATCTCATCCGGCTTTCAACATACGTGCAACGAGGAGGAACGTGCTACCGCTGGAGTAAAATCAATTTTCGAGATGCGTTATTTTATCAGAGCACGAATAATTTGCAAGACAAATGTTGAGTGGACAAGGCAGGCTTCTTCAAGCATCCTGCTAAGCCTATGAAAGACTTGAATTTTTTCTTCGATTTCCTCTCTCCCTTCAGCTACTTCGCCTGGCTCAAGCTGGAAGATCTCAAAAAAGAAAAATCACTCAACGTTAACTACTACCCTGTTGCTTTGGGCCCTCTTCTCAATCACTGGGGGATCAAAGGCCCGGGAGAAGTCGAACCAAAACGTGAATTTTTACTGAAACAATGTCTGCGATATTCTGAAGAGAACGAGATTTCTTTCACGACTCCGAAAACTCATCCTTTCAATTCACTCTACTCACTTCGATTGGCACTCAAGGGTGTTTCTGGTGAACTCCAGCCTCAGGTCATCAGTGCACTCTGGAAGGCCGGATGGCAGAAGCGTATTGATATGGGAGAGCCGGAAGAACTTCTTGCAGCTCTGAGAGCAGAAGGATTACCTGCCGACGAGTTGTACGAAAAAAGTTTTTTTAAAGAAGCGAAAGTTGAACTGAAACAAAATATCCAGAATGCTATCAGCAAGGGTGCGTTTGGTGTGCCGACGATGGTTGTGGGTGATGAACTCTTCTGGGGAGTTGATTCCCTTCCTGCCATGCTGTCATTCATGGAAGGCCGTGATTCACTTAACCGTGAAAAGCTGATTGATCTCCTCGCGTCTACGCCAAGAGCTGCTGCACAGTCACTCCCTTAGCCGTTTTCAGAGTGCCATTAAAGAGCTAAAATCAAGGATGGACTACCATACTCAGGTGTTCAATTCTTTCCCGCAGTTGCCGATAAATACGTTACAAGGACCATATGGCCAAGAATACAAAAATCGATCTGCTCACAGATCATCTTACAAGAATCATTTCAGAGACAAACGGGATTTCACTTTCCGATACACTCGAACTCGCCGTCATGGGAGACGCCAAGGATGATCACCCTCAGGTGAAAAAGTCTTTGCAAGAATTTCGTCGCCTTATTTCTGGATTCCAAAACGATGAAGTAGAAATTAAAACTCTCCTCGACCATCCGGTTTCAAATGCTCTATTCAACTTCTTCAAGAAGTTTCCCAAGCCCTACATCGAAGAGCACATCCATCTCACCGGATCTCTGACGGCGGAGTTCATCCATCCGCACCTGATGAAGCTGCTCGAGGGCCCACAAAAACAAGTCTACTTTGAGATCATAAATAAAGTGTATGGCGCAGGCACTGCGGAGAAAGTTCGCACCATCGAAGATGTAGATAATCTTGTCCGCTTAAAAGATGATGAATTTTTTGATCGCTATTTAAAAATTCTTTTGCTTCCGAAACTTATCCTTACAACGCGAGAGATGCACAAGGCTGCTGCCTATCACATGGCATCAGAGCTTTATCTCAAATTCAACGTTGGGATGCTTCGCTTGAAGTTCACCCTCTCACGGGCCAACCAGAGCGCGGATGAACAGATTCCCGGACTCGAAAACCTCAAAGAAGAAGACGTCGTCCTCGGTCTCTACGAAGGCTTCATGCAATTCAAGACAGAGCATCCAAGTTTTGAATTTGTTCTCTCTCCGTGTTTTCGAAAAGAAGCCAATTTCTTCGATGCCGCTCACTATGCAACGAAGAAGGATCACTTCCTGCATCAAGTTGATGCCATCCTTGAGATGCTTGAGAACTACCCCTTTCTTATTCCTTATCTTAAAGAAGTCGATACCGTCGGGTCAGAAAGAGATCTCTACCGAAAAGGCCACTTCATGGAAATGCAGCAAGGCTTTCGGAAGCTGCACTTCAAGGGTTTTGCGATCCGCTCCCACCACGGCGAAACTTGGCACACGCTTAAGAAGGGAGTGCAGGCAGTTGATAACTCTCTCAACATTTGGCACATCGACACCCTCGAGCACGGTCTCTCTTTAGGGATCAATCCCAATTTTTATTTTCACTCCCTCTACCGCCGCCTGATTCTCGCCAACGAACATGGTGAAATCGTCGTTGAAAATTCTTCCGACTGGAAAGAGCTCATGGACATGGACTGGCGTGAATACGACAACATTCGAGACAAGCTTTTTGCAGGAAAAGTTTTAACAGAGAGTGAGAAACGAGAGTTTGTGAAAGTGAAGTTTCACACCGCTCGCGAAGTGGAACACTACCAGCACGATGTTCTTAACAGGATGATTAATAAGGGCGTTGGCCTCATCGCTCTCCCGAGTTCGAATAACAAACTCACAACAAGTTTCACCGATTACAAAGACCACCCGTTTTCTTGGTGGGAGAAGAAAGGACTGAAGCTCGGAGTTGGGACAGATAACTACGTCACTCTGAATACGAACTACATACAAGAACTTCTCATTCTTCTTTTCACAGATCCTGAGAATCTCAAAATTACAAAACTTCTTATGGTTGCGACGGGCGAGACTAGACGTCCGTTTCTTTCGCAACTTCTTTGGAAAATGCGCGCTTAACTTTTCACCAATAAAAAAGGGCCCCAATCATGGGGCCCTTCGTTTTAATAACTTTGAATCTTAACTAGCAATTTTGGTTCTCAGCATTGTTGTGTGAGCACGAGCCCCCCGGTGCGTCCTGATCTCCGTTACCGTAGCCATTGTTGCCTTGCGGACCTTTTTCACCGGTATCACCTTTGTCGCCCTTATCACCTTTAGGTCCAGCAGCTCCGGTATCACCTTTCTCGCCCTTATCACCCTTAGGTCCAGCAGCTCCGGTATCACCTTTCTCGCCCTTATCACCTTTAGGTCCAGCAGCTCCGGTATCACCTTTGTCGCCCTTATC
>CAMCYI010000034.1 GCA_945883845.1 Bacteriovorax stolpii | reverse complement strand
AACGGAATTTCATACCCGGATAACATGAAAAGATTTTCGAGACGGAGAAGACACTCGCCAGGTGAGTTTGAGTGAACTGAAGTCATCGAGCCTTCGTGACCCGTGTTCATGGCCTGAAGAAGATCGAACACTTCTCCGCCACGGACCTCTCCCACAATAATGCGATCTGGACGCATTCTCAAAGTATTTTTCAGAAGATCACGGATCGTGAGTCCGGCATTTGTTCCAAAACTTGGTCGCGCTTCCAGTCTCACGACATTAGGAAGGTTGAATTGTAATTCCCGGGTGTCTTCAATTGTGATCACACGTTCGCGCTGAGAAATTTCCTGAAGGAGCAAATTGAGAAAAGTTGTTTTTCCCACACCGGTACCACCTGAGACAATAATATTCACACGGGCACGGATGAGCATTTTAAGAAAATCCGTGCACTCCTGGTTTAAGCCGAAGATGCCGGGAGATCCGTCAAAAGACTTGATGTTTTTCATGTAACGACGAATCGTGATCGCGTGAACGGAACCAGTGTAATCTTTGTGAATCAGGTTCACGCGACTTCCGTCGGGAAGATTACCGTCGAGAATGGGATAAGAAATAGAAAACTCTTTTTTGTTAAAGTCTGCGATTTCCTGGCAGAAAGAATCGATATCAGCTTCAGAAAATTTAGCGTCAAGACGGATGAGCTCGCCATCTTTTTCAACATAGACGTTATCAATCTTGTTAATGATCAGCTCGGAGATCCCGGCCTTTCTGGAAAGTTCATCGATGAGATCATTGATTTTTGAGCGCATGTTATACCTTTCCGTAAAGGAAGATGTCTTCTTCCTGGATGCTGGCACCGTAAGCGAGAAGATTCCTATGCATGAGTTCTCTGTGTTCGGGATTCATGAGTTCGTAGAGCTCATCAAATTTTTTCCCCGCGATAAGACCGTTAATCAGATTTTTAGTTCCGAAAGCGATTTGAAAGTGCGACACGATTAAAAGCAACCAGTCCGGTCTTTCCGAACGTGCTTCCGAGATCGCAATGAGAGTTCCGATCTCATGGGGAAGCTTGAGTTCCATAAACCTGTTGTTCTCGCGATTGCGCACTTTAAGCTGGGCGAGTTTCAGATAAAACCCAAGAAGAAAAAGCCGGGAGTAACTATGAACTGCATGCTCTGTGAATCTGGTTTCAATGGCCTTGATATCATCAACAAGATCCATATCCGTCTTCGCAGGATACTCACCATAAATTGATTTATAAACGTAGACACTGGCCATACGATCGCGAAAGTTTGACCAGCCAAGGGCAAGCATTAACTTTTCCAGACCTCTGCCATCATCAAACTCTTTGAATGCATTTTCCAGAACATTGTAGAGAGCACGATTTTGGCGAATTCCTTCGAAAATAATTTCCGGAGAATTCACGACAGACAAATTTGACTTCAGCAAAGTCACAAACTCTTTGGGCATGGGAACATAGGGAAGTTCAATTCTGTGCATAGTCCGACTAATTCAGTTTCAAGTTTTAATGTCTCTCTCAATATTTAACCATGAACCTCCATAATCAGGAAGACCCTTGTCTTGCTCTCAGAAGGGATTTCAAGTTAAATAAGATATGAACTTACCTGTCTATCTTCACATCCATCTGAAGAATGATTCCCCGGATGAAATTCTGAGCAAACTCGATCCCGAGATGAACATGAAGTCACCCGTGGCCTTCCACCTCGAATCCATGAGTCGCGAGGAACAAAGACAATTAATCGGGATGATTGAAAACTACTTCGAGACAGAAAACATTTCCTACAAATTCCCCTATCCCATCTATATCATCAGTGAACTTGAATCCAGCATCACCGGCATGCAACTCGTGAAAAAGCAGGAGGAACTCCCTAAGTTTTTTCAGCAAAAAGAAGGCCGGATGAATGTGAAGGAAACACACCTGGCCTTGAAAAACCGCCTTCTCCACCAGGAAATCAGAAACGTTGATCCTGCGGTTATGAGAACAGAGCTTGCACGCTACGCTATGGTCCATCGCCAGATTTATGAAGGTGAGAAAGAGTATTCGTTTTATAAAGGTCTTTTACAGAAATTAAAAACAGGTAAGAAACGTGGATAAGAAAAAATTCAGAAAGCCGTTACCTCCTGAGGATCTTCGTGGTTTTGAAGAGTTCATTGAAGGTGAGTCTGACAGAAGCTTTATGGGGAAAGGTCATCCTTCCAAGAAAGAAGTTTCGTTTGAGCACTTTACCTTTCTCACTAACGATTCAGAACGTCTGAGTAAGCTTAAAAATCTCATAACCGACAAGCTTCCCCTCATGGCAAAATTTCCCCAGGGGAAATCACTCCAGGAAAGCCAAAAAGAAGAAGTTGAAGCGTTGAGAATGGAACTCTATAACCTGAACGATCGAAGAAATTCAAATTACCGGAAATCTCTTGGAGAGGTCTTCAATATTTTCTTCAGTCCGCCGAAGCCTTAATTCCTCGTTGTATTCAGGATAATCGGGCCGCCGACGTGGCGGAATTCTTCTTCTTCCATACCATCAATCTCATAACCGTTCAGTTGCTCAACCATGATCTGATAAAGATATTTTTCAAACGCCGGAACTTTCTCAAGTCCAAACTGTTTTACAAACTCGATTGTTTTTTCGTGAAGCTGGGGATCTTCCTCGCCCTTTATAAGATACTCCTCACCATTCTTTGTAAAAAACTTATGATAGAAAGATTTAAGCTCGCTCAGGGTCACACCCATCTTGCCTCTCTTCTCCGTCTCGAAGTAACCGCCGACAAAGTTGATGAAGCTGGAAATCATGATGGCTTCGAAGTCGATGTTATCAACTTCGTAGTTCAAATAAAATTCATCATTCAGCAATCCCTCTCCTATCAGGTTCTGAAGAACGTGATGGAAACTCTGGATGAATGGCAGGGATTCTGTAAATGTTGTTATCGCACTTTTCCAAAGTACAAAAGATTCAATGGTTCGAATCTCGAGGGCCTTTGAACTGCCATCAAACTTATAGCGAATAATGTCTTCTTCCGTGTTTTCAAGAAATGAGTTCCAATACATTCCCAGGAATGATGAGGCTTCATCTTCATCAAACCCCGTTTCAGTTAGGGCCTTCTTCATTTTCTTTTTCTGAACGGCGAGCAGACTGTGGCCAATCCTGTAAAGATCGATGAAATCGAAAGCTTCAAAAAGGCTTGTGGCCTTTGGTCCTGCCTGGAAATGAGAAAGGGCATAGGCGTGACCAAGTTCAAGAGATTGTCTTGTCTGGTTCCCTACTCTTCCCATCGCAGTAGAGCCACTTTTAAGTGCATCCTCAAGAGTCATGCGGGCATTGATCAGGCGGACGAAGTTAAAATGAAGAAACTGCTGTCTCATTTCATCTTCAACCTGATTCAATGAGTCTTTCAGGTCATCCATGCCTCCTTGAAAAGGGACAAGGGATGACGAATGGAGACTCTGATTTGCAGAAAGCGAATCGAGAGCACCAGTCAGTGATTTCTTATTCTTAATAAAAACATCTATTTCTCTCTCAGACAAAAGAGCACTGTCCATGCCGAGAGCTTCGTAATAATCAACGAAACCAAAATCACGAAGACGTTCAATTTTTTCCTGATAGATATTTTCTTCCATCATCTGATAAGAATCGACAACCATCTTAAATAGAAAAGCGTAGGCATTTTCCACGCCTTTTTCACTGTAAAGCCTTCGTATGAAACTTTTGAGTTCATTTACCATCGTAAACTCTTCAGGGTATTCAATAAGGAGCTGGTTATCTTCAGTCAGAAAGTAGTTATTGCCTTCGGGATACATGGGATCTTCAGCATCGAAAGTCTGGACAGTGAACTGGTTTTTTAGTGTGAGAAGAAAATCTTCACTCTCCACAAATTCCTGAACAACTTCATCATCTGTGCACTTGGAATAAATTTCGAACCATTCGAACGCAGCTTCAGGATCGAGATTATCTTTCTTCCAGAGATCCACATCCCGCAAGGCCTGGCGTTGTTCGCTTGAGAGTTTTGGAAGAATGGCAGCGATCTGATCTGGGGAGGTATTCTGGAGAGAAACATAAAGAGGTTGAAGAGGAATCATCGAAAGATCCATGCCGGTCTCGACAAGTTTTTCGATATCTTCAAATTTTTTATAAGATTGGGCCTCATAAAGTAACTGGCTTAAGAGGTCTCTTTTGGCCGAATGGTCAGTCATGAAAAATTATCCTTATTTGAGGTCTTCCTATTTAACTCAAACGGGACGAAAAAGGAATGGATGCTCCCTGCGGCAATCGCTGGATAAAACCCGGAACCGCAGGTAGAATTATCTCTATGACATCACCTCACCCACTTTCTCTTACGACGATTCCCGATCTGCAAGTCCTGCAGAAGACTTTTGCCGGTCTCAAGGCCATTTTCTTCGACATGGACGGCACACTTTTCGACTCGGAAAAGTACCATACTGAGGCCATGTTAAAAATTGGCCGTGATTTTCAGATCAGACCACCTCACGGACCTCAAGAAATTCATGCGCTCATGCATGGCAAGGCCGACTACCTGGTTTTTGATATTATTAAGTACTGGAATGGGTTTCCCAAACAATGGACCGTTAAGGATTTTGTCGATACGAAAAATAAAAATTTTCTGGAGATTCTGGCACCATTAACTCCTTCCGATTACTACCCAGTTCAGACGGCTTCATTGTTGAGTGAAATAAAAAATGCAGGTCTCTATGTAGCACTCGTAACATCAAGTGAGAAGATCGTAACAAAAGAGCTGATGAAGCTTGTTGAGCTCGATAATTTCTTTGATCTTGTTGTCACAAGAGATGATTGTCCCACTCACAAGCCTGACCCATGGCCATACGTTAATACCATGAAGATCGCTGGTGTACGTCCTGAAGAGACTTTAATTTTTGAGGATTCTCAAGTTGGCCTTACTGCTGCATTGGCAAGCAAGGCCCATGTGATCAAAGTCGAATGGTTTAACTAATCAGTTACGATGACGTTGCCTTCTTCAGTGACCTGACCTCTCGGCAGTGGCACGAATCATTTTTTCACCTTAGACGGTTGCAGAAATAGCGCAGGTCTTATTGTTGAGATAAGTACCGGCTCAGATAACCGGAGAATTACGGGTTCATGGTTTGATGATATTCAGCTGCCATTGTCTGCGGGTCGATTCATCGTTCAATAACTGAATGAACTCCGGCTTTGTTTTGAATCTGCTATCAATGTCGTTACTGACATAAAATTTATCGCCAATGACAGAAATCAGGTTCCACAGGCCCTGGTGTTCCTGAAAATCGATAAGGAATTTCAGGAAAAGAAGTGGCACAGGACCTTCAACAGTTCCAAGTTTGTCAAAAGCAAGCATTTCCGAAAGCGCATCACGGGTCATGAAAGTTTTCAGCTTCACTGAAAGATCGTTCATCATGTTCAGGCTGAAAACGTAATCGTAACGAAGTTTAACCATATCAACTTCGACCTTATCAAGGTCCTGAGCTGAACGAATTTCTGCGGCCTGAAGGAATGCACTCTTCAGTTTCATCGTATCAACTTCTTTCTTCTCAACTTTAACTTCGACGACTTGTCTTGGAGGTTCCGGAACTTTCACCACCTTTGGCTCATCCGGTTTAACAGGATCAGGTTTCTTTGGTTCCGGTAGAACGGCAACCGGCCTAGGCTCTTCTTTTTTTATCTTGCTGAAAATTTCAGTCAGGCCTTTTTCTTCAAACTCTTTGGCAGCTCCATAAAAAAACACTCGGCCCTGCATAAATCTTTCCTGATAGCGTTCAATCAAGAACGATTCAATCGTCGGAAAAAGTTTTGTTAACGCAGAATAGTGAGATTCCCGATGCGAGAGGACTTCGGAAAATCTTCTGAGACATCCAAGAGCTTCCCCATCTTTATTGAAAGTATTGATGATGTTTGAACGAGCGAGCAGATAATAAGCATCTCGTTGTTCCGATAGGCCGTACAGTTCATCCTGTTCTGAACAAATCACTGTTAATAATTCCTGATCTTTTTCACAGGCGTTCTGAAACTTTTTTTCAAGATCCTGAGCGTAACAACCGCTCTGTTTACACTCACTCGCAAGGCGGTTCTGAGAGTACCAGATATTGAGTCCGGCCTTCATCTCGCGGTTCCAAGCAACCTGATCGTAATTCACCGGAAGGGCTTCATTATATTTCGGGTCGTACTGACGGATGCGATCGATGAACTTAGTCATCTCCGGACTTCGTGGCTTACATGTCTTCGTCCATTCCTGGAGATTAAATGTACAACCATTCTTCAAGCGGAATTTATCTGAAGTGAGCTTCATCTGCCACTGGCCCTCAAGAAGATAGCTCAAAGTGATAAGGCGGTAAGCAAAACGCAGGTCTTCATAATGGCGGGAAAACTGTTCGTTGGTACAGCTCAAAGCACTGTTCACTTCAGACTTCATAAAACCGAGGTAATCGTCTTCAACGTTAAAGAGATAAGGAGCGAAGTGAGAGCGATTCTGGTTCTCGTCTCGGAAGCTGATTTCACCTGAATAGATATTCATATCCACAAGAGCATCATACCGGCCGGCATAGTGATCCAGTCTTTTCTCTCCGAGATAAGCTTCCTTGAAGATACGATCATCCGTCGCAGGTGTCGCTGCGAACAGTAGACTTATGAATTGAACCAGAACAAAGTAAACCATGGTATGTACGTTATAATTATGAGGGCCAGGATTAATAAAAAGAGAAACGGAACACTGATTTTATAAAGTTCAAGCACTGGGCGGTTAAAGCGATAGGAACTGATAAAAAGGTTCATCCCTACCGGTGGAGTAATATAACCTATTTCCAGGTTCGTCAGGAAAACAATCGCAAGGTGCAATGGGTTCACTCCGAATTGCTCGGCAATTGGAAGAATCAATGGCACTACCACAATGATCGCACTGAAAATATCCATGAGGCAACCGACAATCAGAAGGAAGACATTCAGGACCAGAAGGAAAATCCATTTATTCGTAATGAGAGTGCGCATCGTCTCGAGAATCTTCATCGGAATCTCTTCATCGACGAGATAATTTGTCAGTCCCATGGCACAGCAAAGAATCAGAAGGATTGCCCCCACCAAAGTAAGACCGTCAACAATAACTTTCGGAATGTCTTTTGTCAGGGATAAGTCACGTGTGAAAAAACACTGTGCGATCAGAACATAGAAAGCAGACAGTGCTGAGGCTTCAGTTGCCGTTACAAATCCGCCATAGATTCCACCGAGAACAAGAACCGGAAGAGGAAGTTCGAAGCGTGCATCCCAGATGGACGCTGTAACTTCGCTCCATGAGAAGTTGTGCTTCTCTTTCTTAATATGTCTTCCCTGATAAACGGAATAAGTACCAAGAATAATCATCAGGATGATTCCTGGAACTAGGCCAGCAAGGAAGAGCTGATCAATATCAACTTTCGCAATAATCCCGTAAAGAATGATCGGAAGACTTGGAGGAAAGAGAAGTCCCAGAGATCCGCAGGTAGTGATGAGACCAAGAGAAAATCTCTCAGAGTATCCTTCCTGGATGAGAATCGGATAAAGAAGTCCGCCGAGAGCGATAATCGTTACTCCCGAGGCTCCTGTAAAGGCCGTAAAGAATGCACAGACGAAAAGACAGACGATCGCGACTCCACCTGGGAGCCAGCCCAATAAGGCACGTGAAAGTTTAAGAAGCCGAACAGGTGCTTTAGATTCTGCAAGAACATACCCTGCGAAAGTAAAAAGTGGAATCGTAAGAATTGTAGGCGCACTTGCGAGCCGGTAGATCTCAACCGATACAGCAGAGAGTTCAACCCCACTGAAAGTAAATGCCACCATCGCAAGTGCTGCCATGACGGCAAAGATCGGAGCACCAAGCATTGCGATCAGCATAATGCTGGAATAAATCAAAATGCTCACTGGGCATCTCCCTGAAAGATACTCAGAAGGAGACGATTCAGAAAACGTAAAGTGATGAGTGCCATACCCGCCGGGATAATCCCCACAAGCCAGGCACTATGAATATCAAGAAACGATGGAGCGCCAAATTCTTTTTCTGAAAGATAGAAATCCCATCCCGAGCGCGTAAGGTAAAAACATACCAGAAAACAAAAAACGGTCACGATATTCCGATGACACCAGTGAAGAGCGCGAGACGGTGATTTCTCGATGAGCTTGGTAAGGAGATCAACTTTAATATGCTCGTTACGGCTGGTGGCGAGAGATCCACCGAGAAAAGTAGAGAGAAAAACCAGATGGCGCGTGAGGGGTTCCATCCACATCAGACTTTGACCCATCCATCTCATAACGATGGCCGAGACGGCCAGCAGGAGGATAGTGAACAGAGAGGCAACTATGCCCCAGCGGCTCAACTTCTCAAGCATCTGATCAAAGGTTTTAACCCATTTCATTTTTTAACTTCTTGATCAAATGTCTCGAACATTTTTGCGGAAATATATTTTCCTTTTAGCTTTTCAATCACCTTTGAGCGCAGGGAAGCAGCTCTCTCATAATCAGCTTTAGGGAATGAAACAAACTCAACGCCGGACTTTTTCAAAGCTCCGCGGGCAGCTTCGTTTTCAGAAATGGATTTATCATTTGCCTCTTTAACAAGTTTCGTTGCGATGGCCATGATTTTTTGCTGATGTTCAGGTTTTACGTTCGCCCAGGTTTTGGAAGAGAGAACGAGTGCACCCATAGAAAACGCAGATGGAAAATCCACCAGATATTTTACTTTTGTATGCCATTGGAGAGCGAGAATGCCTAGAGGCGGAGCATAGGCAGCGTTAATGATCCCCGTTGAAAGAGATGATAGAACATCAGGTAATGCCAGAGGCACAGACACAAGCTCAAGGGATTCAATCATCGCTTTAACAAGTTCATCTCCTTCCCATGACCAGATTTTGACTCCTTTGAGTTCACTCAAGCTTGTCACTTTCTTCGTCGTCACAAGATAAACTAAACCCACTTCATAAAAACCAAGATTCACGAATCCTTTCTGTTTCAAAGATTCGTTAAACAATGGAGCGAGTCTTTGCATCACATCCCCTGCTTTTTTCTGATCTCCAAGAAAAGTAAATGGCGTTTCCATAATCCGGACATCACCGGATATATCGCCGAGAGTTTTACCGGTAAAAATACCGCCATGATACTGGCCAATCCGGATTTTTCTTAAGACATCAGGTTCATCTCCGGCGACACCACCGAAATAAATTTTGAAAGTGACTTCACCACCAGTGGCAGCTTCCACTTCTTTCGAAAGATTCTTAAGACTCTTGCCCCAAGTTGTTCCTTCCGGTACCAGGGCCGCAACCTTGAACTGCTGAGCTGCTGATGCAAAACCTGAAAGGAATAAGGCCGCCAGAATCAACGATCGTTTCATATTCTATCCTTAAAAAATTTTCGTTTTATTTCGTTCAATTATTTCAAATCTCTTTTTTGCAATGGCATTAAAAAGATTGAATTCCTCATGGGCGCGATAAGGAGAATGATTCCCAAGCTCATCGCGGTTAAGGTCGCCCCACTTCGCCAGTTCACGCTTTAGAATAGTGGCCTCTTTTTCATACTCCTCACCTTCCTGAGTCGGGAGAATCAAATACTGAATTCTTCCAAGGCGAATGAGAAGATTACGGGGATTCTCTTTAATCGCTTTACCGTAGAGGACTTTTGCTTTTTCCGGATCTCCACCCAGCATACGTGGCCGTGAAGCTTCGTACTGAGCAAAGAAGATGGCGCAGATGCCGTTTTCAATGTCAGGATTCTTTTTGCAGACCCAGTCAAAGATCGTTTTCACTTTCGGGACCTGTGCAACAAGAACCATATTATCTTTCTGAAAGTTGATCAGGCTTCCCCATGATTGAGCGGTATAAAGAGCAGCTGGGTAATCTTTCTCAGTCAAACTTTGCTCTAATGCTTCAAGAAGTTCATCTTCCGACATGGCGAGAATCTTTTCTTTCTTGATTCCCCTTCCTTGAAGATAATCGAGCCCGTAATCAAATGAACGTGTATACATGTCGATCGCTTCGAGACGGTGCTCAGAATTTTCAACACCGGTGAGTTCATCTTCAAAAGCGAGAGTTTCCGGAACTGCAAACGCATAACCGGCATAACCCTTGATCAATGAAAGTTGCAGAACTTTATTTCTTTTATCCTGCAGATAAAGAAGTTCATTGAGTTTGAGATTTGATGGAGCAGAGGCACGGAAGAAATTCCAGTCACGTTCCAGGATCATGAGATCACCGGCGTTCTTAAAGAGAGGTGATGTGGTCCTTAAACCCATCTTCTGAATCGATCCGCACGAGACCAACGTCCAAAATAAGAGCAAACCTATTCGCATAAGCAATACCTAACCCCTGAAAATCACATTTATTCATTTTAACCTCCCCCTATTAATATGGGAGAGATTTCATAAGGAGGAAAAATTTCCCCAGTTCTTAAAAGCCCGAGATTAGAGTGCTATAATGGTGGAATTCCTAAAGGTCTTACGTTCTATTCAAGTAATTGAGAATGATAACCGACAGGATAAGTATAAATACTCTTTAACAGGAGAACGTATTGGATATTCATCTGATGCGCCTATAGCCTCAACGGTTGACGACTGAGGTTTTAGGCCTAATATGAGCCAACCGAGGTTGTTATGAAAACAAGAGAAAACGTCGAATCTAGAATTGTTGCCCAAGGTCCTTTGAAAGTTAAAGCAAAGGCCAAAAGCCTGCGCCCTATGCGTTCAATGGTTGCTGTGAGAAGTCTTAAGCCTAGGACTGCTGTTGCAACGATGAACCTGAAATCTGAAGAAGTTTCTGGTCAATAATCAGAAGCTTTTTTCGATATCCGCTTCCTGCTGTTTCTGAATTTCAGAAATTCTTTCCAATTGTCTGTTGTGTAGAATGCCCATGTACTTCTTCTTTGCTTCAAAAACCACATCCACTGCTTCCAGATATTTTTTCTTGAGCTCTCGAAAGCAGAGCTGTTTCTGAGCGAGTGGAAGTGATCTGCCCTTTGCATCCTGAGCTTCACCCGCACAAAAAAGTTTTTCTTCTTCCACTTTATTCTCGAGGGCCTGAATACTCTTATTGAATTCATCTTCAAAAGACGGATTAGCCGACATTTTCAGCGCACGGATTTTTTCCACCAGCCCGGGGATCTGACTTTCAAACTTGTCCTTCCCTCCGCCGAATCCGAAGAAATCTGCCTGCGCAGAAAGAGAACAAACAATCAGAGAGAATACTAAAACAAACTTAACCATGAGGTTTTGTCCTTGAAGAGAGAATGAAAGTACTTTTCTGATTCCAGAACAAATGTACTGAGTGGAAAGCCCACAACGTTGGAGTAGCATCCGTCGACTCTGGAAATAAATGTAAGTGATGGCCCCTGGATCCCATAGGCACCTGCCTTATCGAGTGAATCTCCGGTTGAGAGGTAATTATCCATCAGCACCGGGGTGATTGTATTGAAAGTCACCAGGGATTCTTCGACCAAAGAAAAGGTACTCTGTTTTTTTGGAGACCAGTGAATAACTGAAACAGCTGTATAAACAGAATGAGTCTTACCGGAAAGTTCACTGAGAAACTTTCTTGCCTCATCAACATCTGCTGGTTTTCCATAGATCTTATTATTGAGGCAGACGATCGTATCAGCTGAGACAATGAAGGATTCATGACCGGAACCTGTAATGTCGGCGAGCACAGCTCTCCCCTTCTCTGCGGCAATATCCGCACAGAATTGAACTGGATTCTGTGACGAAGACTCTTCTGGGATGTTTTTCGTTTTAATTTCGAAAGGGATGCCAAGATGACCAATGAGTTCTTTTCTTCGTGGACTTGCACTCGCGAGAATGAATTTAATTCTGGAATTTTCCATGTCGTAACGCCCACACATAGTACTGAAGGTCGTTCATTTCTCTGACCTGCATTTTCTTTTCAGTATAACGTGTCTTGAGACCTTTTAGATAGTGGTTTAAGGAAGCCTGATAGTGTTTTTCACTCAGGATAGCATCAGGGCGGAGAGGATTATCCATCCGCTTCAAAAGGTTTTCAATCGAGCGAAGATTCGTCGTTTCAATTCGTCGAGTATACTCTGTCAGGAATGCAAATCTTTCCTTGATACCTTTCTCCCAAAGCACGTATCCATGTTCCAGCCCGAGCTTTTTATCGTCAGATGTAGCGTCAATCATAGGTGCCGTAAAATCTCTAAACCAGAGCTCACGGGCAAGCTCCATTGTCTTGATTCTTTTTGTGATCAGTTCAGTGACCTGAAGGTGTCCCGGAGGATCACTCAACTCCTTGTTCTCTCTTCCGTTTTCGGAAATTTCAATCCAGTTTTGAGCAGTAACGGAAACATTGTCGGTATTGAGATACCCGCGCAGATGCAGCGACATTTCTTCATTTTCTCTTGTCTCTCTTTTCTTGAGATAAGACTTACCCCCAAGAAGAGAGATAAAATCAAAGCTTGTGTGAGTTGCATCTACCGAAAGATTGGGAGACACAACGAAGACCTGAGTCTTAAAATCTTTATATTTCTGATGGGCCGTGCGGAGTTCATTGATCTTTTTAAATTGATCCTTGATCGCCGCCTCGTCGAGATGAGACGCTTCAATCAACCGATCCCAATCGGTTTGTCCCTGAAAACGGATACGTTCAAAGTTCTGCTGATTTGCTTCAAGAAGCATCAGAGGAAGACTGCCACCATCCGTCTCCGGAGAAGTTTCAGTTTTGAGAACTTCCGTATTCTTTGGATTCCAGAAGAGATGTCCGTGATTCAGACGAAGATGAACAAAGAATTTTTCACGGCCAACATTGATTTCCTGAAAAGTAACAGAAGTACCTGAAGACAACCTCACAAGAGATCCATCCATCAAGTAAATCCACGCATATGAATCTTCACCAATATGAAACTCATCGCCTTCATGAATTTTTGAGCGGTAACTTGCCTGTGAAGGATGGACTCCGCGAAATATTTTACAGGATCCGCGACAGGTCAGTACTTTGCCGACAATTTCTGTGTGCCGACGATCGCGCACGCGGATTTTCCAGTCAGGATCCAGATCTTTTCTTTCACGTTCGATCATCCATATTTGAATATCGAGAAGATTTTCCGGCGACTGATCTTTCCATGGGATAATGGAAAAGTTCTGACCTTTCAAAGGCTCTTTATCAATTTCGACTTCTTGTCTTGTGACCCGCCATTCGTTACTTTCGTGCAGGCGTTCCGTCGTAAACCTTTGAGGTCCGTTAAGATCCGGAAGAACTTCTTCTTCGAGACCAAGAAAATCGCGCACGGAATCCGATTGCGCGAATGCACCAATGCTCAAGAGAAATAGACTCACGGCAAAAGCCGACAAAAACAGTCTCATGGGAGGTTTTTCCTTCTGAAATCTCATCGGATACCCTTGATGAAAATTTACGATAGGGGCCTTTTCTGCTAGAGTAGAGACTCATTTTCCCCCTAACTATGCCCGGAGCCCCCATGAGTCTGCCTGAATCAACCACTCAGAATGAAAACTTCTCGTTTCCCGAAGCGGAGAGGTCAATCTTTAAGATGTGGCAGGAGAAGCAGATTTTTAAGAAGTCCCTGGAGAAAACCAAAGGTGGAAAGAACTATATCTTCTACGACGGCCCTCCCTTTGCGACTGGTCTTCCTCACCATGGCCACATCGTCGCATCGACTCTTAAAGATGTTGTTCCTCGCTACTTCACGATGAAAGGTTATTACGTTGAACGTCGTTTCGGTTGGGACTGTCATGGTCTTCCGATCGAACAGGAAATTGATAAAAAATGGCAGATGTCAGCGACAGATTTCGTTGCCCAACATGGTGTAAAAAAATACAACGACGAATGTCGCGGGATCGTTGATCGCTACGTGAACGAATGGGAAAAAACCATCGGCCGACTTGGTCGCTGGGTAGATTTCCAGAACGATTATAAAACCATGGATATCAATTTCATGGAATCCGTCTGGTGGGTTTTCAAATCCATCTGGGACAAAGACCTGATCTATCAGGGAAATAAAATCGTTCCCTTCTCTCCTGCTCTGCAGACTGCTCTTTCAAACTTTGAAGCAGGACAAAACTATCAGGACCTACAGGATCCTGCGGTCACCGTGCTCTTTAGAACAAAAGATGATCCGAATACTTTTTTCGCTGCCTGGACGACCACACCATGGACATTACCAAGTAATCTTTCCTTATGTACTCATCCCGAGATCGAATACGTAAAAGTAAAAGACCTTGATAAGAACATCAACATTATCATGGCGAAGGCCCGTCTCGAAGCGTACAAAAAGAATTTTAAATACGAAGAAGTTCAGACTTACACGGGAGCAGAGCTCAAAGGCATGCGCTACGAACCACTCTTCCCTTACTTCAGCAACCTTGAAAAAGATGGCTACTTCGTTATGCTCAATGATGAATACGTCACAACCACTGATGGTACAGGAATCGTTCATCAGGCCCCGGGCTTCGGTGAAGAAGATAACCGCGTGATGAAAGCTGCGAAACTCACCGAGGTCGTTGTTCCATTCGATCAATCAGGTGTGTTCACCGCCGAGGTTCCTGACTTCAAGGGACAAAAATTTAAAGACGCCGATAAAGACATTATCAAGAATCTGAAGGACAGAAATCTTCTTTTTCATCAATCAGTTCTCGTCCATAGTTATCCGATGTGCTACCGCACAGACACTCCCCTCATGTACCGGGCCATGCCTCAGTGGTACCTCGCCGTTGAAAAGATCAAAGACAAAATGATCAAGGCGAATCAGGAAATCACATGGGTTCCTGAAACGATTAAAGACGGCCGCTTCGGAAAATGGCTTGAGAATGCCCGCGACTGGGCGATCTCACGCACACGCGTGTGGGGAACTCCGCTTCCGATCTGGATCAACGATAAAAACGGGAAAGCTATCTGCATGGGTTCCCTCGCTGATCTCAAAAAATACACCGGCAAAGATGTCACAGATCTTCACCGCGAGTACGTTGATGATCTGACGTTCACTCAACCAGGTGAAGAAGGAACTTACCGTCGTATCCCTGAAGTTCTCGACTGCTGGTTTGAATCAGGCTCTATGCCCTATGCCCAGCTTCACTACCCGTTTGAAAACGAAAAAGTTTTCAAGGATGGCTTCCCTGCTGAGTTCATTGCCGAAGGTCTCGATCAGACGCGAGGCTGGTTCTATACGCTCACAGTTCTCTCCGCTGCACTCTTCGATAAGCCTGCGTTCAAAAACGTTATCGTGAACGGAATGGTTCTCGCCGGTGACGGTAAGAAAATGAGTAAGCGCCTGCGGAATTACACTCCGCCGGATGAGCTCATTGAAACGTTCGGTGCCGATGCCCTGAGACTTTTCCTCATCAACTCCGGCCTCGTCAGAGCTGAAGAACTTCGCTTCACAGATGATGGTGTAAAAGACATGGTGAGACGCGCTCTCCTGCCATGGTATAACTCATTCAAGTTTTTCTCGACCTACGCCAAAGTTGACGGCTGGAAAGTGGACGCCAAAGCAGCTCACGAAATTGCCGTTGATGGTGATGGATCTTTTGCATTCTCCGGCTGCGGCACAGACAACATCCTCGATCAGTGGCTCATCTCAAAAATGCAGACTCTCATCAAGAACGTGAATCACGAAATGCAGAACTACCGTCTCTACAACGTGGTTCCGGAACTCTTCAACTTCATCGAAGACCTCACGAACTGGTACATCCGTCTCAACCGTCGCCGCTTCTGGGAAGAAGGAATGTCTGAAGACAAAAATGCTGCTTACTCAACTCTCTATACAGCTCTTGAAACCATCTCCCGCCTGATGGCACCGTTCTCTCCGTTCCTCGCTGATCATATCTACCAGGAATTAAAAACATTCGGCGGCCCGACAGAGGAATCTGTACACCTTTGCTCTTATCCTGAAAGCCAGGAAGATATGATTAACTCAACACTCGAGCTCGCGGTAAGCCGAATGCAACAGGTAGTCCTTCTCGGACGCCAGAAGCGTATCGCTGAAGGAGTGAAAGTTAAAACTCCTCTAAAAGTTCTCAAGGTCATTCATCAGGATAAAACTCTTCTCTCTGAAATGAGTAAACTCGAAGAATTCATCAAAATCGAGCTCAACGTGAAGTCTGTTGAATACATGACGAATGAATCTGATTTCGTCACACTCTCAGCAAAGCCAAATCTTCCTGTCCTTGGAAAGAAACTCGGTAAAGAAATGGGGGCCTATAAAGCACTCATCGAAAAACTCTCAAGCACAGATGTGCAGATGATCGAGGAAGGCGGAAAAATCACACTGAACAACTTTGATTTTGATGCTACCGAAGTTCTTGTACAGAGAAATCCGAAAATGGGCACTCAGGCCGTGACGAACAGGTTCATCACGATTGATCTCGACTGTACTCTGGATCAGGACCTGATCGACGAAGGCCTGGCCCGTGAGATGGTGAACCGGATCCAGAAGTCCCGTAAAGATCTCGGATTTAACGTTGCAGACCGGATTGAGATTACAGTCTCAACAAGTCCGGCGCTGGCGAAAGTCTTTGAGAAGTACCAGAGTTATATCTCTTCTGAGACACTCATGGTTAAGGGTACGGTTTCAGGCACTCAGGTTCAGGGCGGAATTAGCCACGATATCGACGAAGATAAGTTCGATATCCTGATTAAGAGGACTTGAAATAGTTTCAATCTCCATTGATTCCTATCCGGTCTGGCGTAGAATGCGACCACTTACATACCGGGGAGCATTCTATGAAACACTTAGCGTTTATCACTTTCTTTATAGCGTCCACAGTTCACGCCGCCTACTACGTTGAATGCGGAATAGGCTTCAACGAAGACGAAGCTACTTTCAAACAAGTTGAATTCAAGGCTTCTTCTGCGGATGACATCTTCAGAGGAAAAAACAGCGATGTCTGGTCTGTAGCTCTTCGTGGAAACTGGCTTGCGAATGGCAAGGCGACGGCCAAAGTAACTGAAAAGAACAACAGCAAGACGATTAACATCGAGATCGCGAAAGGAACTGGTTTTGCGAAAGTCGGCAAACGCTTCGAAGTGGTTGGTATGTACGATGACTATCCGAAATTAAATGTCTACGAAATCGGCGGAATCGCCGGTGGAATCAAGACTGCTACTTACGAATGTTACACAGCAATTGATTAAATAAAAAAAGGCCACCATCAGGTGGCCTTTTCATTTCAGGTCTTATCTTTCAGTGTATTCCTCGCAGCTTTCCTGCTCAGAACATACATAGTCACTGCCAGTATCCCAGCAAACGTAATCCCCCCATGAATCATATCCACAGTCCTGAGTATCTACCCAACTACATGAAGTCCATTCTTTCTTCTTAGAACAATAGTGATTGAGGTTGAAGATGATGTTGTAAGCAAGGAGACCAGCAAGAAGAACCAGGGCGCCGATCTGGAGAACGACAGTAGAACCGTTCCAGCTCGTCCCGCTAAGACCCATGTCCGGGGCAGCTTTGCTCAGAAGGGCAGCGAGATCGGCAGAAGAATCAGCCTCCAGAGAGAGAAGATTGGCCTGTGCTTTGATACTCGCAAGCTTCGCCTTATCGTGAACGCGCGAAGCGAGGAATTCCTCCACTGCCGCAGCGGTCATTCCCTCTTTCTTAAAAAGGCCATCAACCTTGGAGTAAAACTCCTTGTTAATCTTTTCTTCCATCGCCTTATCTTTCTGATCCCATTCAACAGTAATCGCGTACTCGTATTCATTAAAGGCTTCCTGCAGACCTGCAGATCCACCTGAAGCGGCAAAGGCGTTTGAAACGAGACTGAGCATGAGAAGCCAGCTAAAAAATTTCATATATTTGTCCTTTAGATTTTTAAATTAGTTTGAGAGTTCGCAGTCATAGTAATCGTAGGTCTCATCCCAACCGGTCATGGTACAAGTTGTTTCAGCTGTCGCAAGTAAGCTACCAACGATACCCACGAGAAGAATCCCGCCGAGTAGGCCCATGAAGAGATTTGAATTCATTCCATCCCAGCTCGCTCCCTGCGAATGGAGAAGTCCGGGATGACTTGTGATGATCTGTTTAACTGAAGCGAGAGTGTCCACGCTTTGAATCTGAAGTTGCTGCTGAAGTTTCTGGAGAACAGCAGGGTTCTTTACCTTTGCTGAGAGAAGAGCAGAAACCGCAGCAGGAGTCAGCAGGCCGGCTTCATGGAGTGCCTGAAGTCTCGAAGTAAGAAGTGCTGTCTCTTTTTCGTAAACAGCTTCGTCCTTCTGGTTCCATTCGACTGTCAGAGCATACTCGTACTCTGAAATGGCATCTTCAAGCCCTACCAGCGATCCCGTCGCTGCGAATGAGTTGACCGCCGTACATAACAAAAGAATCCAGCAAATGAGTTTCATTTTTCCCTCCACGTAAGCCTCTTAATGAGGAATGTGATGTGTTGTGCCGGGTTCTAACAGCAGCGTGTAAAGAAAGAAAAGATGAGAAGTATGATGTGAGTTTTTATTAAAGAATCTGGTGTCGTGGCGACACTGAACTCGCATAACAGTGATGAAGTGATACCAGCTTAAACAAAAAAGGCCACCTTTCGGTGGCCTCTTGAGAAACTTTTTAAATTATTTCTTCTGGTACTCAGTACAAACGTCCTGGTAACCGCAGTAAGTGTACGATGGTCCACCGTAGTATCCACCGCCGTATCCACCGCCGTAACCGCCGCCGTTACCGTAGTAACCGCCCGACTGGTTACAAACGTATGCTTGCTCGTAAGCAACACATTCGTGAGTAACAGAGAACCAAACTGCGTAACCGATAACTGCTACAACGAGAACGCCGAGACCGATAGAAACAACTTCTCCGTTCCAGCTAGCTCCGCGAGCATACATTTTATCAGCGTTAGCTTTGAGAACTCTTGCAAGGTCAGCAGAGTTTGAAGCTGAAACAGTTGCGAGGTCAGCTTTGATTGTTGCGAGAACATTCTTATCAGCAATTTTTTTCTCGAGAAGCTTCATGAGGTCAGCTTGAGAAACTGAACCATCTTTCATCAGCTTGTTGAGTTCAGAGAAGAAACCTTCAGTCTTCTGAGCGTAGAAGTCCTGATCTTTTTGGTTCCATTCAACAGTCATAGCGTACTGGTAGTTATCAAGAGATCTTTCGAGCTCCTGAGTAGCTGCTGTTCCAGCGAAAACGTTCGCTGTGAAAGCGAGAGACAAAATCCATGACATGACTTTCATATTTACCCCTTTAGGTATTGGTGGATATTTCAATCCGAAATTTTTTCCGTTCGGGCATTGATTACCCTATGCAGCATCTGGGTGAAAAGACCCTTTAGTGGAGCAGGATAATTCTTACAACCTCCACCGTGTAAACCCCTGATATACCGGGCAGAAGAGCATTGAACAAAAGGCCTCTCAGGGCCATAATCAATGGATGAAAGTCTTTATCCTCACCTTTTTTCTGATGACCACTGTGGCCCAGGCCCAGCATGCAATTTCATCCCAGGCCTTTCAGGTTAATGTGCGCCCTATCCTTTCCGGGATTCTTAACGACTTCTATCAGATGATTGTTCTCTTCCCTGAAGTTCCCCGCGAACTCGTTCAGATTATTAATGAGCTTGATCACATGAAAGAGATCCAGCTTGGACTTATGAGTGATTGTCCACGACTACTGGAAAAAAAATGTCTCTCAGGTGTTGATGAACTGAGAAGCCGGTTAAAAAAAATAAGTGCCATGCACTTTAATATTCTTCGTGAGCTTAATCCTTCGACCTCCCTTCATTTCACCACTCTCAGCGGAAAACGAGTGATGGGAGATTTTCAGGAGTGCCTCGAATCTCTGAAGGGGAAACTTGATAACGTGGCCTTCATGATCAAAGCTGATATCGCCATCAAACAGGAAACATTTCCGCTGATCAAGCAAGTCGATGAACTCGATACGTTTACGTCTCTCGCTCTCGTCGAGTTTATCCCCTACATCTACAAAGAAGATTTTCGTCATTTCTTCTTCAGCTTCGTGCACCCGATTCAACTCCAGCTTGGAAAAACTCAAAATTATGAATTCCTGAACAGGAATGTGACGAGCCTGAACTTTGCCATCAATCTTCTGAATATGAATCTCACCAAGAGAAACAAAAAAACACCAGACGGGATGGGGCCATATCTCGCCACCATTCATAATCGATGGAACAGTATCCTTCGCTATTACTTCTAAAACCTGTCTAAATTTTAGACGGCCGTATATCCTGAACTCTTTAAATCATTCCAATTGTTTTAAACCGTTCTCTGATGGCAGGACGATTGCTAAGTATGACTCATGAAAAGAACTCAAAAATTGATCATAGGGCTCCTACTCACACTCGGGAATTTAAGTGCGAAGGCCACCAGGGCCCCAGCCGAAAGTGCGTCCATGAGCTATCAATCTGCGATGTCTCTCGCCCGTGCGAATGATGAAAGGCGCGCCAAAGCTGTTTGCAATCCGAGAGAAATGCATGCCATCTCTGTGGCTTCACAAATTGCTTATCGATCTGCTGGCCAGTTAAAAATGAAAGCACTGAACGCAAGTAAGTTGACGTCACTTAATCAAACGATCCGTAGTCGTTTATTTTCTGCTTACCAAGTGCTTGAGTGTTCTCAGAACATGATTCCCCGTTTGACATACACTTGTCACGAAAGGATGCCTCACGCTTACGCACAGACATTCCCCTACTTCGGAACACAGGTCTGGATATCAAGGGATTTTTTTTTTAAATTAACTGACATGCAGAGAGCAGGAACGACTCTGCACGAATCCACACATAAATGCGGGGCCTACAACGATACCCTTATCAACACTCAAACCGTAGCGAGAAATTTTAAAGGTAACTGGACAGGAGTAGCTGACTTTTATGCTTACTGGCTGGAAAACGGATTCTGCATTCCCGGACATAATTGCTAAAAAAAAAGCCCTCTTTCGAGGGCTTCTTTTATTTGATTAATACTTTGTAGAATGACGTCCACGAGTAGTTGTCTTGTGGCGGCGTTTTTCAGCATTCTCCAGTTTCTCTTTCATCTTCACAGATGGCTTTCTGTATTCCTGGCGAGCGCGATATTCTTTTACAATTCCGTATGCATCACAAAGGCGTTTGAATTTCTTCAAAGCTTTTTCAGCTGGGAAACGATCATCAATATTGATCTGAATATTCGACATAAAAACACCCCCTTCATACGTCGGGCAAAAAATTAAGGAAGCTAAAACTAACGTTCTTAACCGCCTATGTCAACATGACTGCCCGTGTAAAAACCTTTTATTTTTACACCTTAATCCCGGGAGTCTAAACTCTCCCCCATGCAGCTCGACGCCTTCCAATTTCAGAGTGAAAACGACCCTCCACTGGCCGCCAAAATGAGACCAAAAACTCTCGCGGATTTCTATGGTCAGCAGAAAATCAGGCCTGCTCTTGAGAAACTTGTCTCTCATCCCCGCCATGTCATCTTTTGGGGCCCGCCCGGAACGGGTAAGACTACCCTCGCCCATATCCTCGCTGGTCAGATAGACCGGGAACTCCACGTCTTCAGTGCTGTGACTTCAGGGATACCTGAACTCAAGCGTCTCATCGCTGAGATGCTTGATCGAAAACGTGAATTCGGCAAAGAAAGTATTCTCTTCATTGATGAGATTCATCGCTTTAATAAATCCCAGCAGGATGCACTTCTTCCTTATCTCGAGAACGGGGACTTCCTCTTCATCGGTGCGACGACTGAGTATCCGCACACATCATTAAACAAGGCGCTCATCTCGCGCGTTTCATTGATCGAGTTGAAACAACTTGAAGTCCAGGACCTCGAAGAAATTTTAAAACGCGGACTTATTGATCTGGGTCGCGAAGAACTTGGCGAGTTCATCCCGGATCTCGCAAAACTTTCTAACGGGGACGCGCGTTTTTCATTGAACCAGCTTTCGCGTCTTGCGGCGTTCAATCAATCAGAACTCGCTCATAAAGAGCAAGTCCTTAAAGATCTTTTCGAGCATGCCCGACAATACGACAGAAATGCTAACCGCCACTACGATGTGATTTCAGCTTTTATTAAATCGATCCGTGGCTCTGATCCGGATGCGGCCCTACTTTATCTCGCGATCATGCTTGATGGTGGTGAGGACCCAGAGTTCATTGCCCGCCGTCTGATGATCCTTGCGAGTGAAGATATTGGTCTAGCGAACTCTCAAGGCCTGCAGGTAACAACCAATGCCCACTACGTGGTTTCAAAAATCGGAATGCCTGAAGCGCGCATTACACTTTCTCATGCAACCGTTTTTCTCGCACTTTCTCCAAAATCAAATTCTGCTTATATGGGAATCAATGAAGCCTTGAGCTTTGTGCAGGAAAATACAACTCTGGAAGTGCCTGGCATTCTTTCAAATGTTTCGCCTGAAAAGAAGAACTACAAATACGCTCACTCTTATCCAAATCATTGGGTCGATCAGCAGTATCTTCCTCACGGAATTGATCAAAAATTCTATCGACCTGGATCGCAGGGCTCTGAAAAGGCCCTGGCGGATCAGCATAGTGCAATCACAAAGTCTAAGCGCTAACCACCTGAAATGGCCTCACCTTATAGGGTGGAGTTTACCCGTATTCCGAGTCACGTAACGGGATAATCCCTCTCACTCTTCCATGCTATCTGGTCTCCTGTTAAAAATGATCCAAACAAGGAGCCTCTATGAAATTTCTGCTAATAGCTTCATTCTTTGCTGCTTTCTCAGCAATGGCCCAAAACAATGGTGAAGTTTTTGTAAAAAATTTCGGAGCTAAAGTTCCCGGCGAACAGCATGCAATGATTAAAGGAACCACTGGAAACTGTGCCCTTGAAGGTTATCCCTTCGGTACTCACGCCGACATGATCATTCTTCATGAGATGGACAGAAACCGCTCGGTTGGTGGACAGTGGCTTAATATCGTTGTTGATCATGATAAGACGATGAACTTCACCTTTGGCTCGTGCGCTGGAGGGATGCCCTATACAAGTGCTGTTACGGTATTGGCCGATGGCTCACGTGCGCTGGAAGTGACCTGTAAGAGTAAACCATTCTCAGGCTGGGGTTCGGCATGGACAAAAATCACGGTTGATTCGAAAGATGTCATTCGTCGCATTCAGCTCATCAGTAAGTATGGTGCATGGGAAAACTTCAAGCGCGTGAACTTCGACTGCTCATTCAAATAAATAAAAAAAGGCCCTCGTAAGAGGGCCTTCCATTAGATCAAAGTTTCTGGGTTCATGGTTTCCAGATAATGCTTCACACTGGCAAGGAATTTACTTCCGAGTTCTCCGTCAACGAGACGGTGATCGTAAGTGTGAGTTCCGTACATCATGCTTCTGATCGCAATCGCATCATCTTCAATAACCATCACACGTTTTTTGATCACACCCGTACAGAAAATCCCGACCTGAGGCTGGAGAATCACAGGTGTTGCAATCAGAGTTCCGAATGAACCGTTATTTGTGAATGTGTAAGTCCCACCTGAGAGATCGTCCATCGTAAGCTTCTTCGTCTTCGCTTTGTTAGCGAGGATATCGAGCTGACGGGCAATTCCAGTGAGATTGAGGTCCTGAGCGTTCTTGATGACAGGTACAACGAGACCGTTGCCTGGAACGGCCACAGCACAACCGAGGTGAATGTTTTTCTTGATGACGATGTTATCGCCTTCAATGGAACTGTTAACCAGTGGATGATCTTTGAGGGCCTGAACGATCGCATAGAGAACGAAGTGCGTGTAAGTGAGGTTGATACCTTCGCGTTTCTGGAATTCTTTCTTGATTTTCTCACGGGCCTTCACGAGGTTGGTCATATCGATTTCATCGATTGAGTTCACGTGAGGAGAAGTTTGCTTAGAGATCACCATGTTTTTCGCAATGGCCTTTCTCATGTTATCCATGGCGATGATTTCTACACGATCGCTTCCACGAGTCTGTACTTCACCTTTTGGTGCTGCAGATCCCGAAGGAGCGGCTTTAGCAGAAGAGGCAGTTGATGAAGCTGAAGCTCCTGGACCTTTTCTTCCACCAGCAATGTAGGCCTCAAGGTCTGCTTTGTTCACGCGACCAGCAGCTCCAGAGCCTTTGATATTTTTAAGTTCAGAAAGAGCAACTCCTGCATCCTTCGCCATCGCTTTCACAAGCGGAGTATAGAAACGGAATCCGCCTTCATCTTCTGCGTGAGATGCTTCAACGACAGCCTGAGGAGCTGCAGCAGTTTCCTGCTTAGCATCTGGCTTCGCAGCTGGAGCAGCTTTAGGAGCGCTTTTTGTTTCAACAGCAGCGTTCACATCGTCTTCAATGATCGCAATCGGTTTTCCAACGTCGACAGTCGCACCTTCAGGGTACAAGAGTTCAACAACTTTCCCGCCGATCGGACTTGGAATTTCTGATTCAACTTTATCCGTTGAGATCTCGAGGAGAATCGCGTCGAGTTCAACGACATCACCGGCAGCAATATGCCATTTTGTGATCGTACCAGTCGTGATCGACTCGCCCATTTGGGGCATGACAACTTCAATCTTCGCCATAAAATATTCTCCTAAAAAAACTTATAAGTTAAGTGCTCTGCCCTTCGCCGCCAACACCGCTTCACCCAGGAACTCTCCGAGAGTTGGATGAGGATGGATCGTAGCAAAGATTTCTTCATCGATCCCTTCCATCTGACGGAAAAGAACGTATTCGTGAATGAGTTCAGTCGCGTGAGTACCTACGATGTGAGCGCCCAGCATCTCACCGTGCTTGCCGGTCAGGACTTTAATGAAGCCGGTGTTCTCGTTCGAAGCAATCGCTTTACCGTTTGCCATGAAAGGAGCTTTACCAACTTTATACTCAATGCCTTTTTCTTTCAGTGCGCGTTCTGTGTAACCTACAGAAGCCACCTGTGGCTGACAATAAGTACACCCGGCGATATTCATTTTATCAATGGCGTGCGGATGTTTTCCTGAAAGATGTTCTGCTGCTGTAACACCTTCGTGAGAAGCTGCGTGAGCAAGGAGTGGCGGGCCGGAAACGTCACCGATGGCGTAGATGCCTTTCGTGGTCGTCTCGTACATATCATTGACCTTGATGAAACCTTTCTCAACCTGGACACCGATTTTCTCGAGTCCAAAGCCTTCTACGGTTCCAGTCATACCGACAGCGATAAGACCCATTTCAAATTTATGATCAGTTTTCTTTCCACCTTCAGTCACTGTGAATGTCACATCGTTGCCGTTATTCTTGGCCGTGATGCTTTCAACACCGAGAGAAAGTTTAATCCCAAGCTTCTTGTAGGCCTTCTCCACTTCCAGGGAAGAATCTGTGTCTTCAATCGGAAGAAGGTTCTTCTGCATTTCAAAAATATGAACTTCAACGCCGAAAGCATTCCAGAAGTAAGCGAACTCAACACCGATCGCACCGGCACCGACGATCCCGATCGACTTGGGAAGTTTTTCAACTTTCACGGCTTCCCAGGCTCCGATGAGACGTTTGCCATCATGCTGAAGCCCTGGAAAGGTACGGTATTGAGCACCGGTAGCGATAATACAGTTTGTGAACGTGAGAGTTTCTTTTTTTCCGTCAGTCAGAGCAACATCCATTGTCGTCTTCGACGTGAATGTTCCTTTACCTGCGATGACTTCAATTTTGTTCTTCTTCATGAGGAAGGCAATTCCCTTCGACATGTTATCAGCGATGGTGTTAGCGCGCTTAACGGCGACTGTTGCATCGAGACCTTTGAGATCAACATTGATCCCGAGGGATTTCAAATCATGAACTTCATGGACAGAGTGAGCTGATTTCAAAAGCGCTTTCGTCGGTATACAACCACGGTTGAGACAGACTCCCCCGAGCTTGTCGAATTCAACAATCGCAACTTTTTTTCCTAACTGAGAAGCACGGATCGCTGCCACATAACCACCAGGTCCGGCACCGAGAACAACCACATCAAATGTTTTCGCCATGGAAAGAATTCCTTATAAAATAAAAGGGACTGTGAATGTCTTGAAATCTTGGACTTTGTGCAGGGCTTTTGTCAATGAAACAGGACCTTTTCGACTAGACGAAAAGGGCCAAAAAAAGCTATAAGACACTCTATGTCAAGAAACCAGACTTCACTCTCACTCGGATCCGAGGAAATAGCCTCGCTGTTGAAGCTCTTTCCGAAAGGTTTAGTTGGTGTGGATCTGGAGACAACCGGCCTCTCTCCTTTGGTAGATAAGATCATCGAAATCGCCGCAGTTAAGATTTCTGCAACAGGCGAAGTGACGACATTCCATCATCTCATCAATCCCTTAATTGAAATTCCGGAATTCACCATTCAGTTTCATGGACTCTATGACCATGATCTCGTAAGTGCTCCTACAATCAAAAAACCTCTGAAAGATTTCTGGGAGTTCTCAGAAAGACTTCCGGTGATTGCTCACAACTCTACGTTTGATCTCGGATATCTCATCAAAGCTTCCCATGATTACCAGATCGAGTTTCCTCCCCTGGATGTTTACGATAGTTGTCGCTACTCACGCGCACTTTATAAAAACACAGAAGGCGCACCTGCTAATTTCAAACTCTCCACACTCAGTGCATATTTTAACATTCCTCTTCAACATCATGTGGCCATCGAAGACACACTCGCCTGCCTCAAAATAACTGCGGCCTGTGCAAAACTTGAAGCTGACCACAAGCTGGCCATGACTAAAAGTTACGTCTTTCGGCTGTCCAGTTTTAACCGCAATGAGTGTTTTAATTTCTCTACCCGCTTATCAGGTCTAAAAGATCTGGTGCAGGAAAAAGCTCTTATCGAACTTGATTATCGTGGGAGTAGTGCCATCGGTTGTCGTCGTCCCGTGAGACCCATCGGACTCATGCCTCTTCCGAAAGGTCCCGTACTCTTTGCTGAATGTCTTCTCACTGGCATGAACAAGTCCTTCATTCTTAAAAAAATTAAATCCTATGAAAAGCTTGAAGCTTCTCTCTGGTCTCCTGGAGTCCACGCGTGATTAAAAAATTCATCAATAAAGACAATCTTGGCCAGCGTTTCATGCAACTCGTGATTCTTCTGGCACATCTCGTTCTACTGCAGTGGATCCTCTACACGCTTTATGAAGGAGGAGTTCTCCCGTTTAAAGCGCTCTTACTCCACTTTCTCGGCATCTCAGTTTACGGCGCAGTACTCATCCGGACTTGTGCCTGGATTTATAAACGGCAATATCTGAAAGAAATGGGAAAAAGTGCTGACACCAAGCTGGACCACTGAATTCAAATCGTCTTACAAGACGCTTGCTGAACTCGAAGCCTTTCTTGGTTTCTCTGTTTCTGCGTCTCCAGAAGTCACAGCAACATATCCTGTTTTTATTCCCAGAAGACTCGCTCAAAAAATTAAAACTCAAGGCCCGGACAGCGTTCTCGCTAGACAATTTCTTCCGCACCAGAACGAACTTGAAAATCAGCAAGCAGGATTTAGCGATCCCATTGGAGACCAGAGGTTTCTGAAGGCTCCCCAGCTCATCCATCGCTACCCAACGCGCGCACTCTTCGCGCCGACGACAGTATGTCCTGTTCATTGCCGATACTGCTTCAGGAAGAACGAACTCTATGCCAAAGAGGAAATGTTCAGGCCGGAATTTGAGCAGACGATGGATTACTTGAAGTCCCATCCGGAAATTTCTGAGATTATTTTTACCGGTGGCGATCCGTTCACACTTAGTGATGAGAAAATTCTCTTCTATCTCGATTCTTTCAAGACAATTCCATCAATTAAAGATGTGCGCTTTCACACACGCTACCCGGTCTCACTTCCGGAAAGAATTGATGAAGGACTTCTCAAGATCCTCATCACGGCACAAAAAAGTTTCCGCACAGTAAGTGTCGCCATTCATGTGAATCACATTGATGAATTTGATCAGGATGCCGCTCATGCAATTGAGCGACTCAGTACAACTGGTGTGCAGCTCTTATCTCAGACAGTCCTGTTAAGAGGGGTTAATGATCAAAGAGAAGCGCTGGTAAATTTATTTCAGGAATTCATACGACTCAAAGTACGACCTTACTACCTTCACCATCCGGACCAGGTGAAAGGTGGATTGCATTTTTATCTTTCTCTCGAGCAAGGCCGCACACTCTATCACTCTCTCAGGCAAGAACTACCGGGGTGGGCGATACCTCAGTACATCATCGATCTTCCCGGGGGTGAGGGAAAAGTTCCGGCCCATAACTCCGAATCTCACCAGTTTTCTGGGCACTTAATCACTCTCCACGGCGACACCATTTCACTGGAAGAGCCCGTAAGCCCGTCCTAATTTCTCTGGTATTCTTTTCATCCTGAAATATCTTGGACTTATCCCCTTTCATGTTAAAATTTTTCTATGAGTCAGACGATCCTAATTGAGACTAACGAAGATCTCAAAAAAATTTTTGCGCTTAACCTGAATACTTTTGTTGCAACAGAAGTGATCCTTCGCCAAAGTGCCGAGGATACGATCGCGCTTCTGAGAATTCTCCCGCAGATTCAGCTCATCATCACGAAGGCCCGCGTAGGTCAGGAAGATACAGCAGTTAAAATTCATCACTATCTGAAAAACGAAGCGATGGAAACTTCCCTCATTGTGCTCGGTGAATGTCCCGAGCTTGCAAACCAGGTCCTTTGTCTCCAGGAGCCAGTCAGTTGGGAAATCCTCATCAAGCAGGCCGCTTCCCAGCTTGGTGTCACTGTTCAGGACGCCATCCAGAAGAACAAACCGGATTACCTTCCGGTGGGACTTTATTATTTTTATGATATTCAGAAAGTTCCCTGCGACGTTTTCATCCGCATTAAAAAAGGGCCTGCTGAGTATCAATTCATCAAGCGTCTGAACTCCAAGGATACTTTCGACAGGCCTGCTATCCAGAAATACGAAGAGCAGGGTTTGAAAGAGTTTTATATTCCGAAAGACTATATCCAGTACTTCACAACTTTTGTGACGAACAGTCTCGTTAGTAAGCTGGAGCGTGAAGACCTGACCCTTGAAGACCGCATACTCACAACTGCTCATGGCCATGAGATTGTCCGTGATTCGATTAATAAAATGGGCCTCGAAGAATCTTCCCTGCAGCTATCCGACGCCTCTGTTGCCTCGATGATCAAGTCCATCAAGGACTCACCTCAGGTAGCAGGCCTCATCAAGTTTCTTTTCTCGAACAAAGTTGCGTACGCGTATCAGCACTGTCACCTGCTTGCTCTCATGGGCCATTACATTCTCTCGAAGCAGAGCTGGTACAAAGTTGAGCATCTTCAGATTTTAAGTTTTGTTTCGTTCTTCTCTGACGTGACGTTGAAGAACCATCAGCAGATGCAGATTTCAAGCATGCAGGATCTGGCCGAAAGTAACCTCACCGATGCGGAAAGAAACGCAGTCATGACCCATGCGCGGGACGCAGCCGCCATCATCGACGGCCACCCTCAGGTCGACGATTACATCCGCACCGTCCTTCTCCAGTCTCACGGTAAGCTCGACGGCGTAGGCTTCGAGGACGATCCTTCAGAAGAGATCCATCCCATTGCCAAAGTCTTTATCATTTCAGATTGTTTCGTAAAGATTCTCCTTAATCCGGCGCTTCCATCGACCAAGAAAGAGATCCTTCCGATCCTCTATTCGCGATTCAGCAAGCCCAGCTATCAGAAGATTATTAAGACCTTAGAACAGAAATTTCAGTAAATTCGCGTTGACAG
>CAMCYI010000033.1 GCA_945883845.1 Bacteriovorax stolpii | reverse complement strand
TCACCTTTCTCACCGTACTGAACATAGATCAGTTTCTGGAACGACTGAAGAATCGAGAGAAAGCCTTTGCTGTTTTTTGTCGTTGAAATGATGTCGATCAAAGGATCAAACTTATTTTCCTGGCTTAAGGCAAGCACGGTTCCGTCGAGCATGACTCCACGGTATTCGTAGGGAGTGAGGAATCCTTGAAGGATATTCAGATTTGTTCCAAGCACGGGCTGCTTTCTCGTGCCTTCAATCAGGAACTGGTCGAGGTTTGCCCATGTAGCAGTCTGAGTTTTAATATCAACCCAAGCAGTTTTCTGGCCGATTTTAACAAGAAGACGATTACCTATCAGGTGCATGATTCCGTACTGCGGAAGATAACGTAGTCCAAGAGATGTCTGCCAGACTTCCGGTTTTTCAATCACGCGAATGTCATATCTTATCCCTTCAGTTTTCTTAACAGGGAAAAGTTCGTAGAGATGCACTCCACGGCCTGTATCCGGTTCTGCCCATGGATCACTCGAAGGAACATTGAGCCCGAGATTTAAAAATCTGAATGCCGGAGCACCTTCAGCTTGAGGGATGAGTTCGAAATCTTCGTAATTCACAATCGTCAGCGTCGGACGATATTTAACCTCAGAAAAAACTTCCTTCAACGACTTATCAAAGAAACGGTACGAAAGATGTTTATCTTCGCAGAGAGCTTCAAGCATGATGTCAGTCTCGCCATCTTTATTAAAATCGAGCTGCCAGAGGCGAAGAAGATTACACCCAGGACTCATCTTGAGAATGCCGAGCTGCTCGTTTTGAAAATAAAGAAGCGGCTCTTTCATTCCTGATACGTAGTAGTAAGGAAGAGGACGGTGACCTTTCATCGCTGTCAGAGTCAGTAGTCGGCTTCTGCCACCTGTACGGGTATTGATGACGTAACGGTCATTTTGAGAGGCCGTTAATTCTTTAATCACATTTTTTAGTTTTCTCAGAACTTTGAGACGAAGCGAAACTGTTTCCTTGTCGACCGAGAAATCGCAGTTGATTTCGTTTGAGGCTTTAGTCAAAGTTCCGCTGACAGACACTTCGGCCTTCTCGCCTGCGCCAACAGAGTTTAATCCCGACTGAATTTTTACCTGAGCTTCATTACAAACGAGTTTAAGGTTAACTGCTGGTGATGTTGCAATTCCGTAGTTCTTCACAGGAAGAACGACCGAGAACTGATTGGACTCATCAACAATCACAGAACCAAGACCTTTCAAAAGAGGATATACAAATGAAGTTACATTTGCCTGAAGAGCGCGATCAAGATGGAAGAGACCTTTCAATCCTTTCCCTTTAACCGGAGCATCGGCCGTCATCATGAGACGGGCAAATATCTGATCAGCTTTTTCTTCCGGATTCAAGCCTTTGAGCATGGCGACTGCAGCACTGATGAAAGGTGCTGCCTGTGAGGTACCATTTTTGTAATCATAACCTTTACGGCTGATCTGAGAAGGATTCAAAGAAAATGGAATCGTACTCATGATCCGCTCACCTGGTGCAAAGATATCAACCTGCATACCCCAGTTAGAGAAGCGCGCCACATCTTTATTCGGACGAAGTGCACCAACACAGATCACACCTTCCATCTGACAAGGATAAATCGTTGCACGCTGGGAGCTGTTACCTGCAGCAGCGACAACAAGGATGCCTTTCTCAATGGCCTTCTTGATCATCTGATCAAGTTCAACTGTCATATAAGACTTGGGCCATCCGACACTAAGGTGAATGACATCAACATTTCTTGTGATTGCGTATTCAAAAGCTTTTGTGAGGCGCTGGTACAAAGGAGTAAGACCTGGTGAAGTCTGTCTGCCTTCATTCGGTGCAAACACTTTCAAGGGAAGAAATTTAAAGTCACCGTGAACTCCAGAGAGCACTGTCGCTATGACTCCGGTGACGTGAGTTCCGTGGCCATCGTAATCTTCAGGGCGATTGTGGTTTTCTGTGAAATCCCATCCTGCGCAGTCACCTTTTAGACCATTACCATCTTTATCCTCGCCGTCTCGTGGTGGAATGGTTGTTCCCTCAAAACATTCAGCAGCGTTGTATGCAATATGATCTTTCAGCTCAGGGTGTTCGATATCAATACCACCATCAATGACAGCGATCACGATTTCTTTTTTTAGGTTCTGGCCCGGAACGACGGCACGTCCCCATTCCATTGACGGAGAGGCCGCGAGAACTTCATCATTCAGATCATCAATGGCGATCCGTACTTCCTGTCCGTGAGGATCAAGGTACCAGCGGTAGGTGTCCATTGAACTCTGGGCAAATGCACCTGTTGAAACGAGAAAAGCAAATAAAAGATTTTTCATATTGCTCTCTCCATCATCCAGCTCGCGGTGAGTTCACCCTCCAAAATTCCCCAGTTCTGCATCACCTGGTAAGTTGGCATGGTCTGTAAAGGGATCGGTAAATTTCCGTAGACGTTAGAGAAGACCGGACTATCTCCGTTTTCATCACCTTGTCTAAAGCCTTCAACTCGACCTTGGTAAGCAATGTTTGCACTTCCGCAAAGGTCTTCAAGTCCTTTCACAGTAACTTCATCCTGGAAGGCCTTAAGCCATCCGTGAATTTTCTCAAGCCCTTCATCAACATCTGTCCCGCGCATGAGCAGTTCTACTCTCTTCAGGCGTGATAAGTAATCTCTGGCAAGAATCCTGATCTCTTCTTCTGTCCGGTTTCTACCGGCATATTGAGTGAGAATTTTTCTCACGTTCTCTTCTGAGGACATCATGATCTTCTGAGTTCCTTCTTGAGTCATCGTGTACGTGAAGCTGATCTGATAAAGGAGAATCGAGTCTGTGTTGAGAACCGTAATCGGATCAAAGATCTTTCTTCCCGCTTCACGGTTAATCTGCTCAAGGAGTGGATTGATTTTCTTTTGTGTGACTTTCCATCCGTTCAAAATACGCTGATAGTTAGTCGTGATCCTGCTGCCGTCATATTCACTCGTAAAAATCTTGTTCTTCGCTTTACCACCAGTTGTGAAACCGGGATTTGACGTAACAACATCAGACAATGCGAGATCCGAGTTCAGAAGAAGTTTTACCAGCGAGTTCACGGCTTCAATGGCGTAGGATTCCGTATCAACTCCTGTCGTGACAGCATCGTAGCGACGGGTAATCGTCTTCTTCGGTCCACCACGGGCATGAGTCAGTTCGAGAACCTGCGAATTACCAAACTGGTTACGCTTGAAGATCAGAAACTGCGCCGTGTTTGAATCGCCTTTGATCTTCGTTTCAACTTTATGGGGAGTGATCACTTCTCTCAAGGCATCGTGATTAAGACTGAGAACACTCTGGCGAAGTGCTTTGAGAACATCAACGCTGATTTCACGAGAATTCAAAGAAATCGGATAAAGCTGAGTTTCGGCCGTGGCCTTGTTCCACGAACCGCGGAAAGCAAGGATGGGAATGTACGAGCGAAGCTTGAGAGTCAGCATGAGTTTAAGATTTTTTCCATAATCCTGATAGATCTGGAAGGTATTCTCATCCGGTCTGTGAAGGTGAAACCGTGTGAGGATCATTCTTTGTGCCTGAATTTTACCGTAAACCTTTAAGAGATTCTTCGGAAGTCCAATCAACTCGGTAACGCTGAGTTCAGCCTCAGTATAGATTTGTGGAACGATCGAATCAGTTATGATGAAAGACTCTCCCACGCTCAAAGAGTTTTTGAGATCACCCACGACCGACATCATCAAGGTGTCGTTTGGTTTATCTGTCTTAACAAGTTTATCAATTTTCTTTCCAAGGTTTCTTAAAAGAAGTGGCACGATCATATTTTTGTAAGGCTCTTTCAGCGATTTTTTAAGAGTCGTAACCGGTTTAACGTGTGAGAAAACGCGCTGGTAACCAAGACTTGTTCCGGCCCTGAATGATAATGGAATCGGAAGACCTTCGATCCCCGCCATCACACCTGCATCAATGGCGTAACCGAAACTATCTACGAGTTGAACTTTATTATTTGTTCCTAAGTAAGTACCCGTGACGATATCTCGGGAGATAACCAGGGATCCGTGGAAGGTGGGAACAACAATTGCCTGAGTCGGAAAGTAAGGTCCTTCTTTCATGACTAGTTTTTCAAGATCACTCTGGTAATTTTTCTCATCATCGGATGCAAGAAGCTTATTGATCCGCTCCACAGCTCCGTTAATCAACTCTGCCTGAATCCGTGAAAGAGCAAAAGATCCCATCTCAGATGCTGAGAAAGGAGATTCCGGATCTCCGTAAGAGAACCGAGTCGCATATCCTTCGAAAAATTCCTGAACGATTTCACCATCAATGAGACCAGAACCTGAGCTCACCTGAGGATTGAAGAACAACTTCACCGATTCCTGGTCGAGTTTTAAAAGTTCCATCAGATCATTACGGCGACTGACAAGTTTTTCAATAAGCAGCAGCGAAACGCTCTCCGGAAATTTTGCCTTCCAGACAATCTCTTCAAAGTCAGCTCTGGTGAGCTTGCCGATCTTTCTTCCGATCCAACGGGCGTCTTCCCAACTCGCACCATAACCAGTGTCGAGATCCTGTGTGTGATTGAGCTTGAGGTTTTCAAGAATCACACGACCGGCCTGCCATGACATGAGGTTCATTGATTCAGTTGCATCAACGAGTGCCAAAGGCACGTATGGTGCGCGAAGCAGTCGTCTGCCCTGGTGAATCTCAGAGGCCATCACCCCTGTGGCGAGGTTATATATTTCTGTCTCTGGTGTCAGGACAAGTACGTCCTGAACAGTGAGAGTCAGATTCTCTTCTCCTTTCACCCAGCGATCTGTGCCGGCGAAGAGTTTATCTTTCATGTCTTCCTTAAACAGATCGCGCTCAATCGTATCAACGAACTCGAGCTTGATTCTTGGAACCCATGACATCGGCTGCGTATTGTAACCCAGCTTTGATAAAATATTTCTGCGAAGAAGGTAGTTATGCGCTTTCTTAGAAAGTGAAACGATAAGCTCACGGCGCTGATTATTCTGCACAGAGAAACGAACCTGACCGTCGCGACTTGGAAGAGTTTTGATGAAAGTGAGAGTCTCATCTTTCATGACGAGATTATGATCAGGAATCATTTTCTGATTCGGACTCCAGATGTTCGTATTGCTCACTGGCTCGAGTGTTGAAAGATCAAGTCCCTGCTGAGCACGCGCGTGTGCAATGTCGGGTGGCATCGGAAGATCGGTGGCCGCTTCGATGGAATAAAAACGCGGAATAAGTCCCGGGATAATTTCCTGAGCGTGGGCAAACGACGTTAGAACACTTAGTAATAAGAGATATTTCATCATAGTGAACAGGTGGGTATCACTGTTTACACAGCGCTTCACCTTCTTTGTAATTATTATAGCTTAGAGGTTTTTTGGGGGGGGCCCGGAATGGACCCCTTAAGTCATCAAATTTAAGTCAGAGGGAAACTATTCAACGATCTCGTTAAAGAACTTCCCGATCATTTCAGGGGTAGTTTTATTTACCTTCGCGGCCTGGTTCAAGAGATCCTCGTAAGCGGCTTCGTCTCCCATGGCTCGGCTTCTGAGAGCACTCTCCACCTGATTCATGGATACGCCGAGTGACTTCATCGCGAACTGGTCTTTCTCTTTCACTGTGAGAGCGCGGGTGTTCTCGAGCTTCATATATTGCATCGAAAGGCGGGCCAGTTCTTTGGCACGATCGGTTGAAAGCGAGAACTCGTTTTTAAATTTATTCGTGATTCCTGCTTCAGACATTTGCTCGCGGTTAGCGGCATAGACATCAAGATCTTTTGATCCTGAACCGGAATTTTCGAAGCGGAAGCCTCCACCGTAGTAGTAGTTAACATAGCCGGAAGTATCAATGTATCTCTCCCCGACTTTAACTTCTTTCCACTCAGTAATATCCTTCCAGAAACTGTACGATTCACGTGAAGTGACATCACGGTAGCAGCTGCAACCAAAGTCATACTCGTTTCTCGTGACGTCTCGATACTCTGTTACGTACTGGCTGGTTGTGACGTTTTGGTATTCCTTTATGTCTTCCCAGTATCCACTTTTCGTCCACTCAGATTTCTTATCAAGGTCATGGATTACGTCATCACCGTCAGGGATATACTGCGAGTACGTGGTCATGTACTTCGAGTCCCACTTGGTGATGTTGTAGGCCATGTATTCGCCGGTAGCGGTGTTTTTGTAAACGATATAGCGCTCACCTGCTCCATTGCTTGAAATCTTAGCAAAGTCCACCTGGACGCCAAGTTCAGCTGTGAGAGCAGCTTTGAGAGAATTGATATCATCAACCTGCTTTTGTATTTCCTTCTCCCACTTAGACTGACATGAGAAGAGTGCGAGAAGACTCAAAACTAAAACAAGTGACGATTTCATAAATACCCTCAAAAAAAAGGGCCAGTTTCCTGGCCCTTCGTGTTTTAAAAACTGATTTCTTAGATTGCTTCAGACATTCCATCGAAGAATTTTCCGATTTGCTCTGGAGTCGTGTTGTTCACCTGAGCAGCTTGTTTCAGGAGAGCTTCGTATTGAGCGTCCTGACCTTCAGCTTTCTTCTTCATCGCAGCTTCGACTTGATTCATGCTTACACCAAGAGCTGAAAGAGCGAACTTGTCTTTTTCTTGAGAAGTAAGTTCACGTGAATTTTCAAGCTTCTGGTACTTGCTTGCAAGTGAAGCGAGTTCACCGGCACGGTTCTCAGAGAGGGAGAACTCAGACTTGAACTTAGCTTTGAGGAAAGATGTCGCAGCTTCTTCTTTAAGAGCAGCGATTGTTTCGAGATCTTTAGAAGCGCCTGCAGCGTTTTCAAAGCGGAAACCACCACCTGTGTAGAACGTGTACCAGTGAGATGTATCAACATAACGGTCGCCTACGTACACAGATACTGTACGGCTACCAGAAATGTAACAGTCACAAGAGTAGCTGTATTCGTCATAGTAATCTGTGTATGTGTCGTAAACAGCTTCCCAGTAACCAGAGACTACCCATTCACGGTCTTTAGCAAGGTTACGAACTGGAGCTGGACCAGTGTACTGAGCGATTGTTGACATCGTCTCGCGGTTCCAACCAGACATGTCGTAAGCAACGTACTCACCAGTCGTCTCATCTTTAAAGACTGTGAAGCTACCTTTTTCAGTTTGAAGTTTAGCAACAGTCCATGAGTGACCTGTTTCAACTTCGAGAGCAGCTTCGAATGACTTAGCTGTCTTTTTCTTTTCGTTACAAGATACAGACAAAACGAGAACGGCAATCAGCACTAAAAGCTTCTGCATATCTACTCCTTGGATATATAGCGGTTGAAAGTACCCGAGCAATGTAGGTGCCAAGGGAATCAAACGCAGTTATTAATACTTAACGTTTCGCACGGTGCAAACTGTCCTCATTAACACGGGCCGCAGTGGCACCATATGTGAAAAAAAGGGAACCACTCTTCACAATGACTTTTCTAATTCAACAGTGCAATAAATCGATACACCGTTAGACGCCTGACAATCCAGTCGTGAAACCACAGTGTCAGCTTTCGATGAAACAGCAATAAGAAGTGCGAGCAAAAGAAGAAATGCTTTCATGAGATCCTTGGAAGATTTAAACTCATATAGTCAATCGTCGCAGGCCCTGTCATGTCATGCTTTCCGGATGAGAAAAATTTACCGATGAAGATGAGTTGCCGGGGGAGAAATAAAAAAGGCCCCTTCCGGGGCCTCGCTTGAGAGTCGATTTATTTTTTCTTCAACCACTTATCACATTCACGTCCAGGATACTCATCCTGCATACAACGAACTTTCTCGTTGTACTCTGCGATCTGCTTCTGCGTTTCGCGTTTTTCGACAAGATATTCTTCTGTCGTGACGGAGAGATTTTCCACTGACTTTGAAAGCTGCTGAAAGCCTTTAGCTTTCTCTCGGTTCAAAACAGTCTCTTTTCTTTGCTTCTGGATTTCAGCTTTAATGGTCTCAAGTTCCTGATCCGTTACTCGTTTTTCAACAAGTGTACCGCCTACGTTGATAGTTGATCCTGTCACCGTCTGGTGAGGAGATTCTGTATCGACGGTTGTCTCTGGTGAAGCGATCTCTGGTGCTAATTCATCTGGTGCAACTGTATCTTGCGCTAATGCCGCAACCGACAAGCTGAGCATAAAAAAAATCATTGATGTTTTCATCGGGACCCTCCAAAAAACTTTTCCCCACCGTACTTGAAGCGTAGGCGTGCTAAAAAGCCTGAGAGTAATCTTTACAGAGTGAGAATGGGGCGATTTAAATAGAGAGAAAACGAATCACATACTTAATGCACTGTCTCATGGAGTCGTTCTGGAATATCTCGAGCTCGTTCACCCCTCTTGGCGCAAATATCTGAAGGAAGAATTAAGTCTTCCTTATATGCAGGAACTTTTTCGCGAACTCGAATCCCGGAAAAAAAAAGGAAAAGAAATCTTTCCACCTAAAAAAGATATTTTTGCGGCTTTCCGGGAAACACCCTTTGAAAGAATCAAAGTCGTCATTCTCGGACAGGATCCTTATCATGGAAAAGGCCAGGCCCACGGACTTTCGTTTTCCGTTAAAAAAGGCGTTAAAATCCCCCCCTCGCTTGCAAATATCTATCAGGAATTGAAAACAGACCTGGGCCATCCTGTGCCCTCACACGGTTGTCTTGAGCACTGGGCACATGAAGGAGTTCTTCTTCTCAACAATGTTCTCACTGTGGAAGAAGGCGAAGCCGGTAGTCATCATAAACTGGGTTGGGAAAAATTCACAAAACGAGTGATCGAAATTCTCAATCAGGAAAAAGATAATCTTGTTTTTATCCTGTGGGGATTACCGGCGCAAAAAAAAGCTGAGAGTGTAGATGAAAAAAAGCATTTCCTGATCAAGTCTGTGCACCCGTCGCCACTATCCTGCTACAAAGGATTTTATGGAACAAAACCCTTCTCAAAAACAAACGAGTTTCTGAGATCGCACCTGATTCACGAAATAGACTGGAAAATATCCTAAGAGACTAACGTACCCAGCAAGAAACCGGAACATTTCTGTAATTGATTCTTTCACCCGGAAGTGAGAGGAGAGCGAGAGTGCCCGCTCTTGTCCTGATATTATTAAGCTGGCCTCTGACCTCGTCACCACGATTATTGCGGGCCGTGAAATTGAGTCCAAGATAATTTATCCTTGCTTCGTCGCCATCAAAGTCTGCCACTTTTTTCCCGTTGATCTTAACCCAACCGAAGCCATTTCTTGGATTAAAGACGTCACCTTGAGCGTAGAATTCCAGTCTTGTACCCCGGTAAGTACCAGTGCAGCCCGCAGTTGAAGCGAAGACTGACGACGCGAAACAGAGACTAACGAACAAAAAGATGATTTTCGACATAGGGTACTCCTGATGAGAATAGAGTACTCCATCCAGAATTTTTAGCTACGGAGGCTGTAAATATGAAGGGATTTCAGCTTTCAGAGGCAATTGTCTCCTTATGAAGTATCCCTAAGTCATCGAAACCTTGTTCTGCTTAAAAGGCCCTTTTTCCCCTCTCAAAACCAGCTATAATTCATCAATGCCCATGATCCTCATTTTCATTCTCTGGACTGCCACTTCATTTGCCAACGTTGCCATTGAATCAAACCTGTCTGTGACCTGCGATCCTGCTGTCCCGACTCAGGCAGTTTCCCTGCCCAGCGAATATCTGAATACCGAAGACGTCCGTTGCTCTGAACTTGCGCAGGGAGAGTTGCGACTTGTTCCGAGTGATGGCTATTACACTGGTGAACGACTGATCAAACGCGTTGGCGCAAACAGGTACCAGGTCATGGTGAATCTTAATTACGTCACCACAACCGGAAGCGTTTCACCCGAGCAAATGCTTGCGCGTGTTCAGAGTTGTCTTGCTCGAGCGGCACCTGCACTTCGCGGACCTGGTGGGGCGATGATGGAGATTATTCCGCTCACTGCGAATCTTCTCCGGGATATTCCTGCAGCTCTTCGGCCGCGGCCCGCTCCGGCCATCTCCATTGCTGAAGATGGGCCTCAGGCATTCAGCACTCAGTATCCCAGCAACGTGAGCTGCTCAACTATCATCCACGAAACTCTGCACGTGCTCGGTCTCGCCGACGAATACGATCCAAGAAACAGGCCCGAGTATCCTCAGATCAGTTGTCGAAATATCCCCAGCGTTCCTTATTCTGTAATGAACTTTCACGAAGAGGCCACCACCAGGGCCATTCCAAGAACGAATAATTGTGACTGTAGTGCAAATCCCTGTCAGGCCATTATCAGAGGAACAAATCAAAATCAACGTTCGATGTTCCTGAGTGCTTCGTTTGAAATTCTCGCCAGCAGGGATTTCAAGGCAAACTGTCAGGTGCGGAATCTCCCAACGACTTCAAATTTACTTCGGCCTGATAAGGCCATTACATCATTCTCAGAAATCGGTGACTCCATCAGTTTCGAAAACCGCGTCTTTGAACAATCAACGGCCGCGCCCTTTCAGATCAAAAGAACATCTGTCACATGCACTTGTTCCTCCGACAACTACGAGTGCGCGCACAACAAGAGGCTCTTAAGAGAAGCATCTATCCAGAATCGTGGGTTACCTAATTGCCCCTGGAGTACGGGAAGTACCGAAGGTGAACCCAGATCAGGTGCACACGGTACGTTGGCGGGAAATGTACTCATTCTTCAGAGCACACCCATCGATGACAGTCTTCTTCATCCGAATCAGTTTGAGCGTGTCCTGAAAGGTGATTGTCCCGGGGGCTCAAGGAATTACAAATCCTGCGGAACCCTCGCCTATGTTCCTGATACGGATGTCGCCTGCACGCCCGAAATGAGGCAGCAATGCCAAAGTCCGCAATTTTATCTTGGAGCACGTGACTAGCGGATGTGTAAACCCAAAGCTCTCTGAAGAATATCAAAAATCAAGGAATGAGATTTCTCGGTTTTTCCATCCATGGTTGCGAAATAAACTTTTTATCCCGCAAAAGGATGTCTACATAATTCCAGCAATCTCTGCTCCAAATCCCTGATCCCTCTATGAGCGGAGATGATATCCATGTAGGGCTTCGTGGTCATGGCCTTTGGTAATATAAAGCCATTCTATTTCTTTTCTAAATGAACTAATTCTGAGGAGGCTTAAATTTAAGAACATCGGAAAATACGAAGGCCGAGCTGATCTTTATCGAATTTCCCTATATGTCAGCCGATGTTAGATTAAACAAAATAAGGAGTTTTATGAAACACATTATCGCACTCTTTGCCTTAACTCTCGCCGTATCATGTGCGTCTTACCACCACACACATTCCGATTCCACTCCCGCTACACCAACGACACAAAATAGATAAATTGAATTTGGGGAATAGCCCCCTCTTTGATAGGAGGGGTTTTAGGTGATCAATACGTTGGGATGAACTCCTACAATACGATGAGAAGCTATCGTGATCTCGGTTTCTTTCATAAGGGCCCTCACCTTCCGTCATTTAAAGAAGCCATGTGTTTTGGGTTCCACCTTTGAGTCTGGCGCGGACGCGGCCCCATCGGTGAGCATCGCCAGAAGACCGAAGATGATGAACGGACCGTAAGAGGCGATTTAAAAAATACATAAATACGTCTTAATATTTCGTTTTTTAATTCTAAGTCTCACTTCGATATTATCGATGATGAGAGTGCGGGCCCTCTCGTTATGATGAAAGGATGCGTACAAACATTATCCTTTTTTCCCTTTTCCTTCTCTCTTCCTCTTTATGCGCCCAAGTTCGGGACCGAGCCACTATTTGGCACCAAGGTATTTCATCGGATAGCGGTGAACGAAATCTCTCGGAGGCCTGGGTGAGTGAGCGCTGGCTCCTTGATGAAGACGGCACTGGTCTTTTCCAGTTCGGAGTACAGGCCCGCCGGACGGAGCTCCCTCAAAGCGACCTTTTGCCTGACGATGTCTGGATGATTGTCCCCCAGGGGAATCTCCTCTACGCCATCGACGAGAAACATTCCCTCATAGCCAACCTCCGCATCGGAGCGTTTTCTGATCTACAAAAGATGGGAAGAGATTCTTTTCGCGTCGAGGGTGCTGTGGTCATCGACCGTTTTATTTCCGATCACCTCACAGTGGGTGGAGGAATGGGCCGTCTTTCGAATTTTGGCAGGGTCATTTTCGTTCCTCTGGTTCACATCGTCTGGTCGATCTCAGAGAATTGGCTCCTCGACGCCATGTTGCCCGGGCGCCTTGATCTCATGTATCTGCCAACGCCAAAGCTAGAGGCCGGGATTTCGTTTAATATTTTGGGCTCGCGCTACGCCATCGACTCCGATGAACGGAAGATCGATTCACTGGGAGTTGCTCAGATGAACCTCGGACCGGTTGCCCGATACCAGATCGCTCCGTCTGTCTACCTCACGGCCGAGAGTGGGGTCGCGTTCGCTCGCCGCCTCTCACTCATGGATGAGAACACTGAGATCCGTGAATTCTCTCCGAACAATGAAATCTATCTCCGGACTGGGATCCAGTACCGGTTCTAAAGGACTCACATGAAATTGTTTTTCTTCTTTATTCTCCTCCACTCTGCCCTAGCTCAGGATCTGGCATCCGTAGATGCGAAGATTCGTTCTGCTGATTTCAAAGGTGCCAAAGTTGAGCTCGCGGGAAAAACAGACTTCGAATCACTCTGGCGACTTTCTCGGATCGAGATTTTTGAGGCCGATAAGCTCACCGACTCCGAGGCCAAAGAGGCCGGTTACGGAAGAGCTCTCGAACTCGCGAAGAAAACGATCCTTACAGCACCCAAGGAATCTCACGGCTATTTGCGGCTCGCTAATGCCGCTGGCAAAATTGCGTTGTTCAAGGGTATCCTCGAAGCTCGGGAGTACGTGCTCATCGTGAAAGAGAATGCTGAGAAGGCCATCGCTCTCGGAACCGGAGGGGCCGAAACTCAGGCCTGGGCAAACTTCGTCCTTGGAAAAGCGCATCTGAAACTCACGGATACTCCCGCGATCATCCGACGTCCCCTAGGACTTGGCTGGGGTACGCTGGAACTGGCGACGAAGTATCTGCAAAAATCAAAAGAACTCAGGCCAGACTCCATACTCATTTGGGCGGAACTCGCCAAACTCGCCAAGAAGAAAAAAGACAGGTCTTCGTTTGATGCGGCGATTGCAAAGACGAGAGTCCTTCCTGTGATAGAGCCAACGGATGAGGAAGGGAAGCTCACCGCAAAGTCGCTATCTTTCGAAGACTAAACCCAAGGGGCATGAGGAGCCAGGAACTAAAACTCTGCACTGTTGATAGATTCAAGTTTTTTTCTCTTTAAGCCGAAAAAATATTCGGACTTATTACTGGAGGGAACTATGAAAAGATCTATCTTTGTCCTCATTTTACTTGGCCTGGTCGGATGCTCTTCGATCTACAACGACCGAGGAATTTCATCCGTCGATAAACCGCAGACCGATGAAAACTATTACGAACGCACAGGATTGGCGGGACTAAACTAGACGGACATTCTCCGGCCAGTTTTAGGCCTCGTCTGGCCCGCTCTTTGGTAAAATCTCAAAAGACCAAGGAGCGGACATGAAACTTTACTTTTCCATCGTTTGTTTATTTTCCCTTCTATCAATAAGTTGCTCTCATGAGCGCAAACCATCAGGCCAGGTTGACTCTCAAGAACAAGTTAAGCAGTCGGAACTTGATATGTACTCGGGTGAAGCTTCTATGAAAGAGCAAAGAAGATGATCGATTTTTTGTCATATCCTTAATCTTTAAAACGAACATATGCTCAGCGTTTAAATGTACGAGGAGTAAAAATGCGATCTTGGTTTTTTGGGATAGTCATTGTCTGCGCTAGTTTTTCGGCTTTGGCTCAAGATTCCGTCAAAGGAAAGAGTTTCAAAGAGCGCTTAGGCATGGGATATTTCTTTTTCTTCGATGGTCCCAACCTCGACCGAGGTCAAGACTTAGTGACGAACCGAACCGGAGTCACAGGAAATCCGATCAACTCCTATTACATTTTTTCGCTTAAGTACAAACTCACAGACAAGTACAATCTCGATTTCCAACCAGGAGTTCAGCACTGGTACACACGTGTGCCGCGGGCGAAATTCGATCGCATGCGCGTAGGTATCTCCGGCAAACTTTGGCAATCCGGCGCCTGGACTCTCGACGGGGCAGCGAACTCAGATCTCCCTTATTTCGGATACACTGCTAACGAGAGAACACTTCTTTTTTCTCCGGGCCTTTTCGCTGGCCTTTCCTACAAACCGGTCAATTCTCGCTGGAGTCTTTACACATTGGTGATGCCACGAGTGTGGTTCTATGCTGACGAAGATGCGGTGGAACCAGAGTGGCTCGCGGCCGGGCGTGAACCCGGTGAGAAGTTCGAATCGATCATGCAGTTCACTCCCACTGTGAACTACGCTCTCACAGACAAGTTGGGTCTTCGTTCGGGGATCGGGCTCGATTACCGGAAATGGATGAGAGACGAGTGGACGACGTGGAGAAGATGGGACAGCCCGGTCACGGCGGGTGTCACCTACTCCTTTGATAAAGCGCTGAACATCTACGCCTTCGTTCAGAGTTTTCCACTCGACGGTGGGCGCCCGGGGCTTAACCGCGCTCCGCTCAACGGATTCCGAAAAGACAGGTCTAGTGTGGGCATGTGGCTTTCCGGAACATTTTTCTAGCAAGAACTAAAATCTGAGCGGGCCCTCTGACAAGTCGGCCCGACTGATGAGTACCGGTATAAACCAAAAAACGAGGTCGGGGTAAGATCGGGCCTTCCCAATACGCTCCATTTCATTAAAAACCGAAGTCAAACTTCGGAATAATCAATTAGTCATCGCTCACCGATTTCTGCCAAACTGAAAATAACAAGACAAGGATGTTATTTATGATGAACGTTTTCATTGCCATGCTACTTTCAGGCATCGCCTTCTCCCAGGAAATCACGCCGACCAAAAAGATGGTAAAGGATGTCCTTTTTAGTGACGACCTCGAATTCGCCGAAATGGAAACAGCAATCGACCGGCAGCTGAGGCTCTACGACCGCCCGGGGAATCTCAGAGGTACCATTCGCTTCGGCAATGATACCTATAACAAAATGGTCCTCCGGGAGACACTCCTTGAACTAAAAGGACTTGCTGGTGAATACAAAACTTGTCTCACCGTCGCCCAGAAAGAATTTTGCGACAACGAGCTCAACCAAAAACTCAATACGAATTTTACCACCTATATCCCAGTCGTTAAGTCCTCTCCTAAAACTCGCTTCACTGCCTACTATTCACCAGACCTGAGGGGATCGCGAATTCCTACGGAGCGCTTTTCCCGGCCCATCTATGCGCAACCCAACGGAGCCCTGGCGCGAGCTTTCACCAGGGTTCAGATTGATCACGAGGGAAAACTCGCTGGAAGAGGCCTCGAGCTTTTCTGGGTGGAGAATAGTTTCTTCGATCTGTATCTTCTGCACGTTCAAGGTGGTGGAAGGATCATCTTAGAAAACTCCGACGGCACGACGGACCTCCGCTATCTTAGCATGACCGGTGCAAACGGAAAAAAATGCGAGTTTATCGGTAAGCACATATCACGCATGGGCTGGCTTCCGAAATCCGAGGCCCTCCAGGTTTCTCGTCAACGCGATTTTCTCAAGGAGAACCCTGATAAGGTTAGAGAAGCCTTTCGCTTCTGTCAGAACTACATCTATTTTAGAGAATCCACCGAAGAGCCAGTCGGAAGAAGCAATATCCCCCTCACCTCCGGAAGATCCGTGGCGGTCGATTACACTCTTTACCCTTCAACGGGGCTCGTGACTTTCGTGAAAGTAAAACAACCAGACGGAAATAAAATCTCCCGCTTTTTTCTCGCCCAAGATACCGGCTCAAAGATCCGGGGCCGCGCGCGCTCCGATCTCTACATGGGCTACGGACCCGAAGCCGAACGAACGGCGTACTCGCTTAACGCTGACGGTGAACAGTACTTCCTTGTTCGGCGAAGTCGGTAGTGGGATTACCTGGTAAGAACTATCCCCTCGAAGAAAAAATTAAACGAAAATACGAGTCTTGGTATTTCCCTTTTTAGAGAGAGGCGAGAATCTCTTTCAATTGCTTATTGTCGATGGCCCGTTTCACCATCCCGATCCAGTATTCTTCTTTGAGACCCTTCAGTCCTCCAATACGAACGATTCGCCCGGACTTGGCCCAAGCTTTGGCACTCTCGTCGCCGAAGACCATGAGCCCGTCTCCGCGCGCGACAAGTTCTTTTTGGAGAGCAGTGTCCTGTGCCTCAACGGCCACATGAAAAGAAAGCCCTGCCTCAAGCATGAAACGATCGAAGTCATGCCGAAGAGGATTCTGGAAGCCTGGGAGGATGAAGCTTTGGCCATTAAGTGACTTGGGAAAATTAACTTTGAGTTTTGCCTCTGACTTCGGGCCCCAAACAGAAACGGACTCTTTTCCTAAAGAAGTGTAGATCATTTCTTTGCCATCAGCTAACGGACGAAAGTTCCCAATGAATACATCAATTTTTCCAGCAAGAAGGAGTTCGAAGAGTTCCGATCCAGTCCCTTCGATGATTCGAATCTGAAAAGTTTGCCCTTTACCGATGGCACTGATGGCACTTGCAAGAATTGCTTTCGGTACCGATTCTTGTGCACCGACAGTGAGTTCTCTGGCCTTAGCGGTGTATCCCGATTCCATGTTGGTTACGAGTTCGTCTTCAAGTTCTTTAATCGCCTTGGCGTAGCGAAGGACGTACTCCCCAGTCTCGTTCAAAACTAAACGCTTATTATCACGGTTAAAGAGCTTAGCTCCGAGCCACTCTTCGAATTGTTTAAGCTGGGCGGAAAGCGCCGGTTGTCCCACGAGGAGCTTCTTTGAAGCTGAGGCGATGGAGCCTTCTTCTGCAATCACAAGAAAGTATTTCAGATGATGAAGATTCATCCATTTCATATTTGTACCCTTTTTATCTAGGGTATCAAGGAAAGAGTCCCGCGAGCAAGTCGATATTGGAATGCGGTGATTTAAGTGGAGAGATTGTAGCTTAACTTTGATCAATCAGCTGACCTGTTCCACACACTTTGCTCAGCTATTATTGAATTTTCAAATTCTTCCGAAGTTAATTAATTAAGAGATGAGTGGACTCTCTTCTCATTATAAACTTCCTCAATAAATCCTCCTGTCCTCTAGGCCACGAGTTGAGTTACTCAACCAAACACTTCATTACGTTGTAGCTTCTGCTATTTACCGATGCAGTGGCAGAAGTAAAGTACTCGTAGATGACCGGGGCATTCCAATCTCAATGAAGGATCAGGAATATATTATTGAACCTTATCAGGTCACGATCACTGCGAGTGAGGAAACTGTCCAACAAATGGACAGTACTCTGGAATAACTTCAATCCAATTGAATCGGTCCATGCACGCAATTATGATGTCTAAAATGTTAACTAGGACAAATTTATGAAAATAGCACTCAGCATTTCTTTTTCTCTGCTTCTGGCTTCAGCCGCTCACGCTTTTCCTACAACTCAAGAAACAATTAATTGTGCAAAAAACAACATTGGTACTGAGCTCATTGCAACTGACATTCAAGTGATAAACCAGTCTTTGGATCTGATTAAAGACTCAAACTGCCCAGCGGAGGATATGAAGTGTTTCAAGGTTAATTTTCAGGCCGAGCGCAGAGGAAAACTTTTTGAAGGGTCTATTCGTCTGCAGCTTGGGGCGCAACTCGATGCCGAGAATTCTTATTGTAAATGGAACCAGAAAGGCTTTTTTGGTGCCTTGTCTGACTTCAAAATGAAAGCCATTAACTAAAACGTCTTAAATTCTAAGACAAAAAAATTAAATTACGTCTCTTAAAACTGAAAAGCCGGGTTGAGAAAATTAAAATCCGGAGGGCTTTTTTAATTTTCCCAAACACTAAATTCTCATTCCTATAAAATCACTCTTACGCCAAAACAGGGGCCACTACAATACTCGAGGCCCCCCCCCTGAATAGGAAAATGGGAAAGAAGTCAGCCGTACTCTCCAAATCAACCATCGACAACTACGAGAGTTATATAAAAGTTCAACTCAATCTATTTTTGAAAAGGGTCTAGACTAGAAAAGAATTTCCAGCGTTGATATTGAGTCCTTTCAAGCGGATTTCTCGAAAACTCATAATACTAGAGGCACAAACAACATTACAAACGCACTGAATGCCATTTTCTCCGAAGCTGTTAAAATGGTTTTTTCAGTAAATCCCTAGCGGCATTCATGAAAGAACTCCCTGAGGACAAGCTGGTAGAATCTTACTGGACAAAATCAGAGATTGATCAATTACGTAAGGCCTAATCCTTCAAAAACTTACTGGGAAAAAGCGCATTCATTTTGATAAGAAAGACTTCAGGATTAAATGGCTTTTCTAAAACTTCATCCAAATTATGAATGATATCTCTCAGCCTCTCATTTTCGCGTCCCACTTCCCCAGTAATAAACATAAATTTGGGAGGCTGAAGTATATTTAATTCAACCATTAAATTGAAAAGCGTTATGCCATCCATAACGGGCATACTGATATCGGAAATAATTAAATCAAAATGCCTGGCCTTAATCATCTCAAGAGCAATCTTACCATCTTCTGCCAAATGAACTGACAAACCGATTTTAGTTAAATTAAAATCCATGATTTCTCGAAGATCTTCTTCATCCTCAACAACTAATACCTGAAACCTGTCATCAGTCTCAACAAGTATAATTTCTTCTATCTTTTCGACATCTAAACCCTCATGGACCCTACTTACTGAGGGTAGGCAAATACTAAATATCGTGCCCTCACCAAGCTCAGACTCAAATGAAAGAATGCCATTGTGCTGATGAATAATGCTGCTAACAATCGAAAGACCAATTCCCGTACCCTTATTTACTTCTTTAGTTGTAAAAAACGGCTGAAATATTTTATCTCTAATAGTATTTGGAATTCCTTGTCCGTTATCCTTGATTGTGATCAAAACATTACTTTTAACGAGATCGGCGTGAATCGAAATTATTCTTATCTCTCTACCTTCAGTTGCATCTTTGGCGTTGGCAATTAAGTTAGTGACTGCCTGTTGAAAACGCCCACGGTTCCCAAAGACTGTGAGTTTCTTTTTGGCCGATGAAAACTTAAGGATAACTCCTTCTTTTTTATAAACGTCACAAAGCATATCGACAGTTTCTTGAATCATCTCATAAACACAAAAATAGCCGGACTCATCGCTGTCAATACGCGCAAAGGTCCGTAAGCCTTTTGCAATGTTGATGATTCGATCCGAAGCCCGATCCATACGTTCAAAATTCAAATATATCTTTTCATCATCAACTCCCATCGCCTTCAAAGACGAGAGAGTCATTTCCAAGAACCCCTTAATAATAGCTATAGGATTATTGATTTCATGCCCTACACCTGCTGCAATTTCTCCAATTAAGGCAAGTTTGGAATGATGTTCAAGTAATCTTTGAGTTTCCTTTCTGGCCGTCACATCTCTTTGAACCGAAACCCAATGAGTGTACCAACCGACTTCATCCTTTCTTGGATTTATTGTCAGCTCAACATCGAATTTAAGTTTGCTTTTAGTGTAATTCACTATCTCAATCGTTATGGGCTCCCATCTTTTCAAGGCTTCTCTGATTTTCTTACGGTCAGCATCCGCTGTTTTTTCACCCTGGAAAATGCGTGGAGTTTTTCCAAAAATCTCACTAAAGGTGTAGCCCGACATTTTCTCAAAGGCCTGGTTCACATAAATGATCCGAGGACCTATTTCGTCAATCGGCTCAGCTTCCGTGACTAGAATCACGTCGTCGATATAATCAAGGATTGCAGCATTCTGCATTAGTGCCAGGTCACGCGGATGGGATTCTTGAAATCTTGTCAATTTGAGCAGTGATCTCTCTTGCCGAGTAGTGAATTCGTAAGTGTCATACCTAGCACTATGAGAGGTACTCTTTTCCCAATTAATTACATCAAAAGAAACTGTTTTATTGTTTTGTAGTGCGAAGTTGGAATAGAAAATTATCCTTTTCAAAGAGGCTTCATTCTCAAATTTTAGTGGCCCATTTTTTTTCTTTGGCGCGAGATCAGGCAAATGAAACACCTCATTTGCAGAGATCTCAAAAGCTAGATTTTGCTCTTGGTAATGTTCTGTTAATTTTTCAAAGGTCGTCTGAGAGGCGAGAATGGTATGTGTCATAGCGGAATACTACTTTAGCTAAACTACTGTTGGTATGGTCTCACGCTAAATGTAAGAGTGAGATAACACAAGCAATATTAGGAATCAGGACGAGCCTTAAAGTAATGGGCCCAGAGTATGCTTTTTAAATATCTCTGCAAATATTGGTTCGCAGAGCTTGATAAAGTGGTGCCCGCGGCTTTAGGGTAGAAGAACCAATGACCTTGGACTTAAGTTATCCAATTCAGTGGCACGAGTCTCGGGTTGATTTAGCGGAGCTGACAAAACTACGCTATTTGGAAGGCTGGACGAGGCAGATCATCGAGGTCGACGAACTCGAGGAGAGCACCGTGAAGAGGCCCTTAAACTCGTCAGAGAAGCGAAAGAAGAAGGTGCCAGACAGACTTTAATGGAAAAAATGGGCCAAGAGACTGCCTGCGTTCCATTCGTGCCTCTCAGAGACTTTCAGACGGACTCTATGACTTCTTCCAACGTCTTTCACCAAATAATAAATTTCCCAGACCCTCGCTGACGAGAAAATGGCTTGGCCGGGGTGATGATCTCCAGGCAAGAGTCGAAAACTTTATACTTGGGATTTTTGGGGATTCGCCATTCGATCGAAATGAGGCATATTTCTTAATGATAAAATTTACTCAATAGGAATCTTATCCTAATATTTTTTTAGTTTTTGTACTAAAAACAAACATATGAAAACTTCCCTAATTCTTGCCCTAAGTCTTATCTCTCTAAGTGCATTTTCGTTTGATGAGAGATGCTCTCCGTACGTTTCAGAGACGACGAGTCTTATTTCTCAATCAGTATCTTGTGACGACGCTACGGAACTAGCGCGCTCTTGCTCGACCCGTTCACGTCGAGATGCTGAGTTAGCGTATTCGGCTATTTTGGTCTGCAGAGAATTATTAGGCGGAGAAGAGAATTTCACACCAGCACAAAAAAATAAGATTAAGGCCGGCCAAAGGAAGTGTTCTGAAATCCATGGAGACAGACATACCGAGGCACTTTTTTGTATTCTAGAAATCTATAGAAAGCTTTAGCTCTCCCCTCTCATTTTATTCCCGTAGAAATCTTCGAGGATCCCCTTGAGGCCATGAAGTATATCTGAAGATTTTCTGGAATTTGGATAATGAGTTTTATGAAAGAGAGCTTTTTAAAAATCTCTGCAAGTGTTGGTTCGCAGTGCTTTACAAATGGTGCCCGGGACTGGACTCGAACCAGCATGCTTTTAAAGGCGCCGCCGTCTGAAGACGGTATGTCTACCAATTTCACCACCCGGGCACGTGCTCAGGATTCTAATGAATTCCATCTGAAAAAAATAGTAAATTATCGTCTCGTCTCTATGCATTATTGAAAGTTCTGGTAGCAGCTGCGTCTGCACAACTATGATAGACCTATGAAAATTATTTTTTTGCTCACTTTCATCCTCTCAGAAGTGGCTTGGGCACGTCCGCTCAGGCGATTTCTCCCAACTGATGAGGCCACCGTTCGGGAAGATTTCGCGCGGATTCTGAAAAAAGCCGAACTTACAGGCTCAGTGGAACTCAAGTTTCAAGGCGAAGAAAAGAACGTCGCTCGTGTGTTGTGTGAAAAAGATAAAGTTGTCGTTGATGTACATGCCGGGGAACATTGGGGTCAGGTTTTTTACATGACTCTGCAACGGCTTGGTTTTCTGTTTCCCCATCCACGCTGGCAGGTGAGTCCGAAAATTGACCAAATCCGCAAACAATGTGGAAAGTCTTTTACCTGGAAACCTGCCCTTCCCTACCATGGATTTCATTTTCATACACTTCATCCCAACGAGTGGATGCAGGGATTTCTTTTAGGGAAAACTGAAATTGCAATTGATACGGTCAGATGGCTGGCCCGCAATCAACAGAATATTTTCGATCTCTCTCTTCTCCGGATGGACGATGAAGTCATTTTTAAAAACCTTCGCGAACCATTTGCTCTTGCCAAAAAATTCGGGATCCATGCGGGGATTACTCTTGGCATGGCCTTCCATCAGCAGAAAAGTTACAAACTCATTCCGCTTCCGGCGACATTCTTTGACAGCTGGTCGCTCTCTGCTCTTGAGGATAATCTCACGAACATGTTAAAGAATATCAACGTGAGCTATCTCAACCTTGAAAGTGGAACGAGTGAGTTCACACCGGCGAACTATCAGCGCACCATTAAATGGATGGAAAAGAGTGCTGAAATCGCGGGTAAATTTAACGTCGAAGTTGTGGTGAAGATTCATACTTCAAGCAATCAGTCAGATCCGGAATTTGGAAATTATAATTTCCTGCCTGCGAAGGCCAATGCGGACGTAGGTATCCTGCCTCACACTGTTTTCCTTTATGGAATTAACGATGAGAAGGCCCCGATGTATGGAAACAAAAACTTCCATGCGATCCGTGATTTCATGATCCAAGAGAATCCCAAACGTCGAACCTGGTTTTATCCGGAAACCAGTTACTATCTCGGACTCGATATTGATGTGCCTCTTCTTCTTACGGATTACCTTCTCACTCGTGCAAATGATACGAAGTTCCTGCACGCAAAAGGAATTAACGGGCAGCTCAATTTTTCAACCGGTCAGGAAGCAGGCTTCTGGCTTCTCGACTGGAGCTATACTCTTTTCAATAATCTCGACTACCATTTTGATCCCCTGATCGGTATTACACTTCTTGAAGAAGATCGCGACGAATGGGCACGCATTCTGGATTTCCAGCATCGGATGTTTATTGAAAATGATCTGATCTCTATCGTTACGTTTCCAAGTCTCGGCGACGAGCTCATGCCCGGTTTGCATCAGACGTTGAAGAGAAATCTCATGAGTCAGTTGGCAGAAAATCCTGAAGCCTTGAAAAAAGAAATTGAGGATCTGCAGGGCGGACTTATTAACGTTCCTCTCTCAAGTGGTGTTAAGAACCAGGAACTGGCCTCACTTTGGAATTTAACCCGCATGAGACTCTCCCATGCTTTGAATGTGAGGCAGGCACTCCTTTTGCCAGATCAACGGAAAGAGTTCCTTGATGTTGCGGCCAGAGTCCGGATGGATGCCCAGAAGAATATGGATATAATGGTCAAGCACTTCACACGCTATCCCGAAGCTCAGCTCTATGAAAAGTATGCGAACCCAACGGCGTATCAATTTGGTTATCTTTATTCAGCGAAGGACTTATATTACTGGAGAAGAGAGGAAGAGCAGGTTCGTGAGCAGAATTTCTCGTGGACGTTTATGACTTTGCACTCTTACTGGAACTTGATACGTGGCTGGGTTCTGTCGAGATAGTAAAAAAGGCTGCCGGTTTTTATCCGACAGCCTCCAGGAATTTACAGTTTTTCAGTATTCATCGTATTACGGACTTTCACACATCTTTCGAGTTCATCCTGTGCTTCAAGCCATGACCGACGGGCGAGTGACGTCAAATTCTTCGCCCCTTTCAGTTTGCTGGAACTCATCTTTGCCGTTTTTTCATTACAAAGTTTCACGGGAAAAAGTTGCTCAAAATAAATATCAACGACGTCATCATGAGAAGACCAGTCCATCGTCGTTACTTTTTTGAAGTACTCGTTCACAAATGGTTCTGAAAGCTCAGGATGGTTAGGTGTGTGGATCTTAGAGCCGGACTCTTTGAAAGTACTGTAAGGCAATTTCTTATCCGTGTAGAAACGTTTCCACATATTCTTCTTTGACTTCAGTTCAGGGAAAGAAGAATGAGCGACAGCGTCCATCTTTACACCCATCGTCGTCTTATCTTTTTTAAGTTCCGCCTGAGATAGTTTCAGAGCTTCCGGATGCCCGTTCTGAGACAGGTTGAGGATCAAGGCCCAGCGACGTTCCTGATCCAGAACAATGCCTGCAGGCGGAGTATTTTTTTTGATCATCTCTAGCAACATCGCTCCTGATTTTTCAGTCTGAGCTGAAGCAATGTAGAAATCAAAGAACGTCATCTGGAGGCTGCTACCAGCTTTGGCAGCAAGAGTACGCTTCCAGAGAACTTCTTCCATGCGTGGAGCGAACTCAGCTCTTTGAGCTTTTGTCAGATAGAGCTGATATTGATCTTTAACCACACCATGGCGCCCGAGAATGAACCCCAGGACGTCATCTGATTTTTCGTTTTCAAGTCCGTAGGCAACCAGATCGAAGTATGTTTGAGCGCCGAGCTTCTGATCTCTCAACATCTCAGAGAGAATGTTCCAGATCATGAGCCGGTTCAAAGATGACTCCATATTAATGATGGCGATCTTGGCCTTTGAGAGTGACTGAGCATCGAGGGAGAAGAGAGCATAGTCTTTGTCATCTTCGTTCGGCATAACAAAGTCCGGGCAATCCTGACCAATCATTTCCTTGAGTTCAGTCTTCTCCGACGTATAGAGAACTTCAATCGTTTTCTCATGATCAATATCATTGCCTTCAATTTCATAAAGGCCAATCTTAACCCTGTGAGGTGAAAGCGTGTTGGACACACTCACCTTTTGATTCAGGATTGCCATTGATACTTTATCCTTTTCACATGCAAACTGAATCTCGACTTCATTCGGACCTGCTGTTTTGAGCCACTTTTCAGTCCAGTCATCGAGGTTAACTTTTGAGGCAGCGGCGATAGCACCTACGAAATCCGCACGACGGGTATTTTTCCATGCATAGGTTTTGAAATAGGTACGAAGGCCTTCACGAAACCCTTTATCACCTGCGAAGAAGTGAAGTTGCTTCAGGGCACTTGCCCCCTTCGCATAAGTAATTCCGTCGAAGTTACCACGGGCCGTTCTGACATCCGGAACCGGTGTTTCGATTGGATGTGTGGTGACAAGTTTATCCTGCCAGTAACCCCACGCCTTCGTTGTGAAAAAATCCAGCCACGTCAGGTCCTGTGACATCGCTCTTTCCTGAGCGATGCTTGCTAAATAAGTCGCAAAACTTTCATTCAACCAGAGATCGTTCCACCATTCCATCGTCACGAGGTCACCGAACCACATGTGGGCCATCTCGTGAAGGATGAGGTCGTCGCGGTCTGCGAGACGTGCCTTAGGTACCGGGCCCCGGAAAATGTTTCTTTCATTCATGGTCACGGCACCCGGATTTTCCATTCCACCCCAGGCAAACTCAGGAATAAACACTTGTCCGTATTTTGAAAATGGATAAGGCATGTCGAAGTATTCGTTAAAAAACTTCAGGCCCTTTTTTGTCGTGGCGAAAATATTTTCTTCGTCAACATATTTAGCAATCGACTGGCGTGCATAGAGATGAAGCGGAATTTTTTCAAACTTGTCTTCCCAGAGGACGAAGGGTCCCGCACCGAGGAAAAATAAATAGGTGCTGATGGGTGGCGTCTCACGAAACATAGTCCGCGTTTTATTGCCTTCACCTTTGGACGTAGCGATGAGGTCGTTCCCGATCACAGTCCACTCTTTCGGAGCTGAGACTGTGACATTGAACCTTGCTTTTAAATCAGGTTGGTCAAGACAAGGGAAGAACTTGTGCGCCTGATATGGCTCAAAGTCAGTGTAGAGGTATTCATTCTTATCTTCAGGATCAATCACTCGCTGAAAGCCAGAAGCCTCGGAGCTATATTTATTCGCGAAGGCAATTTCCACTTTCATGGTCTTGGTCAGGACTGTTTTCGGCAGATCGAGACTTCCTTTGCGTTTTGGATACTTCTTCAGCATGACACCGTTGACCTGAACCGATTTAACTTTATCAACCATCGTATCGATGGAAAGATCTTTGGTCATATCGTTAAGGACAAGTTCCATGACGACGGTACCAGTGTAGCCCTCTTTGTTTTTATCAAGATCGACATTGAGAAAATATCGAACTTCAGATACCTGTGCCATCCGCTGTTGAGCGAGAGCGAGGCTCAGATCGTCGTCAGCTTTCCGGGAATCCGCAAATAGAGAAAGGGAAAAAATGAGTAAGAGAAAAACCAGCATGGTTTTCATAGATCCTCCGTAAGTAATGATCACGGAAAGGTTAAGTCTTTGACGGGGAAAGTGTCATCTTATTTTGAGAAAACCAAAGGCATGGAATTGGCCATGTCCTGCACGAGAACTTCATCCAGTTGACGGTTGAGCTCAACATCCATGCAGATCGAGGTAGATTCATAGGCTTGATCGGTAGCGTTATGCTGGAAGTTCACACTGCCGATAGATGCTGCCACACGATCGAAGTAAAAAACTTTTGAATGTAAGAAACTGATGTGTGTCCATACTGTGGCATTCGGATACGGAACATAATCTTTGAGAAGATTTTTAAAATGCGGTTTACCGTAAAATGAATTTGAAAAAAGAAGGAGTGCGAGGTGCCAGTTAGCACGCATCGGACGATGGTTATTCAGATCCCGCTCGATGTTGTCATTCATAATGGCAACGTTTTCATTCCCCGCCATGTTCATGCTGGTCGTGAGGTAATCCACTTTCATACCGGACTTCAGAAGGTCCTGCACTTTTACGTGAAGAAGATTGAACATCTCAAAGCTATCCCATTTTTCTATTATGCCGACATCTTTTTTGCTCTCAACAAAAGTATCTGACTTTACCGGGTCAGTGATCGCAAGATAATTTTTCGTATGATCCAGGAGCTTCAGGTACGCCTTGGTCACAGTTTGACCGTCTCGATAAGGATCTTGCGGAATGAAACGGCACACGCCACTCATGCGCGTGTTCACGGAAGAAAGTTTTTTTCCGTAAAGAGCAACCCCGCGCTTCCCTTCTTTTCTTTCCTGCGCCTTAATGAGTTCAATTTCTCTGGCAGCGCCTTCAAGTGAACTGAGAGCGAGACTCTTCTTTTGTAGATTCAGATGATAATTCCAGTTGCGGACAAAATGAGCGGCGACTTCTGTGGCCTGAGGGCCCTCTGAATAAAGATCGATATCCCGGTTCTGGAAATCCACTCCACGGGATGTGTTGTCGGCATCCAGCATGTTCTGGCCACCCGACACAGCGAACTTGAGATCAGTGACAATGACCTTACTATGATAAATGGATTTTTTTTTGTACTTCCAAAAGTCATTGGTCATGATGACTTCAACCCCGGCGTTTCGCAAAATCATCGGACAGGATTTGTAGCCCAGGAGGGTGCTGATCATCTTGTCAGTCATGACCCGCACATTGATTCCTTCACGGTGCCGTTCGATCAGAAGATCAACGAGGGCCTTCGAGCTGGGATCACAAGCAAATGCCAGAGAAGACATAAAGATGGATGACTTCGCGTTCCGAATCATCTCCATTTTTTTATGAAATGATTCTGCATCCTCGAGGATGTCGAGCTTGTTTCCAAAGGTTAGCTCTGAGCCGGAAACGGTATCGATCTCTTTCTGAAGAACAGGATTGAAAAACTCGCTCTGAACATTTTTATAATCCATCGGAGCATAACCAGCGTCATACTTTTCCAGAGGCATGGTGAGCTTTTTCACGGGTGGATGTGTGAGGCCTCCCCACTCGGACATCGATGTCACCGTTTTGCGATGAAAGAATTTCTTCGTATCAAAGGGAAACGTTTTATACTGGGCGATCTTAGCTTCGTTAAACGTCCGGGCATTGAAGTGAGATATATACTTTTGTTCGTCCAAAAGAAACATATCCTGAAGCTCGTACCAGTCAAAGCTCCACCAATTCTTGATGCGGAATTCATTTTGATTTTTTAATTTTTTGTAACGAGCGTCCTGGACCATGCGATCAGGAACTGGAGTAATCCAGTCCATACCCCGATCCTGAAAAGAGCGGATCACGTCTTCATTGGAAATATCATAGCGACCATTTTCCGGAGCAAAGAGGCTGCGGTCGGCGAACGCAGAAGAAGAAAGTACCGCTGGTAAAAAGAAGAAAAATAACAGTCTCATGGTCTCAAGAATACCTTAAAACCATGAGCCGAAGTGTCGTTCAGGAAGTATTTACAGGAGGATTATTGGATCCAGCTCGCAATGATCTTGGCCATTTCACCCTGAGCAGCAGCAATCGACGGAAGGGATGCAATCGCCTTCAGGTCGTTACAGTGAGCGGCACCATCCATCATATAAAGAGCAAGTTCAGGATTCACCGGAGATGTTCCGTTTGTGATGGAAAGAGTGAGCCACGGATCGTTTCCGCCGTTTGAGAAAATAATTCCTGAAGTCGCAGGATCAAGAAGTGGCGAGTACCATTCGCCATTCATCACACCATCAGTGCTCATCGGAATGTTGTAGGCGCGCTGGCAGAAATCTTCATGGTACTTAAGGTCAATCTGGGAAGAACGTGACGTTGAACCGCGGGTGTTAGACACCTGGAACCAGCCGAACTGGCGGCAGCTCTGCCACATCCACTGGCGCATGTTATCGTCCGGAGTTGTCTCTACTTTTTCTGCGATCTGGAGAGAGATTTCAAGCGGACTTGCTCCCATCGATGCGAGAACTTTCAGACCACCATCAGCATAACCTGCGATGAGATCAGGATTTTTTTCAAGAGCTCCGCAGAAAACTTTGTCACGGCCATACTGGACGGCAGCCGCAAGCATGTCGGCCACGACGTAGAGGAAGTCACGGTCTTCTTTGATGTCGCTCGCACTAAAGAGAGCTTTGACTTCTGAGACACCTTCCGGCGTGCTCATCTTAGCTTCGATCAATTTAACGACTTCGCGAACTTTATTTCCACATTGTGTACGGTCGATGACTTTCGCTATATGAGCATCGTATTCAAAGAACTCATTTTTCATGAGCACAGGAGCTGAAGATGCAAGAGCTCCGACAATGAGTTCAGGATGCTTCAGTCTATAATACGCAGCGAGTGTTCCGGCGTAAGATCCACCGAAAGCAACCCATTTCCCTTTAAGGTTTCTGTTCTCCATCATATGACGCTGAACCTGGGCAAGATCTTCGATCGCACTTTCAAGATCAAGATGCTTGAGAATTTCGGGGGTGAGCTTGGTCGTCGGTAAACTCTGACCATAGTAACGGTGCTCGAGAGCTACGAGATGGGCCTTGTTCTTTTTCGCAAGACCTTCTGCATATCCGTAAGAACCTGTGCCGGCGCAGTTCCACTCTCCGCAGATGATATAAAAGACTGGTGAGTTATTATCAGCAGCGTAAGAAGAATCGACAAAATAACGTTGCTTAAAAGTGGCCGAATTTGCATCAGCGTGATCAAGCTTCTGATCGAAATAAAGTGTATCCATGATCCGCGGAGAACCGTCAGTGCGGAAGCCTTGGTGAAAGAAACGCTCGTAATTTTTTTGCTGTCTCAAAGACTCAGTATGAAACTCATTGCCGATGATAAGTGCAAGTGCATTCATCGAAATCAGCTGGACACTGAGGGCAAGAATCGTACGTAACATGTTCATGGCTTATCTCCTCAAAAGGTGGCCAAACATACCACGTTTCAAAACCCGAAGGCCAAATCATGAAATTAATTCTGATGGATCGCTAGGTGGGGGTTTTTCTGAACTACCTGAAAAAACGTGAAATCGATCCGAAGCTCAGGCCCAAGCCAGGAGTAACCCTCAGTGTGATCCCGGACATCGTCTCCAGTATCCTGATGGATCAGGGCAGACCAGGTTCCGATATTGGCCGTCAGCCATGAGAGAACTTCGGGTTTTGTGGCCTCTGTGAATTGAAGTTCGAACATCGGAAGTGGATGAGGTCCCACCGGCCTATCGTAAATTTTCCATGGCTTAAGGATGGAAATTTTAGAAAAGGCCTTACGGAAAAGGAGCTGGGCGAGGTCCATATCCTGAAGGTTGAAGTATATGTGTGCGTGATAGTTTGTCATGGACCTAAAGTAGCAAAATCTGTTTGTTTTAAAAGCCTATAAGATAAAAGTTTTCCATTGGTTTTAAGCTATGTATGTCGTTTTTTCACCCTTTTGGGTATGAGAACAAATCTGTGGCATATATGTCTCACCAACTTTTACCCTATGGAGACTTTATGAAAATGATTCTTTCTGCACTCGTTCTTTTTTCTTCAATTTCAGCTTTTGCTGAGACGATCACGAACAACCCTGCTGACACTGTAAGACCAGGCCGCATCGTTAAACTGGTAAACCTGGTTGAGAAAGATACAATCAAAGTGAACGTCGCTGTTGAAGATCTTGGTGGAAGTACTGACGTTTCACCAACTCAAAACGTTTACCTGACAATGTACGTGAAAGGCGAAATGTTCAGCACTGATGCTTCTTTTAACCTCGGTTCTGTTATGTCATTTACAAGTGCCAAGAGAGTTGGTGCCGGGAAATATGAAGTTGTTGTGGTGAACGCAGACCTTAAGACTGAGAAGATTTCCATCAACGCTGCTGATGCAACAGTTGCCATCAAAAATGTTAAATGTGACGATTTTGACTGTGATGCATCTTCAAACTTTGCGACATCGATCCAAGTTAGCCGTAAGTAATTCTTTTCAGAAGGGTCTCTCAGGGAGGCCCTTCTGCTTTATCTCCGACCAGCATAGTCCTTTATTCGCTTTCTCCTCGGTAAATTTGTTTCCTCTTACTTAACACTTTGATCTTCGTGAGAGTGAGTTAAAATATTCCCAACCGAGGGAATAACATGAAAATCCAAATTCTTTTTCTGCTTCTTATCTCTTTTGCAGCTCAGGCAGCTCCGGGTTGTCCTCAGGCCGAAGAAGGTGCAAAATCCATCTACAAAAAAGAATTTCCTGACGTCAGCAAAAGCGACATTAACGTCAACGAACTTCCGGTCGCTCAAGGCCAGCTCTTCAAAGTTGATCACCCTGATACCTGTGGCATGCGTGGTTGCGAATTCATTCTCGCAGCTTTGAACAAAGATAAATGTCTCGTTCTCTCATTCAGCGGATTCGGAAGAATTAAGGCCTTGAAGAAAGGTGACTTCTCCAGTTTCAAATATGTCGTCAAAAGAACGGGAGTCGACGGTCCCACACCTGCAAAATCATTTCAACTGAATGCCGATACGGGTGTTTTTTCGGAAGTTAAATAATGAAAAAGAATTTTTTCCTTAAAACAGTCGCTCTCGCCGTCATGGCCCCTCAGTTCGCTTTTGCTTATCCCATTTTCTTTAAGTGCGATGCCAACGGAAGACTCTCAGATCAGCTGACTCCTCCGGAAATCAGCCGTAAGCTGACATCGATGTTCGAAGCACTTCGAACATCTTCAGCAGCATCGAGAGGTCGCCAGATTGAAGAACTTTGTCAGGGTGGTTCACTCTGTATGCAGGAATTGAATCAGCTTCTTCGTCTCGCTGAAATCAACGGCAAGATTACTGATGAGCTTATTTCTGCTGAGATGGCGCGAATTGCGGCACAGGCCGAGGCTGCGGCTACCACGCTTGAAGGCATCACTCCCCTTCCCAATGGAATCTTTCAGTCTGCCGTTCAGTATCGTGACTCTATTAAGAGTGCTGCACTCGCCAGAGAATGTCGTGTGGCCTCAACCCGTCTTGAAGCAGATCTCATGAGTGACAGTAATGAAAACTGTACTCTCGCCAATTTTCACCACTCTCCATATATGTATGCCAGTGGGATCCGTTACGCCGGACCTCCGCATGAAGTTCAAGACCAGGGGAAAAGTAGTTGCGCTGCCATCGATGATGTTATCACTTCCGCACTGGTAGCTGATCACGATCCTTATGCAGCGATCGCTCTCTCTTTGATGGAGCAAGGTTCAACGATCGAAGGTCTCTACCTTGATCCCATCGGACATGTTTCTGCTCTTGGTTGTCCAGCGACAAGAGGAACTGCCAGTAACAATAATTTAGAATCTTACGAAACTTACTACAACGTCTCGTGGGGAGTTCGTCCGAATCCTACACTTCTCAGAAACATTGCCAATTTCGCAAAGGTAAAAAATGTTCAGCTACAACCAGGATCAAGCTTTGCCTGTTACAACCATGATTTTCAGGAAACCACGATCGTAGGAACTGCCATACCAAATTCATGCTGCAATCCTATTCCTTACTTAGTAAACTCTGCTGAAAATCTCGAGATCAGCCAAATTCTCACATACAGTTCATTCAATAATTATCTCACAGCTCCTCTTGCTTCCAATATTCGCACGTCGAATCCTGCAGAGAACGCCGCCCGAAGACTTCAGCGCTACAATGGATATTCGGATTCCATGGGTGGAGCTGAAGGGGTTTCTGCCTGGCGCTCAGGTGTAAACTATTTTAATACTCCGGCCTACGGATACCAGGCCATGGACTTCATCCTCAATACGCTCTGGAACAATCCATTTGTCAGTCAGAAAGTTCGTGAAGCAGAAGAGAGACTTGGCAGACAATCACACAGTGTTGCTTGTCAAGATCACGCTGCCGGAACTTATACGATCGATCACAATTATTATTTCAACAAGCACGGAGCTTCTCCAAGAATGACGGCAATCCGCGAGCGTTTCGCTGCCAGAGGCACTTGGGAAGGATTACCTCAGCGTGACCGCAACGTGATGGAAGGCGAGAACAATGCGATCTGTGATGGATCAACTTCAAGTCAACGATTTGCAGATTACTGCGCTATGAGTGATGGAACGGCACGAATGCGTGCTTACTTCCGGGATGTACACCCTTCGCGTTCAACGATTGCTGATGCTAATGGAATGGATCAGGGATATCAGTGGAGAGATACAACGCCGGAGCAGTTCACACAGCTCACAGGGGCCGTTGCTCAGGCCGCTAAAGATTATTATAGCGAAGAATCTGATACGTATTCTCAAGAAGACCTCGAATGGCTCAATAGCGATCTTGCCTATCTCCAGGCAGAGTTAGCTACCCTTCAGGCCGCCCCTCAACCACTGACATCAGAGCAGACAGCGTCGAAATTGGATCTTGAGTCTGCAATTATCAAGACTCAGGAACAGATCCAGCTAGCTCAAAATGCATCTCAGTCTCAATCACAGACTCAGTCTCAATCGGAGCCGCAAACCCAACAGCCAAACGAAGGTAATGAGTGAAATTCGCACTCACCATTCTGGCAATCCTGGGATTTGGGAGCATCGGCTCCCTGAAGGCGCGCGAGTATCTGAATTGTGCATCTGAAGAGAACTGTAGATGTTCAAATCCAGCTGATCTTCGTTTTGAAACGACTATCGCCATCAGAGATTCAATCGCTACAAGAAAAATTTATGAATGCATGACCCTCAACATTCAACCAATCTTCGAAAGTATTTGGACCGAACCATATTCAGGCATCCCCTTCTTTAGTCCCAGTTGCTTTGAATCTGCCCC
>CAMCYI010000032.1 GCA_945883845.1 Bacteriovorax stolpii | reverse complement strand
AAAAAATTAAGATACCTAATGAATAAGACGATAACTTCTTATGAAAGCTTGGGTCTTTATATTTATAACTATCCTCTTCCCACCACTCGCGTTGTCGTTAGATTTGGATGATGCTACTCCCTCAAAAAATATTGAAGTTAGTCTCGCTTATTACCCCGATATAGCGTGGATAAAAGAAAATTGTATCTCTTGTTTAAATCAAACTTCTTATGATTTACCCCAAGATGGTGGTTTCGTAGGTGGAGCGTTTGGTGGAGGCGTAAGTGGTGGTAGTTCTAATGGAAAAGGGAATATTCTAGTCAATAATGGTGGCAATGAAATTATGTACTTTAATAAAACGCCAGATTTAATTCACGTATCAATTGTTGGTAGCCCATCGAATATGAGAAATCGTGATTATACATGTTTGAATATAGCGAAAGCATATCCTTACGGGCGACGAAAAATTTTAGTCAGACATGACGGTAGAATCGAGGTAGTACTGAAATGTAAAACCTTGATCGGGGTATACAAGAAAATTTTTGGAATCCTTGAAGAGGGTGTTTCAACAACACCCTCTTGTAATTAATTAGAGTTGTGAGGATCTAGCAATCGATTTGCCTCTCAGAGATAAAGACGAAGAATTTCGAATCGCCTGAGCCTAAAAAAAACTCAGGTGGTTTTGTTTTATCTACTGGGTAATGTCATCGCCTTAGACCATCTACTTGCTTGAGAACTTACCAAAAGCTAAATTTGCGCCTTTCTCACCTGAAATAGAATCCATGGAAGCTTTCCTGTAGATACTTCCAGAAATGCCAGCTTAACTGCGACCGGAATCAACTTACTCATGGCGAACTCCCTTCTTGTTCCCCTTTCGATCATGGTCGTACAGGTAAACTTCAATGGTGCTGACACAGACCCCGAAATGACGGGCCAGCTCCGCATTTGTCCACCCCTGTGATGCCTAGAGATGTGAGCTTCTTTTGGTCTAAGTTAAGGACTTCCCATTTCCATTGAACTGAATGTGATCTTTTAACAATCACAGGGTGTTCGACCACTATGGGGCGTCCTCCACCATTTTTTAAAAAGTTCGCTGCCAACGAACATAAAAAAGCCACCTTTGCGGGGGGCTTTTTTATTTCAGAATTAATCGTTCTTTTTCAAAGGACTTCACTTTCGATTTTTCCGACATGAGGTGCGAGATAAGCGGCAGCGTGTATTAAGGCATGTGATCCGTCCAAAACTTCTGTCATGGAATCTTCTTCAAAGATATCGGCCGCTACTGCCCGTCACCACAATCTTTTGCTTCAAGGGGATGTGTTCCAGAATATCTAAGTGTTTGAATCATGAATCGCTTGAAAAAAATTCACTCCCCACGATCTTAATAATCAGATTTCCAAAAAGAATGCTATCTAGCGTGCATTAATTTATATTCAAGGAAAAATCATGAAAGCTTTCATCTTTCTGGCCATGTTCATACTTGGTTTGCCTGCTTTCGCTGTTAGCGGCGAAATGAAAGAACTCGTTCGCATTACTGACGGTGCCATGTACAGCGGACATGTTCCGGCCGGCTACCGTTCTGTGAAGATTAATTCAATTGCGACCCGTGGTGGATTGCAGACTTTCCTCCAGAAAACGACTCTGGAGAAAAAGAAGGCATGGAAAGAGTTTGTCATGACTTCCGGAGAGTACGATCGCGATTCAGTAGCTGAGCGCCGCCGTATAGCTGCCAATCCACTTTCGACAATGGAAGTGAAGGCCCTTCTTGAAATCGACGAAGTATATGCGATCTATAAAGGTAATAAGCTGATTGGCTACTTCATCTCGATCACTGATCACGTTCAGGGTGCTATCTATCAGGATGGTGCATGGTACGATTCTTTCTTTGATGCTCAACTTAATCTGGTTGAAGCTTTTGATCGTTCAGCTTAAGCATGAAAAAACTCATCCTAGCTCTCATATCACTGGTTATCAGCGTTCCGGCCCTCGCGAACTATAACGATGTCGTTTGTTCAACTGCTGACCAGTCTGTTTTTTTTCTGGGTGACGATCATGGACATGAGTATAAGTTCACCGACCCCAACGGCATCAGCACCACGTATACAAACCGTGAAGTGCGGATGACCGTTCCGAAAGAATGGATTCATCTTTCAAAAAAAGAGATCCAGATGGAGTGCGACAGGGAGCTTGGAATCGGTCTGTTCAACGTCCTCGAAGACTACGTGCTTGAAGCCGAGTTCACAAAAAAAGATGGATCCGTCTTCGCTGAACTTGATCAGACATTTCTGGTTACGGCCACCATGCTTTGCCATAGGGTGAAACGCGTCCAGGGTAAATGCCAGTAGCCTTTTTCTCCCGCACATCTGTGCTAATTTAATTCCATGAATAATCCCATCGTTCCTATCAAAACAAAACCCATCCCGGGGCCAGGCTTACTTGCTCTGATCTCACTTACTCCACTTATGCGCAAAGACCCCGTTGAGTTTGGTGCCCTGTGTGGGAACTGAAGAGACTACGGATGCCCATTCCTTTGAGTAGGACGTGAAAGCCGCTTGGGCGACGGAGCTATAGGCCGCAACTGTCGGAACATCTGAGGGACGGCTATTCACTTTTTCTTTGTATCAAAGATGAGGAAACATAGATGAGTTCCAGAATTTAAGATCGAATACTGATTTTTGGTACTTCCCTTGGAGATCTTGAAAGGATCACCAATTCGCCAACATTAAGAGGCACTACTTTATTTTTTTCATCCCTAGGATTTGGTTAAAATCTTAACCTCCTCGCTGTAAGCCCAAGATATTTTATTCTTAAGCCCACAACTGCTAATATATTTCCTAACTAAATCAAGGTGCGATTGACATTACTGCTACAATTATTCCACACCTAAATCCTCATGCTAAAAAGATAAAGAGACATCAAATGAAAACGCTATTGATCTCGCTTCTACTGTTCTCTTTTCCATCTCTTTATGCGGCCACCCTCAATAAGATCGTCTTCTCCGAGTCATTCGATAACCAGGGGTCTTTCACCCTCATGGGATCAGGTCTCTCAATTGCCGGTGGCGAGATCTACGACGACGGACATGGTTTTCTTAGCTTTCCTGCCAAAGCACAAAAGATTAACGGAAAGGCTTTCGAGCTAGCGGTTGGGGTTGCTTTTAATGATGTCCAAAAGCCCGTCAGATTCCTCTTTGTCTCAAATGCATTCCATATTGAAATAAACAGAACCAATCTCAACCTGAGAGTCATTCAAAGAGGAGTCGCTACTACGTTATCTGCTCTGGGTGTCTTGAAACAAACTGGACGTATCTACAATGTTGGTCTTCTAGTTAATAACGGAAGGATTAATCTCGTTTTAGACGGAAAGATCGTTAAATCCATGGCCCAGAAATCCCCCTTTGCGTTTCCTAATCTCTATGTTGCCGGTACACCTTGGTATTCTCGGCTCGTTGGTCTCGTCGACAATTTTCAAGTGACTACTAACTCTAATGTCGTCGTGCCACCACCGCCCCCTTCAAGCCTCCCTCCTGTCGGCTTATTCGTTTCACCTACTGGCCCAATCAATGGTGACGGCTCCATCAGTAAGCCTTTTCCAACAATTGCGAAAGGCCTGGCCGGCCTAACCCCTGGAAAAACACTCTTTCTACGTGGTGGTCAGTATTATGAATCCATCACTTTAAATAAAAATGGTTCTTCGTCTGCACCTATCATCATCAAGAATTATCCGAATGAAGTTCCTGTTATTAACGGTGCAATACCACTTACTTTAAGAAAGATGTCTGTGCCTGATCCTAAACTTCCAATCGCAACTTGGTCATCAGTTTATTACGGGAGTGTTCCAACTTCATCTCTGGCAGGTGGAGTACCTCAACTTGTTGATGGTGACCGCTTTCTAAGACTCGCTCAAACTCCTAACCGTCCCCATGATGTCTTTTTGCAGCCTGCTGACTTTGATCCCATCACACTCGGCGATGGAGCTACGTCATACATTCAGGATTCATACTTTTCAGGTAGGGCCGCTAATTATTGGAATGGAAATATTTATAATTCATCAGGAGTGCTCGTAGCGGATTATAAAACGCAAGTTTCAGTTAAGAGCCATAATGCCAACAACAATATTGTTGAGAGCGAAATCGTTTCATCTGGAGCTGATACGGTGAATCTTTCACCATTTCTTCCACCAATTGATGCGACAATGGACGGATTCGTTCTTCAGAACCATCCGAGTGCGTTTGATCAGGCCGGAGAGTTTCTCTATCTTGATGATGCCAGCGGTACCACACATTTCTATGTCCGTCCTTTTGGAGCTGTTCCAATGGTAGAAGTCATCAAGCTTATCACAGCGGTTAAGCCCCAAAGTGGAGCTTTGAATGGTAACTTCACCGTAATTGATGGGCTAAAATTTAAGAATTTCGGTCAATGGGGAAATACTCGCGCTGGGGGAGTCGTTGTTGCTACCGGTTTTGGTGCTCCTAATTATCAAATTCTCAATAATGAGTTTAGCAACATTGTCGGTTCCGCAGTTTCTCTATCGGGTGGAACAAATTGTCTGATTCAAGGGAATAGAATTATTCACGTAAAAGAAGCTCGAGGAATTTCAGCTCTGACTACGAAAGATAGCCGTATTATCCGAAATCACATCGAAGAAACCGAGCGCACAGGTATTTATTCAGCAGGGTCTATGAATACAGTTGTTGCTGATAATTACATTGGTAAACAAGGTCTTCATGGTAACGGAGTTTCTTCTTATCAAGGAGACGCCGGTATTGTTATCCTTCGGAACCGAATTGACACAGGAAATATCGGGATTACGTTGAAGGCTTCTTCTGACTTCACGATCATGGGAAATATTATTACCACTCAGGCCAACAAAGTTCTTTCTTCCTGGGGCTCAAATTCTGGCTACATCCGAGCGATGGAAAATATTTTTTACTCGTCCAATAAGACCAGCTCTATGAGTAAATCGAGTATTGATAATTTCACGCAAGAAGTGATCATGAATAACGTATCCGTCGGTGGACTTTGGGACGCATCTCCGCTGAAAATGAACAATATCTACCTAGGCCTTGCTTGGAATGAAAGTTCACGTTACGGATGGGCCCTAGGTGCCGGCGAAGTCATTGAGCCGAATTATGCCAAAGTCTTTCGCGATTTTGCAGGTGCAGATTATAGAGCGCAAGCTGGCTCGCCAATGCTCAACAAAGGCGCAGACATTACTCCTTACATTAATAAGGCGAGATATCCTGGAGTTAATTTTGATCTGGATTTTGCGGGTACTCCACGGGTTCAAAATAGGATTGATATTGGCCCTTACGAGGCTCCTTAAAATCTCTGGCTATTCACTATTTTTGCAATTTCTTCTTTCGCCCTAGTTTATTGTGGGTCTTTTGAACTTTTGAAAGAGTAGGGATAATTCACAACAATGCCTGGTTTGACTTCATTGCCTTCGAGGTTAATGCCATCAACTAAAATTCCATTTACAGATAGAGATAAGACAAAATGAGAAGTTTCATTCACAAAGAAAGGTTTACCGGCAACAAAATTCCCTGAAGTTTGGGTTCCAATTAATAACGCTCTTTTTTAGTTTTATGAAATTGGAAAGCCATGGCTTCTTTCCCGCTTCGGACACCCTCATTTATAATTACGACCATAGGGTTCTTAAAAGGTTTAGGATTTTGTCTCATTTCGCTTTTGATCACTCCCTTAGATCCATCAGGAAATATCTAAAATGAGGCCATCTACATTTTTGAACGATTTTAAGAGGCGGTTACGGTGGTGCTTGGTGGGAACTGCATGTTGAAGTAGGGCCACACACTCTCACCAGCTGACTGCGGATGAGTGCGACTTTGATTTTAATCATTATCCCTGGGCCCGTCATCGCGATGCTCACAGGCGTGAGTCATCTTAATCGGCGGATTTTTTATAGCGTTATGATACCCACACAAATTTTCTGGATTATTGCCTGCTATCTTTTAGGCATGGAACTAGAAGTGTATCTCAAGCTTGGAAAGAGCTTGATTCAGGAGTACTGGATCGTGCTGACTCTTGGTCTCATTGCCACCAAGCTTGTCTTGTCAGTTCGTAAAACTTTTCAATAGCTGAGCTCGATGGGGACAATTATTCTTTTACTCTCGTCATGATGTAGAGATACTGATTTTTAAATTCTTTATTATTTGAACCGTAAAGTATTCTTAAGTCCTCATCTGTATAAACTTCTCTTAAAGTTCCTCCGCCAAAGAACAGTTTCACCACGATTTTAGGCACAACTGTGATTTGACCAGGAAGTTGATTACGTTCAGCTTCGTCGGCATAACTGTAAATTGGCTTCTCAGTCGGTCTTTTTTTCATCCCGATGAACTTAACAAATTTCACATCAAGTCCTACCGGATCTTTGGCGGAAAGTTTGTACTGACCTTTCAGATAATTAATATTTTTCTCAGTTTTTGATTTCGGGTCCATGTTGGGAGAAACGTTATAATAGAAACCTTCCGGAGAAATCACCTGATAGATTTCTTTTGCATTTAATGTCGGATCTACGCTTCGATCATTTTTCCTGTATTCATAGGGGCCCCATACTTGCTTCCAAACTCCAAACAAAAGAGGCAAACGTTCATTGACTCTGGTCTGGGGGTTCAATGCCAAAAGCTCATTCACAAGAGGTTCTAGTTCTTTTTGAATTTTGAAGTCCGGATCACCTAGACCTTGATATTTCTGGGCCGTCGTCACAATCTTTTCTTTCAGATCAGTCATATCTTCATAATGCCCGGCAAAGGTGTGAGTTGAAAAATATAAGCTCAGCGCTATGATCAAAAACTTCATCCAATAACTCCTGTTAATGTCTTGTTTCTATCAAACATTTCAGGTCAGGTAAGTTGGACAAGTGTTGAATTGCAAAATTTACTTAGGTTTGAAGCCATTTTCAAATGGCTGTAACTACGGTGATATCTTCTTAGGTCCTCGTACAAGCCGTAAACCGATATCATGAGATGAGTGGTCTTGAGAATAATATGGTAAATCTGCGTACCCGAAATTAGGCATGTAGCTCGTTCCAGTTACAGTAAATTTCTCCTCGTGCCAGCGAGTCGAAGTCAGAAAAGAAACATTTCCGTCTAGGTCATAAAATCCATTTCCTGTTGGTTCACCGCCGACATCATAAGTCTCATTTATCTTTTGATTGAAAACCATTCCCGGTTCGTGGGCATCTCTTACTCCGATTTTACTGAGGTCTACAACTTCGGGTATAAAGTAGTCATAATCGGGATCCAACTTATTTAATTGCTTAACAAATCCCTGAGCATCTTCTAACGAGATGGAAGTCACTGGTCGATTCGGAATGAGACTCAGAGTTTTTCCATCGATTATCATGTCAACTTTTGTACCAGCGTTTGAAGATGGAGCTTTCCCGGTAACTAACGCCCATTGAAGCTGTGTCACTGGGGTTGCCTGCATTTCAGTCCCAACGCTTAAATCAGCTTTGATGAATTGATTACTGACTGGCGGAGCATTTTTTAAGATGTCTCGAGATGCTGCCTCCATTCCATCTCCAGGACCTGCAATTTCAAGAGCACGCCTCTCAAAGACATTGAATCTTCTCGTCCGGGCAAGGGCCTTTAATGCAAGCGCTTTTTGACTTTTCGGAAGTACATCGTACAAACGAACAGGATTATCAATTGTCTCCATGAGATGAGATAAAACTGCTTCCTCAAATTCAGCACTCGCTTTTCCTGTTTGCAAATACTTAATCGCTGCCTGTTCAGGATTCTGCCGCGGCAGGGATTCGAATTCTCTCAGAAAAGGCAACTTTAAAAGCCTTGGGTCCTGATTTTGCCGCAAAAGGGTTTGCGTAAATTGTTGATTGGCCTGATTCGAAGACGCCATCCATTGATACACTGAAACGGCGAAGTCTGATTGATTCTGACTCGTCTGAGCGAAAATGATGGGTAACTCATTAGACATCACAGTTCTCAAGGAAGATGCACTTTGGTTGACTAGATCTTGAAGCTCCAAATAATCCGCGATTTTGCCCGATTTTAAAGCGGATTGAAGTTTCTCGACGATAATCACTTTTACGCTGTCACTAAGCGAATCGGCTTTTATAATTTGTGCTAAGAAATTTTGATTTCCCGCCCAGTGATTTCCAAAGAGTTTCTTTCCATAGGCCTCAAGAAGTCTATTATCTCGCTGAAGGAAAGAGATAAACCCAGTCAGGCCTCTCTTGTCCGCGAAGAGAATATCCATGAGTTCGGGATTTGCCGTGAGCTTGTCCATGATCTTGATTTGATCCGCGCTATTAAAGTTTTTCAAGAGATTGGTCAGCGTCTCTTCACCGCTTCTCCATTTGTAAAAGAGACTCTCGATTCTAATCTCGATAGGCCCAGTCGGATCTTGGAACCATCGAGAAAGTATTGTCCCGAATTCTGGATCAGTACGAATTCCCTCCGTCTTGAATCTTTGAATCTCAGAAATGTACAGCAGGCGATCTGAAGAATCGGGACTAGACTTAAGATTAATGGTGGAGACGATTTGGTTTTCCTGGACGATCAATCCTCGCGATGCCGTCGTCACTGGTTCGCTAAAAACCGTTTGAGCACGTTTAATTCCTAAGTTTAGACTCATCCTTTTAAGATCTAATTGTGCCTCAACATTTTTCAGGTATGCGATCTGCTGATTAAGAGAAGCAACTTCCTCAGGAGTATTAAGAAATATTGGATCTGCTTTCACTCCTTGAGATTCGAGTTCGACCAATCTTCGCTCAAGATTTCTTCGTACCCCTATTGAATCATCAAGTAAGTCTGTCACGACCGTTTTTTGAGCTACAATATCCTTCAGCCGAGACTCGACTGCTTTTTCAATTTCACGCATCTCCCCTTGAATAACTTGCGGAGTTCTTGTGCGAGTAAATGCGCTTTTAAATCTCTCTCCCATTGAAACGCTGCCCTTAGGGGGCGGTGAGGGATTAAGCTCGCGCTCAAGCAAAAACCATCTTTCGGATTCTGCTCGCAAACTGTAATCATCCCGGTACTGAAGAGCTGGTGGGAACTGATTGACACGGGCGTTGATTGAATCAATCTGAGACTTCATTTGAAGTGATCCTGGTCGATCAACGAGTTCAATTGGACGCAGGTCACTTAGCTCAATAGGTTCATCCGATTTTAAAGAATCAGCTGCCACCTCGGAGGGAGTTCTTCGTGCGAGCTTGATTGTGTTTTCATCAGGCAGTGGTTCAAAAATCGACCCGATCGTGTGAGGCTCAACACCAGTGATTCCTTCCTCCATTAGTACACGGGTTTCACTTTTATTAAACCCTGCTTGTCGAAGGATTCGACCTTTTTGAGCAATGTCCTGAGGAGTGTAGGTCCCGATCACTCTTCCTTCAGCTGCACCGACGTTGTGGGCCTTTATGATGGCGCGATTCTGAGAGTAAGTCAGATGTCGAGGTTCACCGGGAGTTCCTAAAACTTCGCTTGCACGCCTAAGTCTCTCGGCGACCTTGCTAGATGTTTTAGTTGGCGCGGTGATAATTATGTCGGCGTTTTCGATGGCATTGACGGCAGCTCTGGAACCAAGGTGTGCTGCCAATCCTGTCCCAATTGGCAAGGCCACTCCGAGAGTTGCATTGAGAAGACAGCTCGCAATATTGGCTTCTGCCTTGATCTCATAAAGTTGTTTTTCCGGACTACAGTTTTCATTTTCCTTGCTGGCCAGATACTCTGGGGGATAACAAGACTGCTTAACATCAATATAGGTGATTCCTGCTTGAGCAGCGTTGACACCAAAGATGAGAGATTTCGAAAGATATTTTGCCGCGATGGCAGCTGATCTGACAGACGCAGATCCGGTTCTCGCAGCGATCAACCCTGCTCTCAAAGCGAGGGAGGTAGCAGCGTAAGGAATGAGAAGTGATCCTGCTACTTCCACTCCTAAGCGTGTCATAGCACCCACATTAAATTTTTCGTCGTACCTACAGATTAGTCCATGCTCTAATACTTTTTCTAATTTGTTTTTCACCAGAACACTTTGAACGAGGCCATTTTCTACGAACGATCGTTTGAGTTGATTATCGACATTAAAAAGCAGACCACCTGTACCACCAGAATCAGGATAAGAGAGACTTTTCATTTTAGCGTAGGAGCCATTTGCTTCTCGCTGGAGCTCCCTCATGGTCTTGGAAAAGCCTCGTTTGAATTGAACTTCGTTCAAATTCTGGTCTACCGCTGATAATAAATAGGCGCGCATCGCAGGCCTATTTCCCATCGGAACACTGGTCACTAAATTATCGATGTTCTTGATGAGTGGTTCTAGTTTTTTATCGAAGCGATCGTTTTGACGATTAACCGAATTCACCATGTCAGTGCTAGTTCCTGCGGAAATGCTACCAGCATTTTCCAGGATGTTTAGACGTGCGGCTTTGGATATCTCACTTTTCTTTTTTCTGATCGTCTGCTGGACCGACTTAAAGTGCTCGAAAGCACGATTCTCCATGTCTTCTTTCACCTCTGGGCCAGCTTCATAGGAATTGAAAAAATCCGACTGACATTTATTGATTTCATAGACTTCTTTGGCAGCTTCTGAAAACACCAGGACATCAATCATCTGCTCAAAATCTTTGATCCTATTCGCATCGGAAATTGTAAAGTTACTTAAATTACAATCAACAGCTTCAAGCTCAGCTTGGTTTGCATCTTTACAATGAACTCCACGTGTAAAATTAGTGATTCGACCAAAGAATTCATCGGTCTTTTCTAAAAAACCATCTTGCCTCACTCCCTCTTTCGAGTGAGCGAAACTCATTGAAAGAAATAGGTAAAAAAACAGGAACACCTTCATAAGAGGCTTATCGTCGGAAATTGCGATTAATGTAATGTTTTCAGTATCTTGACCGATCCACTTGGAATCGTCTCGTTTCCAGGCAGCTATCTAGCTAAACCGAGTAGGTTGAGGTCTGAAGACGTTTCTCAAATCTTGCCTTTCAAAGCATTCTATTCTGTTTTGGCGCCACTACTTTCCGGAGAATTTCATGAACTTAAATACTGGTACGCAAGCATTGAATACGACTGTAAAGAAGAGGGATGGGATAAGCAGAAGCAGAAGTGTGAAGAGAAAATTAAGGACTACATGGCATGGTATAAGAAGTTAAGAGAAGATGAACGCAGTGAAAAGGCTGAGTCTGAATCCAAAGAAGGAAAAAAGCTTAAAGATATGGGATACAATTAGTATTTGTCACAACTGAAAGGAATTCTTGTGAATGTTATTGTAAAACAATTTATTAATCTGCATCGCCACTCTTTTCTTCCATTCGGTCTGGGTCATTTGTCTTTGAGTTGCCGTCGCGCTAATTTAAATGAATGCATTATTACAAGACGACTATCCAATACGATGGCTCGAATTACTTCGGCTTTCAGTGGCAGAAAGATATCCCCTCTATACAAAATGACATCAATATTACTTTGGGAAAGTTAATTGACGGGAAAGTCACCACAATGGGTGCTTCCAGGACGGATTCTGGAGTTCACGCTTTTGATCAGATTGTACGAATCACGTCAGAACATCCGCTTGATTGCGTGTCTTTCCTTGTGAAACTAAATGACAATTTACCACCTCAGATCAGGAGTACGGAGCTCTTCCCTTGCCAAGGAACCTTTAATCCGATCAAGAGCTGCATTTCAAAAGAATACCGATATTTTTTTACGAATACTCTCAAGACTCAAAGCCTCGAGCAGAAATTCATCGCCAACAATCCGTTTGAACTTGATATAAAAAAAATGCGTGAGTGTGCGGAGAAAATTGTCGGAAGGCATGACTTTCACAATTTCTGCTCGGCCGGAAGTAACGTCAAAACGACGGTGAGAGAAGTTCTTGTCTGTGAACTGACTGAAATTAATCCACACGAAATCTTTCCGACCTCAGATCTATTTCACATCCCTGTCGACTTTAAAAGTTGCTATCAACTAAGGATTGTGGGGACTGGTTTTTTGAAACAGATGGTCCGTCATCTCATGAGTGCGCTCTGGCATGTCGGTCAGGGACGGATGTCTCCGGACGAATTTATGCTTTTACTCGATGGACCGCCCAAAACCCGCCGGCTCTGGAAAGTGGCGTCTCCCCGCGGGCTTTTTCTTTATAAGATTACCTACGAGCTTTGAAGGACGTACCCAATATTTTAGCGACATCTTTCTGGAGTGATTGTAGGCCAATTTTCTGAATGTTCACGATTGAAAGTGCTGCTGCAAGATGCGAGGAATACAAAAAAGGCGAGGATAAGAAACTGATTCACAAGAACCTCCATATGGTTTGTGTTTCAGTCTCGCCTCTTTAACTTCCGTCCGGAGAAGGTTCTCGTGTTGACGTTTGCGGAAGGACTCAAAGATCATTTGAGCGAAGCTACTCCCTGTATTAAAACAATTTAATCCACTCCTGTTTGGATGTCAAGCACTTGAAAAGATTACTGATCTCAGGCCATCGAGGTGTAGGGAATGGTGAAAGGTTCAAGATTAAACTGAGAACCCAGGACATGGGCCCGGTTACCCTGAAGCTCCAGGATTTCAGTCTTGAGTGAGAACTTATCCGGATAAAAACGAAAGAGTATTTGTGTTTCCTTTCCGTCCGTCAGGAAGGGAAAGAGATCATCAAATGCTGGAAGCTTCTTTGAAACAATATCAAAGAGAGTGAGCTGCTGGTCTTCTCTTTTCATGAACACATAGGTTTCGAGTTGAGGAATGTAGTAGCAGAAATCTGTGATCGTATACAAAGCATGAAACATTAAAAGCTTTGGATTTAAATTTCCGAAAATATTTGAAATGGCCTCTCTTGATTTCGAGATGGAAAATAATTTTCTGAGTTCATCTGATTTTTTTAAATCGATCTTGATCAGGCCTTTCTTCGGTGACATGGCAAGTGGAAGTGCCTTGTGAGCATAATCAGGAATATTTTTAAATCCCATTTTCTTATAAAAAGGCAAGGCTTCTTTGCTTGAGAAAAGCATGACAAACTCGTGCTCTTTCAATGCGTATTCAAGAGTGAGATCGCTGAGTTTCTTACCGAGGCCATGCATACGATGTTCAGGAAGAGTGCCGACTGCAGACACCTGGGCAATTTTGGTTTTTCTACCGTTGATGATCGCAGGCATGGAGTAGATGCAGGTGTTGGCCACAATCTCACCGTCTTGAAAATATGAGAATGGTCTGTAGTCATCGTCCCAATAACCGCTTTCGTTCCACAAGCTGAAATCAAGCTTGAAGATATTCTTGATGTACCGGATGAAAGATTTTTTATCCCTGTCATCGCTCCAGTAGTTCGATCGTAGTTCAAGTTCCATATTGCGTTTACCTATATAAAAAATCTTGAAATCTAAGTGTTTGATGATATTTATTTCCAAGGAAATTGTCGCCCTACATTCCGTTAAAATCTAGGTGGAGAGTGAATTGAACCATGGCGCTACGTTCTATGTTGAGCTTCCTTCCCATACATTCTGAAAATACAACTCAAGACCGACAAAATTATTTTCTCCACGTCAATTTGGGATTTCCTGAGCTTTGTTTCTTGAGGCATAGTAGATGTTCAACTTTGAAGGAGTTCCATGAAGGTTGTGGTTGTGTTTTTTTTAATGCTGATCACTAGCTTCTCTGCCTTCGCTGAAGATCAACCTACGCGCTACACCGAACTTGTAAGCTATGTTCAGGAAGCCCCTGACCAGGGTGAAACAAATACGTGCTTGTTTGTGGCGAGCACTGGGGCGATTGAACTTCTCGCGAATAAAAAGGAAGGCATTAAAAATCCACTGCCATATGGAAAATACGATCTCTCGGAATCTTTCACCATCAATGCTCCCGTCTATACTTCTCGACGGAAATACTTCTGGGAAGTCCCCGTTCTGAAATACAATTATGGCCACGGTGTTCACATCAATGACTGGCCTTATACGGCCTGGAATGAAGGGCAGCCGAGTGACGAGCCGTGGACCTATCGCAACTGGAACCAGATGCCGAAGGTGACCGTGCCACGGGTTCAGACGATTCCACTTTTTGTCTTTGGAGATAAGTGGTCGACCAATGTTCTCATCCAGAAGCAGATCGATGCGATCAAGGCAGCACTCTGGAAATATAAAAGTCCGATTCTCGTGAACTATAATGATAGTGAATTCTGGCACGTCGTCCTCATCGTTGGATACGACGACAACATGCCAGGAGACTGTTACGAAATAACTAAAGAAGAATGCGGTACGGCCGGGTCTTTTTACGTAAGAGATTCTTTTGGTATACCGGTTGAGATCAGGGACTACGACTGGTTCCGGATCAAAGGCAATGCGGCCTTCGTGGTGAAGGAAGTAGAATGAAAAATATGTTTCTAACTTTCATCGTTTTCATGTCGGCTTCTGCCATCGCAGAGACTTTCAAGATCGAAGATTACGACCAGCAAAAACTCGCTGCCTTGATGACAAAAATTCCAAAGGAAGCAAAAGTTCTGAAGGTCACAGAGATTACGGAACCCATGGCCGGGCGAGTGGAGAGAGTGATTTTTCCCCGCTGGGTAGGTGCACTTAAGATTATCTGCGAAAGTACATTTTACGACGAGTTTGAAATCGCTGCGAAATGGGCCTGTACCATGGAAGTGAACTCGCACCATGATGATGTCGAAGCTAAGTACGACGAATTCAAAATCCTCCTCAAAAATCCGAAAACGACAAAGGCCCTTTTTGAGAGCATCTCTTTTGGCCGTCCCGAGAAAGATTTCCGGTCCTTCAAGAAAGACCCGGGGATGACTTTTGAGGGAAAAATTACCAACATCTTTCACTATTTTTTCAAGTGCTCCGAGTCTCTTTGTGACCTGCGCGTGTCAAAGAAGATTCAGGAATAGTCTATTCGGGATAAGCGTATCCGAGTAAAACGCTTTTTTTAGATACTTTTTCTGAATGAATGGCATTCTTTAATGAGAATAATAATTTCATCAGAGGCCACATGGAAAACAAGAAAACCAGCAGCTTTGTTCGTTCACTTTGCATGGGAGAAATCGACGAATCGATCATCACCCCATACCCAAAACTCCAGGAAGCAGAAAAGGAAACATTAAGAAGTGTTTTTGATTCTATCGGTGCCTCACTCAAAGGCCGCGATGCGGAATTCAGAAAGTGGGATCGCGCTGGTGAGCTTCCGGATTCCATGCTCGAAGAAATGAAACAACTTGGGCTCTTCAGTCTGATCGTGCCGGAAGAGTACGGCGGCATCGGGATGAACAGCAGCTCTTACTCTCGCACACTTCAGGAACTCGCCAAGTATGACGGATCTGTGGCGATTACTGCCGGAGCTCACAGCTCGATCGGTATGAGAGGACTCCTTCTCTTCGGTAACGAAGAACAAAAAGCTAAATACATGCCGAAGCTCGCTTCAGGTGAAATGATTGCGGCCTTCTGTCTGACAGAGCCAGGTGCTGGATCTGATGCGTCTTCGATCCGCACGAAAGCTGTGAAGGATGGGAACGACTGGATTTTGACCGGTGAGAAATTATGGATCACGAATGGCGGTATCGCAGACTTCTTCACTGTGTTTGCGAAAACAGAAGGCGAGCAGGGCGGACAAATGACAGCGTTCATCGTTACTCGTGACATGACGGGTTTGAGCAGCGGCCCTCACGAAGATAAAATGGGCCTGAGAGCTAGTTCAACAACAACAGTGAGCATGGATAAAGTCAGAGTTCCTGCGAACTGTGTGCTCGGCGAAGTTGGTAAGGGCTTTAAAGTGGCGATGAAAATTCTTAACAGTGGTCGTACAGGTCTCGGAGGGGGATGTATCGGTTCGATGAAGAATCTCATTTCCCTGTCGACGAAACAGGCGAAGGAAAGAGTTCAGTTCGGAAAGCCCATCGCAGACTTCGGTCTCATCAAACAAAAAATTGGCCACATGGTCGTTGACTGTTACGCCACTGAATCTGTGGTGAACATGGTAGCAGGTCTCGTGGATCAGGGTTACGAAGACTACGCGGTGGAAGCAGCCATCAGTAAAATTTTTGCCACTGAGTGTCTCTGGAGATCCGGAGATGAAGCTTTGCAGATCGCTGGTGGTAACGGATTTATGTGTGAGTTTCCGTATGAGCGTATTCTGCGCGATTCGCGCGTGAACAGAATCTTTGAAGGAACAAATGATATTTTGAGACTCTTCGTTGCTTTGACAGCGATGAATGATGTGGGTCAAGGCCTTAAGGAAGTTTCGAAATCAGTGGAAGGGATCTTCAATGATCCGATTAAAGGTTTCGGCGTTCTTTCAGATTACGCCCGTAAACGTATCTCTCACGCCACTGGTGTTGGTAAAACGGGAACAACGTTCACGAAGCTTCACCCATCGATCAAGCGTCAGGCGGTCATCTTCGAAGAAGCTACTCGTGACCTCGCTTCAGCTGCTGACAGAATTCTTCGTAAGCACGGAAAAGACATCATCAACAAGCAGTTTGCGACCAAGCGCCTTGCTGATATCATGATTGATCTCTTTGTCCTGAGCTGTGTTCTTAGTCGTGTGAACTCTTCCATTGAGGCCAACGGAGTGGACGCATCTTCAAAGGAAATTGAAATTCTCAATGTATTCTCTGGTCAGGCACGCCGCCGGATCAAAGGTAACATCGGGAAGATTGATGAAAATGATGATGATTCGATTAAGACTCTTGCTGATCATGCTCTTGAGAACGAGAAGTATATTTGGGATAATCTCTAAAATAAGAACGGCCACCTTCGGGTGGCCTTTCGCATTTTAGTATCTGTAAAGTGCACTTCCCCATGTGAATCCAGCTCCGAAAGCAGCGGTCGCGACCAAAGTTCCTTTCTTGAGCTTCCCGGCCTTCTTCGCTTCGCAAAGCCCGATCGGAATTGTGGCAGCTGTCGTGTTCCCGAATTTTTGAATTGTATTGAAGACTTTATGTTCCGGGATTTTCATTTCCTGGGCAATCATCTGATTGATGCGAAGATTCGCCTGGTGGAAAATAAAAAGATCGACGTCGTCCATGGTGTAGTTATCTTTGGCGAGGGCCATGGTGAGACACTCGGCCATTCGGCGAACAGCATTGGTAAAAACTCGTTTTCCATTCATGTACGGGAAGTGAAGGTTCTCATCGATGTAAACTTTGCTCATACGATCCGCACCTAATGCTGTACCCGGTGCCGCAACCCAGAGATCTTTTGCTCCATTGCCGTCTGCGAACAGTCGGGTGGAAATAATGTGTGAATCTGTCCGAGGATCTTTCACTTCAGTCCTGCACATGATCGCGGCACCTGCTCCGTCACCGAAGAGAACTGAAACATCACGGCCACGTGTGGTTTTATCGAGACCCTTGGAGTGAATTTCTGCGCCCACCACGAGAAGAGTTTTGTGCTGGCCAGATTTAATGAAAGCATCCGCAATACTCATGGCATGGACGAAACCTGTACACTGTTGACGAATATCGAGGCACGGAATTTCGGAGAGGCCAAGTTTGGTCTGAAGAAAACAACCGACACCCGGAAATTCGTGGTCTGGTGAAATCGTTGCGAGAACAATACCGTCAATTTCTGATTTATCTATGCCGGCATCTTTGATGGCCTCAAGACTTGCCTGAAGTGCGAGGTCACTTGTACATGTATCCGCATCTACCCAGCGACGTTCTTCGATACCAGAACGCTGAATGATCCACTCATTGGATGTTTCCATAAGCTTTTCCAGGTCGTTGTTGGTCACAACACGCGGAGGAAGGTACATACCAAGACCAGTGATCGCAGAGCTGAACATAGGTTCTCCTGAGATAGATAAATATTTTATGAGATTAGTTTAAGGGGTGAGTTTTTCCGTGACCAGTTAAGAAGTGAAAGAGTCTGGAACTAGCAGTATATAGCGGCCAAATTATTTTGAAGACTCCCAAAGTGGACCTGATTTTATGGGCAGACCTCAGTAGTTCGCTCTTCTGATTGCATCAGCAGCGATATTGGCCATGATCCGGTAGCCTTCAGCATTAGGATGAACACCGTCAAATGAAAGTTGTGCCTGAAACCCACCGTCTCTGTCGACAAGGGCGGTGTGGTAATCAACATGAGTCAATCCTTCCTGGGCCGCGTACTCGCGGATCCACTGATTCAAAACTCTGATATGTGGAACAGGATTTACTTTCGGATTCCAGCCAAATTGTTTTGCTGGTGGAATACTCGCGAGAATCACGCGGATCTTGCGGGCCTTCGCCTGCTCAACCATCGACATGAAGGCTTCTTTGATTCGGTTGATCGATGTTGGCCCTGTGTTCCCGGCAATATCGTTTGTTCCTGCCATCAGGTGAACAATTTTGGGTTTAAGGTTGAGAACGTCAGCGCGGAATCTCACGAGCATTTGGGCCGTAGTCTGGCCACCTACGCCGCGATTTAAGAGATCATCTTTGGTGATCCCCACTATTCCTTTGAGCCAACCTTCAGTGATTGAGTCACCGAAATACACAACGCGGTTTTGAGTCGCCGGCGGAAGCTGGGCATTCAACAATTCGTATTTGCAGAATCTACCGAAGTCGAGTTTGAGGATTTGATCTTCAGGGATACCATTTTTGCAGGGGATATCCTGAATACCGATTTCGGTGGTCTGGGCAAAGGCAGAGAAAGAAAGAAGAAGGGAAGCAAAAATGGCAAACATAAACGCTCCGGATAGGTGATGAGACATTTGTCTCTGTTACAGGTCCTCTGGTCAAGGTCTTGTTTGCTCACTTTCACCCGGGGGTTTAAGATAGTGTTATGCGAGTGATTTTCATTCCTTTTTTACTTCTATGCGTCCTGTCGATCGGGATTCCCTGGGACAATCCGTTAGGGATTTTTTCTGACCGCGTCCTGATCAAGGCCGGCCTTGATGTGGGGATGACTCCGCTTACGATTGATATGTCGATGATGTCAGGAGAAGAGGACAGGCCTCTTTATGAAAAAGAGCTCACGCTGACTCTTCTCGAGTCTGATGGGAAGCATCTCGATGTGAATCCTTACAGACTTCATCTTTATCGTCATAAGATTCCGATGATTTTATTTTTTGAGGCCGTCAGTCGTGGGGGTGTGGCCACTGAGATATCGGCCTTCCTCTGCCGCTCGTTTGAAGATTTTTCAAAAAATTCGATCACTGGGTTCAGACTTTCTACGAAATCAGGAAAACATCTTCAGGGATTCGATGAATTTCAAAACTGCTTTTAAACATTCATCTCCTGAGGAAGTGCTCGGTTTACTCAGGATCGGTAACGGTTTTTCACTTCTTATCTATCAGTTCTGGATTCTATTGCCGAACTGGAGCGACTTCTTTTCAAAAACCGGATTTGTTTCGCCGGATAAGTTCTCACTTTATCCCGCTTCATGGATTTTCACTTTCTGGGAGATGGATCTGGTAAAAGCTGGCCTGTTTATTCTCATGCTCTTACTCACTCTCTTTTATACTTGTGGCGTCTTTGCGAAACTCTCTTTGATCGTTTTGATTCCTTTAGTGATCGGGTTTCATCTGGCGAATCCGATGATCATTCATGAACCTCAGCAACTCACAAATCTTCTGATGGTGATTTTGTTTTTTCTGCCGATTGAAGATGCGTTTGTCTTAAGGCGCGGTAAGGATCCGTGGAAAAAACTTCCGGCCGCGAAACTGCAGATCATACTCATGAGTATGATTCTCTTTCTTGGTTTTTACTATCTGCTCGCAGGTCTCAAAAAACTTCCTGACATGAACTGGGTCAGAGGGGAAGCAGTCGGGATGATCGCGGGCTGGCCATACCTCGGTCGGAATCATTATTTTGCTGCTGTATTACAGAACCCAGTTGTTAATTTTTGTGTCACCTGGGGAGCTTTGGTTTTTGAACTGAGTTTCCTGCCTCTCATGTTTACACGTTGGCGTTACATGCTTCTGGTGGTTGGTTTTATTTTTCATTTTGCCCTCGCCATGTTTCTCGATGTAGGTCTTTTCTTTTGGGCGATGTTGCAATGGTATCCTCTTCTTTTGATCACTCCGCTTCGTAAGTCAGATAGGTGAGCAGAAAACAGAAAGCAGCTGCTCGGGGATTTTTTCATTCATCCTCACCCCAAGACGGTAGGGAAAACCAATTTTTTTCGCCTGAAGCGGAGTGAGTTTTGCTATGTGAACAACTTCTCCCCGGCAGGATTCTGCCATCTCTGTTTCACCCATCCCCAGAAGGTCAATGAGGGAACCTTTCTTAAAGAAATGCAGGTTATTGTCGGAAATAAGAAGACCCATCCCGGCCTGGGAAATATCCATGATCGTCGTTTTAAAAACAGGCAGCTTGTCCGCTGCGATGGAATCCTGAACCGGGCGTAGACTTACGTGTTTTTTTCCTGGCTCAAATCTTGTGCGTAGATTTTCTCTGAACTCCCGCATGTGAATTTCCTGCGGAAGTGTCAGGAAAACTTCTCTGGGAAGCAATTGGCTAACTTCGCCTTTAAAAACCGTTTCACGAAATGGGATCTTTACATAGACCGGAATTTTGGGATCAATGGTGTTTGTTGTATCATCAAAAAGAATGCGTATTTTTTTTCTAAACTGGCCCATCTCAAAAGTCTGAACGTTGAAGATAATTCTGTGATCGTTGTAATTTTGCCACATCAGAGAAACTTGGTCCTTGTGGCTCTTCATGAGAATATCGACGATTTCCCGTGAAGAGGAAGAAACTTGATAAGACGCGATGAGGTCAGAGATATTGGACATTCACCTATTATAATTGAAATTGAAAATTACATTATCAAAAAATAAAAAGGCCCGCGTGAGCGGGCCTTCTTATTGTAGATTTTTTAGATCTTACTGTTGAGCAGGAGCAGCTTCAGCAGGTGCAGCTTCAGCAGCTGGAGCGTCTGCAGGTGCAGCTTCCATGTTGCCTTCAACTGGAGCAGCTTCTGGAGCAGCTTCAGCAGGAGCAGTTTGCTCTGTAGTAGTTGTAGTTTCAGTAGCAGGAGCTTCTTCTTTTTTGTTACAAGCGATTGCGAGAACAACGAGAGCAGCTGCCATAACGAGATACTTAGACATAGGATTCTCCTTTTTTATTCATCTGAAAATGATGACCTTAATAGCTAATTGATTACTGTTATAAATTTATCGGAAGAAAATGGTCCTCGCAAGAGATTTGCTTCAATATTTTTAACTGCTTGATGCGGATAGATCAAATTGCCGCAATCGGTCAGAATTGAAGGATTCTTTTGCGACAAAGTGTGAATGCTAATTGCTGCGGATAGTAAGCTGCTTCATTAATGAAGATAGGATACAGTTCTTCACTGGTTTTTAGCTGGATATCTGTACCGGAAAAACTTCTGAAAGGTGTGTAATCCCCGAAAATTTTTGTAAAATCTTTTCCCTGAAATTCTGAATGGATATAAGCACTTAATTCGCCCTTTTCATTCTTCGGATAGTGCTGATCCTGGGCCTCTTCGTAGTATTCCATCGCACCATTCAGGTGCTCCGGAAGTGTACTCAGAGAAGACAAAATACCATCAAGGATTTCTAAAGTTCCCTCGAGTGCTTTTGCCTCGAGAATGCCATTTGGAATGGGACCCACCTCGATCATCATGCCGAAAGGCGACTGGGAAGCTAAATACTTTTTTTGGGGATCCGGGGATCCGATCACCCGGCAGTCGGAAATTTTTTCCGTTAAAGCACTCGCAACGAAACAATTAATTTTTTCATAATGGGACAAGATGATGGTTTTTCCCAGATTCGAGGTCGTCGTGTGGAGGTCGATCACAAAGCAAGGGGATTCGTCGATACGGGCCTTTATCTCCCGGGCGCGCTTATGCTCAAAGGTTTCACTTTTCTCGTTCAGGAACTGAAAGGCGCGGTTGAGATCCTCTTCAGTAAAGCGGCGGTTCTGTTCAAAGGCCTTTGGGTTCCCGAGAATAAATTCCAACTGGAGAGTAGGATATTTCTGGATAAATCTCTGCTGATATTGAGTCACCACGCGAGCACCGGTCCATTCATTGCCATGAGTGCCACCAATGATGAGAACACGCGTGAGTTTCATCTCTTCGCCTCAATTCTGCGGACGAATTCTTGAATGATGTTGTGGTAGAGATCCATGCCGACGATGGCATCTTCGACGTTGTGATCGATATTCGGGTTGTCGTTGATCTCGATGACGTAGGCCTTGCCGTTTTTTTCCTTGAGATCAACACCATAAAGGCTGTCACCCACAAGATTGGAAAGTTTCAAGGCCGTGCTGATGACGTTCTTCGGAACCTTGGAAGTCGGGAATGTTTCGGCCTCGCCAACCTTCACACCTTTTTTCATTTTCTTAGCGTGGTCGTATATCTGCCAGTGACCTTTAGTCATGTAGTACTTGCAGGCGTAGATCACGCGGTTGTTGAACGTTCCGATGCGCCAATCAAAATCTGTGTAGAAAAATTCCTGCGCTATCAGAAGAGCGGTCTTTTTGAAAAGATCATCGGTCGTCTTCCGAAGCTCTGCCATGTCAGCGACCTTGAACACACCTTTGGAGAAGGCACCATCCGGAATCTTGATGACCATGGGGAAGCCAATGGAGGCAGAAGCTTCTTCGAGATGCTCTGGATAATCCTTACTGATCACCAGGGTTTTCGGTGAGTGAATCTGATTAGAATCGAGCAGGTTCTGCATGTAGATCTTGTTCGTGCAGCGAAGAATCGACATAGAGTCGTCGACCGTCACGAGCCCCTCAGATTCAGCTTTCTTCGCAAACCTGTAGGTGTGATTATCAAGAGAAGTTGTTTCGCGGATAAAAAGGGCATCGAACTCAGCGATGCGGGTGTAATCTTTTTTCTCGATGAGTTCGATCAGAACATCCTGATCTTTTCCGGCCTTGATGAAATTCTGGAGGGCCTTCTTGTCAGACGGGGGCATGGGATCTTGAGGATTATGGAGGATCGCCATATCATAGTAATATTTTTTCCGGGTCGTCTTTGGTTTACGCCAGATCTTATCTGCGTACTCATCAACAGAGGCGGCGAAGACATCTTCATCCGTCTCAGAGAGTGTGTTGATACTTCCAGGGCGGATAGTATGAATCTGCCATTTAGTGTCCCACTGAAACTCGACGTGCAAAATCGGAGCAGGGAAGAGATCGAAAATTTGCCTGGCCACGTCCCCAAGAACTTCTTTCTCTGTTTTACCGAAATAAATCGTAATACAGATCGGGTCGGGTGTTGCGGCCTGGCCTTTAAAAGCACTCTGGATTGATTCGTCGAGATCTCGGGTCTGCAGGTGATAAAAAAATGAGTGAGAGAGTTCGTTAATGGTCTTGATCGATGGGATGACCGAGTGGCCACGGGCCTCAGCAAGAAGAGAGCAATAGTAGCCATTACTCAGATATTTGAAGTTGCGACACAGGTTAACGATTTTGATGCGTTCGGAATCTTTTGGGGCGCGGTGCTTTTCATCCCAGTTCACAAGATAATCTTGAGGAGTCATGAGTTGCTCGACCGGATAATATGAATTCCAGTCTTTAAGCTTTTCGACGATGACGATAATCTTTGCCACGGGGTAATATCCAGAGTTATGAAACAACTGTAGAATAGCAGAATCTTATGAAAAAAACTCCTTTAAAAAAAGATCTTGTTGCTATCCGGTCTGCACGAGTGAGTGACATCCCTGGGCTCTTGAATCTTGAAAATCGAAGTTTTGACTACGATAAGTTAGGCAAAAGAAATTTTCAATATATGATCAAAGAGGCGAATTCGATCTTGCTCGTGCTTGAGTACGGGAGCAACCTGGTCGGTTATGGTTTAGTTTTGATCAACAACGGAACTGGACTTGCTCGTCTTTATTCGATTTGCACACTCAAAGAATTTCAAGGAATGGGGCTTGCTTCAAGGCTCATCACCGAGCTTGAAAATAAGGCCGCTGAAAAAAATTGCGCCTTTCTTCGTCTGGAAGTGAAGTCAGATAACAAAGGGGCCATTTCGCTCTATGAAAAACTTGGCTATTATAAGTTCACGGTCAAAGAGCAGTACTACGAAGATGGGCGATCTGCCTTCTGTTTTGAGAAACAAATTAAGATTTTTAAACTAAGACCAAGACTGAAGATTCCCTATTACCAGCAGAAAACGGATTTCACCTGCGGCCCTGCATGCCTTTTGATGGCAATGAAGGCCTTTCGTAAGAAGCAAAAGATGAATTTGTCCGAGGAGCTTCAGATCTGGCGCGAGGCCACGACGATTTTTATGACTTCAGGTCACGGAGGATGTGGCCCACAGGGGCTCGCACTTGCGGCCCACGAGAGAGGATTTAAAACAGAGCTTTTTGTCTCTCACGAACAAGCGATGTTTGTTGATACGGTCAGAAACCTTGAGAAAAAAAAGATTATCGCTTTAGTCCAAAGTGATTTTGAAAAAAAACTGACCCAAAAAAAAGTTAAGGTTCATCGCAAAAGACTCACTCTCAATGATCTTAAATCGGTGCTTAAAGAAGGTGGGATTCCGATTGTCTTGATCTCGACTCATCACTTTGACAATAACCGCATTCCACACTGGGTCGTTGTCACGGCCTATGATGAGCACTTTGTTTACATCCATGATCCGGACCAGGATATTTCCGGAGAGCATGAAGGACTCATCAGCAAGACCCACATTCCAGTGCCGGAAGATCAGTTTATAAAGGCCTTAAGGTGGGGTAAGGATGCTATGAGTGCGACGGTGGTCGTTTTCGGAAAATCGATTTCATAGCTTTATGTTCTTATAAACAATAATCTTCGTCTTACGAGTTTTTTTCCCGAAGAGCTCTTCAAGTTGCTTTAAAAACTCAAAGTATTGATCAAAGGTTAGTTTTATTTTTGATGGCTTCAATTTCATCCCATTTGTCAAAAAGTTCAGCGTACTCTTTTATTTTTACCCAATCAAGTCCAGCTCGATTTTGAATAAGGAACTGGATATCAGATTTGTCTTGAAATTCTCTTGAGGGATCATTGGAGAAAGCTTGAATTTTGAGACCGATGATATCCTCTGGTAAGAGGCATTTTATCTGAAGCGACTCTATGAGAGAAGCACTCTTGAGCATCTTTCTACTGAGAGGGCGTTTTGCAAGAAGGATGTCGAGTAACCCGATTCCCTGAAACTGAAGAAACTCATCACTTTCATGGACAAGAATAAATCCATTCTTACAAAGGAGGTCTTCGGCCTTCATCTTATTTTCAAACTCGATCAAGAGGTCGACATCAATGGTTGCTCTACTGAGTCCAAGATTCACCATGGCCAGTCCTCCAATCAAGGCATGATCAATGCCTGCGGCGCTAAACAAGTCATGAGTCAAAAGAAGTGTTTTTCTTAAATCCATACTTTGATTATACAGGAAAACGAAATGACAAGACGCTTGAAAAAAGACCAACCAAGATGGTCAACAGTTTGCGCGTTCAAAAAACTTGTTTCCGGATCTGGGATCTTTGCTAAGATATCGTTAATGCGTATTGAAGTCCTTGTCGCCGATGAAAATCCAGTCTTTTATGATGTGAACAGCCCCCGCGTGGTGGTGGGTTCTGATATTGAGTGCGACATCATCCTCTCTCATTCGGAAGTGAGTCGCCAGCATCTGATTATCATCAAGGAGGGGGATTCCTACTTCTTGATGGATAAGGGGAGTACCAATGGAAGCTACATTAACGAAGAGAGATTGATCCCTGGGCGCAGGGTAGAGTTTAATTCTTTTTTTCCCGTGAGAATCGGAAGGGACATCTTGATCTCACTCGTAAGTGATGAAGAGGGGGTTAGTGAGCCCATTGAAAAAATAGAAATCCCCGTCCCTAAGACTTATCAAGAGAAGTCAAACCCTAACCGCGAAGACGCCACTCGCGCCATTTCACTTAAAGAATTGAAGGAAGCGAAAACAGAAAAACTCGTCAAGCGCAGGACTGAGATCAAAAAATCTGCGGCCGCTGATCCAAAAAACAGTAAAACTCCCAAGAAAAAGAAAAAACCATTTTTTAAAATAACGTCAGCTTATTTTGGAGCAATCAGCATTCTCCTCATCGCTTTTTATTTTAATAATCCTTTTGAAAAAAAAGTTGTTCTGGTTAAGCCTGTGGAGCCTAAAGTAGACGAGGAAGGCCGCTTGATTTCAAACAAGGTCGCGGTGGTCTCGAGCAAGAGTATTGAGGAAGAGTTAACTAAACTCATCCCAGACGTGATTAACAAATTTAGCTCTGAGAAATGTCTTGGGAATATTCTCTTTGTCTGTGAAGTGATAAACGCCAACATGGGCCCTCCATGGGGTGCGGTCCTTACGCCTTCAGGAGTGATGATTTTCCTTGAGTTTCAAAAACAAATCCTGGAAGCGAGTCAAGTTTTCAATGACCCGCAAAAGCATAGCGAAAAAGACATTGAAGAGTTGGCGGTTCTCTTTTATCTCTCGGATGCCTTAAAGAGTGATACCGACTTTTCCGGCCTCAATGGTTCGAAGTTTATTTTTAGTTTCTACGATACAAAACCTCAACCTCCTGAGGTTAGGGCCATAGCTGTAGTGGATCCTCTTCGATTGGCGAGCCTTCGATTTGTTTTTCCTCGTGGGAGACTTATCTCTGCATTAGGCAAAGGACAGAAGGTTCAAGAATTGACCCGAGACTTTTACAAGTTTCTCTATGTCGAGCCAACCACTCCGGTCCCGTAAATTATTTAATTGTCATGGCATTTTCTTTCATGCCAAAATTATCTTTAAATTGATATCCACATATACTTGGCAGTGCCGAACTTAAGATCTTTGCTCAGGCAATGGAATTCTTGGCTGTTAATCTCTTTAATACAAAGAGAGCTATAATGGCAGTATCACTTTATAAGGATTTGTTATGAAAAGATTTTATCAAAATCAGTCCGGCATGACTCTCGTTGAGATCATGATCGCTGCTGGTCTCTTAGGGGGACTTGCAATCGCAGGGGCGAGCTTATTTAAAAACCAAGACAAGGCCCAAAAAACGGTTGAATCCAACTACGAAATGGCGACTACAATCTCTCAAATCCGGGGCATATTAGGGGACATCACAAACTGTTCCGCTTCGCTCGGGGGTCTTAACATCAATGGTGGAGTTGTGCCTTCAACCGGGATCAAAAAATCCGGTGTGAACGTTTACCCTACCAACACAAATCTCCCGGGTAACATCAAAATCAAGTCGTATGTCCTCATTAATACCGTCACTGGCCTTGCAGCTAACGAGACGATGCTTCGAGTTACCTTTGAAAGATCGAAGACCGCACTTAAAATGGACGTCGTGAAATCCCTGAAGGTTGTCTATACCGGTGGACCCACCATTACGAGCTGCTATGCCTACGTGAACAACAATGACAGTTACTGGCAGCTTGCGAGTAATGGTACGGACATTTATTTTTTGAATAAAGTTGGGATTGGAACAGCAACACCTTCTTCCCAGCTAAGTAACAACTCCATTAACATGGGATTACTTGGTTCTGGTATCAGTACCACAAGTTTTAACTGGCTCATGTCGGATGGCGGGACCGGCTGGGGTGCTACGATTGCCTCAACTGGCTCAAGCGGGCTGGCATTAGGAACAGAACTCACTACTGGAACCGTTTTACAAGTGAGTTCAGGGGCCTTCAATTCTGGTGGTGTCTCGCGCCCGAACAATCTTTTCACTGTCCTGGGAACTGGTAACGTCGGGATCGGAGCGACATCTCCCACATCTAAATTAGATGTGATTGGAACCATCAAGACGCGCTTGCAAGCATCTGGGAACAGCACTGGGATTAGCTTAATACCAACAACTTCTGAAAGTCCTCGTCTTGAATTTAACGTTTCAGATGGTAGTTCAAGATTCTTTTTTCAACAATTAGGGACTAATACCGCTAGTGAAAGACTTGCTCTTTACGGTGGACCATTAAATGCGACTGCATCCACCGAAATGATGACCTTTGCGGGGAATGGTAACGTTGGGATAGGAACAAGCGCTCCAGGCTCAAAACTCCATGTCGTGGGTTCAGCAACCAATCTTCAAGCGGATAACGCGTCGTCTGATCCATTTCAATTACAAATTACTGGCCTAACAAATCCAAACCAACAAGTACTGATTGGATATAACACAACCAGTGACTATGGTGGAATCCAAGCAATCAAGCAGACAGTTGCGTCGATGCCTCTTGTCCTCAACCGGGGAGGCGGGAACGTGGGAGTGGGAAGAATTCCTACGACCTACAAGCTCGAAGTTGGTGGAGATATCTATGCCAACGGAGGCTGGCTCAGAACAGTTGGTAGTACCGGTTGGTTAAGTGAAACCCATGGTGGTGGCTGGTACATGACTGACGCAACATGGATTAGAAATTACGGTAGTAAACCCGTAAACGTAAATGCTCAGGTCTTGGCCACTGAGTTTTGGATATCTTCAGGTGCTGGTGATAATAAAATCTATCAACCGGCCGCTAACAATTTCGGTATTACAACTTCTGCTATTGAAAGATTTCGAATTGATAATAATGGAAACGTTGGAATCGGGGTTGTCCCTAGCGGTACCTATAAACTTGAAGTTTCTGGGTTCATTGGAGCGACTGCCTTTTTCTATACTTCGGACGCTAGGTTAAAAAAAGACATAGAAACAATTCAAAACCCTCTTGATAAAATAACCTCAATGCGAGGAGTCGGCTTTAGTTGGATTAAAGATGGCACTAAAGATATTGGCTTTGTTGCTCAAGAAGTAGAAAAAGTTGAACCGAGGCTTGTTCTCACAGATAAAGATGGCATGAAATCGGTTAAATACGGAAACATTATTGCGATCGTTGTCGAAGCGATCAAAGAGCTTAAAGAAATGGTCATGAACTTGATAAGCGGCCAAGATGAATTGAAAAAACAAGTCTCTGAACTTAAAGAAGAGAACGCCATGCTGAAAGAGCACCTTATCCGCATGGACTCGAGGTTAGAGAGGCAAGAGCAATTGGCCCGAGCCGGCCAAGTAAAGCGATAGGAATAGTGAAAGTAGATTATAAGACTAGTTATTAAAGCAAAGATTAAACTGAGCAATAGATTTTTAAGGGTTCGTTTATGAAGTTTATTTTATCACTAGCATTACTTTTATTAAGCCCTGTCGGCCTGACTCAGACGACATGTTCGAATGGTGGTCAGACTTGTACGACGACGACTAACGGTAAAGAATGGGTCCAGTTTTTGAGTACCTGGAATAACGTTATCATCACTGCCTACGGATCTTGTGCTAAAGTGTCCTCTACTGTTCAAGCTTTTGTTCCTTTAGGATCCAGTGCAGAATGGCTGGCCTTCAGGACCTATGCCCCAGTAGGAATGAGTTCAGCTGGATGCACTTGCACCGGTGCTGTTGCTTGGACCATTGGTTCTAACACCTGTAATTTTGTCTATGGTCTAACTTATAATAATGGAGACAATCCTGCTGCCACTGATAGCGGTGCACCAACCACTGGGACTGCAAATTTTCAATGTACGAGCGGATCCTTTGTGCAGCAAGGAGGAGCCACTTGTGTGAGTTCATGTGCTGGGACAACTTTATCCTGGGCACCCGGATGCAGTGTGGCCGTGGGGACTCAAAATAACGGTTGGGATGCTCCTTTAACGAATTCTGCAGCAGGTTTTTCCGGTACTGCGGGATTCACATGCAACAACGGGACCTGGAGTGCGGCGTCATCGCCAAGTTGTACAAGCACAACCAATGGCTGTACTGCCGCGACCTTGAGCTGGGGTGGGAATTGCAGTGTCTCTGCTGGTGCTGTTGCCCATGGTTGGTCAGGAACCTTAACGAACTCTGCGGCCGGTTATACTGGGACTGCGGGGTACTCTTGCAACAACGGCACGAGGAGTGGTCCAACGTCTCCCACTTGTACGTCGAATACTACTTGTGAGTCTGGCGCATCGGTTGCGGGACTTGGAGGAAATACTCCCACGGCGACTTGCAAATGTGATACGAGTGGTTGGAACTGGTGTACCACTTCGCTGAGTTGTCTTTCTTCCGCAACTAGTTGCTCATCACAAACCATGTCCTGGCTAACAAACTGTAGTGGCCCACTTACTGGTGTTGCGAGTGGTTCGAGTTCAACCGCCACAAACTCAGCTGCTGGCTATAATGGTAGTGCAACCTATGCCTGCACAAATGGAACTTGGGGAGCAGCTACCTCGACGACTTGCACCGCGAGTGGTGGAGCCTGTGGAGTAGGGAAAGCATGTGTTTACGAAGATTATACTCAGTTTAGTGTTGCTGGATGTTCGGGAACAAAGTCAGGACCTTTTACTGGTTATGAGTACTATTATGGTGATGGGGTCAACCCCTGTGACACTTGGAATTGTGTAGGCTCGAGCAGGTGGACTGGGCCCGCTTGTACTTCTTGTCCAGCTGGAACTTCGACCAGTGATTCGGGCCCTGTTGCAACTCCATATTTATTTTGTCGTTGCCCATCAGGTAATACTTGGAATGGGACTTCTTGTGCCGGTTCATCATTTGCCGGAGTTTTTGTTGACGACAGCTACGAACCATCCAACGGATACCATCTTTGTTCGGGAGGCAGTATTGGGTCTGCATGCAACTGGGGTGGAGCTTACGGAGGGGCCTTATGTACGCAACCAGACTACGCGACTATATGGAAGTGTACGGCCTGTGCTGCTGGAACTTCCTCATCGAATACAGGTGGCGCAGCTACCCCTCTGGGTTGCAAGTGTCCCGCTGGGCAGACTTGGAACGGAAGTTCGTGTGTTGCTGGCGGTGCAGGTTGTCCCGAGTTTAACCTTTACTGGTGGAGTGGCGGAGCTGGACAAGGCTCAACCGGCTGGCGGTGTGCAGTCTATGCAGGACATGGTGAGCTCAGCCATGGCCAAACTGTCACAGTTACTGGAGATTCTTCTTTCTATGGTCCCTCTCCATGCGGGTGTTGCACCACCAACAGTTGCCCTGGGGGAACTAACCATAATGAGGGAACCGCTACCTTATCTTGCAACAATGGAGTCGTTACGGTTTCAGCGAAAAATTGCATGAAGTTGGCGGACTAACGATAGATTGGAGATTCTATGAAGAAGAGTTTATATATTTTAATCGCTTTGATAGCATGTTCCATTTTCTTTCTTCAAAAAAATATGAAGGGGAAAGTGGCAGCTTTATCGAGTCCTAAGAGGGAGAGCGATTATCCGAATTTAAAATTTAAGACTAAGCTCACTGCTCCATTTGGTGTCTATCTTTCATCAGGTGTTCTGAACATTTACGTTGATGGTCTTCCCTATCTAAGCGATGCAGGAGCTAAGCCTCTGAAGCAAAGGGACTTCTACATTATGGCCGCAAAGTTTATTAGGGATATCTCAGAAATCAACACTTCAAAGATGACCGGCACTAAGATGTTAATTCGGTTCTATTCAAAGGACTTTACGGATAAAAAAATCCTCTTTGGATTCATCGCAACACCAAAGGTGATTGCTGAAACGAATAAGTACCTGCAGGGAATGTCGGATGCGGATCTTGGCTCTGACGTTACGTTTGAGTACTTGAAAGGCAAGTTCCCTGTTCGCTGACAAAACCTTTGTTTGTGTTTTTAAATGGAGAGTTTTTTCAAGCAAATGTAACCATTAAAAGAGCTGCATCAGTAGCGGTTGCTTTGGAGCTATGATCATAATCTCGATGGAACAAATATCTTTTTTCTTTTACTCGGCTCCCAAAAGAGTAATACAATTAGATGAAGCAATATAATAAGCGAGCCCTCGCCAAGGTCTCGAGAGGTCAATTGTTTATGAAGTTTATTCTTTTAATGATTCTGTTGCTCTCCTGGGGAGCTTTCGCGTGTCCACCGTGCCCTACCAACTCCACGACCACTGGAACCGGGCCCGTGACGAATCTCGCGGGATGCAAGTGCATTAATGGAACTTACACGTGGGATGGTTCAACTTGTGTGGCCGCTGCAGCGGGCTGTTCAGCGGTCAATCCTCAGACTTGGAATACGAACTGCACGGCCAACCTAGCGGCAGCTAGTAACGGGGCTTCAAGTACGATTGCCAACACGGCTCCGGGGTACACTGGGAGTGCCACTTATACGTGTAACTCCGGCACTTGGTCTGCACCAACTAGTGTTAGTTGTGGAATTGGACAATGCATTGGTGTCCCTAAGACTTGGGGATCTTGTTCGGGATCAACAATCAACACGGCATGGGGAGCCACTTATGTGGTGACGAATACTGCACCTGGGTTTACTGGAACGGCAACTTATACATGTAACTTCGGGGCTTGGTCAGCACCTAGTTCACAAACTTGCACCGCACCCGTCCCGACGATGTGTCAGTGTGGTGGTTATACTGACCATGGACCTGGCGGTAACTGCAGCGGTATGGAAGGTCAATTCAATTGTTGTGGAGCAACTTATCCTATTACGAATGCTTCGCAGTGCTACGATCAATGTAATAACACACCAGAAATCCCTGGCAACGGTAGGGAATATCATAGAGATTGTCACCCTATTTATGATTAAAGGTTTATAGAAGATGAAAAGAATTTTGATCGCTTTAGGTCTCTTGAGTTTAGTCATCTTTATGGCCTTAAGGTTTAAGAAAAACAGTATTAAAAAGAAATCTGTCAATAAAACCTTGGACTCTAAGACAGCTGAATTAAATTCAGAGAATAAGACAGCTGAATTAAAACCAGAGAATGAAGAGTGTCTGAGGCCTCTCATGGCCCTTTCTGCTTTTACGGAGAAGAATAACAAAGGGAGCTTTCACACACTTAGTGAGGAGATTGTTTTACCTGATTCTTCGAAGGTTGAGTTTCATGGTGATGTCTGTCTTCGACCAAGTTATGAATTCCGTCTTAGCCCTTCTGAAAAATCCACATTCAAGAATATGGATTTAAGACAAGCTTTTATGGAATTTAGTGCCATGCCAATCTTCACTAAGAATGCATCCAATATTCTCGCCAGGATCAAGCGTGAGATAGACAAAGGAAAAGATCTCATTGAAAGTGATGTGATCCTTGTTAGCAATTGGGGGGCTTATGATTGTGTTCTCACGAAGAACAAGGAAACGTTTATTTTTGCTATGCGGGAAGTGCGAGGAATTCCGATCCGTAAAAAAGTCGAAGCCCCTACTCATTAAAAATTTTCTTTAAAATATAGGCGCCCACTCGACCCTCAAAGAAGTTTGATCTATGTTTCTTGAAATAAGCATCGGAAATGAAGACCCCAAAACATACTCCCTCAAAAACCGCATGCTCGTGGGAGCGTCCGCTCCCTGCGATATCATTCTTCCTGTCAAAGGCCTCTCCCGCAAACATGTTCTTATCTTTCAAGATAACGGTGAGTATTTTGTCACTGATCAGGGAAGTACAAACGGAACCTACGTTAACGAATCAAGAATCAAACCGGGTGTTGCCATAAAGATCAGTGTCATGGAACCAGTTCGACTCTCTGGAGACGTTCTTCTTTGCCTGATGGATGATCAAAAAAATGTTTCGCATGTTCAGGCGCCGTTATCTTATGCCAACTCCAAAGAGGTTGGAGAGGCCACGACGATCATTTCTCTGAAAGAACTGAATAACCCGAAGGTGAGAGATATTGCCGAGAAAAGAAGGGAGAAACTTCGTCAGAGAATTTCTGAAAAAGTCGTGAAGAAGAGTTTTGATTTTGCAAAAGTCCTCAATATCCTCATCTTTCTGCTTCTGGGCGTTGCTGGGTATCTGGCAGTGACGAAAAAATAACACTATATATTTAATTGTTCGCAGTTAACTGATGAGGCTTAAACTCAAAGAGTCCCGATGTATTTTTGGATTCCCTTTTTTTAGGCAGCAATAATTTGTCTGGAATACGGGTAGTAGCGGCCAATGAACGCTTTCTCTTTATCATCTAAACGGATCTGGCT
>CAMCYI010000031.1 GCA_945883845.1 Bacteriovorax stolpii | reverse complement strand
GAATTATTGCTCATGCCATTCATTGAAAAATGAAGGACTCGTTCTGAAATGGAAGCAATCCTTTTACGAAAATCCAAACCAAAAGTATTCGCAGAAAACTGCTCTCCGCACCCTTTGCAAATGAAGCGTTGATTGTGAAAAGGCGGTTTTTCAGTTTTAGTATGACCATTTTTCACATAGAACCTGGATTCTGTTCCAAAGTGAAACTGGCAGCGAAAATTCGGGCAATAAGGTGGGATCAATTGCAATTGATCCGTTGTTTTTGTCATGATTAAAGATCACTACAAAAAATCATCCAAATTAGAAATTTGTAAGTCGTAAGAATGCTGAGTTAAAAGGAATAAGGCGTTAAAAAAAGTAATGCTGAAAAAGGTAAGTTAAGTAGGAACAATGTCCCCACTTAACTGCGAACAATTAAATGTTAAAGAGTTTTTAAATACTCTATAAGTTCACGCTTTTGAATTGTGCTGAAAATTTCGACTCCGTTCTCGAGGATAATTTTCTCATCATGACCTGAATTGGCCATGCCTTCTCGGGCCGTGTCGTAAAAAAAGTTCTTATCTTTCTTCCAGGTCTCCGGAGTTCTTTCTGCTACGGGGTATCCTGCGCAGTCCTGATCGTAATCTGTATTTGTGTCATTTGCTTCGTGGGCCCAATAAGTTTTCGGACGCTCACTTGCTTTCGTGAGAAGAGCACAAAGATTCGGTATGGAATTGTTATGGAAATATGGCCATCGTGCCCAGATTCCTTCGAGGGGAGGTGGAACATAACCTTTCTGAGGTTCCACCACAGTTCCGATCGTTTTTGAAATCTGCAGGCGATTGAGTTCTGCTGCGAAGTAATTCATGCCGAGGTATCGTCCTGGATCCGTGCCCACTTCTCTCACCGGAGTTTTCTTGTGGTAGATGACTCTTACAGTATTAAGACCCTGCGACCAGTTCTTTTCGTATGAGCCATGGCATTTCGCACATGACTGAACAAAATGTTTTTCGCCTTTCATCGCCAAATCAACATTGATGGAATTCTGTCCGAAGAAATCTTCGTATCTGGGAGCTTTCGTGGCAAAGACTGCAGCCGTAAGGTCATCAATCTGAGTCTGACTCTTCAGCATCCACTGCTCAAGCTTACGAAGGTCTGTTCCTCTGCCGATTTCATTCCATAAAAAATTCGTATGAACGGGATTTCCTGAAACAATTGAACCATCTGAGAGCCAGCGGTTTTTATACTTCACGTTCCACCAGACAGCGGGTTTTGAATCAGCAATCTTTTTCTCCAGCGGATTTGAACGCGCGGAACCTGTTCTTTCAGCATAGGGATCGGTCGCTCTTCTCGCGAGCGAGATGGCCACCTGAGCAAGACTTGTATCGAGACCCAGAACAACAGGCTCTTTTGTTCCAACATACTTGATCGCATTTTTTGAACTCACGACCATCCGTCTTTCGCCCGCAGTTGCGTGAAGAAGATCCTGGAAGAGAAATGAGTTTACGTAAGGAGCAACTTTTCTTCCCTGGTGAAAGAAGTCGTTAGCGCGAGGAAATCGGTTTGAGAGTCCAAGCACTTTCGTTCCGAACAGGTTTCCAGTGTGACAGGCGGCACAGCCGAAAGTGAGAGCATCTCCATCAGGAGTCGCGATCAGGGTTGCACCCATGGGAAGGTCTTTTTCATGAACGGAAAGTGGGGGAAGCGGATTGGGATTTCGGGACTCTTCTTCTTTTGGAAAATCATGAAGGCCCAGATAATGAAAGACCTGATCCATGCTCTTGAACGGAGTCACAACTTTTGCGAGAGCAAAGAGAAGTTTTCTCACAGGATCATTGGGTGATGATTCAAAAAATGTTTTCATCGGAGCATAGGGGATTAAAAGCTCACTCGCCGTCACTGGATAAAAGAGCGCGTGCTTTCTTCCTTTCATCACAGATTCTTTGAAGGCCTGTGGAGAGAGTTCGTAAATATTCTCACGAGGTGAATTGACCACAACATCTCTCGACCAATCGGGGGCCGAAAGAGCGGAAAATGACGAAATGCATAAAAATGCTGCGATCATGTTTTTCATGGTCATATCATTCTTAACAAGACGGTTTTGGTCAACCCTTGTTTTCTAACTTCTCGATTGGGATTTGGTGTCACAAGAATTTTTGAGAGGGAAGTTGACGAGAATCAGGAATTGGCAAATGATGGGGCCGAAACTATTTAGCCATAGTTTCACCTCCCAGATCTAAAGCGGGCCCATGACCGAAAATTGTGGGTCCGCTTAGGTTGAGAATCTACTGAGTCACTTTTTCATCAATAGCATCAATTTCCTGGCGATAACCTACGTATGATTAAATACGCGAAGGCTGGCCTAATAACTTATTTTGATAAAAGCGACTTCAGGCCTGCAGTTAAATCTAATTGGTAAAATCGAAGTTCCTATCCCCCGGCTCACATACATTTTTGCATGTCCTTCTTCAAACCATCCAGATTCATATTTGTCTGTCCCTTCTGGTGTCCATAATGGGCCAATGAATGGAATTCGAATTTGACCGCCATGTGAGTGTCCAGCGAAGGCAAGATCGGTTTTGCTCTTTATTGAATTGAACAATACTGGTGAGTGAAAGATTGAGATTACTTTAGCTTCCGCAGGTACTCCCTCGTAGGTGCTAACTTGAGGGGAACCCGCAAATTCATCGTCTAGTCCTACAAGCCAAAGATTACCTTTGATTTGATGATGTTTATTTGTCAGGTCTACAATCCCTGATTTTTTTAAAATCTGACGTAGTTCTTTCACTGGCTCCCAGTACTCCCAATTACCTTGAACGAAATAAACGCCTAGTGGAGCTTTAATTTCTGAAAGTACTTCCTGATAGCCTTTTGCTATACCACCAGGAGTGGCGATATCTCCTGTGATAATTATGACGTCGGGTTTCTGAGAGCGAAGAGAGTCTATAAGTTTTTGTTCGAGAACTCCTAGGCCATGGGTATGAAGATCCGTTACATGCGCCAGCAAGAGACTCTTTCCACTTGCTCCTATTGATACTGCATGAAAGGAGCTTTCAAGATGATAGGGTTCAAGGCAAAAACAGTAAATGGTAAGGAAAACAGATATAAGCAAAATGGAAAATTTTATTTTTTTCATGATACTCTTCTATTATGGGGAACATTCTCAAGATTTACCATTTGAAAGATGAAGCTTTGGCCTATCTCTATAAGCGTTTGGACAAGGACCTGCGCCCTATGCCCAAGAAGGCAGATGGGAGCATTGATACCTATGGACACTGGGCCTGGAAGATAATGACGTAGATGCTTTGAGACACGCATTCATAAGTGGTGTTTATACGATCGAGTATAATGAATGTCGATTGAATGAGCTTACGACTGTTGATTCTCAGTCGAACTCTGCTGTGAGTGAGAATATGGATCTCTGGAACAATGCGGTTGGAAGATTTTATGGCAAGAAGGCGAAAACTTGGGATGCTCTTTACTTAGATCTCATGAAGGCTCTTAAGGCCAGAGAATTGATTATCGATTTAAATGATCCGAGAAAGTACAAGGGTGACAAGAAGATTAAGCGATTACCAAAGTCTTTTGTCATCAAGATCAAAGAGAACAGAACCGGTGCGAATACTGAATTTTTGGATGTCAGATCCAAACTTATCATGAGCAAAGATGATTTCATTTTGGCGATAAGAAAAGGGAAATATCCAGGATATGCAATTAGAAAGCATTTTTCGGGTGAATTCCCTTACTCAACGAGAGATAGATTCAGCTTTAATAATCTTGGTTAATAAAGTTCTTCCGACTCCATCCATGAATTCGAAGGAATTGACATCTTTCTACTTCTTTCTTTTCACGCCTCTTTCCCTTTCACTCCCTTAAACATCCGCATAAACTGCGCCTCAATCTTCGTCGTATCCAACGGCAACTGATAATACCCATTCGCCCCCGAGGCCGACTGTGAGTGCGCTTTTGCCTTCTCCACTGAAATCGATTTCGCCATAATCAGCGTCTTCACGTGCGGAAACTTTGTCTTAATCTGTGACAGCAGTTTATTAACGGCTTTCGGATTTTCATCATACATAAAGACCAGAATCTTAAACTGCTTCACTGATATGGCCGTATTGAGTTCAGCGAGATTAGTAGCGATGTTATAAGTAAAGCCAATCGGAAAGAGATCACGATTGACCTTGAAAAACTCAGACTGAAAATCGAAAAGAATGACTTCAAAACGTTTGGGCTTTCTTCCAACAGACTCAACTTCCGGGATATCTTCTGACTTCACAGCGAATTCAATGGGCTGATCAGCGACGGCCTCAGCATTCTTAGGAAGCTTGTGTTCAACCCCTGTGAGGTCTTCGTTCTTTTCAAGTGCTTGTTTTCTTAAAGCATTGAGATCGAGAACGACCGTAGGTTTATCATCTTCATCATCTGGGGACATGGACATGGAGTACCCTTTCAAGTCTTTTGATTTATTAGACCTATCGGAAAGATTATAAGAAATTGAAGGGAAAATCTAAGTCCTTAGAAAGCGGATGAATAAACTCAAGTTATTGGTGGAGTCTCCGATAAGTCTACTAAGGAAAGGTGGGTTTAGTTCATGGCACTAGATGATTTAAATCTCGAATTCGAAGACGAAGAAGAGATTAAAAGAAAGAAAAACGATGCCGTCCAGGTGGATGTGGACCTTGAGTTCCATAATCCCGTGGGCGATAAATCGCGCGCCAGCGTGGTGAAGTCCGAGCTCAAAGCTCCGGCAGCACCAGTGAAGCCGGTAGTAGGGGGACCACAAGTCGCCCGCGCAAGTGCGCCAACTGCTCCCGTTGGAAACGTGAAAAGCATCAACGACGCCAGACCGCAGTCACAGCTGGGGGCGATCAAACGTCCGGGTGCGGTCGGATCATCAGCACAACCAATGTCGCCATCAGCTTCTTTAGGAGCACCACGTGTTTCCGGATCAAGTGCTCTTCAGTCTGAGCCAGATAGTTATGTTGAACAGGAATTAGTTGAGGCACGCGAGCAGTTGAAGAGAGTAGAATTTGATTCGGCCGTGAAAGTGGCCGTTGCTGAATTTAAAACAGAACTCTTAAGCGAACTGAGTGGTGACATGAAGCTCATGGAGCATCAGATTAATCAGCTTCTCATCCGCATCAACGCTAAACATCCTGATCTTAAACAGGAAGCTCTGACCATCAAAAAGGTTCTTGCCGATTTCACTGCAAAGAAAAGAAAATAGACCTGTCCTTTTAGAAACTCAAACAAAGTACATCTGATGAAACCACTCATTGAAACCATTCAGGGAATCGAAACTCTTTCCGTGCGCGCAGGGCAGGGCACAGGAGTCGTGATCCTTCATGGATACGGAGCGAACTTCCGTGACCTCTTCCCTTTGTGGGAGCTTTGGAACACACCAGGCCTCGACTGGTATTTTCCGAATGGAGTCCTGCCGCTTCCCATGGCCTACTATGAGGGACGCTCGTGGTTTTCCATCGACATCGAAGGCCTTGAGAAATCTATCCGTGAAGGAACTCATCGCCAGATGGCCGAAGTCATTCCCAAAGAATTCGATGAGACGATGTCTCACATGGAAAAATATTTGAGTGAACTTGCTACCAGGCACCAGCGGCTGATCATTGGAGGTTTTTCTCAGGGGGCCATGCTCTCGTCGCATCTGGCGATGAAGAGTTCACTGCCTATCGTCGGTCTGATCCTTATGTCCGGTAACCTGATTGCCTCGCCGAGATTTCCGGCCCAGGCAAAAGGCCTTCCGTTCTACCAATCCCACGGATCATCAGACCCCGTGCTTGGCCTTGAAGGAGCGAAGGATCTGGAAAAGAAATTGTTGTCTCTTGGATTTCAAGGGAAGCTTCAGTCATTCAGCGGTGGACATGAAATTCCACCACCCGTGATCAGTGGCGTGAAGAATTTTCTCAAAGATTTCGGAGCGTAAATTATTTGAGGAGGAGAGCTACGCCTTCATTAGTTCCTTTCTCAAAGGCAGCACTCACATCCGCGAACTTTTGAATCTCGCGATTCACGCCGAGTCTACCACCGGCATAGCCGCCGAAAATATCCATTCTCGATTGTGGTGAAACTTTCTGCGGATCATTTAGAACATAACGAAGATCAGATGCTGAGGTGATAAACTCATAGGTGAGTGTCAACATCAGAGGACCCATGAGGGCCTCTGCTTTGCTCATCCCTTGTTCATGAAGTTTCATGCTGAGGTAAGAGGGGACATAGAAGTGGTAGATGTTGCGGTTGATGAATCCCTGAATCGCCGGCGGATAGAAAAGCTCCCGGTATCGAGAGTCAGAAGTATCCATGATGAAATTCACGGTATCAATGATCCTTGAGAGAAGTTCCTTGTTTTCTGCGAAGAATTGATTCCCACGTGTGCGTGATCTGTCGAGCCAGGCGATGTGAAGTTTATTGGTAGAAGTGTCCTGGAAAAGAGTGGCAAGAGAAGTTGTCGCCAATTTCGCTGAACCATAGAATTCCACCGAGGCAGTCCACAAATTGGCCGGCACAGGATCGGCACCCGTCATGAAGCGGGTAAGCTTCATGTTAATCATCTCGAGATAGGCCTTCGTGTCTTCCCCGTTGAGGAGATTTTTCAACTGAGTTTTAAAAGAAACAAAAACAAATGACTCCGGATCATCCTGATGCAGAAGCTGGGGAGTTGAATCTGGATTTAAAAGAATATCGTAGTCGAGGGTACGCAGCATGCGTGTGACAGATTCTTGACAGGCGTCGATGGAAGCTTCAGGCAAATAGCGTTCACACCGTTTGCTCATAACAATATTCAAAGCAATATCGCGAACTCCCTCGGTCTCAGCGATGAAACGAAGAAGACCATTCGATCGACCAGCAGCATTATGAATGCTCGCAGAGGCCGTGATGGAGAGGAATACACAGAGCGAAAGAACGATATATTTTTTCATCTGAAATCCTTTTCTGATTAAAATAGACGGGAACCAAATGAACGGTCAACCAAACTTATCTTTCATCTATCTTGTTTAATCAGTTCAACCTCACGATTTTGCGGGAATTAGCATTTTCAAGCAGGGGGTGTTCTCATATACTATTCATCTAGTAACATTCCTCAAAACCACGGGTTCTTTTTATGACGACTCATCATGATTTTTCCTATGTATCTTCATCCGATAACACTTTCATTGATGGGCTCTATACTGATTACAAACGCAATCCGGATGCAGTTGATCCGACGTGGAGACAATTTTTTAAGGGTGTGGATTTCGCTTTATCTCAAGGTGCAACTGTCACTGGTGATTCTGCTTCAACTGAAGGATCAGGCAATCTCGGCAAAGAACTGAAAGTTTATCGCCTGATCGATGCTTATCGTTCACGAGCGCATTTAATTTCAACAACAAATCCGATTCGCGAACGTGTGAATCGTTTTCCTAAACTTGATCTTGAAGATTACGGCCTGACACAGGCAGATCTCGAGGAGAGTTTTATTCTTGGTGAAACCATTGGTCTCAAAAATGGCAAGCTCAAGGACATCATCGCGCATTTGAAAAACATTTACTGTGGGTCGATTGGTGTTGAGTACATGCACATCAACGATACTGAAGTTCGCCAGTGGTTCCAGCAGAAATTTGAGAATCAGGGTGCTGACAGAAACTTCACGATCGAAAAGAAAAAACGCATTCTTTCGAAGCTTAACGAAGCTGTCGCCTTTGAAAATTTCCTTCATACTAAATACGTAGGTCAAAAGCGTTTCTCGCTTGAAGGCGGAGAAAATACGATTCCAGCTCTCGATGCGATGGTGAACAAGTCTGCAGTGTTTGGGGTTGAAGAAGTTGTGATCGGGATGGCACACCGTGGACGTCTGAACGTTCTCACGAACATTCTCGGCAAGACTTACGAGTACATTTTTAATGAGTTTGAAGGCCAGGCAATTCCGGATCTCACGATGGGTGACGGGGATGTGAAGTACCACATGGGATACGCTTCACACATTACTACTCCTGAAGGCAAGAATGTTTACCTTAAGCTCATGCCGAATCCTTCGCATCTTGAAGCAGTAAACTCTGTCGTCATGGGATATGCCCGTTCACAGGGTGATATTCTTTACGCTGAAAATCCGGATAAGATTCTCCCGATCATCATTCATGGTGATGCTGCGGCCGCCGGCCAGGGGATCGTGTATGAAACCGTTCAGATGTCGGCGCTCAAGGGTTATAATATCGGTGGAACAATTCACTTTGTGATCAATAACCAGGTGGGGTTCACGACTGATTTCGATGATGCCCGTTCTTCAATTTACTGCACAAGTGTTGGCCGTACACTTGAAGTTCCTATCATTCACGTTAATGGTGATGATGCTGAAGCCGTCATCTATGCTGTTGAGCTCGCTGTTGAGTTCCGTGCGAAATTCCATAAAGATGTTTTCGTGGATATGGTTTGTTACCGCAAGTACGGTCACAACGAGTCTGACGAACCTAGATTCACTCAGCCAACTTTCTACAAATTGATTTCAAAACATGCAAACGCGCGTGAAATTTATAAAGATAAACTAATTGAAGGCCGCCAAATTGAAGCTCAGCTGGCCGTTCAGATGGAAGAGCAGTTTAAGAATCTTCTTCAGGATCGTTTCAACGAAATTAAACAGAAGCCACTTCCTTACCTTTATCAGAAGCCTGAAGAGCAGTGGAAAGCCTTCCGCCGTTCAACTCCTAAAGATTTTGATTATTCTCCGAAGACCAGCGTTGCAGCTGTAATTCTAGAGAATGCAGTGAAGGCCCTGACTTCACTTCCACAAGGTTTCAAGCCGATCCAAAAAATTGATAAGCTTATCGAAGAGCGCGGGAATCGATGGAAAGAAGATAATCTCGACTGGGCGATGGGAGAGCTTCTCGCTTACGGATCGCTTCTTCAGGAAGGTATCAACGTTCGTATGTCTGGTCAGGATTGCATCCGCGGAACATTTTCTCATCGTCACGCCGGTGTGGTTGATGAAAATACAAACACTCGCCACTTGTTCTTAAGTAATACACTCGGTGACAAGGCCGGGAAATTCAGAATTTATAACTCGCTTCTTTCTGAATACGCTGTCCTCGGATTTGAATATGGTTACTCACTGGGTACACCATCAACATTGAATATCTGGGAAGCTCAGTTCGGGGATTTCGCCAATGGTGCCCAGACGATGATCGATCAGTTCATCGCTTCGGGTGAGTCGAAGTGGCAGAGACAAAGTGGTCTGGTGATGCTTCTCCCTCACGGCTACGAAGGACAGGGACCAGAGCACTCAAACGCACGTCCAGAGCGCTTCCTTCAGCTTGCTGCTGAATGGAACATGGTTGTCGGTAACTTCACGACACCTGCGAATATGTATCATGCCCTTCGCCGTCAGGTGAAATGGGATTTCAGAAAGCCACTGATCGTCTTCACTCCTAAATCTCTTCTCCGTCATCCTGAATGTGTTTCTTCGAAGAAAGACATGCTTGATGGAAACTTCCAGGAGATCATCGACGATACATACGTCAATCCAAAAGATGTTAAGCGTCTCATCATGTGTACGGGTAAGGTTTACTACGATCTTCGTGCCCGTCAGCAGAAAGAGAAGCGTAAGGACGTCGCCATTGTCCGTCTCGAGCAACTCTATCCGATGCCGGAAGAACAAAGCTGGAAGCTCCTTGAAAAATACAAGGGTGCTGAGAAAGTTTGGGTTCAGGAAGAGCCGAAGAATATGGGTGCCTTCACCTTCCTTCGCCGCTACGACCAGTTCAATGATTTTAAACTCATCTCGAGAAAATCATCGGCAAGTCCGGCGACCGGATACGCCAGCGTTCACGCCAAGGAACAGGAAAAGATCATCAGCAACGCATTCTCAGAAAAAATTGAACTCATTTAAGTTTAGATAAAAGGAATTTTGTATGGCCGACGTAAAAATCCCAGCAGTAGGCGAATCCATCTCGGAAGTGACCCTCGCTACATGGGTCAAGAAAGACGGAGAGATGGTAAAACTCGATGAGACAATACTCACCATCGAGTCTGACAAGGCCACTCTCGATATCGCCGCTCCTAAAGCAGGGAGACTCAAAATTCTCGTTAAAGAAGGCGAGACGATCGCGATTGGTACCAAAGTTGCTGAGGTTGATGAAACAGCTACTGCCGGCGCATCTGCTGCTCCTTCTGCTCAGCCGACTCAAGCTCCTGCAGCTAAAGCCGAAGTTGCAGGTGAGAAAAACTATCCTTCACCTGCTGCTACAAAAATTCTCGCTGAAAAAGGTATGGATGCTTCAGGAGTAAGCGGATCTGGAAAAGACGGCCGCATTACGAAGAACGATGCCATGGGTGCAACGGCGAAACCTGTCAGTGTTGGTTCCGGAGAGTCTGAACTTAAAGTTCTCGCGCAGCAGACAATTTCACAATCATCATCACGTGAGACAAAACGCGAGAAGATGTCTGGCCTTCGTAAGACCATTGCAACACGTCTTGTGAATGCGAAGAATACGACGGCGATGCTCACGACTTTCAATGAAGTTGATATGAGTGCTGTGATGGAGCTTCGTAAAAAATATAAAGATGCGTTCAAAGAGAAGCACGGTGTAGGTCTTGGGTTCATGAGTCTTTTCACGAAGGCCTGTACGATCTCATTGAAGAACTATCCTGCAGTGAATGCGATGATTGATGGGACGGATATTGTTTATCATAACTATGCCGATGTTGGTGTGGCCGTGTCGACTCCACGGGGGCTTGTCGTTCCTGTGATTCGGAATGCTGAATCGATGAGTCTGGCGCAGATTGAAAGCAGAATCATTGAGCTCGCCGGGCGCGCTCGTGACGGTAAGCTTTCGATTGATGAAATGCAGAACGGATCATTCACAATTACGAACGGTGGGATTTTTGGGTCGATGTTGTCGACTCCGATTATTAATGCTCCTCAGTCAGCGATCCTAGGGATGCATAATATTGTTGAGCGTCCAGTGGCCGTGAACGGTCAGGTTGTGATTCGTCCGATCATGTATCTCGCACTTTCTTATGATCACCGTATTATTGATGGTCGCGAGTCAGTATCGTTTTTGAAAGCTGTGAAAGAGCTTCTTGAAGATCCTTCACGCATGCTTTTGGATCTCTAGTTTTTTGATTTTTAGTATTTAACTTTAGGATACGTATGGAACAGTTCGATCTCGTTGTTATTGGTTCAGGTCCCGGTGGTTATATTGCGGCCATTCGCGCTTCTCAGCTCAAAATGAAGGTAGCGATCGTTGAGAAATATAAAACGCTGGGTGGGACTTGTCTCAACGTCGGCTGTATTCCGTCAAAGGCATGGCTGGATTCTTCGGAGAAATATCATGAAGCTGTTCATCAATTCGCCAGTCACGGGATTGATGTCGGAACTCCGAAGCTTGATACGAAAAAAATGAGAGAGCGAGTGTCCGGGGTTGTGAGTGGGATCACGGGTGGTGTCGCGTTTCTGATGAAGAAAAATAAGATCACTGTGTATCAGGGACTCGGGTCGTTTAAAGACGCGAATACGATTTTGGTTAAGGGTGAGAAAGGTGAGCAGGAAATTAAAGCGGCGAAAATTATCATAGCCACTGGATCTAAGCCGTCATTACTTCCGGGTGTTGCCCTTGATAAAGAAAGAATCATCTCTTCAACTGAAGCCTTAAAGCTTGAAGTTGTGCCTAAGCATCTCATCGTGATTGGTGGTGGTGTGATTGGTCTTGAACTTGGTTCAGTATTCCGCCGTCTCGGCGCAAAGGTCTCTGTAGTAGAGTTCGCAGACACTTGTATCACATCGATGGATCAGGATCTCGGAAAAGAATTGCAGAAAGTACTCACGAAAGACGGAATGGAATTTCATATGGGCCATGGCGTGACGAGTGTTACCCGCGCCGGGAATGAAGTGACTGTGAAAGCTAAGGCGAAAGCTGATCAGAAAGAAATTGAGCTTAAAGGTGACTACTGTCTTGTGGCCGTAGGACGTCGCCCTTATACAGATGGATTGAACCTTGAAGCTGCCGGTCTTAAGGCCGATGAGCGCGGACGCATTGCCGTGAACGATCATTTGCAGACATCAGTTCCTCATATCTTTGCGATTGGAGATGTTGTCCGTGGGGCGATGCTTGCTCACAAAGCTGAGGAAGAAGGCGTTTGTGTTGCTGAATTCATGATGGGACAAAAACCTCACATCAATTACAACCTCATTCCTGGTGTTGTTTATACCTGGCCTGAAGTTGCGGGTGTGGGTGCTACAGAACAAGAGTTAAAAACGAAAGGTGTTGAGTATAAGGTTGGGAAATTTCCATTCCTTGCACTAGGACGTGCGGTTGCTTCTGCCGAAAAAAATGGCTTTGTTAAAGTTCTTGCTGATAAGAAGACGGATGAAATTCTTGGCGTTCACATGATCGGGCCCCGTACGGCAGATATGATTGCTGAAGCTGTTCTGGCGATGGAGTTCAGGGCCTCTGCTGAAGATGTCGGACGTACATCACACGCGCATCCGACCTATTCAGAAGGCTTCAAGGAAGCTTGTTTGGCGGCAACTGAAAACCGCGCGCTGAATATCTAGGTATTTTTTAGGCCGCTGCTTTCTCTTGTTTCGGAAAGCGCTTCTCTTCGATTGTCTTGCAGAACTTAGCTGCATCATCCACGAAGTAGAAACGGAGCTTTTTCTTTTCACACAGAATTGTAATGGTAGAAAAGTGAGTTTCCGGACTTGAGTTCGTGACAGTGTAGACCTGAGAATAAGGAATACTTCTTTTCCAGTGGAAGAATGAAATTTCAAGGCCCTGATCACTGAGTACTACCTGATGCTTAATATCGTAAGTCACAAATCCCGCAATCATCATGCATAAAAGACCGCCTAAAACTATCAGGCTTGTGCTGCCAATGGGAGTTTCCATGCCGCTGATGATGTAGCACTGAATCGCGTACCCCATAACAATCAGGGGAACGATGCGGACCATGTGATCAAGATGCTTTTCGCGGGTAATTTTCATGGGATTCTCCTCTCAAGAGCTCTTCGGTCTGTGAGGAATAATGTGAAGTCGAGCGTAATGGGAGAGAAAAATGTTCCGGTTTAGACCAGACGGGCCTTCTCGAGAACTGTTTTATATAGGACATCACCCTGATCAATGTAAAGAATCCGGTGGATGGATCCATCTTTGAGAGTGAGTTTGACGTTTGAGTAACCGTGTCTTTTAGAATCAACATCGATTTCAACAATATTGCGGTAGAGGATTTCCTGGTGGTAATTCAGGAGATCAAATTTGAGCTCAAGGTAGTTTTCTCTGAGGTGAACGCGGTGATATTCATTGTGTACGTAGCCGCTCAAAAGAATGAGGCAGATGCCGACGCCGACGAAAATAGAGACGTCGTTGGCCATTTCCTGAGGGACGAAGTGTTGATACAGGAAGCATTGAACGATGAGTGCTAAAAGAAGGAAAGGGGCGAGACGGCCCATATAACGATGGTGATTTTCTCGAGTCAGCTTCATGCTTTTTACCTCAGATAATACGTTGCAGTAATCGTCATTCTACAGAGAATTGGAATCCACGCAAGTGGTGCGAGAAAATGTATTTTAGAGAATGAAAAGGTCGGGAACTTCGGTCCCAAAAAGTAGGCTTACCCTACCGTGTGTTTCCCTTTGTCACTGATCAGCTTCAGAGCTAAAATATTCACATCTTACTGTTCATTTTTTTAGTCCAAGGAGACCCACGTGTCAGAGAAACGTATTGATTCATTCAAGTCCAGACGTACTCTTAAAGTCGGAAATAAGAACTACGATTATTTCTCACTCAAAGCTGCTGAGGCCGCCGGAGTGGGAGACGTAAGTAACCTTCCTTTCTCTTTGAAAGTATTGATGGAAAATCTTCTTCGGAATGAAGATGGTTTTACTGTTTACTCTGATGATGTGAAAGCAATGGGTGAGTGGACGAAGAACAAAAAATCTACACGCGAAATTAATTACTATCCGGCACGCGTTCTCATGCAGGACTTCACAGGTGTTCCTGCTGTTGTGGATCTCGCAGCGATGAGAGATGCGATGAAAGCTGTTGGTGGAAATCCACAAAAAATTAATCCACTCGTTCCGGTTGATCTTGTGATCGATCACTCTGTTATCGTTGATCACTCAGCAACAGGGGACGCATTCAAGAAAAACATGGAACTCGAGTACGAAAGAAACGGTGAACGTTATAAGTTCCTCAAGTGGGGACAAAAAGCATTTAAAAATTTCCGTGTTGTTCCTCCGGGCACAGGGATCTGTCACCAGATCAACGTTGAGTATCTGGCACAAACTGTGTGGACTCGCACAGAAGATGGAAAAGAACTCGCCTACTGCGACACTTGTGTTGGAACAGATTCTCACACAACGATGGTAAACGGACTTTCTGTTCTTGGATGGGGTGTTGGTGGTATCGAAGCTGAAGCAGCGATGCTCGGCCAGGCCGTCACCATGCTTATCCCTGAAGTTGTAGGATTCAAGCTCAAAGGTAAAACGAATGAAGGTGTGACAGCAACTGATGTTGTTCTCACTGTTACTCAGATGCTACGGAAGAAAGGTGTGGTTGATAAGTTTGTTGAGTTCTATGGCCCGGGCCTGAAAGACTTAACTCTTGCCGACCGTTCAACAATTGCCAACATGGCACCGGAGTACGGAGCCACTTGTGGGTTCTTCCCGATTGATGAAAAAACGATCGACTACCTTCGTTTCACCGGCCGCGATGAAGATCGTGTTCAGCTTGTAGAAGCTTACGCTAAAGAGCAAGGCCTCTGGAGAGACGATCATAAGGATCCAATCTTTACTGATACTCTTGAACTTGATCTGGCATCTGTTGAACCGTCACTTGCAGGGCCTAAGCGTCCGCAGGACCGCGTGTCTCTTGCTAAAATTGCTGAAGGCTTCAAAGCTGACCTTGTTTCTGAAACTGGTTTTAAAGTTAAAGCAGACGAAGCTAACAAGACTCAAGCGATTGAAGGTGAAACATTCACACTCACACACGGTGATGTGATGATTGCGGCGATTACATCTTGTACGAATACCTCGAATCCGTCAGTGCTTATCGCTGCAGGTCTTGTTGCTAAGAAAGCAAATGCTCTTGGTCTCACATCGAAACCATGGGTAAAAACTTCTCTCGCTCCGGGCTCTAAAGTTGTAACTGATTATCTCGAAGCGGCGGGCCTTCAGCCTGAGCTTAACAAACTCGGCTTCAACCTTGTCGGTTACGGCTGTACAACTTGTATCGGTAACTCCGGCCCTCTCAAGCCTCAGTTCTCTAAAGCAATCAAAGACGGAAATATCACGGCCTCTGCTGTTCTTTCTGGTAACCGTAACTTTGAAGGCCGCGTATCTCCGGATGTGAAAGCAAACTATCTCGCTTCGCCTCCGCTCGTCGTTGCTTACGCTCTCGCAGGTAATACGAAACTCGACCTGACTAAAGATGCCATCGGTAAAGGAAAAGACGGGAAAGATGTATACCTTAAAGACATCTGGCCCACGTCTCAGGAAGTCCAGGACGTCATCGCAAAATCAGTAACACCAGCAATGTTTAAGTCACGTTACTCTGATGTGTTTAAAGGTGATGAGTTCTGGCAGGCGGTTAATGTTCCTGAGGGCGAGACATTCGCCTGGGATACAAACTCTACCTATATCAATAATCCGCCTTACTTTAAGGGGATGAAAAAAGATCCTGCACCAACTTCAGATATCATTGGTGCCAACGTTCTTGGTCTCTTTGCTGATTCCATCACGACCGATCACATTTCTCCTGCTGGATCGTTTAAGCCAGACACTCCTGCTGGAGCCTACCTCGTTTCTCGCGGAGTAAAACCTGCTGACTTCAATCAGTACGGTGCCCGTCGTGGTCACGATGAAGTGATGACTCGCGGAACTTTCGCCAACATTCGCCTCAAAAACGAAATGAATAAATCCGGAAAAGAGGGCGGTTATACAACTTACGTTCCGACCGGCGAAGAGATGACAATTTATGATGCATCTTCTAAATACCAGGCAGCAGGCAAGCCTCTCGTAGTGATCGCAGGTAAAGAGTACGGAACAGGATCTTCTCGTGACTGGGCCGCTAAAGGAACTCGTCTCCTTGGCATCAAAGCAGTGATTACTGAAAGCTTTGAACGCATTCACCGCTCAAACCTCATCGGAATGGGTGTAATTCCTCTTCAGTTCACTGATGGCCAGACGAGAAAGAGTCTGAACCTTGATGGTTCTGAAGAAGTGACGATCAGAGGTGTTCAGGGCATGAAGCCGAAGTCAGTTCTTACTGCTGAAATCAAGCGTAAGTCCGGCGAAACGCTCACGGTCATGTTGCAATCACGTATCGATACAGCCAATGAGCTTGAGTATTATAACAACTCGGGAATTCTTCAGTACGTCTTAAGAAATCTGAATAAATAATTTTTTATGGCGGAAGATCTTAGGGTCTTCCGCCTTTATTACTTTCTCCAGCGAAAGTGAAAAGGGTTCGGGTCACTTTCTCCGGCGAAATTAGGCCAATCTTCTCGACGGATAGCTTGTGGATTGTTTAAGATTTCCCTATGGAAAACTTAAAAGATAAGCGAGTCCTTATTACGGGGGCATCCTCCGGGATCGGCCGCGCCATGGCCATTTCTCTTGCCCGTCGCGGATGCGAGTTATTCCTGCTTGCCCGCCGGAAAGAAAAACTTGAAGAATTGCAGCGGGACCTTCTTGTCGACAATCATCAATTGAAAATTACGTTAATTGTTGCTGATGTAACATCACCGGATCTTCCGAATCTTTTGCGAGCTATCTGTCGTGAGCACGTGGACATCCTGATCAACAATGCCGGGCTTGCCCTTGGTCGGGACAAGGTCGAAAATTCTAACTTCGAAGACATGAAGGCCATGCTTGATACGAATATCACGGCAGCTTTCAGGGTCGTGCATACAATCCTGCCCTGGATGCTTAAGCATGGAGCAGGAGATATTATTAACCTCGGGTCTATCGCGGGTCACCGGACCTATTCAGGTGGTGCGATCTATTGCGCGACCAAATTTGCAGTGGATGCTTTTACAAAAGCTCTCCGCGAAGAGACTGCCGGAAAAAATATCAGAGTGATGCAGATATCTCCGGGAATGGTTGATACTGAGTTTTCAACGGTTCGCTTTAAGGGCGATGTGAAAACGGCGAACTCTGTTTATGCCGGAATGAAGCCTTTGGTAGGCGAGGATATTGCCCGCATGATGACATTCATGCTGAGTGAACCAAGGCATGTTGTGATTGATGAAATCATCACCATGCCTATGGATCAGGGATCTCCGACAACCATTCACCGGAGTTCACCTTGAAGGTCATCGAGGCCAGATGTGTTTCCGGTTCAGGAATTGTTCGTCAGCAAATTCGCTTTGATGAGAACACAGGACTTATCACAGACGTGGGCCAGCTCGGAGTTTCGCGCTCTGATTTAAGTTTTTACTACGAGGATGAATGCCTGCTGTTTGCCGGCATGGGCGATATTCACATTCACGCCCGCGAAGATGTTTCACAAAAAAATTGTTATAAAGAAGATTTCTGTTCCGCTCACGAGGCCATGATCAACGGTGGAGTCACTCACGCCGGAGACATGCCGAATAATCCCATTCCTCCTGTTGATGATCAGTCATATCTCGCCAAGCTTAAACTCACAGAAAAAGTAAATGGTGATATCTGGACCTATGCAGGTATTGGCCCGGGCACTCAACCTTTAAGTTTCAAAGTTCCGTACAAAGTTTATATGGGCCCATCAATTGGGGAACTTTTTTTCAAGGATCTCCCGACACTGGACCAGGCCCTCGCACGTTATAAAAATCAGTGGGTGAGTTTTCACTGTGAAGATCCGGAAATACTGGAGAGTCATAAAGCTGAAAAAACTCACGAAGAAAGAAGACCCGTCAAAGCTGAAGTCGTGGCCACGGCCGATGCCCTGATGCTGATTGAAAAATACGGTCTTCATGGAAAACTTTGTCACTATAGTTCAGGCGAAGGTTTAAACCTGATCCGTGCGGCACGGAAAAAAGGTCAGAAAATTTTCATCGAGGTCACTCCTCAGCACCTTTATTACAGTATTGATGAACTCAAGGATAAAGAGCACAAGCTTTTCCAGATGAATCCGCCGATTCGCGGAAATAAAGACAAAGATGAAATGCTCAAGGCGCTGCTGGAGGGAGAGATTGATTTTCTCGCCACTGATCATGCGCCTCATACGATGGAAGAAAAAGAGAAAGGAATCTCCGGCCTCACCGGACTTGATACTTTTGGACCATTTGTGACGTGGCTGATTCTTGAGAAGAAAATTTCTCCGGAATTAATCGCGAAAGTCACAGCGGAAAGACCGGGGGATTTTTTTAATGAGTTCCTGCCGTCATGGAAAAAATATCTTCCGGCCTACGAGAAATATGGCGCTGGTCTGGGCCATATTCTTCCGGGATATCGCGCGAGTTTTACCGTGCTTAACATGAAGAAACCTCTCCTTATTTCAAAACAAAATCTTAAAACCAAAGTCGGCCACAGTCCTTTTGAAGGCGTCACATTTCCTGGCTCTGTGGAAAGTGTCTTTATCGGCGGGCAAAAGGCATGAAAGTGTTACTCGCCATTCTCGGGTTCGCGATTTTATCTGTGGTGGCCCTCATTGCATGGACTTCCTATCCCTGGAGCCTTGATGAGAAAAAAAGTGGCGGCGAAATCGTGGCGATTGAGCCTGATCACATGGTGGATCTCGAGGAGAGACCATCGGTGATCAAAATCATGACCTGGAACTTAGGATTTCTTTATGGCGAAGGCTCTGAAGGTCCGGGCTATTCCTACCGTGAGAAAAATTATTTTGAAGACCGCATGTCTCAGCTGGCCCTGGAGATTCGTGAACGCTCTCCGGATGTCATTTGCCTGCAGGAAGTGGATTTCTCCTCGCACCGATCACATTATCTTAACCAGGCAACGGATCTTGCCCGCAGAACCGGCTATCCTTATGTCGCACTCGCACCGTCATGGGTCGCTAACTACATTCCATTTCCCTACATGCCTCTGAAAAATAATTTTGGCTCCATGAATTCCGGAGGAGCGATTCTTTCGCGTTATCCGATTCTATCTCAGGAAGTTACCCTGCTTAAAAAACCTATGTCGAATCCATGGTGGTACAACCTTTTCTATCTGCACCGATATTTCCAGAAGGTTGAAATTGAGTATGGAGATAAGAAGTTTAAGATCATCAACCTGCATCTTGAGGCATTTGATAAGGCGGATCGTAAGACGCAGATTCAATCCTTACTTGAGATGGTGAAAGGTCAGAGCATCGATTTCATCACTGGTGACTTCAATATGGTTCCTATGATTGCCACGAAGAAGTCTAAATTCTACAACGCTGATGAGTATGAGGATGATCCGAGTGCGGAGCTGATGAAGAAGTCAGGGCTCTCCGAAGTGATTCCGGATGACATTTATGCGAAAGAAGAATCTCTATATTTTACTTTCCCATCATGGAAACCAGATCGCAGACTGGATTATATCTTTTATCGATCAGGCCTTAAAATGATGAAGGCCGAGATTTTCACCTCGGCCCTCTCGGATCATTTGCCCTTAGGGGCAAGTTTTCAAATTGATTCGCCTAGATTTAATCCATATTCACAATAATTTTCTGGCCCGGGTAGATCATCTTGCGTTTGAGTGAATTGAGTTTCACGAGTGCTTCTACCGGACGATTCAGTTCACGAGCTACTTTATAAAGGTGATCGCCGTGTTTCACGGTGTAGACTCCTCTTCTTGTATCCGGAAGAACAATTCTCTGACCGACACGGATCGTTTCACGTTTCATCTTGTTCGCCGTCTTGATCTCTCTCACATTAAGATTGAAAAGCTTAGCGAGTTCTTTCAGGTTATCTCCACGAGTTACTTTATAAACAAGTGGGCCTTTAGAAATGCGGACTTTCGGAGACGCGAGCTTGACAGAGACTTTCTGCTCTTCCATTGCAACAACAGGATTGTTTTTGCCTTCCATGAGATTGATTCGGCTTCCAAGTCTCAGAGGATGACGGCCGCTTTTGAAGTTATTCGCACGGGCAATCGTCAGGGGAGAAGTCTTATACTTGCGGGCCACGCTGAAAAGTGTATCGCCTTTTTTCACACGATGAAAACGAGGACCATTATTGATGGGCTCTCCGGCACTGGCAGCGATGCGGCGGTTAAGTTCTTTTCTAGTCTCGGGACGGGAAATGAAGGCCGTGCGCACTCTTGTTTCAGCAGTCACGTCATCAATGATTTTTGAATCGTAGTTACCTTTAGGAATACGCAGAAAGTAAGTTCCTGCGAGTTGTCTTGGAGTCATTGCTCTTCTGAGTTCTGGATTGAGCTTCTTGATGAGACTTTCTTCAACTCCGAGTTTGCGGGCAATCGAACGAAGGTGAACGTTCTTCTTCACCGGACGCAATTCTGTCATGTCGAAGAAACGGTTCTGTTTCTTTGGAAGAATGAATCCATACTTTTCTGCGTTGTTCACGATATGCATCGCCGCAAGAACCTTTGGAACATAGTTAATAGTTTCAGAAGGAAGTTGTTTGTTGCGAGAAAGCTGATAGAAGTCACGTGTTCCGTATTTCAGGATTCTTCTGATCATTCCATATTCGCCCGCATTGTAAGCGGCCAGCGAGAGTTCCCAACTTGAAAAAATATTATGAAGGTCGCGGAAGTAAGCTGCAGCAGCGCGAGTCGCTTTGAATAAATCCTGTCTTTCATCGAGCTCATTGCTCATACGAAGACCGTAACGCTTTCCTGTACCTTTGATGAACTGCCATGGACCCACGGCCGCTGCATGAGAGCGCGCACCCAGGTAGTAACCTGATTCTATGAGACCTACGAAATAGAGTTCTTTCGGAAGACCTTGTTTCACAAAAATGTCTTCAATGTGGTGACGGTACTCTTCGCCGTTATTGATGAACCTCTGGAAGCGATCTCTTTGTTTTACTGTAAAATAATCCACCCAGAACTGAACACGTTTCGTGTTTCTCGACTTCAGGAATTTTGGTGCGTATGGAACACCATTTTCCTTGGCAGGGTTAAGATCATCATCGATTTCTGACACGCCAACGGCCTGCTTGATCGAAAGATCATCGGCGTCAGCTTCAGCGATTTCGTGAGTGTATTCACCTGGAGTCGGAGCTTTCTCAAAAATCTCATCCTCAGCAAGGCTGACCGTATCAGTAGGCTTTACTGCTTTGACTTCAGTTGAAACAGCTTGTTTGTTATCCATGAGAGGAGCACGCTTAAGCGAACAGCTGTAAAGGAGAAGGGAAGACATAGTGAGAGCGGAGTACAACCGAAAATTCTTCATGAAAGAACCTCTTTGATCTTAAGGTTTTTGACATCCTGTCGTTTTCATTCAGTTTAACACTCACCGCGTTCAATGCAACAATTCTTAACAGGAAAAATCATCCTTTACTTAAAATTCTCCGGAATATTTATTAAACTGGTCCTATGGATACAGAAGTAAAATCGAGCAGCTCGATCATAGGTTGGCGTGAGTGGGTCTCATTACCAGTACTGGGATTGATAGCGATTAAGGCCAAGATCGATTCAGGGGCAAAGACCTCGAGTCTTCACGCCTTTGATATTTTTCTCGAGGAAGAAGGGGGCAAGACTTACGTTCTGTTCAAGATCCACCCCCTGCAAAACAATTCAAGTCTCGTTATCTCCTGTCGTGCCATTATGGTTGACCGCAGAATTGTGACAGATTCCGGTGGGCACAAAGAGGAGCGCTATGTGATCCGGACCTCTCTTCACATTGCTGGTGTAAAAAAGAAAGTTGAGCTAACTCTCACGAACAGAGCAAGCATGAAGTATCGAATGCTGATCGGGCGAGCGGCCTTAAAGCAATTTTATGTGGATCCCAGCCAGTCTTATCTTGCTGGTAAAACGATAAAGCAGAGAAGGTTCCTGAAGGAACTCAAACTACAGCTGGAAAAAGACGCTTGAAAGATTCATCGATCTTGGCGGCCAGAATGAAGTCATTTTCAACGAGATTGTTATTTGTATGAGTCCAGATTTCGATATCGCAGTGGCCCCACCCGAGATGAATTTCCGGATGGTGTTTCTCTTCTTCGGCGATTCGTCCAACTTCGTTTGCAAACTCAAGTGCGCGCTTGAAATTTTTGAATTTAAACTTTTTTAACAGTCGTGATGACTCTTGTGTCAGGGCCCAGTCACCCGAAAGTTCCTTAAGATTTTTCTCTTTCTCTTCCATGGATAATGGCGGCACATAGGTTGAGCACGGAATACATTTTTTATCTTTTAGAACCATCGCTTTTCTCCTAGACTCAAAAAGTATCCATGAATAGTCAGGAGTCGTAAATGCAAGTTCTTGCTTTGTTGATCGCTTTACTCAGTTGTTCTCATCAGGTTCGCATCGTTGCACCTACGGCCTTGAGGCCCCGGATTGCACATGAAGCGAAAGCAAAAGACTATATGGTCACCACTCAGGGAGGAGCTACCACGCGTGCCGCCCTTTCAATGTTTTCACGAGGTGGGAATATCATCGATGCTTTTGTAGCAGCGAGTTTCACGATCTCTGTTGAAAGACCTCACTCAACTGGTATCGGCGGCGGCGGATTCCTTCTTTTTTATAACCGTGCGGAAAACAAAGTTTACTCTTTTGACTTCAGAGAGATCGCTCCGGTCATGGCGACCAAGAATATGTACCTCACATCCAAAGGTGATACGCAGCCATTACTTTCACAAGAAGGTGCCCTGGCCGTTGCGACTCCGGGCCTTGTGCGAGGACTCTATGAGATTCACTCTAAGTTCGGAAAACTCCCGTGGGCGGAAACTCTCGCCCCTGCGATCAAACTCGCGAGTGAAGGATTTCCTCTCTATGATCAGCTTCAGGAGGCCATTACCGACCGTGAACATTTATTAAAGCTTGATCCTGAAGCAAAAGTGATCTTCTTCACTGCAGATGGAAAAGTTCCACTTCTCGGAAGCCTGATCATACAGCCAACTCTTGCCCAGACTTTTAAAATTATCGCCCGTGAAGGGGCGAAAGGATTTTACGAGGGAGAAGTGGCCTCTAAAATCGTCAAGACTGTTGCTTCTAAACGCGGAATACTTTCTCATAAGGACCTTCGCGAATATCAAATGAAAGAAAGATCTCCTGTGACTGGAGAGTTTCATGGCCTTAAAATTTACTCGATGCCACCTCCAAGTTCAGGGGGCATACATGTGATCCAGATTCTTAAGATGCTTGAGCCTCACAACCTCAAGGCGAAAGGCCCGCAAAGCACAGAGACAGTTCACCTCACGGCCCTGGCCATGCAACGAGCGTTCCTGGATCGCGCTCAATATCTCGGAGATCCGGATTTTCATGCAGTTCCTGTGAAATCTCTCCTGAATGATAAATATCTGAAGACACTTTCTGAGAACATCAACCGTCCTACGGCGATCCCGGCCGGTGATATGAGACCAGTTCCTTTGCCATATGAATCCAGTGATACGACTCACTTCACGATTGGTGATAAAGATGGAAACCTTGTGGCTTCCACTCAGACCATTAACGGTTGGTTTGGTTCTGCTGTGATTGCACAAGGAACAGGAATTATTCTTAATAATGAGATGGATGATTTCGCACAGAAAGTCGGCGTTCAGAATCTTTTCGGCGCCGTTGGTGGCCAGAATAATCTCGTTGAACCAAAGAAGCGTCCGCTCTCAAGTATGTCGCCAACAATTATCCTGAATGAAGATGGCCCTTACATGGCCCTTGGTTCACCGTCCGGAACCCGCATCATCACATGTGTCGCGCAAACAATTCTGAACTCCATCGAATTCGGGATGCCACTTTACGAAGCAGTGGCCGCTACACGCGTTCATCAGCAATGGCAGCCTGATCAACTGAAAATTGAGTCTCCTTTCCTGGATCCTAAAGTTGAAAAAGAACTTGAGGCAAAGGGCCATCATGTGATCCATGAAGGACTCGGATGTTCGATTCAGGCCATCAGACGCGAAAATAATTCCTGGATTGGCGTGAGTGATCCCCGCGGTGAGGGACTCGCCCAAGGTCAGTAGCTTCATGACGAGTTAAGGTTTTTTCTTCTGGTAAGCAGGATCAGTATACTGCTGCCAAATGGAACCTTTTTTCACAGGTAAGTAACTAGCGTCCAGGCAGATTCCGCGGACATTTTTATCTTCACAACCGCTTCGTCCTGCCTGCATCTCTTTACCAATCCATGCATACATTTTCTGAGTATCGTAGAACTGTAGCTTCTTGTGTTTTTCTTTTTCCATGGCCCACTCAGTGGCTCCGAAGAGTACACGGATGAAATTCGCTGTTTCATCCTGCAAAGGTGGCCCGGAGTATGCGAGAGGAATGTTCACCTGGTTCCACCATTCTTCACGATCTTTTTCCTGCAAAACTCCAGCGACATCAAGAAAACTCACAGCGAAGGCAACGTCAGTTCCACCTTCCGCAAAAAGAGGCCGATGAGGAAGCCCATAGGAGCGGCCGGCGTTGAGTGCACGAAATTCATCAAGATATGTGAGCATGCGGGCACACTGGTCTTCGTTGAGCTTATATTCAAGTGAGAGCATTTTTCGGTCATGCCTCTGCTCCTGCAGTTCTTTTTGGAGAGCGGGGCCTTCTTCGAGTTCACCTTCATAAGTGTGATAAAGAATTCCAAGTCCCCGTCCTCCGGAGACGAATTCAGAGATCGGATTGAAATTCTTGCAGCGGGTACTCGTCACTACTTTTTTCTCACCGCAGTTGATCTCTGTGTAAACGTGACCGAAGGGTCGACCACCATCTTCCCATCGATTTTTCAGCGCACTGATAAAAAGAGAGCGGGGAGTGCTCCAGTCCAATGGCTGCCCGGGTGGAAGCAGGTTCAGGCGAATATTATCGGCGTGTGCCCCTATGGAAATGGCAAGTAACGGAAAGATTATTTTCATGATTCTATTTTACGTAATGTCCCCGATCCTTCCTAGGGAAAAATACTTTACAGAAGTGTCACTGCGGGATTTTATAAGACCATGAACTTAAATCGGATCTTATTCATCCTCCTTTTCCTGATCGTTTCCTGTTCGGCCGCCCGGATCCGGCGCTTGAATCCCGACGGATTTTTAAAAACCACAGATCGCGAATATGACATCTATCACTCGAAAAAAGGACTCGCTAATCTTGAAATCTATTTCTCAGAAGGCGAAAAAGAGAATCTGGGAAACGCTACTTTGAAGGCCAGAATTGTCAACGGATCTGATAGTGACCTGGTCATTAATCTCAAAGACACTTATCAGTGGTCTGCCTGGTATCGTTGGAAGAGGCGTCCTAAAATCACAAGTGCTGATACAGTTGTTTTAAAGTCGATGGAAGAAAAAGAAATCAACTGGGTCTGGAACCGACGGGAGTTCGGTGTGATGATTGTTCCCTTTAACGTTGGTGATATCGAAGACGAGTTTCAAGTCAAGTTTGAGAACTGCTCCCCATGGGGAAAATGTGAAACTGAGTATTTGAAATAATCTTGGCCAATCACGAATCGAATATTTTTTGGATGGCCCACGATGAAAGTCGTGGGCCTTTTTTGTTTTAAGTCAGAGAAGTCGGAGCAGTGAAATCGCGGTCCATAACAGTTTTGCGTTTATCATTCTTGGCATTTTCAATCGCTTTGTTACAAACGACTTGAACGCGCACAGTGAGCTGGTCGATGGCCTGAGAAGAAGTTGAAAGAGTCGCTTCGTCTTTGATCAGTTTCTTTACTTTTGACGCAACTACTAAAGCTTCATCAACTTCATTTTTCTCCAGGTAAAGATTGAAGTCTTTGCCCATGACAGTTTTACGGCCAAGCTTTTGAGCGTGGGCCATTGCATCACGACAGGCCTTGACGATATCTTGGTTAAGAGGATCGAAGAAACCAGCAGAGGTATTCATATCGGCTTTTTCTTTGATATATTTTTTAACCTTAGAGATAACAATCAGGCTTTCCATGGAAGGCTCCTTCATCGGTGTTTAATTAAAGCCCTCTAAATATCACCGAAAGTCCCGTCTTGGGCAAGACGAAATCCGGGGGCACAATCTAAATTGTTCGCTATACAAACAACCTTTTCCACGTTACTTTTTTCGCCTCAGTTTTGACTCGAGGAAACGCCATGAATGACACACAACGTATAGTGATGACCGGAATTGGATTAACAGCTCCAAACGGTAATAACTTGCGTGAATTTCGTGATGCGCTTTTAAATTGTAAGTCCGGCGTTGCTCATGCTGAGATTCGTTATATGGGTAAGCAAGCTGCAGGCCTGTGTCACTTCGATGAATTCAAATACCAGTCTAAAAAACTTCGCCGTCGTGGAACCCGCGCGGGAAGCATTTCTATTTATTGCGCCAACGAAGCTCTTCAGGATTCAAAACTTGAATGGGACAAGATGGATAAATCCCGCGTGGGTGTTTATCTCGGCATCACGGAACACGGAAACGTTGAGACAGAAGAAGAAATTTTTCAGATGCACCAGAATGGTCTCGACTGGAAACTCTGGTCTCCTCATCACAACCCAAGAACTGTTGCCAATTCACCAGCTGGTGAAGTGACACTGAATCTCCATATCACAGGCCCTCACTACACACTCGGTTCAGCGTGTGCTGGCGGAAACGTTGGTATCATTCAGGGAGTTCAACAACTTCTTCTGGATGAAGTTGATGTGGCCTTTGCCGGTGGTGTTTCTGAGTCTGCGCAGACGTTTGGTATCTTCGCTGCTTTTGCTGCTCAGGGTGCTCTTGCTCATCACGAAGATGCCACAAAAGCTTCAAGGCCTCTCGATAAAAATCGCAATGGTATTGCGATCTCAGAGGGGGGTTGTATTTATATTCTTGAGCGACTTTCAGACGCCAAAAAAAGAAACGCAAAAATTTACGCAGAGATTGTTGGCTACGCTATCAATTCGGATGCTTCTGATTTTGTGAATCCGAATTCTGAAAGACAGATTGAGTGCATGCAGAAAGCGATGAAGAAAGCAGGCATGTCTGCTTCTGATATCGATATTGTGAACATGCATGCAACTGGAACCGGCACTGGTGACATCAACGAGACTCTCGCCATCCGCCGTACATTTTCAGATTCTCATAAAACATTTGTGAATTTCACGAAGGGTCATATCGGTCACTGTATGGGTGCTGCTGGCGCCCTGGAGCTCGCAGGTAACATTCCCAGCTTTGAAGACGGCATGGTTCACCCGGGAATGAACTGCACGGATGTTGACCCTGAGTGTGACATGAAAAATCTTGTAATTAATTCTGCAAAGAAAATAGGTACAGTTAATACGATCCTGAATAACTCATTCGGCATGCTCGGAATTAACTCTGCCCTTATCATAAAAAAATATACCGCTTAAGGAGATTTCATATGACTGCTAAGAACGTTCGCCAGATCGTCCTTGATATTATTGCCGACATCGCACCTGATGAAAGCGTTGATTCAATTGATGATTCAAAATCTCTTCGCGAGCAGCTTGATCTTGATTCAATGGACTTCCTTGATATCGTTATGGAACTCCGTAAACGTCATAAGGTCGAAGTTCCACAGGAAGATTATCCTAAACTTGCAACACTTGAGAGCTGTGTCGCTTACCTGTCTCCCAAGTTCGCTTAAAAACCAAGCATGAATTACGACGCCATTGTCATTGGTGCAGGTATGTCGGGGCTTGCCGCCGGCATACGTCTTGCGATGTTTGACAAGAAAGTCGTTGTCCTCGAAAAGCATTCTATCCCCGGTGGTTTGAATTCTTACTACCAGAGAAAAAATCGCCAATTCGATGTTGGTCTTCATGCCCTGACAAATTTCATCAAGAAGGGAGAGAAGGGTAAGCCTTTCAGCAAGCTCCTGAAGCAACTGCGGCTTTCTTACGATGATTTTAAACTCCATCCTCAGACATTTTCAAAAATCCAGTTTCCCGAAACGACATTGAAGTTTTCTAACGAATTCGAGCTTCTTGAAACAGAAGTGAGAGAGAAGTTTCCTCAGGACTTTGAAAACTTCCTGAGGCTTGTTGAAAAAGTAAAAGACTTCAATGAGCTTTCTCTTGATATTGGATATTCGTCATCACGTGAAGTTCTGAAAAAAAATCTAAATGATGAACTCTTAATTGAGATGATTCTCTGTCCACTGTTGATTTACGGATCTGCATGGGAAGAAGACATGGACTTCGCGCAGTTTGTAATCATGTTTAAGTCACTTTACTTCGAAGGCTTCTCCCGACCGGAAGGTGGTGTGCGCACCATTCTCTCGCTTCTCATGAAGAAATTTGAAGATGCGGGTGGTGAAATCCGATTTAGAACGCCAGTTCAGGAAATTCTTGTTGAGAACAATGAAGTTGTAGGTATCCGCACTGACAAGGAAGAACTAAGAGCGAAGATTGTTCTTTCCAGCATGGGCTATCCTGAAACTGTGAAGGCCACACCAGCACTCGCTGAAAAGATTTCACCTCGCTCAGGTCACATGACTTTCCTGGAAAGCATTTTTGTTTTCGATAAAAAACTTCCGGAACAAAGTACGATCACTTTTTATAATAATGCTTCGACCTATTCTTACCGTCGTGCTCAGAATTTCTTTGATCCGACTTCAGCAGTGGTCTGTTACCCTGATAACTACGAAGGCATTCAGGAAGGCGAAGGAACTGTTCGCATTACCTACATGGCAAACTACCCTCAGTGGAAGGAACTCTCCCGTGAGGCCTATCTGGGAATGAAAACCAAAGTCGGGGAGAGTGCGCTCGATCTGATCAAAAAACTTAATCCAACATTCAATGGTGAACTTCTCTTTCAGGATATTTTTTCTCCAACCACCATTGAGAAATACACCTGGCACCAGAACGGAACTGTTTACGGCTCCACTGATAAAACCCGTGATGGAAAAACTCCGGTAAAAAATCTTTTCATCATCGGTACTGACCAGGGTTTCCTCGGCATCGTGGGATCGATTCTTTCCGGCATCTCCATGGCCAACCTCCATGGTCTCATGCAGTCAGGTGATGCATGAAATTTGAAAACCTCAGACTCCATTCATATGCTTATCAGGAACCGCAAATCTTTCTGACCTCTGAGGAAATGGAAGCGCAGCTGCGACCACTTTACGAGAGAGCAAAGCTTCCGGAAGGTAGACTCGAGCTTCAGACTGGAATCAAACGCAGAGGTTACTGGCCCAAAGGCACGCGCCCTTCGAGCATTGCTTCGGAAGCCGCTGAAAAAGTTCTGAAGAACTTTCCCCGTGAACAAATTGATCTTCTCCTTCACGCCTCTGTTTGCAGGGATTTCCTTGAACCAGCGACGGCCGCTCAGGTTCATCATAATCTTAAGCTCTCTCCTCATTGTATGATCTCGGACCTCTCAAACGCCTGCCTTGGTGTGCTTTCGAGTATTCTCTTGGCCGGACAAATGATTGAGAGTGGAGTGATAAAGACAGCTTTGATTGTCTCAGGAGAAAATGCTGGTCCCTTAATCGAAGAGACAATTCATTTCCTGCTTAATGATCCGGGCATGGACCGCAAAAAAATTAAGCCCTTTATGGCCAATCTCACGATTGGTTCGGCCGCAGTCGCTGTTCTCATTACTCATGCAGATCTTGCTCCTCATTCTCCAAAAATTCTTGGCGGTACTACACTGACAGATTCATCAGCAGTCGAACTTTGCCAGGGTGACGGTTCCACTGAGGGTCTCATGATGCAGACAGATTCTGAAACTCTCATGCACGCTGGAGTGAAACTCGCTCGTGAGAACTGGCATCGCACCCTTGATGAACTCAACTGGAAAAATCAGGACGTGACAAAAATTATTCCTCACCAGGTCGGTGTGGCACACAGGCTTGCAATGCTGACTGAATTAGGACTGCCACTGGATCGTGATTATCAGACTTTTGAACAGTTCGGAAATACGGGCTCTGCGGCCCTTCCGCTGACAATAATGAAAGCAAGTGAGAATGGATTCCTGGTGCCCGGAGACAAAGTTGCTCTTCTGGGAATCGGAAGCGGACTGACGAGCACGATGTTGGGAATGGAGTGGCGATGAAAGATTTAAAAACGGAAATTAAAGAGCGCGGCCTTGATAAGCTTTATCCATTTCGTTCGCATTTCCTCCAGCTCGGAAGTAACAACTATCATTACATTGATGAAGGTCAGGGCCAGCCGATGCTGATGCTTCACGGGAATCCGACGTGGTCATTTTATTATCGCAATCTCGTTCAGACATTTTCACCAAAGTTTCGCACCATCGTTCCTGATCATATGGGTTGTGGTCTTTCAGACAAACCTCAGGACTATGAGTACACGCTTGAGCAGCACATCCAGAATGCTTATAAACTCATTCGCTTTCTTGATCTCAAAAAAATTATTCTCGTGGTTCATGACTGGGGAGGTGCTATTGGTTTTGGTCTTGTGACCAGATACCCTGAGCTCTTTGACAAGATTGTCATCCTTAATACGGCAGCTTTTCCAGATGTTCAGATTCCAAGACGAATTAATCTCCTGAGACAGGGAAAGTTCGGCGAATTTCTTTCAAGACAGTTTAATCTTTTTGCGTGGCCCGCGACTTTTATGACAACCAAAAAGAAACTTCCGAAGAAAATCAAGGAAGGATATCTTCTTCCTTATAACTCCTGGAATAACAGAATCGCTGTCGCGCGTTTTGTTCAGGACATTCCGATGGAGCGTGATCATCCGACTTTTAAGACTCTTACTGAAATTGAATCAAAGTTAAAGTCTCTGTCGCAACCGAAGCTCATCTTGTGGGGTGGACTTGATTTCTGCTTTGACCGTCATTTCTTCGAGCGCTTTCTTGCCATCTTTCCGGATGCAGATGCCCACTGGTACGCCGATGCCGGCCATTACGTGCTGGAAGACGCCCTAGAAGACGTTTCTTCAAGGATCTGGGATTTCATCAAGTGAACATCTCGCTTCGTATTTCTGAAGTTTCAAAACGCATCCCCGACAAAAAATCTGTTGTCCACGGAGATGCGTTTTATACATTTTCTGAATTCGAGGCCCGCTCAAACCAGATGGCAAGCTTCTTTGAAAGCGTCGGAATCAAAAAGGGAATGCGAACACTTCTCTTTGTCACTCCACGACTCGATTTTTCCGTCATCACGTTTGCACTTTTCAAAGTGGGCGCAGTCCCTGTTCTCATAGATCCTGGTATGGGCCTTAAGAATCTTCTTCATTCGATTAAGCAGGTGAGGCCAGAGGCCCTTGTGTCCATTGGAAAAGTTCACTGGATCAGGCGAATCCTGAGAGATTCGTTCAGCACTGTCGGGATCAAGGTCAGTCTTGATGAGGTCGGTGGATCCACGCACTACCTCTATGAAAAACTGAGTACTTTTCCTGGAACATTCACGGCGATGGAGATGGGTGATGATGATCCTTCTGCCATCCTGTTTACAAGTGGTGGCACTGGTATTCCAAAAGGCGTTCAATACACTCACGGAATCATGAACGCGCAGACCGATGCTTTGAAAGAAATGTTTCAACTGACTGAAAAAGAAATTGATCTTCCGGGCTTTCCACTTTTTGCGCTTTTCACTCTGGCGATGGGAATGACGTCCGTGATTCCGGACATGGATCCGACAAAACCCGCACAGTGTGATCCTCAGAAACTCGTGAAGAACATTGTCACTCATCAGACGACTTTTCTCGCCGGCTCTCCGGCGATCTGGGAACGGGTAGGTGAGTACTGTCTGAAAAATAATATCCAGCTTCCCTCGGTAAAATATCTTGTGATGTTTGGGGCCCCCGTGAGTCTTCGCATCCACAGGATGTATAAGAAAATTCTTCCCTTTGGTGAGACATTTACTCCCTATGGAGCTACTGAGTGTCTTCCCGTTTCCCTGATCTCGGGTACTGAAGTTTTGCAGACACCCACAGAACTGGGACAAGGGACATGTGTTGGGAAGGCCATTCCCGGAGTCAAAATCAAAATTGTAAAAACTACGGATATTCCGCAGAGTGAGCTCCATGAAGTGAAGCCACTCATCAAAGGTGAAATCGTTGTCAGTGGCAGGCAGGTCACAAAATCTTACTTCGATATGCCCTCTGAGACAGCGGAAGCTAAAATCATTGATGCCGACGGAACTCTCTGGCACCGGATGGGGGATCTGGGTTACATGGATCAGAACCAAAATCTCTGGTTCCTCGGGAGAAAATCTCATCGAGTAGAATCAAATCAAACGACCTGGTATCCGTTAGAGATCGAGGCACCCTATGCCCGACATCCCGAGATCCGTCGTGTGGCCTTAGTGAATCTTAATTCAAAGGTGCCGGGGCTTGTCATTGAAAGATGGGATGGCGAGACTAGAAATCAGGATTCATTTCTCAAAGAAGTGAGTCGTCTCGGAATTCCGAATCATCCGTCATCTGAGGTAAAAAGTTTTTTTCTGCATCCGGATTTTCCTGTCGATGTTCGTCACAACATAAAAGTGGATCAAATGAAACTCTCTCGCTGGGCAAGCGGACAAAAAGGATTTCATGTCGAAGAAAGGTGAACAGAAAGTCGCTAAGATTATCTACATGGTGCTTTTCGTTCTTTTGGGATTCGTTTTTGTTTCTCCCTTTGTCATGTCCATTTTTTTCGGAGCAACAGTCGCCCTGGCCTGTTATCCGCTCCTTCTGAGACTAGAGGCCAGAGGCTGGTCAAAGAAAGCTGCAGCGAAAATCATCACTATTCTTTTCACATTTCTTATTTCCATTCCCGTCATGTTCTTCATTGTGAAGGGAACAGTGGCCATCACGAACCAGCTCGAAAGAATTTCTGAAGATGATAAACTGAGTGACCAGAACTTTCAGGAAATGGTGGTCACGTTTCGCCATGAGATCACTGAATTTATTTACAAGTACACGTCGCACTTTGAATGGGCCGATTTCCTGACCAGAAAAAAAATCGGCGAGTACGTTATCCGCGTTAATGATGTCCTTTTAAATTTTTTCAAGGGATTTGCCTCAAGCTTGCCGGAGCTTTTTCTGCTTCTGCTGGTAATGGTTCTCTGCCTGTACACGTTTCTTATTCACGGAAAGAAGATGCGGGATTTTTTCCAGGAGCTTTTTGGTTTTCCAAAAGCTCGCATGGATGAATTTATCCTGATCTTTATTGATGATGCCCGCCAGGTGTATGTCTCCAATCTCGCAACCGGTTTGATTCAAGCGACGATCGTAGCAGTAACAATCAGCATCTCCGGCCTTGGAGAGTTTTTCCTGATCTTCTTCATCACTCTCATGCTCTCATTTATTCCGGTGATCGGTGCCGCGCCGGTTTTCCTACCCTTCGGTCTTTATACTTTTCTCAATGGCAATACGAAGTGGACGGTGATTTTCTTCATCGTCGCAGTCCTGGCCGGACTGGTGGATAATCTCCTTCGTCCCTGGCTCGCAAGTCTTGGGGAAAGCCGCTGCCCGCCAGTGGTGAGCTTTATCTGTGTTCTTTCCGGTGCGATTATCCTGGGCTTTCCTGGGCTCTTTATCGGGATCCTCGTTGGCTCATTGGTGTTTGATACGCTGCCGATCTTTTGGGACGAATTGAAAAAGTCTGATTCTTTCTTCAGTAATTAAAGGTATCATTTTTTCATGCGCATTCTTGTTACGGGTGGCGGTGGCTTCCTTGGCACTGCTTTAGTCCATGAACTTTTAAAAAATCCCACGTATATCGTGACGAGTTTTTCCCGTCATTCCTACGCCCATCTTGAAGACCTGGGTGTGCCGACCATCAAAGGTGATCTTACTAAGGCCGAAGACATTGAACGCGCCCTTTCTCAGGGCTTTGATACGGTTTTTCACGTGGCCGCACTGGCGGGCGTGTGGGGAAAATTTCAGACGTTTAACGACATTAATTTTGTCGGCACCAAAAATATTCTCGAGTCGGCCCAGCGCCACGGGGTCAGACGCTTTGTTTATACATCCACTCCTTCTGTTGTTTTCGGTGATCAGGACCTGATGGGTGTGAATGAATCGACTCCGTATCCTGAAAAATATCTCACTCACTATGCCGAGACGAAATCACGTGCAGAAAAGCTCGTGCTGGAAGCTAACAACAGTCATAGCTTTATGACCTGTGCTATCCGCCCACATCTTATTTGGGGACCGGGAGATCCGCATCTCTTTCCCCGTGTAATCCAAAAAGGCCGCGAAGGAAAACTTCGTGTTGTCGGTGACGGAGAAAATTTCGTCGACATTATTTACGTTGAGAATGCGGCCATGGCCCACGCTCTGGCGATGGAGCATTTAAACGTTGGTTCACCGGTCTGTGGCCAGGCCTACTTTGTAGGGCAGGAGCGTCCTGTGAAACTCTGGGATTTTATCAATCAGATTCTGGGCTTTGTGAAAGTTGATCCGGTTCTTAATTCCATCGATGTGAACAAGGCCTATCGTCTGGGTTGGTTATTGGAAAAAGTGTGGGGTTTAGCGGGTATTCAGAAACCAGAGCCTCCGATGACAAGATTTGTAGCTCTCAATCTTGGCAAGTCTCATTATTTTTCCCATGATAAAGCGAAGAGGGATTTTGGTTATGTTCCCAGAGTTTCCATCGAAGAAGGTCTGAAGAAAACTTTCTCCCGTACGGAAAAATTATTCTGAGTTTAAGATTTTTAACGTGAATAATCCGAGATATCTGCAAAGTGATTAAAGGGCATTTTTAGAAAATTCTTTAACCACTTGCTGGTCGTAGTAGTTGCAACTGATGCCTGCATCGACCATCATTGTACTCGCATTGATCCCCGAACTTCTTTCTGACAATAAAAATGCCACCGTATTCGCCACTTCCTGAGTTTCCAGTGCCTTCTTC
>CAMCYI010000030.1 GCA_945883845.1 Bacteriovorax stolpii | reverse complement strand
CAAATGAAAAGTTCGAAAAATTCCAGAGTGCCAGAAATAAAAAAAGTCTTATCGCTAACGAAATGAAAATCGCCTTCGTCGGAAGTTTTGATAAGCGGAAAGGTGCTGTTGAATTTCCGGAAATCATCCGGCATTTAGTGAAGTCTCATCCCAAGGTTTCTTTTCGTTTGATGGGCGTCCTGGGGATGTTTCCAACGGCTAAAGCTGTTGAAGATTATCTCGGGCCAGAGCTCCTTCGAAACGTTGAAATCATCCCACGGTACGAACCTGAGTTATTGCCGGAGCTGCTCTCAGAATGTTCCCTGGGTATCTTTCCCAGTCATCTTGAAAGTTTTGGATTCGGTGTGCTTGAGATGATGGCCAACGGTCTTCCTGTTGTCGCTTACGATGTCCCCGGTCCGGATCTACTCCTGCCGAAAGACCTGTTAGTCAAACGAGGAAACGTGAAGGCCATTGTCACCTTGATCGAAACACTTCTCAGTGACTCTTCACTTCTTCAAGCGAGAGCACAAGAGTGCGTAGATCGCGCACGCGGATTCATCTACGAAGACCAGAAAAATTATTCTCTGGAAAAATACCTGAATTTCACAAAATAAACTTACGGAAAATTCAGGCCATACTTCACGTTGAGAAATGCTTCAATCGCAATGAGGTTAGCTGCCGTCGGTTGGATTGAGAACAGAAAGAGTTCCGCGAGCTCGCCATCCATGAGACAGAATTGTTGAGCCACAGCTTGAGTCGATGCAAAGTTGAAGGCACGCATGGCCACCTGGCTCACTCCCCAGACGTTTGAAGCCGTGGCAACAGAGCCTCCCCAGGCGCCGGCGCTGTAGTGGTTACCGTTGATACCGAAAGTGACTTGACCGCCACTTGCGATAGAAGAGAACCTGACCATCGGTCGAGTCAACGACGTGGCGTAGAAGAGAAACTGATTAGTGGCATCCGGAGGCGCTCTGAAGACAGCGACCATCGACTTCGGTGTGGTGGTAGAACCAAGGTTAAATGCACCACTGGAAGTACAGCTGGCATAGGCCTGTCCGCCGCCATTAAATCCGTTCGCATTATACGGAACGCCTCCGCCGACAGAGTGAGTGACGTTTCTCGTTCCGATTTTATCGGTCATACCCGTGATGTTTGCACCAGAGAGGACAACCTTTGTTGTGTCGGAGAGATCGTACCAGGCCTGCATGCTTGGCAAAACCGTGAAGATCTTAGTTGTGTTCAGGCTTCCCAGAGCAAGAGAGGCGTTCTGAAGTGAAGGATCGCGGATCACACCGCCATTTAAATCAATGTTTCCGGAATTCGCAATGGCAATTCCGTCAAGGTCGAGATCAGTGTTGAGCACGCTGTATCGGAAAACAATACTCGCAGTTCCTGTGCCCGATAAATAATTCGCATAAACCGTATTCGATCCGATGGTGAGAACGATTCGTGGCAACCCCGTCACTGTCACGATTTCATTGAAGACAGCAGTGAATGAAATCGTCCGTCTTGCTCCACCATTCTGATAAGTGTTGTTGGCCGGAAGAGTGACTGAACTCACGTACGGACTAACCCCATCAACTCTGACGTTGGCGAAGTTCGCAACAGTGAAAGTTAAAGTAGCATCTAAGTTTAAGGAGTCTTTGATCGTGGCTCCATTGAGAACCAATGGGCTCAGCGTGGCCACTCCGTTAGTATCAAGATCATTTGTCACGACCGTATAACTGAAGATGATGGCAGATGATCCTGAACCGGAGACGTAGTCGGCGTTTTTCGCTACTCCACCCATATCAATCCGGAGTCGAGGCGACCCGACGATGGTCACTGGCTTCGAAAAGTTTGCCGTGAAATTCATGACGGCGCCAACACTGTAAGTTGCGTTCGAAGGTGGCGTGACAGAGTTTATTCTAGGTGGAGTGGCATCCACGTTCACACCAGTGAGTACAGGCCTTGTGAATGCTACGTTGGCAGCATTGAGTGCGGCGTCCGTGATGGTTGCCAGAGTTATACTGTTCGTCATTGCGATGCCGTTTGTATCAAGATCACCTGACAAAACGGTATATCGGAACACGAGAACGTTAGTTCCGGTACCTGAAATGTAATTCGCGTATTTCGCGGTCGCCCCAACAGTCAGAGTCAGTCGTGGAGTTCCACCGGTAACGATCACGGCTTCACTAAAGGTTGCCGTGAAGTCAATGAACTGACCCGTAATATATGTCCCGTTTGGACTCACGGTCATGGATGAGATTGTTGGAACGACTGCGTCCACAAGTTTAGAAGGATAATTTACACCTGTGAAAGCGAGGTCAGCGTTGTCTCCATAAATGTCTTTAACAGTACCGCCGTTGAGACCAATAGGACCCACAGTGTTGATCCCGTCCGCATCAAGGTGTCCCGCAGCTGTTGTGTAGCGATATACATGCGACGTGGTTGTAGAGCCTGATCTGTAGTTAGCGTAAAGAGTTGTAGCACCAACTGTAAGCTGAATTCTCGGTGTGCCGACAACTGTGGCAGCGTAGTTGTAAACCACTGTGAAGTCTAAATTCTGCCCGAGCCTGTAGGTCGCGTTCGCCGGAGGAGTAATCGAGCTAATCACGATATCGATTCCGTCGACCAGGACTCCGGTGGTAGAAGGAGCGGTAAAGCCCAGGGCTGCATTGACAAGACTCAAGTCTATGATGGTCCCGCCGTTGAGCTGGAGCGGACTCGTGATGACAATGCCGTTGTTATCAGAATGGCCCGCGAGGACAGTGTACTGGAATGTGAGTGCAGTAGAACCGGAACCTGAAAGATAGTTTGCATAGTAAGTCGTCGCACCAACAGTCATGGCGATCCGAGGAGTACCTGAGACGTTAACGATATCTGAGAAATTCACCACGAAGTTGAGGGCATTCCCCGTTTTATAAGTGGCGTTCGCCGGAGTAGTGATGGATGAAATTGTCGCCAGGCCTGTCCCATTAACGTTCACGCCCGTTGTGTTGGGAACTGTAAAATTAAGAGAAGCAGGTGCGAGGTTTGCTATGTCGCGGATCGTTCCGCCGTTATACTGTAGCGGCGACGAGGATGTGATCCCGTTGAGATCTGAATCTCCGGATTGCACCGTGTACCTAAAAATGGCCGAAGTCGTTCCGCTGCCGGAGAGGTAAGTTGCGTACCTCGTTGTTGAGCCGATAACTAAGGCTATCCGTGGAACACCTGTGTAGTTCACAGCTTCGTTAAAGTTCACATTGAAGTCGACCGGATCCCCGGGCAGATACATTCCGTTAGCAGGAGCAGTTACACTTGCGAGGACGGGCGGTATAACGTCTGCATTCGCTTTTACACCAATGATGTCTACGTCACCCATGATCGACCATCTGGGTTCACTGTTTCCTACGGCATCTAACAATGTTCCGCCGTTTAATTCCACAGTATCGTAAACACTCAAGCCGTCGGAGTCCGAATCTCCACCTACAATAGTGTAGCGAAAAGTAATCACATTTGTTCCGGATCCGGAGAGGTAGTTTGCGTAACGGGTAGTTGGACTGAGATCAGGGCCAACATAAACTTCGAGACGGGGTGTTCCTGTAATGAACACGTCTCTTGAATAAGTGAGATTAAAATCGAGCTGCTGGCCAGTGACGTAGTTCCCGTTTGCCGGTTTTGTATTGGAGATGATGTACGGAGCGATTCCATCCACCACCATCGCGCTCGCATCTGGAGGATTGAATGTGAGTGTGGGATATGAGCCGCTGGCGCTGGAGATATCATTCGGACTATAGAGCGGAGAAAGAATGGTGATTCCGTCGGCGTCGGAGTCTGTTTCCAGAACGTTGTACTGGTATGTGAAAGTATTCGTTCCTGAACCTGAAACGTATCTTGCGTATGTGCTGTTTGATCCTACGTTGATGAGTAATCTCGATCTATTTGTGGTGGTCATTGGCTCAGAGAACACAACAGTGAGCTGGAAAGATTGATAAGCAAGGTACGGCGAAGGAATGATCACCGGGAGATTGACAGCTGTGATCGTGGGAGGTGGAGACACGACAATCACCGATGGATACGTTTGACCTGGAAACGTCAAAACAGCATCGGCCGTAGACACATCTTTCATCGTTCCGCCATTGAGCTGAATCACTCCCGTCGTTCTTATTCCCGTCGGTGCAGGAAATCCCGGAGTAACGGTGTAGCTAAACACAATAGACGTTGTGCCGCTTCCTGCGGCGTAAGTGGCGTATCGGATAGGATCGCCGACGTAGAGAACCATGCGTGGTGACCCGGTGACAGTCACTGCGCGAGAATAATTTACGGTGAAACTAAAACTCTGACCGACAGAGTACGATCCATTCGACGGCGGAGTGACTGAAAGGATGGCCGGATTCTGTCCGTAGATAATAACTCCCGAACCAGTTCGATCAAAAAGATTCAAGTCAAATGCCACATTCCCCGCAGCGTCCGCAATCGTACCGAGACTTACATCAATATACCGATCAATCGTAATGCCTGTGGGAGCGTTGTCTGCGTTTACAATCGTGTAACGAAACGTAAGAGTGCTCGAGCCGCTTCCGGATAAATAGTTAGCGTATCGTCTTTTATCGCCCGCAAAAAAAGGGATGCGAGGATTACTTGCAACAGTCACGGCTTTACTGAACGTGACAGTTAAGTCCAGATTCTGCCCCACTGCATAGGTGCCGGGAGCCGGGACCGTATTGGAAATGCTCGCAGGAGGTATTGCGCGGATAAGAATTGAAGTTGTTGAAGGAGGAGTAAATGAAGTTTTGATGGCCTCACTTGTGGCATTTGCAATGACAGATGCACCAAGATCGAGAGGACTGAGAACTTGAATTCCATCCAGATCTTCCCATCCGTACTTCACTGTGAGTCGATATGTAAGAGTATTTGTTCCCGAACCTGAGATGAGAACCGCGCTTCTATTTCCCGTTCCAACTCGAATAATAAGCTGAGAACTCAAGTCCGTAGCAGTCACAACCTGATCGAAGACCACACCGAAATCAACTGTGTCGTTTCCTTTATATCCCAGGACAGGAGGTGACGAAGGAAGTGTGATCGAAGTGATATTAGGAGCAGCGGCGTGTGCAAAATCCGCTGTCCAAAAGGAAGCCAAAAAAAGAACTGAAAGAAGGAGAAAATTGGTCACGCTTTACCTTTTGCTCTCAACTTATTTTAAGACAGTTTAAAGATTTGACCTTCATAAGAATCATCGGGGCAACTCTTGCCTCTTAGGTAGGACTTCGGGCTTTTGTTAATAATTACGCAAAGAAGGCCCAGTATTTGAATGCCAGATACGGTATCTCAAATTTATTTTATTTTTAGCAATTCGCTGGAAATGAATCGATTGAAATTCTCAATGCCGGCTTTAATATCTGAAGGTAACTTGTCTCCGGTCAGCTGCTCAGACCCGCGCAGGAAATGAATCAGTAAAAGAATGTAACCAAAGACTCCCTGATGATCACTGTCGGCCTTGATCTGTTGAGACTCTTCCAGCGTGACCGATTTTTTTTCAGTGGAAAACTTATTCATCGCTTTCAGAGTCAGGTCTTTCATCAGGTTCAAAACATCCGCATACTGCTTACTCTCCGGAACCGATCCCTTGAAATCCGGATCAGACAGGCCCATGAGATAACGGGAAATAAAAGTCCACTTCCAGAAATCCTGAGGCACTTCATTGCTATTCCATTCAACAGGATCCAGATAAGTCGTGGCCTGCACTTCAAGAGTCTGAAAGGCGTTTAACTTGACCTCGGCTGGTTGTGAATTTTTCTTTTCATGGTTAATAAGAAAAGGAATGGCACGTTGTACCCGCTTGAGTGCCTGCACGTCGAGTCCTGGAGCAAGGATCAAAAGGCTACCTGGACAGGCCGAACTCCGGGAAAATGAAAAGTCATCTGACGGACCCAGAAAAATGCTGGGACGCTGGACAAAGTCAGCGATGTTCATGTGAATCGGATTATCCGTGATGACTAATTCCGACAAAGAAAAGAACGTAGCCTTCGCCGAATCCTTGAGACTGACGAGATAGACTTTTTCTTTCGAAAATTTCTGGATGTCTTCGATCAGAAGAGTCTTTTCATCAGCATCGCCTGAAAACAACACAGGAAGGAAGTCAGTGTACTTGATGACACTCAAAAAAATCCCTGAAACAAATTTAATGATCTCAGGATCTTCACTTGACCCCATGTCTGCATCGATGAGAACGATTTTCTTTCTCTGCGTGGACATCCGCATCTCATCAATCTTTCTGAGTACGGGTTTCATGACATCACTCTCACGGAAAAACTTGAAGACCTTCACCGGTTCCTTAAAATCGATCATGCTTTTGTATAACTGGAACTGATGGATCGGCAGAATTTCGCCCGGCGCCTGATGAAAATGAAGGTAGCTTGTGAAATTAGAAAACAAAAGTTCATTTCCGTCCTGGAGGTAAGCTCCGTGATACTCACTGGCCTTAAGGAACTTTGAAATAATGACGCCCGAAGGATCTCTGGAAAAGTTGAAGAGAAAATCCCAATGGATCGATGCTGGTATTGTCAGCAGCTTCTTCAGATTTTCAAAATCGCGGGACTCCCCGGGAATGACGACAACGTCTTTAAAGACGTCGGTCGACTCAAGAAACTTATCTGGGCTGGTTGTAATGAGGGTAATTTCAATGTCTGTTTTGAGATGCCTGAATGAGTTCGCAATCTGGAGGGAAGCGTAGGTGGAACGGTCAGAATCAACGTCGATGATAACGATCTTAGACATTAGGATTCCGCATTAACTACTTCTCCTGTTCGCGGCTAGTCCTTTCGGCAGAATGATCAGCATTAACAATAATTTTAAAATCAGAAAGGATATTAGATGGAATGATACGCACTTTCTTTTTCAAAAGAAAGCCCTGAATGTGAATGAGGTCAAAGGTGAAGCTTTTGTTGAACCAGATCCGGTAGCCCACTCCCAGGTACCAGCAAAGGGTGATGCCCACCATGATAAAAATGGAAGAAAAAGGAAATGCGGGGCCAACGAGCAAGTAAGTAATGGCAAAAAACAACAAGTAAGTCGCTGCGATGATCGATGATGAGGTTGAAGCGCTGAATCCGGACTTCAGGTGAAGGATGTGATGAATGTGAAGCTTGTCACCCTTCAGAGGCGACTTATTGTTAAGGATTCTCCTGAGGAAGCTCGATCCAAGTTCAATGATCGGAAGGACACTTGGAATCAAGCACTGGGCAAGCGCTACGAGAATATCTTCTGACTGTCTCGAATTCTCAAATAATAACGTTCCCAGAACGACATAGGAGAAGCCAAGGCTTCCGACTCCCGTCTCGCCCATATGAACGCGTGATGGTTCTTTGTTGTAAAAATAAAACCCGCTCATGTTCATGAAGAACACGACGGACAGAAAAAGAACGGTCATATTCTGATGAAGTGTCGCGAGGACGATGAAAATGAAAAAAATGACAGAGGAAACTTTGTACGTGAGAGTGTCCAGCCCATCAAGAAGGTTCGATCCGTTAATGATAACTGAAGAAATTACCGTCAGGATGACAAATGCCAAAGCCGAGTGCTCTGGATAAATAATGTTTGAAACCCGCAGGCAGAAAATGAAGACTGCTCCAAGCTGAAGCGAGAGCTTCACGATCGGCCTGAGTTCCATCATGTCATCCAGGTATCCGTAAATGAGGATACCGATCCATGAGTGCGAAGCAACTTCCAGAATCTTGGCCTGATGGTTCGTCAGAAGTTCCGGGAAAAATACGAAGATCATATAAATAGCGACCATCATCACCAGTGAGAAGACTAGACCTCCAACCTGAAGGGCACCGGCCTCGGATTTCTCAGCGTTGAGGAAGATAAGCCGTTTTAAAAAGCCCGGAATGCTCAGCGAGCGGCTTTGACGGTAGCTCAGAAGGACGAAGTGAACGGTAAGAGAGAGAGCAAAGATGAACAGGCAGAAGGCAATGCTGCTTTTGTAGCCAAGAAACGTGAAAGTTTCCTGAAGAAAAATGTTGATGCGACTTAAGATATCCATAGGTGATCTCTCTACAAAAGTGCCCCTTTGATGGTATCCCAGATTATAAAATTAAAATTAATATTTGTAGGAAAGCAGAATGTTCCAGATGTTGACTTCGCTACTCGGGAATCCCAACAAAAAACTCCTAAATGTAGATGAAAATCAGAGCAAATACGGCGGAACCGGTGTGCTTTAAGAGCTGCGGTCGACTATGGGATACTGTACTTCTCCTAAGGTCCTGTGAGATACAGCGCCAGATCCTTACCAGCTTTTTCCCAGGAAACGTTACCAAGCATACTCACTCTCTCACTACGAAGGTGTTTTCTTTCGTCCACTGTGAAGATCTTAGGTTGTGGCATCGTAAACTCCGGATGATCGCAGAAGTATATTTCCGGAAGCCCGTTAAGCAATTCAGAAGCTCCGACATTACTTTCCCGGGTCACAATTCTCAGTCCCATGGCCATCGCCTCAAAGAGCACCAATCCGAATGGTTCATAGATAGTGGGAAAAATAAAGATATCTGCCAGTGAGTAGAACTTCGGAATCTCTCTTGAGAATTTAATCTTAAAAACTTTCAACCCTGCTGGTATTGGCATCACTTTACCGAGGGAAGGTGATCCAATGATTATGAGCTGCGGATCTTTTTGCTGGCTCAAAATATTCAAGGCCTGTTCAAGGCCTTTGCGTTCGTAGGCACCTACAAAGAGATAGATCGGCTTTTCGATGTTGAGACTGGCGAGATCTGGATATTTAACAATTAGGTCTTTGAAAATTTCGGAACGGGACTGAGAAGGAATTTCAAACCTGTCGAGATTCACACCTGAATAGATAGTTTCACTGTTAAGATCAGGTTTCACTGTTCGCAAGTAAGTGGTCAGAAACTTTGCCGGCGAAAAGAACTTGATACCAGGTCGGCGAATGAGACTTTTTTCACAGAACTCAAAATATTGAAATAGCAGTTTCTTATAGAGCTTGCGGATGAAATGACCTTCTTCCATCTTGAGGCCTTCTTCCGTCCACTGATGATGGATGAACTGGATACTGACAGCGTCCACATCTAGCGAGCTGATGCCAATTCCGATGCGAAGATCACGACTGGAAAGACTGAGCCGGTTATAAATGAAAGTCCAAAGCTGGAAAAAAATTGACTTGAATAAGACTGGCTTGATTTTTTTAAAAGGGACGGCTACCCAGTTTTTTTTACCCTGAAACGAAGGGAATAGTTCAGCTACATCAGAGCTTGTGAAAGCGATTACTCTGATCTCCGAGAATCGCGCCAGAAACTCCTGAGGTAGATTACGAATAAGTTCGATGAGAGAATTACTGTGTCCAATTTCAAGCTTCATATCATGGACGTAAAGGGCCAATACCCGACCATTGCTGTTCATCTTTTTCAACCTTCCAAAACAAACGGATTATTCATATTATCTTAACACATGCTTAAGGAAAAAAAATTATTAGTCATCGGCCATTCATTAGTGATCGATACAAATCGAAAATTTTGGTCTGTGTTTGCAAAGCAGAACAATGTACATACAGATCTCATTGCACCCGCATCATGGAAATCAAATCTTCAAAGTCATATTCCCTTCAAAGCTAATCCGTACACGGACGATGGCATCAAGAATATCTTCACCTGTGACGTAATCAACAAAGGCAATGGCAGCCTTTATTTTCATTCTCCCTTGAGTCTCTTCAGAATTTTCAAAAAGAATGAATACAATTTTATTTTTGTTAATCAGGAGACGTGGGCACTCAGTACTCTTCTCATCGTCTTCATGAAATTTATTTCCGGGAACAACAAGGCAAAGTTATATCTGTGTGTTGCTCAGAATATCCGAAAAGAAAAACTTCGGATTCTCCATCCTTATGAACAATTCATATCAACTTTTATCACGGGTTTCCTATACTGTTCAGAGGGAGTAAAGGATGTTCTCAGATGGAAAGGCATTCGCACACCCTGCTTTTATTTTCCACTTCCCTTTGATGCCGGTGAGTTTAAAGCTTTGCCCTCCGGAAGTTCGCCGGATGTTTTCCGGATTGGTTATCTCGGACGTCTCACTGAAGATAAAGGAATTGAAATTCTCCTCAATGCCTGCGACAAGCTCAAAGAAAAAGGCTTCAAGTATAAACTCATTGTTGGCGGGAAAGGTCCTCTCGAATCGAAACTCCGACAACGAACAGACGTCGAGTTTCTTGGACTAATTCCACATAATGAAGCTCATCGCTTTTATCAGAAAATTGATTGTTTCATCCTTCCCAGTCAGACTCTCCCGCACTGGAAAGAGCAGTTCGGAAGAGTTATTACCGAATCATTTGCTACAGGGCGTCCCCTCATCGGATCAGACAGTGGTTCGATTCCAGAAGTTCTCGGAAAACTGGAGTGGAACTGGCTTTTCCCGGAAAAATCTTCTGAAGATTTAGCAAATAAGATTATGGAACTGGGAAATTACCTTTCAACTGAGGAAGGAAAAAAGCATCTTAATCATTCCGTTCAAAAAAACGTTGAGCTTTTCTCTCATGAATCCGTAGCTACCTATCTGTCAGGAATCTTTCAATCCAAGGCTTAAGTTTTATTGATTATTCTTTACCGATTTTAAATTTCGCAAATGTCGGTCACGAAGTTTCAAAAACGGGACTTCGATGAACTTGTAAGTGAATGCAGAAATCATAAGGCTGCCAGCAAAAAAAGCCAGGAATTGAAGAGGCCACGAAAACCCCGGCATCTTTTCAGGAATTTTCATCGCAAGATTATTCCAGAGGTAAAGACTGTACGACCAAAGTGACAGGCGATAAACAGGCACCATCATTACTGACGAAAATTTCAAGTCATAGACGCCGATCAAGCAGAACGCGAAAGCGACGCTCATCAAAGTGAAAGAATAAACGACTGCAAAGCCGGAAAGCCAGGCACCGGTCAAATAAAAACACGCCGTAATGAGCGCAATCCCGGCCATTCCAAGCGAGCGTTTAAAGCTGAGAGATTTTCTGTTCCATTCAGGAAAAGTCGCCGCAAGGAAAACGCCACAAGAAATCCCGTCAAGATGAGTATGAGTCGGAAACCGTACAAACGGCGAGACGATGGTGTCATTGGTTTCAGCGAACATCCCGGTGTTCCAAAGATAAAGACGAGACAGAAAACTCACAGCAACAGGCAGTAACCAGAACCATTTATTTTTTTGACGAGTCCAAAGTCCGTAAGCAAGAATGGGAAATACAATATAGAACTGTTCCTCAATACAAAGTGACCATGACTGAACAAAATCCTGAGGTGGAAGATAATTTTGTAAGAAAAAAAGATAACTCAGGCTCCAGCCTTTGAACGTATAACCAAACAAAGGTTTGACCATGACGTAGATCGATAAAACGAAATAGTACAACGGAAACGTCCGGTACCAGCGTTTGATCCAGAAAGTTTTGAGTTTTCTTCCGGTACTCTCTGAAGATTTATCTTCAAATACCTGGCGGCCGATGAGAAATCCTGAGAGCACAAAGAAAAGATCAACTCCGCTCCATCCGAAAGAGAAAATCCATTGCAACGATGCGGGAATTTCTGGGATGGCCATGCCTGCGTGAAGAAGGAGCACACCCATGATGGCCAGTGCGCGAAGAACATCGAGACCATGATTTCTACCGACAGGAATCATGTCGTACTCAAAAAATTTTTAAAATTTTTCTTGAATGCGGGATAAGAGAGCTTCTCTTCGAAAAAACTTCTGCAGTTCTTACCAAGCTTTTCCCGAAGTGCCTTATCGCTTCCTAGTCTGTGGACCTGTTCCGTTAATCCCGGCGCACTCAAAATCGGAAACGTAAGACCTGTAAGACCGTTGCGAACAAGGAAAGTGACACCTGTATCGATGTTGGAAGAGATGACTGGAAGACCACTGGAAAATGCCTCGACGATCGTCATTCCATAAGCCTCGGATCGATTGATCGAAGAAACAATGAGGGCATCATGCTCACTGAAAAGCCGGAATTTTTCTTCTTCAGTGACTTCACCGACGAAGTTCACATTCTTCGGTGCATTTTTCATCAGCTCTGAACGAAGAGGCCCGTCCCCGACCATCGTGAGTTCGAAGGGAAGATCTTTGAAACTTTTCAAAAGGAAGTCGTAGCCTTTGTAGGGGACCATTCTCCCGATCGCCATGAACTTTGCTTTTTGCCCGGATGAACCAGCATTCCGGGGCAGAGAATTCACGGGATCAATGCAATAAGGAATGATGTGGATCTTAGGTTCAGGTAGCGAGCCGATTATGGAAGAAGACTTCCTGAGCTTGTCACTTGAGCAGATGAAGTCATCGTAGAGTTCAATGTCTTTCATAAAATAGAGATTATAAGCGTCACGGAGAAGAACCTGATTGACTATATCGCTATGATAAATGCCCACAACGCGGCACTTGCGCGTTTTAATCGCTGCCTGAGACAACTTGATGAGTTCATGAGCAAGAGGATTCGGCAGATGTACCAGGATGACATCTGAATCGGATACGAGTTCTTTCCATTTACGATAGTAAGAAAGAGATATTGGGGCCGACTTGAAATTGTAATTTTCCTTCGACTGATAAACTGTCTCACCATAACGACCGATGTAAACTTTCGTTTCAGGACCAAGGGAAAGTATCCTCGTTTCATGCGCAAGATCCGCAGCTGCCCGAGAAAAAAATTCAGCGACAATCTCAAGACCACCATGAGTCGGAGGATAGTATTTGGAAAGCTGGAGAATTTTCACATATCCCTAATTATTTGAACGATCGACATCCTGGATCCGATAATACAGGAGGACTGAAGAAAGTATCGCAACCGCTACGGCCACCAGACTGGTGTAGTATGTCCTATTCTCAAAGAATCTATCTTTAGGAATGTACACTGTGTCACCAGGCTGAAGAGTGTACTCATGGGCTTCGATGTCTCCACCTTCAGAAAGGTTGAATTCCATCCGCTTCACTTTCTTTCCGTCGAGACGGTTAATCACAACTTCACTCAAATCTGCTGAGTTACTTCCCCCGCCAGCAAAAGAAAGTCCTTTCACAAGTTTCGTGTCCACAGGAATGTAGTGAAGGCCTGAGCGACCAACTTCTCCCCAGAAATGAACGGGCATGAGAGTCTTATTCTTATTGGTAGATGAGTAGTAAATAGCACCGGTAGATTTACTCAGGTCCTTAACCTCACTAGGAAGTGCCAGATCGTTGAGTTCAAAGTCAGCGGCGCGACCTATGACAGGCAAAACTCCTGAAATGGATAGAGTAATAATGAAGGCAAAAACATTTCTAATACATTTAATAAACATGGTAGAATTATAGGATAAAACCTTTTATTTTAACAAATTATTAATGATTCAAAGCCCGATTAAAAACAATGCCGCCATCTTATCTACGTGGTTCAACTACGGTCTTCTCATTGCCATATTCTCTTGTAATTTCCTCAGTTATCCGGGCCTCAAATACGTTTATGTAATTTATGGGATTTTTGTTCTTGCTGTCATTCTCACTTTCGATTTTCGGGCAACACTTCCTGTCCTCGTATCCTACAGCTTCATCGAGGGGCAGGGCCGGATTCTCTGGAACTACCACCCTGTGGCAAGGATCGCATTCGATAGTCTCATCGTTATCGCGACTCTCCGAAGCTTTGTCGTGACTCGCGACCTGAATCTCCGGAAGATTCTCCCCTTACCGATGCTGATTCTTATTTTCTTTCACTTCGGCTGGTATCTGGTTGAGCTTTTTAACCTGAACTCAATTAATCTTTTCGCTGCATTTGCCGGGACCAAGGTGTACATCTTCCCGTTCTTTCTTTTCGTCTATTTCCGTAAGAACGATTCTGAGTTTGACGCCGAACTTTTTAGAAAGCTTGGAAACCTCATCATATTTCTTCTCGTTTGCGAATGTGCCTTGGGACTTTATCAGCTCCAGATCAAAGAAAGCATGATGCTGGCGATTTCCCCTTTTTATTTTAAAGCGATGAGTGGTGAAATTTTCACAAAGGATTTCTTCAGACCTTTCGGAACGACTCAGCTTCCGGGGGCAATTTCGGTGTTTATTTTTCTGACTTCAAGTATTTTTCTCATACGCAAAGAGATTACGAAACTGGTTTTGATTTTGATGCCCATCCTCATTAGTTTATTTGTGATTACACTGATTATCTGTCAGGTGCGTTCTGCGGCCCTCAAGTTCAGCTTAGTTTTTATTTTTTCGTGGATAATGATCTTTTACACTTCTCCCCAGAGATACAGTCTCTTTTTTAAAACCATTTTCAGCTCCATCATTATCCTGCCGATCCTGGTTTACTTTTTTTATCCACGTATTCAATCTTTGGCATCTAATTACTTAAACCTTGCACCTGGGATGGATCGCTGGGAAGGTATATCCGAAGTCCAGGATGTGGCTTCACAAAGAACTGGTTTTACCAAAGCTGTAGATTTGGCGATTGAGAAGCTTCAGCAATTTCCTTTGGGAATCGGCCCGGCAATGACGGGAGCTGCAGGAGGACTTTCCGCTGACCTCATGAAGACCGATCCCGTCTTCACCAAATCTACGTTCTGGGGATATGATAACTTCTATCTGAGTTTGATTATTGAGTTTGGTTACGGGTTCATTTTCTATCTGGGATTTATTTTACTTGTTCCTTATTACTTAACCATCGCCTTCATCAAAGTCCTGAAGCAAAAGAACCACTATTGCGCGCGGATCATCGGCATAGGGCTTGTGAATATTTTCGTTATTCTTACTGGTAACTGGGGCGCCATTGGTATTTCATATAACCCCGAGTCCTTTTACTTCTGGTTTTGGGCCGCAGTAGGATTTAACGGCTACGCGCTCGCACTAAAAGAAAACCATGATCCAGTTTAATCAGGTAAGTTTTAGTTTTCCCCAAAAAAAAATATTCACAGATCTTAATCTCCAGATCGCATCGGGAGATTTCATCTGGATCCGAGGTCGCAACGGAAGTGGCAAAACAACTCTCCTGCGTCTTATGATCGATCTTCTGAGACCACAGAACGGCAGCATTCAAAGAAAGACAGATCTCAAAACTGGATGGATGCCCGCTTCGGATGGAAGCTTTTTTCCACGACTGACTGGTCTTGAAAATCTAAATTTCTTTAATGTCATCTCACCTGATGAAATGAAACTACCGACGTTCCTGGAAACTGAGTACGGTCGGGAAATCCTGAACACTCCCTTTTTTAAGATGTCGAGCGGGATGAAGCAGATGCTTCTTCTGGCACGGGCGGAGCTTTCGACTCCGGAACTTATCATTCTCGATGAACCTTTCCGTAGCCTCGATGAGAGTAACCGGAAAATTCTCACTGAGATCCTTCTCAAAAAAAATCAATCTGGCATGACGATCATTTATACTTCTCACGAAGATGCACTTCCAGCATCAGCTCCTGTGAAGAAATGGGAGATCAAAGATCATGCATTATCTTAAAACGCTATGGCAGTTCGTTCACCTTGATCTCCGGCAAAGCTACTTCAAACGCTATTTCATCATCGTCGAGCTGATATCTCTTTTTCTGACCATCCTCATTTACCACTACACTGCAAAGGCCTTCGTACCGAAAGCCGGCTCAGGGTTGAATTTTTTCGGCGAAGATTTTTTCTCGTTCTTGTTCTGGGGCGATCTTGTCCTGCGAATTCCACAAAGTTTTTTCTTCTCTCCTGTTAACAATCTTAAGCAGGCCATAGCGGAAAGCACGTTTGAACCGATGATCCTTCATACGCGATCAGAGCAGCTTATTTTCCTAAGCCTCAGTGTGATGCAAATCTTCAGGGAACTCATCACTGTCATCGTCATGATCGCAATCGCTGTCATCTTTTTTGATCTTCACATACCGCCAGCGGGCCTTCTCAAGATGGTTCTTCTGACTCTTGCGTTCACTCCAGTGTATGTGAGCATAGGCATCATGATGGCAGCGTTGATCTTTCGCCTGGAAAAAGGAGAAGGCATTCTCTATCTTTTTTCAAATTGCCTGGCGATCCTGGCGGGAATGTACTTTCCGGTTGAAGTCTTTCCCGAATTTATTCAGAAGATTGGTCTCTATCTTTCCCCCTACAGCTATTTCCTGCGAACGGCCCGAGAGTATTTCAGCGGAAAATCTCTAGATTCCAGCCTGATTATTGTTTTTGTTCTGGGTCTTGCTGCCTATGTTTTTTCCATCTTCTTGATGAAACAAGTCTATCTTGGAAAGAGAATCCGCGGCGACTCTCTCCTGATGAGTTAGGATGAGCTTTCAGGACTTCATCGCCCGACATGAAGCAACCCTCACGGCTCAGACTGTCCGAGAACATGGCATTTGCGGTTATGTTTCCAGTGGCGAATTCAAAACCGATCGTATCAGCTGGTGCATTCGCTACGAAATCTTCCTGCAAGCGATGAATGATTTTCTCCGTGCATTTCCAGAGGCCACACCGATCAAGGGAATGTCTCTCATCCCGCGGATCTATAAAAACCCGGCCCTGCGTGAAGTCACTGACATCGATCTCTACTATCCATATGATCCTGAACCCGTTGTGAGTTATCTGCGCCGCGAAGGCTTCGAAATTGATCATGATAAGTGGGAAGGAAATGATTACAAATTAAACGCACGAAAGAAGATTCTCGGTATCGACGTTCCATTTGAGATTCACAAAAAACTTCTCTGGACTAAAGACGAGCCCTGGCAGATCGGCCAAGAAGACGGTAACAGAACACTCGCACCAGAAGATGAACTTGTTTACCTCAGTGGTCACCTCGTCTACCAGCACAGTCTCCTAAGCCTGCACTGGCTCATCGATATTGCTTTATTGATTCAGGATACAAAAGACTGGGATGAAAATCGTCTCAATAATCTCCTTTCACGGCTTCCCTTGAAGAACTCACTCAGCACTGCACTCTGGTGCGTCCGCGAACATTTCAAGCAGGATCTGGGAGTTGTTCTCAATCGTTTCATCCTCACCGATATTAAAAACAAAATGATTCAACAACTGATCACGGAAGACTTCCTCTGGCTGACGATGCATGCTAAGGGCAGGTACTATCTTTTGAAACATCTCTTCAAAGACACCTTTGCGGAAGCCTTGAAATATGATGTGCTATGGATAAAGAACGTGCTCCAGGGAAAACGTGAAGAACCTTAAACTCAAATTACTCAGAAAGCTGAAGACCGAGCCCGACGCGGAAACAAAAGATTTTTCATTCACGAGTGGTGGCGTGCAGGTTAAGTTCATCATTCATGGGCCCCAAAAAAAAGAAATCATCGATTTTTTTACCTATTACTTTGAAGCCTTTCCGGCACGAAAAACTTTCCCGGACGTCATCGTTCATTATTACACCCACGAAAAATCCTCAGAGTATTACAGAGCAGATCATCCTTTCTGGAACGAAATTCTTGAAGAATTTGTTGTTGAAAAAAATAAAAACTCAGAGATTGAGATCCAGCAAAGAGATTTCATCGGCATCCAGACGCCGGACCTAGTCTACCATGCGACTGGCCCTACACTCTCTCAAGGCTGCTGTGATTCAACGGATAACCTGGTTCAGTATGTTCTGGGAAAACACCTCGTCTCCAACGGCATTCTTCCTCTTCATGCAGCCGCTGTGGTCGTCGATCAGGAAGCCTGGATTTTTTTCGGGGAATCCGGCGCAGGTAAATCAACTCTTGCGATGTCGTCCTTTGAAAATAACGGCTACAAGATCATGGCAGGAGATCAGATCTTCCTCACTGAAACTGACGGACAATTGATGGCACTGGCCAATACGACGACTATTTTTGGATTTCACCGTGACCATCCCGCATGGAGTCCAGGCCCCTGGCCGGTCAGGTGTATTTTTCACCTTAAGGCGACACCTCGCGAATATACATTTGTGCGTCGTGAATTTAGAGACTTACTCCCCTTGTTCCTACGTGAAACCGTAAGCTGGAAAGAAGTTATCGATTCCGCTGACCTCCTTGATATCGTTTTGAAATTGGGTGAGAATGAAAGTGTACTTTGGGGTGAATTCACTTATCAAAAGAGTGAAAATTTCTGGCCCCGACTTTTAAAGGACGTACAAGATGAAAACTAAATCAAACATTTCCGGTACGAAGAAGAAAAAGAAATTCCAAAAGCCTCAGCTCAAGTCGCAGGATATTCTCACTGCTGGTCTCGCTGTGGTCTGCAACGGAACAATGTCCGGTGGACGAAAAGCTACTGGTCCATGCACGAAGCTTAAGACGTAAGACGCATCAGTTTCCAATAACCATTTTCCATCTGAATTTTAAGCCCTGAAATCGAAAGCTCATTTTTGATCTCTTGGGCATCTCTGAAGTAGTGGTAAAAGAAAACCCTTCCCCACGGATTGTGACCGCCGTTGTATTTCCGAAGAGTATCTCCAGCTTCCCAATTGAGATCAGAGAATATCCACAAGACCCTTAACAGCCAGCTTGCCGCGAGAAATCTGTATCCCTCCTCCAGCTTAAACACATCAACGAAAAGAAAAATCTCACCGCGCTCAGTGCAGAGGTTGCCCAGCGACCTGAGAAAATCGAGCCTGTTCTGTTTGCCCTGGATGTGATTGTAAACGTGAAAGCTTACGAAAATCGAATCAAAGCGTTGCTCAGAAAAAGAAGAAAGAGAATCGGCCAGCACGGCATCAGGAAAATTCTTCTGACAGTTTGAGAGTAAGGGGATGCAGTCATCGACTCCGAAAACTTCAAGAGTTCTAAGGAGTGAAAATTCGCGGCCGGCCCCGCATCCAACAACAAGAATTTTTCCGCCATTTTGTTGAACACGAGACAGGACTTCCCGCTCTTCCAGGAGAAAATTCCAGTTACCTGACCCGGAGTAGAACTCAATCTCTGCAGGCTCCCCATAGCGTATCTGCGTCTGACGCATGACACCTTTCAGAGACATAAACCTGCCAGAGAAGAAAAACTCCAGGAAACTGCTTGCCCGCTCTGTCCACAGCTTGATCATATCTCTCCACTTAGTGTTAAATGGTGCTAACTGGAGTTTACATGACCTCGTTACCCAAGCGTAAGCAGAATCTGGCGTGGAGAAAGATTGAAGACGAAGTCGTCATCATCGATCTTGATAAAGGTCGCCAATTCCATGAACTCAATGATTCAGGATCACGCATCTGGGAACTTTGTGACGGTGAAACTTCAGTCGACGACATTGCCAGTGCACTCACCGAAGACTTTGAACTCGACCTCCCTGAAGCACATAAAGAAGTCACTGAATTCATCACCTACCTCACTGAGAAAGATCTCCTCACATGAATGCTGTGATTGTCACAGGCATCAGCATGAGGCCCTACCTTCTTTCCGGCGACGTCCTGCTGGTGAAAGAAGTTGAGCATCCTCTTCCCTTTGGAAGTTTAGTTCTCGCACGTAATGTTCATGGCGAACAGATCGTTCACCGATACCTCGGACGTGGCAAAGTCAAAGGGGACAAAGTTAAGCACTGGGACGACATCAAAAGTATCGACTACATGATTCTCGCCCGCATGGAGAATGAGACAAAAATCGATCTTCATAAGAGACCGGTGAATCACGCACTCGCCGTCCTTTCATTCTTTAACCAGAAGAAATTTTTTATCATCCACAAAATATCATCTGTGTTGATCTCGCTACTGGGAAAATGGGGTCGTCATGGACAATGAACAGACCCTTCAGGAAATTTTCATGGCGAAGGCGCGCCGTAATTTCATTCCTCTTAACGTTACGTTTGAGATCATCCTTGCGTGCCCGTTAAAGTGCAGGCACTGCTATAATTTTGACCGTCAGGCACCTAAGACTACTCCCGGGCAGCTCTCGCGGGAAGAAACTGAATCCGCTATCATCCAGCTCGCAGAAGCAGGGGCGATGAACATCAGTTTCACCGGCGGAGAGCCACTTCTGAGCCCGCATCTCGAACACTACGTGAAGACAGCACGTCAGCATCACTTCATCACGACACTCAAAACGAATGCTCTTCTCTTCACCGACGAGAAAGCGGCAACACTGAAGAAAGCAGGCCTTAACGATATTGAGATCAGTCTCTATGGCGCCACAGACGAGACGTACGGGCGGTTTACTGACGTGACTGACGGATACACCAAAGTGACAAAGAACATCGACCTCCTCATCGCTCACGGATTCAGACCTGAGATCAATCTCATTCTCCACCGGGACAACGTTGATGAACTCAGTGAGATGATTTTGTTTGCTGAGCAACGGAATCTTCGCTTTCAGGTATCGCTTGAAATAACTGACCGGCAAGATGGTACTAAGACAAACGATTACGTCCTGACTCGTGAACAATACGTTCAACTCATGACCGGACCTCACAAGGAACTTTTTCTGGGCGATAATCCAGAGGGTGGCCTTCAGTGTCCGTGTGCCGTCACTAACTGTGCTGTGAGTGCGAGCGGAGATGTGTACCCTTGTATCGGAGCGCCGATCAAATCAGGGAACGTCCGGGAAAATACCTTTCAGCACATTTGGGAAAATTCAGAGGTTTTCAAATCCATTCGCGGAATAAAAGATACCGACTTCAAAGACTGCTTTAGCTGTGAAGATCGATTTGCCTGCCAGAGAAGTTCCGGCAGTGCTTACATCAACACCGGAAACTATACAGGCAAGGATCCCCGGACGTGTGAAGTCTCAAAAATCAGACACGACATCCTTAAAGAAAAAGTTCTCTGATGTTTCCTGCCAAAGTTCAGTTTCTAATTTCAAACTACCTCATCTTCGGCTTGATCCCGCTCGACAGGACTTTGCACTTCGTCGTCGGAATGATTATCTCGATCATCATGCGGGAGAAGAAACAAAGTTTTAAAAAGATTTTTATCGTGATCGGGGTACTGGAGCTTATTAAGGAAGTCATCGACATCAGGACATTGAATCACAAGTTTACAGATACTATCTGGGACGCCGCTGTGACGTTTGCTTACCCACTGATCCTTATTGGGACCATGCAGTTAAAAGAATGGTTGAAGGGTAAAGAGGCCTAGTCGAAGTCTGGAGTTTTTCCGATGACTTCAAGGTCATTGAAACAGCTTGTGAGTTCCATCTCTTCGTAGATCCTGTCATCTCTCAGGTACACAATGATCAACAATGAGAACAAAAAGAACAAAGTTAAGATCAGAGAGAATGCGATAATCTGCCAGAGTGGATTCCTCTTAAACAGAGTGACGTCACTGCTGAAGTTATCGAAAAAGACATCAGACTTAACAGCAGATTTCATCATCTTCAGAGATACAAGCTTTTCTTCCATTTGCTTGAGGTACTCGAGGTCGGGCTTGAGAGTCAAAAACTCCGTGTTCAACTGTGCACGTTTAGCGTATAGCGAATTGAGATACTTCTTCGAGCTTTCGTATTCCGTCTGAAGCTTCTTCACTTTCTGAGAAGTTACACGGTAATCAAATTCGAATGTCGTCTGGTTTGTAATTTGAGTGTTAATGAAAGTATCATCAACAGCGATAGTCCGGCTAAGAGATCCCATCTTTCTAAGTTCAGCATCAGATGATTTCAGTTCTTTTGTGAGCTGTTCGAGAATCTTATTGTCCATCGGAGACCGTTTTTCGGCCGGGGTGGAGTTGATTGAAGCAATGTTCTGACGAAGAAGTTCAACCTGCTTCGAGATCTTGGAAAAATTCTCGGCCCGCATCATGTTCGAACTATCTATGTGCTTGTTCGCTTCAGCACCACTTTGTGCCAGACGAATTTTCTGGAACTGGTTCTGATCAACCTGACTGTTCAGGAGATTCAGAATTCCTCTAATCTTGTCGTTCTGCTGAATAATTTCTGATTCAATGGACTCGTTAGAAGCAACACGAACAAACCCACCTTTGGATTCGATGTCAGAACGGCTTTTCAGGATCAGATCCTGAGCTTGCTGAATCTGGCCTTCAACGTCTTTCACCTTGGCAGCAAGGCGTGATTCGACGAGAACCTTTTGAAAGTGCGAGATGATTTCAAGAGTCACATCATCAGAACGGGACATGACGGTCAGGACGAACTTTCCGGTGCCCATGTCCGTTTCAATTTTATAGAGCCCTGGCAGAATGCCACGGAGGACGTTTGTTTTACATTCAACCGAACGGCAATGGCCGAAATAATCGAGATGAGAACGGGATGCCCTGTCCGTGGGACTATTGAAATCCATCTCTTTGAACTGAGAAAGAGCTACCAGATGACTGGCGAGAGAATTTGTGAATTCATAACTATAAACGATAGACGTCAGTTCGCTCTGGTTAATGAGCGTGTTAGCAATCGAGTTTAACGATTCGAGAACATTCTTCGTATTAGTATTTTCATCAGCTGCAACGACCTTGAAATTAACTTTTTTTGTATGAATCGTGACCTGACTAAAATATGAGAATAAAGTGAACGCGCAGAATGCAAAGAAAGCAACGGTCGATATCTTGCTGTATCTCTTACACAATTTTCCGAGGAGCATGAAATTAAACACAGTTACATCATGTAAAAGTGTATTCAGTTTTTTCATTTTACGATTACCCCTAAGTCCTTCACTCTTTTGCGCTTTGGCTTGAACTGTGCTGAGTCGAATTCCACACCTTTAACATCAATGCCGAAGCTTGAAAAATAGCTTACAAGTTCGCGTTCATCCTTAGACTCACTTGTACTCTGAGATACGATAACGGTGAGTGATTCAAAGAAGTGATGAATCACTTCATAGAATTTAAAATCTTTTTTATGAATGTTAAACGTTGGATTGTCCCAGAAGATCGCATCGTACTTAGCGAGAAAATCATGTGTCATTTCTTTAAAGCCATCCGTTTCAGCGTGATTGGCAATCAAATCATTAAGAGAGAGAAGCTCGATGTTAGACGTGAAACGATTCACCTTCACTGTTCTCTTACCGTTGCTCAAAACTCTGTTTTCTGGTTTCAGATTTTTAGCAAGAGCACTGTACGGGCCGTTACCAAGAGAATCACTGATAACCAGGATGCGCATGTCGTAGAGGGAATCAAAGTAGCACGCCAGAGCAAGAGTCAGGCGCTGTTGAGAAGATTTGTAATCAGTAGATGAAATGGCAAAACTGCGAACGCCATTATTGAAATCTGTCACGAACGACTGGCCGATCTGAATGAGTTCCTCAAAATTACACACCTGAAAATAATATTCGGTCTTAGATGTCGCATCGACAGGTCTGAGACGAGCGACTTTTTTCTTTGCCTGGCCTTGTACTTCCTGAAGTGCATTTGCGTCCGACAACATTTCTAGAGCTCCATCTTGTGGTTTGGCCGGCTCGTGATAAGCCCTTTGACCGAAACCTTGTAGTTCTGGAAGTAACGTTTAAGTTCGCTCACGGCGCTGAAAGTATCTTCCTGGAGATTCACAACAAGGCTTACACTTTGCATGATCTGCAGGAGGGAAATGAGAACTTCGAATTTCTTTTTGCCTTCGTTCACTTCAGGAAGGTCATAGAGGACGATATCGTAGTCAGCTACAAGGGCCTGAATCATTGAATCCACGCTGACTTTTTCATCGGAAGAACATCTCAGAAGAATTTCATCCCACTCAAGGAACGTAATCCCCTGATGTTGGTAGGTTGTGTATCTATATGCTGGAGAAGCTGTAATGGCTTTTTCACGCTTCATATTCCCGGTTTTGAAACGACCAAAGAATGTATTATCCATACCCGGTGTAATTACGAGAATATCCAATCTTTCAAAGTGCTGGATAAATGAAGCCACTCCAAGAACTGTTTTTTTCTGGTCGTCCCCTGAGTGAAGGTTAGCAAATGAGAAGTGGCGCTTGCCTCTTTTCATATCTTCGTAGAAAGAGCTTCCGAGCCCGTAGAGAGCAGCATTATCAGCGGCGCGAAGAAAGTAGCTCGGTCCTCCTGCAGATAACTGAGTTCTCGGTTCAATGCTCAGGACCTTGTTCTCTGTTTTGTCGACTTTGAGAGTAACTCTCTCTTCGTGCACGACTTTGAATGGAACAGGATCAGCTTCTTTTTTAAGAGCTTGTTGATGTTGAAATTGATTTTCAACTTTTTGTTGAATTTGAGATTGTGTATAAGCCCATGGCTTTTTGCTGTCACCTGAGCGCGATTGGTTTTCCGCCTGAGCAAGAGCGTGTGCACGCATCTGAAACTGTACTTGTGCATCTGTCAGTGGCTTAGCTGAGGAAAGATCTTCACGTCGAGAAATTGTATGAACCGTAATCTGATCATCTAAAAAATTCTCGCGCTGCCAGGAATCTACTCCCTCACATTGCTCCGTTAATTTTTTTAGACTCGATGGTTTCATTTAATAATTCCTATAGTCAGTTCGACGACATAGGGCATTCCTTTAGAAAATGTTAACATACGAAGTTATGGGGGCAATCACGGCAAATTTCACCTACCGAGACTGATGACTTTTAGCTTTGTCTTATGAACTTAGCTATTTGCGACTTTGTAATGGATTTTAGTTCGGCGGAAAACTGGTAGGCAATTTTATCCCTATGGGATGTGGACTGATGATCACGAACGATTTTTTCTATTTTTGTTATCAGATCTTTAGGATGGTTTGCATGACAGATTAGTGCACGACCTTCACTCACTAATTCTTTTGCGCCTCCCATTCCTGTCGAGATGACTGGAACACCTGCACTGAATGCTTCGAGTATAACGCGACCAAATGGTTCAGGTGATACAGAAGGATGGATGAGTAAATCAATCTCGGAAAAAATACTCTCAGGTTTTTTGACACCTCTCCATTCAATGTTCTCGATGTTGAATTTATTAATCAGGGACTGCAACTCATCGCTATATTTCTTATGAGGTCCGTTTGTCTGATAAATATTCTCACCGAAAAAACATATTCTCTCGATGCCAAGTTCCGACAACTCTTCTGCATAGATTCCTGCCATCAAAAGTACATTATGTATCCCCTTCCAGGGTGCAATCATCGACACCACGCCGATCGTTCTGATGGGACGATCCCCGGATCTCAAGGGCAGTTCTCCCGCAAGGTTGTAAACGTAATCTACCGGGTATAATGGAAATATTTTTTTTAGTGCATCCTCCACGCTTCGGGAATTCGCAATGATATGAAAATCTATGATACCCCGATCAAGACCCGCAACGGAGAGGCACTTGTTGATGACCTTAAAAAAATTTGGCGCCGGATAATCCCTGAAATGCCACTGCATGCGAATGTGCTTGCGGAAAAAAGTAAGCCAGAAGAACACAGGAAAACTGGCCTTGCTTCCGTTCACGTAAAAAGAAGTAAATCCTTTAAAGAGTGTGTTCCATTGAAAAAGAACCACGAGCAGATACGGAATAAGAAATGGAATCAAGAAGAGGCCATACCAATCACTTCTGGAAAAACTGTACAGGAATTTGGGATAAGGAATGGAAACCGGATCCTGAAAACCTTTTTGCTTGATGAATTCAGAGAGAGCTTTGGGGCTACCACTAATGTCAGGAACGAAGAAAGTACACTGAATCTGATCCTGAAAAAGATGAAATTGCTCAACCACACTTCTTTCAGCTCCTCCGAGCTGATTGGTGTTCAAGATTACGGCTAATTTTTTAACCTGTTTCATTTTCCCAGTACCGTTTTAAAAAGCTTCTTCCACTCTTTCAGGTCATGGGAGTCAATAGTGTGCTGGTAACATTCACGGGAGATTTTTTCGTATTTCTCTGAATTCATCCCCTTCCACCAATTTTTGATAGAAGTCTCAGTGAGATCATTGAGTACCCAGCCAGTATCTTCGTCGTGAACTGATTCAGGAAGACCACCAGTGCTGAGCACGAGACTGGGAGTTCCCAGGCATCCAGCTTCCTGCACGATCTGGCCAAATCCTTCAAAGAATCCAACATGAGAATGATCCAGCGAGAAAAGAAGATTGATATGAGCTTCTGCGAGCAGTTTGTCTCTCTGTTCATTGGAAGGATTGATAACAGAGCGGATCGCGATCTTAGACGATTCAAATTTTTTGTTTGTGACTGTAATGAATTCAACCGGCCTGCCCGAGATCTCCTGAAGCAACTCACAAAAATAAATCGCTCCGGCGAAATTCTTATGAGGAACATCTCTCGCCACACAGATGAATTTCAAAGGGTCATTCAGGCTTTTCAGGTTCAACTTGTGATGAGAGGTATCCACCATCATGGGGAAAATGATATCGCGGGAGTAATCTCCGCGAAGTCCTTTCGAACAAGTTTTCTTGAAAGTGAATTCAGAGATAAAAATATTAACGTATGCATGGGCCATTCTGCGAAGGCCAAATTTCCTGGTCAGTACCTTCACAAATTTTTTCATCGGGCTCGGAGAATAAAAAAGCATCTCAGCACCATTCACGAAGTTGATAACTTTTGCGTCGTTTGAAGGCATGAACATATTGAAGCCAGAGTGAATGTTCAGGATGTAATCGAATTTTGCGAGTTTTGTCTTAGGGTAACGGATGATGTCAAGGTAACTGTTCCATTGGAAGAGTTCGTATTCTACTCCGAGCTCCTTCAGGACCTTTTCAACATTGAGAGTGTGACTTGTGAGGCCTCCCAACTTAGGTAAATAATCCGGAGTCGTAAGAAGAAGCAAAGATCCTCCCCAAAAAAAAGGGCCCAGAAAATCTGGGCCCTCCAAGGATAATCGGATTTATTTAAAGTGGAAAGGAGAGCTTGGCTCACCGAAGAGGTGGTACCATTCGAAGTTATCTTTAACTTCTTCTTTTCCAGTGTAGTTCTCGAGGAGGTATACCTGACCTGCGAGGAGTACATCACCAACTTTGCCGAGACCAAGAGAGATCGCTTTCTTAACCATTCCTCTCGCCATGATTGCAGGTGGGTGCCAAGAAATGTTTACTGAACCACCGTAGTACATTGATGCTCCAATGCTTTCGCCTTGAGCATTTGTAGCGTTCAACCATGTTTCTCCAAAGTAACCTTTACGGAGAACACCGTTCATACAAGCGACATCAACGATGATCGGCTGGAGAACTTTTGAGTTCGTCAGTTGCTTGATGCTAGCGTTGTTATAAGAAACACCTGTTGAACCCCAGCTTGTCCCTGAACCATGTCCAAGGTAAACGAGGAATGAAGCACCATCGCCGAGAGCTTTGTTAATATTCTCAGGACGAGAAGTTGCAGAGTTCTGAGCAAAGTGAGTTGTCGTTGTCGAGTATCCAGCTTTCATGTCAGCTTCGATGCCAGTAACGTATTCTTCATCTGACGGAGCATTTCCTTCGTTAGAAGCGATACCGACCATTTTAAGGTACTGAGCAGCCGGAGAAGAGTGGTCAGCGTAGCCGATCCATTTTTTCACCTGGCGTGCAACTTCTTCAGTTGTAGCAGCAACAACACGTCCGTAATGGACATCAGGGATCATGTCGCCAGCGTCCATGAGGAAGTAAGGATAATCAGAAGGTGTTGAAGATGAACCTGAAGTATCAACTTTGTGGTTAACAACGAGAGTATCGTTACCAACAATCAACGCGTACTTGTAAGGGTTCTTAGCGAATTCAGCTTTGAAGAAAGCAGTAAGTTTCGCTACATCGTTGCCAATGTCTTCTAGTTTTACTGTTTTTACTTTAAGGCCTTCGCTTTCTTTCTTATTCACGAGATCTGTAAGACCACCAAGAAGAGAAGATGGAGAAACGATCAAATAATCAACATCTGATTCAACTTCAGCAGCGAAGACATCTGCGAGAGATGCATTCGAAGTTACAGAAGCTTTGAGATTTGGATAAAAGCTTGTGATACCTGTTACAAAATCAGTCTGAGCAGCAGTGAAAGTTACACGAGAAAGATCCTGACCTCGGTATTTTCCTAGGTATTCAACTTTTGTCATGACCTGAGCTTTCTCATTGAACGCCCATTTCTTAGCTTTCTGAACTTCGCAACGGCAATCTTCCGGCTGAGAAGGAGAAGTGATCATATCGAGCTCAACTGCCTGACCGGCATCAACGACGATGTCGAGGTCAGAAGGTTTACCGGCAACAACCAATGCTTTGAATGGAAGGCTTGGAGAACCAACGTTTTGCGAGAAGGAAATATTTTTCGCGCTCACGACAGTAAATTGTGGGTGAGCGAAATTTGCAGAAGTTTCGATCGAGTTAATGTTGAAGCTGACTTCCTGGATGTAAGCTCCACGAGTTTTTACTTCAGATACGTTGACGGAATTCATCGAGCCCGACATTGAAGTCAGGGCGACAGTCTCTGCCAGTGCAGGCAACGACATAAGAACAAGCGCTGTTTTTAAAAATGTTTTCATCCGATCTCCTTGTGTCCTTTTAGGCTAAAGGGAATCGCAATTTTTAAACACGAGGCAAGTTCTGCAGGGGAATAGTCGGATGATGCACGGCTTCACGAGTGTTACTCTCGAGCACTCTCAAGAATTTAAAGCTTCAAATGGTATTGAATATGAGACGAAACACCATTGATGAAAGGGAAGTCATCACATCTCTAAGGTGGCCTGACCTAAGAAAAAACTTGAAAGGAATGGTTGAAAAAAATACGGAGAGACAGCTCTCTGTTTCGGACATTGAGTGGAAGGTTAATAATAAAAAGGGGGAATCCATGATTCCCCCTTCAAGTAGAAAAAATACTTTGAAAGCTTAAGCTGCTTTTTTGTTCTGATCTTGCTTATACGCGTTAATATCCACCACGTTGCTGGTTGCGCCTTTGTTCGACATCAACTTCGCGTGATTCTGCGCCTTAAGTTCTTTTTTCGTAAGTTTCTTTTTCTGTTTATCACCCATACGTACCTCCTGAAAGAGCCTTTTATTATGCTCAAAAGACTTATCGACCCTCTGCGATCAAAACTTGACCTAATTCGTCCACTGCTCCGCGTTTTCAATTGTTTAACCCTCCTATCTTCTGGTACCAAATCCCTATTCCGGCCCGTTTTGGGTCAACATTTACACCGGAGTTTTGCATGAAGTTTATCTTCGTCTTGATGCTGATTTTCTCGTCTCAGGTCTTTGCTCAGTCAGTGAATCTTCCAGACTGGAATTACAAAATTACCGACATCGCTAAGCTCAATGTAAAAAAAGAAGTCCTCTACTCACAGATGAACCGCGAGTTCATCAAGACAGGGGAATCAATTTGTTCAAACCGCGCCCTCATGTGGGTGAACGATTTCAAAGTTAACTACAACATCGATGCTGCCAAAGTGTTCCTCTTCTACACTGGGAAAACAGGACGAGTGGGACGCAAGACATGGTGGTACCACGTGACTCCGGTTGTGAACGAAAACGGTGCTCTCTGGACGATGGACGCCGGCTTCGGCGGATGGATTAGTAATCCTCTTTCAATCCAGGATTGGTTCTTTGAATTTGCAGGGACAAAAAACTGTCAGGAAATTAAAGCGAACCAAACCGAGTTGATCGAAAGAATGTTCGTCACAACGGTTTTTCCTGAGACAACTCAATATGGAAAAGCTGATTGCTATTATCACGTGGCACCTGCCGGATATTGGACTCCGGAATCTGTCGCGATGGGACTTCTTGGTAAAGACTATGAAGGCAAGCCTGTTCATTACGTCAGAGATGGCGTTGATGACGGTGATCTCTATCAGGCATGTGTGGAAGCTTCTACATCAAGTTTTGGACGAGTGTTCGGTGGTAACAAGAAGAAGTGCCAGGCGTACGTGAACTCTGGTCGCTACCCTAGAAACTAACCCGCGAATAACGACAGGCCTTCCAGGATTCCCAGGGATTTGCTGAAGATTTTTCAGTATAGTTCCGGTTGAGTCCAGGCAAGGCCAGTTCGATCACCGGTCGCTCTTTCATTTCAATGATCATTCTCATCGAAGCACCAGAAGTTTGTTCGTAAACTTTTCTGTCTGCATTCCATTTCGCTGTTCCCGGATCCACCGAGTGATTGTCACCAGGACCGGAGATTTCCGGTGCGAAAACCCATTCGGGATTTTTCGACTGATGGATAAATCCAAGACGATGAAAGTCGCCCCATTTTTTATCCTTCACATCCTTTCTCGCCATTTTCAGAAAACTTTTCATTTCTTTAACCTGAACGTTCCCCGGCTTCAATAACAGATGATAAAGGGCCGTCTCATTGACCTTCCAGCTTTCCATCATGATATCCATAAATCTTCGATAAAGCGGAAGGGCACTAGAATGATCATCAGAAGTCAGCTGCCAGCCCTTGAACTCCTGAACCTTGATGGCCTTGAGTATAAGCGGAAGAAAAAATCTCGCATCCACAACCTGGCGATCGCATTGAATTGTTTTAAATGAGCGCGCATCCTGTGGTCCCTGAAGTAATTCATCAATGCGGAAACCGCGGAATGATTGCGAGTACGCACGGCCGCCGTAAAAAGCTGAGTCCGGTGCCCAGTGACGGTTGTTGGCCGTATAAACATACTGGCGAGCAGGTTTAATTACGTGGGGAATTTCTTCGGGTGCAAGGTATTCCGGATTTTCAATCTGGTTCAGTGTCATCAGCGGAATTCCGTAAGGAAGTTTCTTGGTATGGCGATAGGCCTTACCGACAACCCTGAACCCCACATCACCAGAGCGATCTGCGAACACATAATTCCATGCGGGAACTTTGGTGCGGGAAAGAACTTCGTTCATCTCAGTGACGTCTTTTGTATTCATCATCTCAAACATCGGTGTGACGTCTTCAGCATCAAGTGCAAAGCCGGTCCAACGAAGGGCCATCTTATACTGGCTCTCAATTTCGAGAGGAAGAATTCGGAGCCCGGACTTTGTCAGTTCAAATGTCTTGAAAAAGAACGGAAGCGTGAAAGGACCGAATTTGAATTTCACCCATGGACGAACAGAAACGATGTCATCTTTCTTGAGATCAGAAATAAAAATGGCATCGGCCGTATTGATGTAAGCGTTGGTTAGACCCCATGCAACTTTTCCATTGGTCCCGCTCGCGACTACAGGAACACCCGGAACACTTCCACCAATCACTTCCCCTTCAGGAGACTGAAGATGGATCCAGTACCAGAAGAGCGGAGTTTTCAGGTCGAGATGAGGATCATTGGCGAGTATAGCAGATCCGGTGGTAGATTTCTTTTTCGAGATGACCCAGTTATTGGATCCAGTTTCTTCTCCGAAGATCGTTGGAAAAGAAGCCCAGAGTTTTAACTGATGATGAATACTGGTAGTAGTCTTTTCAGAAACGGGCGCAACAGGATACTCCCCAAGCTTGAGGATATTATTTTCCCAGGGAAGATGATCTTCATCAAAAAGCCTCACTGCTTTATGACCCCAGGTCTCCTTGTCTTTCTCTTCTTCGTAGTCACGGTAAAATGCTTTTCTCGTCTGATCGAATGACTGGATCAGAAGAACAAGGAGTGAGTCTTCTGCTTTCCATGGCTCTGGTTCAAATCCCTGGTCGAGAAACTCTTTTGCCTTCTTGCCAGTCACGAAGCCTTCATTCGCTCCATCAGCGTAAGCCTCGAGATACTTTTTGTATTTCTCAGGAAAAGTTTTCCAGAGAGAGTCACGCTTTTCTTCGATGTTCAGAAATCTCATCATCAGGTCTGATTTTAAATGCGTGTAACCCAAGACCTCTGAGTTTCTTCCCTGAGCGATCCTGCGAAAGTAATCCATCTCCCAGGCGCGATCTGTTCCATGCATCTTTCCGAAGCAGAAATAAAACTCCTCCTGCGATCTGGTTTTAATGTGAGGAATACCAAGCTCATCAAACTGAGGAGCGCAACTGTAGCTTGCCGCCTTAACAGACGACCAAAAAAAGAGAAGAAGAAATATCATGGGGCCTGACGTTTACGAAGTTGGTCGATCAGATCGATTTTCATCCAGTCCGGAAGGAATGGATACTCCGTGATACGAAGATGATTTTCGATGCGATCAATGTCTTCGGTTGAGAGACGCTGATAATCCGGGCGTGAGCGCCAGGCATTGTTAAACTTCTGGTCCGGATCTTTGATGGGCGAATATTGAGCTGCTGTCACACCTGCATAAACAGCCTTGGCATGTTTTGCATTGGTAACTTTTTCAACACAGTCTCTGAGTTGATAGTTGGCATTCAGGCGGTCATTTTTTTCTCCGCCGGCCCAGAAATATAAATCGTGCTGAAGACAGCAATGCTGCCAAAGACCCGGACGATAGTAAGTCCCTTCCGGATAAAAGGTGCAGTAGTCTGATGCAAATGAAGTAAGTTTTTCTTCGCGGGCCTGGGCCACGGAAGAAAGAAGAAGGACTGATAAGATGATCCGGATCATGATGCGCTCCATGCAAAAAAATCGTTCCCTTAAGATAACAATCTTTCCCCGGGAATCGAATTCTTTTTTCCTTACCGCGGCCCGAGGCTATACTAAAGCATGGTAAAACTCATTTTTCTTGTGTCATTTACGCTGGTTGGGTGCTCTCTCCATTCAAACCACCCCTCTAAGCGGGTCACGAAAGAGTATGAGGAAGACCTCGTCACAGTGGTCGTGGCCCTTGACCAGGCACAAATGTCTTACTTAAGAGGGTGTGTCGAAGCGAAAAAAGTGAGGGTTCCGACGATCCCCGGCGAATCAGTTTTTGCTGAATGCAGGGACCGTGCGAAACTTCATCGATTAGAACTTAATGAGATAATGAAGCAAAATTTGTCATCTTCTGGGGATCAACCCAGTCCTTAAATTGTTCCTCAGTTACATAACCGAGTTCCATCGCAGCAGCTTTTAATGTTTTGTCTTCGTGATGAGCTTTCTTAGCAATCGCAGCGGCCTTGTCGTAACCAATGTGAGGATTAAGGGCCGTCACGAGCATCAGAGAATTTTCGAGGTGTTCCTGGATGCGTTTTTCACGTGGCTCAATACCCTGAGCGCAAAACCGGTCGAAGCTCACACATCCGTCACTTAAGAGACGGACACTCTGTAAAAAATTGTGAATGATGAGCGGCTTGAAAACGTTAAGTTCAAAATTTCCTGAGGCACCACCAATATTGATAGCGACATCATTTCCCATGACCTGTGCACACAACATAGTCACAGCTTCACATTGAGTGGGATTAACTTTCCCCGGCATGATAGATGAGCCAGGTTCATTTTCAGGAATTGAAATTTCACCGAGCCCTGAACGAGGTCCACTCGCAAGCCATCTTATATCATTGGCGATTTTGAAGAGAGAAGCAGCAAGACCTTTCAATGTTCCGTGAGCATGTACGAGAGCATCGTTGGCAGCAAGAGCTTCAAACTTGTTTGGTGCAGAGATAAAAGTGATCCCCGTCAGCTTCGAAATCGACTGGGCCATTCTTCCTGCGAAACCTTCAGGAGCATTGAGGCCTGTTCCCACCGCTGTTCCGCCTATGGCGAGTTCTTCAAGATGAGAAAGAGAGTTTTCAATATGACGAAGAGAGTGATCGAGCTGAGAAACATAGCCGGATATTTCCTGACCGAGAGTCAAAGGAGTCGCATCCATCAGATGTGTGCGGCCTATCTTTGTAATCCCCATGAACTTTTCAGATTTTTCTTTTAAGGTGGCCCGAAGTTTTTCTACTGCCGGCACGAGATCCAGCAGGATTGCCTGAGTGGCAGCTATACTCATGGCCGTCGGAAACACATCGTTTGAACTCTGACCTTTATTCACATCATCGTTCGGATGAATCTTGCGCTTCTCACCTCTTTCTCCGCCCATGATTTCAGAGGCGAGATTAGCGAGGACTTCATTCACGTTCATGTTCGTCTGCGTGCCACTTCCTGTCTGCCAAACAGAAAGTGGAAATTCTTCCGCGTGATTTCCTTTCAGGACTTCATCGCAGGCCCCCTGGATCGCGAGAGACTTTTCGAAAGATAATAATTTCATATCGGCATTCACGTAAGCAGCGGCTTTCTTGATCACGACGAGAGCGTAAATTAGACGAGTGTCCATTTTTTCGTGAGATATGGCGAAGTGATGAAGTGAGCGTTCAGTCTGCGCACCCCAGAGGCGATGAGCTGGAACTTCAACGTCCCCCATTGTGTCTTTTTCAGTGCGGAAGGTTGTTTGCATAAATTCCTTATTCTTATTGAGCTACGAGTGGACAGCGTTCCATCTTTCCGTTCTTGGTAATTTCTAGTTTTGCAGGACGATTTTCTACGTAGCTTGGTTGAATGAAACTGTACGAGACAGCGTCCTTCATTTTGGTTTTAGGTTCCTTCGACGCAAACTGAGTGGCGTTCATGCTGTCAGCATTGAAAGCAGTTCCGTTGTCAGAGTAAAGCATCTCTTCGGTTTTGCCATTCACAGCGATCACATACTTCTCGCCCGCTTTGGCCTTGATCTGGATTTTTACGGGACAGTTTTCCGTCTCCGAAATGACTTTCCACTCTGGTGCCAGAGAGGCAGCAAATGCTGAAAGGGCGACGATAAATGATAAGAAGAAAATTTTCATGGAGCTCTCCTGTTAAGGGGTTTAACTCTACATGAAAGTTTTCAGAGACGACCTTAATTTACCCTTGAGTTTGGTCAGTGGAGATCGGCTAAAGCCTTTTTAATTCTTCCGACAGCGTCCCGGATGATGTCTTCCGATGTAGCGTAAGAGAGGCGGATGTAATCAGGTGCGCCGAATGCTCCACCCGGAGTCATCGCCACGTGACCGACGTTAAGAAGGTACATGCAAAGATCTTTGGCATCCTTGATCACCGTACCATTGTAACTTTTACCAAAGTAAAATGAAACTTCCGGAAAGAGATAAAATGCTCCGCCAGGATTATTGACTTTAATGTTCGGCACTTCTTTCATGAGTGAGATCAGAAGATCGCGACGACGAAGGAATGCTTCCTGCATCGGCAAGACAACCGACGGATCAGCGTTGAGAGCGGCCACGGCAGCTTTTTGTGTGATGGACGAGGCACCTGAAGTGAACTGGCCCTGAATCTTCACGACAGCTTTCGCAACAGCTTCTGGAGCACCGATGTAACCAAGTCTCCAGCCAGTCATCGCAAACCCTTTCGAGAGTCCGTTCACAGTCACTGTGCGATCCTTGAGTTCCGGAATGGTACCGATCGAGAACATTTTCCCCTGAAACGTGATGTGTTCGTAGATTTCATCAGACACGATCAACACGTGCGGATTTTTCTTGAAAACTTCACCGAGAGCGCGCAGTTCTGTTTCTGTGTACATCGTCCCGGTCGGGTTACAAGGGTTTGAGAAGAGAAACATTTTTGTTTTTGGAGTGATCGCTTTTTCAAGCTGGGCTGGGGTGATTTTGAAATCAGATTTGTAATCAGTTGGAAGGGAAATCACAATACCTTCATTGAGCTGAACCATTTCTGAGTAGCTCACCCAGTAAGGGGCAGGAAGAATCACTTCATCCCCTGGATTCACAGTGGCCATAACAACGTTGATGATCGAGTGCTTAGCACCGGTTGAAGCAACAATCTGGGAAGGCTTGAATGAGAGATTATTATCACGCTTGAACTTGAGGCAGACAGCTTCGAGTAGATCTTTGTATCCAGGAACCGGCGTATAGTAAGAGCAGTTTTTATCGATGGCATCTTTCGCAGCAAGTTTCACAAAATCCGGAGTTGCGAAATCCGGTTCACCCAGACTCATGTTGATGACGTTCACACCTTTTTCTTTTAGCTCATTCCCTAAACGTGCCATCGCAAGCGTTTCAGACTCAGCTAATTTTTCAACACGATTCGAAAGAAAATTCATGGTGGATTCCTGGGGTGGTAGTTGAACCACCCCAGTGTATCAAAAGAGCAAATTGTTGGTGAAGAAGAAAGAGAAACTTATTTGAATGAAACTTGAAGAGGACAGTGGTCAGATACCTGCTGGTAAGAGGCACCAAGGTCTGACGGCTTCGTCGGACGACACGCGAACTTTTCGCAGTGTGATCCAACTGTTGATGCAGTAACTGAGCCTGCCAGTTTATCCTGAACAAGAACGTGATCGATCACAGATGCTTCGTACAGACCGTTGCCAAGTGTGCCAGTCCAGTAGTTAGTACAGTTGAGGTTTTCCGACATCGTCCTCATACCAGCGTTATTCATAAAACCAGTGAATTTCACGTAGTCATTATTCTTAGGTGTGTAACCTGTAGTGTTGAAATCGCCGAGGATGAGAAGGTTCTGGCCCTTGAAGTTTTTCACGAGATTTTCAAGTTTGCCGTACTGTTCCCAGCGCCGGGACATAGCATTGGTATCTCCGCCTGCTTTCAGGTGAACACCAGCAAATGAATATTCAACCCGGTCTGATCTCTCAAGTGTAACCATGAACAGAGGACGAAGAGATCCGCAGGCACTCGTTTCATCCAGGCCGCTGAAACTCAGATCTTCCGTTTTTGATTTGAAAGTGAAAAGCTGTGGATTCCACGCAATCGCAATGTGCTGTTCTCCGCCACCACCGCAATTAGAAATCTCATACTTGTAACCAGGAAGAGTTGACGTCATGAGGACCTGAAATGCTTTTACGTTCACAATTTCTTCAAACGCCATCACGTCACTCTTAACAGACTGAAGAATCGTTTTGAGAAGTGGAATATTGGTAGCTCCAGCTCTGTCGTCGCGGTCGAAATTTCTGATGTTATAAGTAGAGACCGTCCACCCGGCCCATACGTGGGAACTCAAGGTGAACATTAAAAGAAGAGC